>CAKZVD010000027.1 GCA_937922085.1 uncultured Tenacibaculum sp. | reverse complement strand
AGCAGGATTAGTTGCTGTAGGGTTTGTAGTATCGTTAACAGTAATTGTTTGAGTCACGTTTATAGAATTCCCTGTGTCATCAGTTATACTATAAGTTCTTATAATAGTTTCGGGGTTACTCATTCCGTCGTTCACATCACTAATAAAAGCTACTATTGGTGTTGTTGTGTTATCATCAGCTTCATCAGTCACAACTAAAGGGTTTGGTAGAGGGATGTTATCCGAACATTGAATGTTGATTGCTAGAGGATTGGTAGCTGTTGGAGGTACAGTATCAACACTATCAGCTACTGTAAAGTTACAGCTTACTGAGTTTCCTTTTTTATCTGTTGCTGTGAGTGTAATTATCATACCTGAAGTATAAGTACTTTCAGGAGCCGGTAGTTGAGTTACTACAATACATGAGTCACAATTGTCTGTAACTGTAGCTAAGGAAGTATAGTCGGGTAATAAACTACCTGAAGCTAATATTTGATTGGTTGGACAGGTAATTACAGGAATTTCAGTATCAGGCATGTCTTTACCAAAAATCACATATGAAAAACCTGAGTCTGCATTTACAAGATAGCTAGAACTATAAGGGGAATTATGACCTAAAACAAGATCATCAATTCCATCGTTGTTAACATCTCCTGCATAAGAACCAGATACAAGATCATTATTGTTTAGCAATGATATTTTTAATAGACAACCAGGAGCGCTTGAATTTGTAGAAATAGATTCTTCCCAGTTTTTTTTACCATAAATAATATATTGAGATCTATAATCTGCATAAATTAAATCATCATAATTATCATTATTAAAATCTCCTGCAAAACTAAATACTTTTCCTGCGTTAGAAGTTGAAAATCCATTAGTTCCGTCTAAATCATTTAAATCAAATACAGCTGGAAAAGTATCATTTCCAAATAAAACATGTTGATTTCCGAAAACAATATCATTATATCCGTCATTATTTACATCATTGGCATTGTTTACAGAAGAATTAAGAGGTAATAAGGAATGCTCTACTGCAAATCCGTTGGTACCATTTAAGTTTTCAACATTCAATACACTTGGAAAAGTAGTACTATTTGATTTACCAAAAATGATAAATTTTCTGTCTTTATTTCCGCCAACGGCAATGTCATTAATGTTATCACCATTTACATCACCAATTCCGGCAACATTATGGCCTAAGTTACCCGTAGTTGATCCATTACTTGTAATGGTAAAACCATTAGAACCATTTAAATCAGAAATATTAAATAAAGAAGGAAAGCTTGATGTACTACCATAGATAATAAAAGACTTTCCTGATTCAGTATAAGAAGTAGAAGTAGAGTTAGTAAGTATAACATCATCTATATTGTCACCATTAACATCTCCTAAATTATCTAAATCAATGCCTAAAAAACCATTTCTACCTGTACCTACAATAGTAAAACCATTGGAACCGTTTAACGTGGCTAGGTCAAAATCTGAAGAAAACCCCGTGTTTTTACCAAAAAGAATATACACATGTCCAGTTCTGTTCGCTCTATAAGGGTTACTAAGAATAATATCATCAATACCATCTCTGTTAATATCTCCAGCAGTATCTGCTTTAAAAAAGTTGTTGTCACTACTTGTTCTACTATGAGGTAAATTATCACTGTTAACTTTAAATCCATTAACGCCGTTTAAATACCCTAAATCTATATTAGGAGGAAATCCACTACTTGTTCCAAAAATAATATAAACTCCACCAGTTACATCAATATGATATCCTCTATAGGGGCCAGTATGATTTACAGTATCTCCTTTAGCTAAAATAATAAAATCATCAATACCATCTCCATTGACATCTCCTGCTGTATTTACATCATATCCAGAATAGCTGTTAGCATCTTCACCGTAAATAACAAGTCCATTTGTTCCATTTAAATTAGTTGTAGAAAAGTCAGTTGTAGTACAATCTATTTCTGATGTTGTTGTTTTTAAAGTAACCATAAAAGAACAAGAATTTGTATTCCCAGATCTATCGGTAACGGTTATTTTAATAGTAGTATCTGAGGTGAATAATGTTCCTTCCGCTGGGGTTTGTGTATATGTCATTTCTGTATTATAAGAACAATTATCATTAGCACTAGATAGTTGATTAATGTAATTAGGGAGTATAGAATTGGCATATAACTCTTGTGCTTTACTTGGGCAGTTTATTGTTGGAACTTCAGTATCAATTACATTAATTGTGTTACCAAAAAATACATGGGCAGCCCCTTTTTTACGATAAATATCACTATTATTGATTCTTGATCCAACGATGAAATCATTTGTTCCATCATTGTTAAAATCTCCAGTATTACTAACAGAGTGGCCAAAACCTTTGTAGCTATATCTTATATCATCAAAAATATGGTATCCATTTGTTCCATTAATTTCTAAACTCTCTAAAGTATTAGGGACACTTGTACCTCCATAAATAATATAAACAGAACCACTTCTAGCATAGCCATATGAATGAGGAGATGAAACTATTAAATCTGTTATTCCATCATTATTTATATCTGATAATCCATCAATGCTAGAGATTCTGTATGGAGATTGATACCAGCCCGCATTGAAAACAAATTTGTCTGTAGTTGTGATATCTGATATTTTTATTAAGGAACTAAAAGGGGTTATTTTTCCGTATATGACATAGGCAGAGTTGTCTGTGGTTATTGCAAAATCGTCAATACCATCATTATTAAAATCTTTGGCATCTGTAACTACAGTCCCTAATCTTGTATAATCACCAACGTCGGTTATGATAAAACCATTAGTGCCGTTTAAAGTGTTTAAATTTAATATTGAAGAAAAACCTGTGCTGTTACCAAAAAGAATAGCTGTTCTACCAGTGTCATTTTCTGTGCCTTCATTATAACGAGGATATCCTATAACAATATCTTGTATACCGTCGTTATTAATGTCACCCGCATTACTAACATTTAATCCGTAACCAGAAGAGGTTTGAGAAAAGCCTTCAATTTTAAAACCATTGCTACCATTAAGACTTGAAGTGTTTGTGCTTGTTATAGAAGGGCTACCGTAAAAAACATAAGCATTACCTATGTTATTTGTTGGTTCTCCAATAACAACATCATCTATCCCGTCATTATTAATATCTGGAATATTACTTAATGTTTGTCCGAAGTAAGAGTTAGAATGACTAAGTATTATTCCATTACTATTATTAATGTCTGTTGTAGTATATAAAGAAGAAAAACCAGTAGAACTTCCAAATATTATAATAGCTTTTCCGTTGCTTCCTATTAAAACATCATCAATACCATCATTATTTATATCACCAGCAGTATCTACAGCTATTCCTATTTTATCAGAAGTATTAATACCTTTAACCGTAAAGCCATTTGTACCATCCAAACTATTAATATTTATTGAAGATGTTGATATTCCTGTAGCACCAAAAATTATAAAAGCATTTCCTACATTTTCAATTGTTCCGTCATCTATACCAGGGGCACCTATTATAATATCAGATATTCCATCTCCGTTTATATCACCAGCATCAGCTACAGATTCACCTAAATCATCAGCTTCATTTTCGCCATAGATACTAAATCTTTGCGTTTCATTAGAATCAGAATTAGATATAGGTATGTCTGGACAACCTTGGGCAAAAGAAATAAAAACATTTAAAAAAAAGAACAAACAACTTAGCTTACTAAATTTTAATTCTATTTTCTTTTTACTATTGTTTTTCATAATTTAAGTTCTTGTATCCATTCTTGGTAAGAAGGGAAAATTGCTATGTATATTTATTCAGAGGTAAAACTTTTGATGTTGTTTAAAAGGATTTTATCAAGACTTTTATAATAAAATTATTTTACTGAAATACTATTTTTATATAAAAGCATTACAATTAGTAATACTCCAGTTTTAAATGTGTTATTGTTTTATTAATTCTTTTCATGTTTGAAATAATTAACTATAAAGCGCAAAATTATTTACCTTTCTTGATAGAAGAGTCATTATAAACTGTAGTATATTGGTATAGTTACCCCCTTGTAAACAAGGGGGTGTTTTTTATTAAAAACAGTGTTTTTTTTTTTGAGGTTGTATTTAATCTTTGCAGTGTGATTTAAGAAACATGAATACAATTTTTTATTTATAAAGAAAATCACATAAAAGAATATTAATTTTTAAAACTAAAAAATATGATTTGGGGTATTACATTAATTTTATTAAGTATAATGGCGGTACCGTCATTATTATTATCTAAAAAACCAAATGCAAAAGAACTTCTTGAAAAGGTAGAACCTTACCAAGGCTGGATAGGGTTTGCTTTTTGTTTTTGGGGAGTTTGGGGAGTTGTTTCTTCGTTGTTAAATTTAAAAGGACTAACTATTTATCCGGTATGGTGGATCACATTATTAGCTGGGAATTTTATTGAAGCTGTTTTGGGGTTTATGCTAGGTTTTGGATTAATTAACAAATATGTTTTATCAAGAACACCAGCAGGTGAAGAAAAAGGAAATCGATTAAGAGAGAAGTTAGCTCCAAAACAAGGTTTTTTAGGGCTTATAGGTTTAGTAGTAGGAGCGTGGATGATTATAGCTTCATTTTTGTTTTTATAAAAACAATTGAATATTTATACCTTTTTTATATTGTAATAAAGTGAGTTGAATACGTTTAATTACAATTTTTTTACACCTTTCTCTTGATAGAGAAGGGTGTTTGCTTGTCTAAAAAGTTAAACAATTGAAAAGTGAAATTTTCAATGATTTTTACTTTTGTATATGTTTTTGTAGAGTGTAAAATGTTATTAAAATGAATATATTTGTTTATATGCCTCAGTTGTTACTTAAATTTATTTTAGTTACTTTTTATATTTTGCCTTTTATAAATCAGGCACAGTTTGAAAAAACAGATTTTTCAAAGGGTTTAAAGGGTGAGTATAATAGAAAAGATATAATAAATAGAGCTCTTTTTCTATTGAATAATAATAAAATAGAAGAGGCTTACATTATGCTTCATAGAATATTGAAAAGGAAAAAAATTGGTTCTATTCTTAAGGTTAATTCATATTTGTTATTAGGTACTTATTTTAATAAAAAACAATTAATAGATTCCTCTTCATATTATGCGCAAAAAGCAATTTTTCATTCTAAAAATATTAAAAATGATTCTATAAAAAATAGAGCATTAAGTTTTGCTTATAACTCAATGGCTATTTGCAATACAACAAAAGGATTGTTTAATGAGAGTCTTAAATGGCATATTAAAGGAGTGAAAGTTAGTGAGAAATATAATGAAGAAAAAAAATATTATACCCATATTCATGGATTGGCTCGTGTTTATATGGAAAAGAAAGATTATAAGAAAGCATTAAAATTTTTTAAAGAATGTTTAACTTATAAAGGAGATAATGAAATTAGGTATGCAAGTTATATAAATTTAGGAGCTATATATTCATTACTTAATGACTATAAATCTTCAAATAAATTTTATGAGGAGGCTTTAAAAATTATTAAAAATAATGATTATGCTATTGCTGTGATAAAATTAGATTTAGCCGTAAGTTATCAGGAACAAAACAATATAGAAAAAGCTATTTTGTTGTATAAAGAAGCGATTCAACTATCAAAACAAAAAGGATATAAAAAACTTATTGTTTTAGGGAATTTTAATATAGGAAGTGTTTATTCTGAATTGAAAAAATATAAAGAAGCAGAACTTATGTTTTCTCTCAGTTTAGTAGATGCAGTAAATTTTGGATATTTAGATCAGCAAAAATTGATATATGATGAATTGAAAAAAATTTATATGGAAAAGAATGATTATAGAAAAGTTTTTCAATTTGCTAATAAGTCATTTACAATACAAGATTCAATAAATAAATTGCAAAAAGATAAAGAAATTAATGAATTAGAAGTTAAGTATAAAACTTTGCAAAAAGAAAAAGAGATAAAACTATTACAAAAAGAAAATTATAGTAAGCTTTTAGAATTAAAAAATCAAAAAGAAGTACTGGAGAATTTAAAGCTAAAACAAAAAATAGAAGAAAAAGAAAATGAAAATAAAATTTTAGCATTTGAAAATACAGCTGAAAAAAAGCGTAATGAAATTATAGTATTAAAAAAAGATAAAGATTTTCAAAATATTGAGTTAGAAAAAGAAAAAAGTATAAGAAATATAATATTATATTCTTTTTTAATTTTTCTAATACCTATTGTAGGTCTGTTAGTTATTTATTATCAAAAACTTCAAACTCAAAGTGAACTAACAAAAAAAGAAAGAGAAGTAAGTAATCAAAAAATTTCAAACCTTATTAAAGAACAAGAATTAAAAGTTATTAAAGCCTCTGTAAGTGCTCAAGATAAAGAGAGAAAACGTATAGCACAAGAGTTACATGATAGTATTGGAGGTAACTTAGCAGCCATAAAAATAAAAGTAAATAATTTTAGAAGTGATGAAAAAGTAGAGTTAACTTCTATAAATGCTCAAATTGATAATACGTATGAACAGGTACGTGATTTTTCTCATAATTTAACGGGTAAAAGTTTTAATGAAAATAACTTTTGTGATGTGTTAGAAGAGTACATTAATAGTATCTGGGGAGCTAATTGTTCTTTTGTTGTTTTCCCTAGAAAAGAAGTTAATTTGTTAAATCAAAATTTACAAATAGAAATATTCAAAATTATTCAAGAATTAACAACAAATACATTAAAATATGCCAAAGCAACTTTTATAGAATTGCAAATGAATTTAGTTGAAGGAGAGTTAAATATTTTATTTGAAGATAATGGAGTTGGTTTTGATTCAATAATAAATAAAGATGGTATCGGTTTTCAAAATATTAAAAATAGACTTAAGGAGTTTAAGGGGATTTTTGAAATTGATTCTGTAATTGATAGAGGTACAATAGTAAATATAGGAATTCCTATTTTAATAAACATAAACAATGAAGTATAACTTAATGATTGTAGATGATCATAAGATGTTTTTGGATGGCTTAATTAGTATTTTGAGTTTTGAAAGTGATTATAACATTGTATTAACAACTACAAAAGCTAAAACTATAATTAAATATTTAGAAATAAATTCTAAAGAAAAAATAGATTTAATTATAACAGATATTTCTATGCCAGAGATAGATGGGGTCACTTTTAATAAGGAAATACGAAAAAAATATCCAAATGTAAAAGTATTAGTAGTTAGTATGCTTAATGAACCTGAAATTATAGAGGAACTTATGAATAATGAGGTTGATGGTTATGTTCCAAAGAATACAGAAAAACAAGAACTTCTATTAGCTATTCAAACTATATTGAAAGGGGAGAAGTATTTTTCTAGAGAGATAAAAGATATTTATTTTAAAAGTAAGCTATCAAAAAAGAAAGAAGAAGAGGTTAAATTAACTCAAAGAGAAATTGATGTAATTAGTTTAGTGGCTCAAGAGTTTACTTCTTTAGAGATTGCGAGTAAGTTAAACTTAAGTAAAAACACTATAGAGAGTTATAGAAGAAATTTAATTGCTAAACTTAATGTTAGAAATTTAGCTGGATTAACAAAGTATGCATTAAAAAAGAAATATATAAGAGAATAAATGAGAATATACTATTGTTACATTTACTTTTTTGATTTATTATAATAATAAAGGTAAAACGTTTCTTTTTAGTTTAGATGTAGGGGGAGATAGTTAAATATATGTTAATATATAGTCTTAAATGAAAAACTCTGAATAAGTAATATAATTACTTAATTCAGAGTTTATATGTAGCGAAGAGCAGATTTGAACTGCCGACCTCAGGGTTATGAATCCTGCGCTCTAACCAACTGAGCTACCTCGCCATTTGCGGGTGCAAATATATATCTTTTTTTAGTACTAACAATAAATAAAAGGTATTTTTTTTAAAAAGAATATTTATATATATTGTAACCCAAACCATAATGTAAATGAGTAAAGTTAAATTCGAATTAGAAATTCCTGTACATGCATCCCCAGCTCTATTATATCAATATTTTGCAACACCTTCAGGTTTAGAAGAATGGTTTGCAGATAGAGTGAATTCAAGAGGAAAGATCATCACGTTTTTATGGGATGACAGTGAAGAAGAAGCCACTGTTATAACTAAAAAGACAGATGAACGTGTAAAGTACAAATGGACAGAAAGTGAAGGAGATGATAGTTACTTTGAATTTAAAATTCAAGTAGATCCTTTAACGAACGATGTAGCGTTAATAATAACAGATTTCGCTGATGACGAAGATGATGCTGAAGAAGCAAAAATGTTATGGAAAAACCAAATAGATGAATTAAGACATTTAATAGGAGCTTAATAAAAAGTAAGAATAAAATCAACTCGGCTAAATGCCGAGTTTTTTATGTCTATGCATTTAGAATTTAGTAATTTTGCATTCTAATTTTTTATAAATGTTAAACTACAACGGAAATTTAATTGAACCATCTGAATTAGATTTGACTCATGAGAATCGAGCTTTTAAATATGGAGATGGAATTTTTGAAACAATTAAAGTACAAAATGGAAAAATTGTATTTTTTGAAGATCATTACTTTCGATTAATGGCTTCAATGCGAATGTTGCGTATGAAAATACCAATGAAGTTTACATTTGAATTTTTAGAAGAAGAAATAAAGAAAACAATTAAAGGGGTTCAAGGAACTATATTTAGAGTTCGTTTAAATATTTTTAGAAAAGACGGAGGGTTATATACTCCTAAAACTAATGAAATTGATTATTTAATAGATGTAAAAGAAATCAAAATCTTAGTAAAAGAAGAGTATAAAATAGATTTATATAAAGATTTTTATAATTATAGTGGTTTATTATCGACAGTTAAAACAACTAATAGAATGCTAAATACTGTAGCCTCTATTTTTGCTGATGAAAATGATTTAGATAATTGTATTTTGTTAAATGAGAGAAAAGGAGTTGCAGAAGTTACAAATGGTAATATTTTTGTAATTAAAGATAATATCATTAAAACCCCAGCATTATCTGAAGGGTGTATAAAAGGAATCACTAGAAAAAAAGTGATAGAAATTTTAGAAAAACACCCCGATTACACAATTGAAGAAACTAGTATTTCTCCTTTTGAAATTCAAAAAGCAGATGAGGTTTTTATAACCAATGCAATTGTAGGAATACAACCTGTTACCAATTATAGGAAAAAAGAATTCAAACTTGATATTGTAAATAAAATTAATAAAAGCTTAAATATATTAACTTTAACGAGTTAAATAAACAAAAATTCTTTAGGGCTATTTACCATTTTTTGATAATAATATTTATTAATTGTCATGGGAATATCAAGATCTGAGAATTTTACTTCAAATATATTACCATAACTTTTTACAAACTTTACTTTTACTGGATTACTTTTCATGATGTTAATATTTTATGTTACTACATTTAATTTAATAGTAATTAAGCGATTTAAAATAAAATATTAGTCAAAAGAAGAGTTTACAAAGGTGATTGGAAGAATTATATATGATGAGTTGATTTTTATTAAAAGAGAACCCTCATATGTTTTAAAAACGTATGAGGGTTCTCTTTTAATAAGAAAAATATGAATGAAAATACTATTTCAAGATTATTTCATACAAATTAGTGTTGTTTAAAGAATAATTACCAGAAATTTCTTCTACTTGTTTTTCTTTATTGTCTTTACCGAAGTAGGTAATTCTAAATTGTTTTATTTGATCTTCAGGATATGAGTTAAAATCCATTTCAATAACACCTTCAGAATTACTAGTTTTACTTTCTTTAAATTTATATTCTGTTAAGGCATCTACAGTAACTTGAAGAGCATAACCATTAGCATCTTTAAATTTTGCTGTAAAAGTTTGTAATTCCTTCTCAGGTTCATTTACGTAATTTAAATACTGTTGATTGGTGTTTTGATGTTTGTTTCTATAAAAACCAAGATGAATATTGTTACTTACATCATCTAAAAAAGTATTGTATCCTTTTTTTTCGGCATCGTCAAAATATTTACAAGATTCGCTTGTATTAGATCTAGAAATTTCTACTTCCTTACTATATTTTTTTCTGTTTCTATAATTTTTATAAGCCAATACAGATCTTTTAAATAGGTAAAAAACAAATAAACCAGCTAATACCTCTAAAACATAAAATAGAACAGGTAATATATCTTGAATACCAAAAGCAGATTCTCTAATACCAGCAGATATTTCTCTAGCAACACGTTCCTTTGAAAAATAAAAGATAGCAACTCCAATAGCTATAAATAAAATAAAACCAAAGAAAAATTGACCTTTAACATCTCTAAGAATACGATCTCTAATATCTGAATCTGGCTTAGATGAATTAGAAGCCACTTTCTTTTCTTCAAAAAAACGTTTATTTCTAATATTAGAACTTAGCATACCTACCATTAATTCTGCAATTACTATAGAAATAAAAATGATTCCTATACCTATAACCCAAGGAGCTTGTGGTAAAATATCTCTATAAATTTCTCTACTAAAGTAGTATTCTAATATACAGATAACAACAAATGCAATAGTAAAAGGAACTACATAAGCATTAGACATTATTTTATCCCATTGACTTAATTTCTCTTCATCTGGTTTTACAATTTCAAAAGTGTCTCTAGCTCTTTTAGAAGAAGAGTTTGCTCTTGAAGCTAATTCATCAGATATTGTAAAAAGATCTTCAGATTCGTCTGTAGATGGATTTCCCCAATTAATTATCATTTTAATATATTTTTTTATTTGTTATAAGCATTCAAAATCTTCTAAATAGCTGAAAAAACCTTCTTTACCTTCAAATTCGTTAATTTCTACACCATCAAAAACACTAGTGTCTTTCCAACCAATTAAATATAATTCAGCATTGTCTGGTAATTCTAATTTATTCTTAATTTCTTTAATTCTACCAGATCTTTTAGGCTCATTAACACCATCTGTAAATAAAACAATCATAACCTTATCGTAGTCATCTACTTTTGGTTCTTTTAAAAGTTTATTTATGTGTTCAAAAGCTAAATCAATGTTGGTAATATCATTACCTTTATAAGGCTTGTAAGCTAAAATAGAATTTTGAACAGTTTTAGATAAGAAAGTATTTAACCTAGATGCATTCTTTTTCTTAATTTTTTCATTTTTAGCTTTTGTTTTATCATTATGCTTTTTTTGCTTTGCACGTTCAGATAAAGTTGGGTTTTCAGAAGTTAGAATGTTTTTATATTGTTTTAAAGCACTTACTTTTAATCTGAAAATTTCTTTTGAATTAGGAGCAGGATTTCCTAGTATAGTTGAAGAAAAATAACCGCTTCCGTTTTCGTTTATAACATTAATAATAGATTTATAATCTTCTTTATTTAATTTTTGTATACCTTGAGAAGAGCCACTTCTGTCATCACCAAGAACAATCATTATTTTACATTCAGGAATTTCTTCTTCAGTTGTCTCAGCATGCTTTGGTTTTGAAGTCTCACAAGAAAGAATGGACAAGAAAACTAAGAAAGGTAGAATTTTTTTAATTATCATAATAGTTAATTTTTCCGCTAATATAAATAAAAGGTAACGACTTCTTATAAAATTGTAATTAGATGAGGATGGTAGATTTATAAAGAAAGGGGGTTTTGAAATAAAGAAGATTAATTTTGAGATAGTTTTTAAGTATTTTAAAAATATATAATTTATAAAGAGTATTTGTAAATTTCATTAAAATAAATCATAGATATGAATTTAAATCAAATTACTGTACCCTCAATAAATGTCTCTAAAGCTATTGTGTTTTATGAAAAACTAGGATTGCAATTAATAGTTAAAGCATTACCAAATTATGCAAGATTTAAATGTTTAGAAGGCGAAGCAACTTTTTCAATTCATTTAGTAGAAGAATTACCTAAAGGAGCTGGTGTTTATGTATATTTTGAAAATGAAGATATTGATGATTATGTAGAAACTTTAATTAAAAAGGGGATTAATTTTGATGAGTTACCTACAAATAAAACTTGGTTATGGAAAGAGGCTAGATTAAAAGATTTAGATGGCAATCAATTAATTATATTTTATGGAGGCGAAAATAGAGTAAATCCACCATGGAGAATAAAATAAATTAATTCATTTGAATATCTGCAGGAGCATTTGCCCAAATCTTATATTCACCACCTTTTTGTAGAAGCTTGTTTTTCCAAATAGCTTCTTCATCTTCTGCTAAAATGTTTTTAAAATCATTTTCTGTAATAAACCAAGATTGAGTACCTAACTCTTCTTTTAATTGATTAGTACCCCAGCCAGAATAGCCTAAGAAAAATCGAATGTCTGTAGGTTTAATTAAATCATCTACCAATAATTTTTTTAAAGCATTAAAATTACCTCCCCAATAAATTCCATTAGCAACTTCAATGCTATCTTTTAATAAGTGAGGTACTTTATGAATAAAATATAAATTATCTTGTTCTACAGGTCCGCCTTGGTAAATTGTAAAATTACAATTCACATCGGGTATCAAATCTTCCAATACATATTCTAATGGTCTATTTAATATAAAACCGACTGAGCTTTGGGTCGTGTGCTCAGTTAATAAAATAATTGCCCTTTTAAAAGAATCATCATTTAAAATAGATGGTTCTGCAATTAATAATCGTCCTTTAGTAGGGGGTAACATTGTCATAATGTTAAAATTTTACAGTAATGTATAAATATTTTTTCATTTTTTTAACTTTTTTTTTGATAAAAAATAACATTTATACCTTATATGGCTGTAAACTAGTTCTTCTCTTCAATTACAGATTTATAAACTTTATTTAAAAAACAATGTTAATATGCAAATTTTTTAACTTTTTTGAAAATATTTCTGTTTTTTGAAATTTAGTTATTATCATAAAAAAAATGAAAGAATCAGAAAATAATTTTAAGATTATTCATTCAAATTTACGGTACTATTTCTTCAATTTTTCTTTAACAAAAAATGCAGTTTGAGATTCTTTTTGATCTATTAATTCTTCTGGAGTTCCTTGAAAAATTAGGTTCCCACCATTTTTACCTCCTTCAATACCTAAATCAATAATGTAATCGGCACATTTTATCAAATCAATATTGTGTTCAATAACAATAATAGAATGTCCTTTTTCTATTAAAGCATTAAAAGAAGCTAATAATTTATTAATATCATGAAAATGCAAACCTGTGGTGGGTTCATCAAAAATAAACAACGCTTTTTCTTTGGTGTTTCCTTTTACAAGAAAAGATGCTAGTTTAATTCGCTGAGCTTCACCACCAGATAGGGTAGAAGATGATTGCCCTAGTTTTACATAACCTAAGCCTACATCTTGCAATGGTTTTAATCGATTAGCTATTTTTTTAACTTCATTATCTTTAAAAAAAGTAATGGCATCATCAATAGTTAGGTTTAATATATCATCAATATTTTTATTACAAAACTTAACTTCTAAAATTTCCTTTTTAAATCGCTTTCCATGACATTGTTCACATTGTAAATGAACATCAGCCATAAATTGCATTTCAATAGTAACTACTCCCTCTCCTTTGCAAACTTCACAACGACCTCCTTCTACATTAAAAGAAAAATGTTTAGGTTGATAATTTCGCATTTTAGATAGCTTTTGACTAGATAGTAATTTTCTTATGTCATCATAAGCCTTTATATAAGTAACAGGGTTAGACCTAGAAGATCTTCCAATCGGGTTTTGATCTATAAATTCAATGTGTTTTAAATTTTCATAACTCCCTTCAACCGATGTATATTGTCCTATTTTGTCACCATATCCAATTAATTTTTTTTGCATTATTGGATATAAAATTTTCTTTACAAGTGTGCTTTTTCCACTACCAGAAACTCCAGTAATAACAGTTAAGTTGTTTAAAGGAAAAGTAACATCAATATTTTTTAAGTTATTTTCTCTTGCACCTATTACTTTTATGAAATTGGTAGTTTTTCTTCTTTTTTCTGGGATCTTTATTTCTAATTTCTCAGATAAATATCTTGCTGTTAATGTAGTAGATTTTAAAATCTCTTTAAAATTTCCTTCAGCAACAACTTCACCACCATAAGTACCAGCTTCTGGTCCAATATCAATAATGTAATCTGCTTCTTTCATGATGTCTTCATCATGTTCAACAACAATTACAGTATTTCCTAGATCTCTTAAATCTTTTAAAACTGTAATTAATTTCTCAGTATCCTTAGGGTGTAAACCAATACTGGGTTCGTCTAAAATATACATAGACCCTACTAAAGAACTACCTAAAGAAGTTGCTAAGTTAATACGCTGACTTTCTCCTCCAGAAAGAGTGTTTGAAGTTCTATTTAAAGTTAAATAGCTTAAACCTACGTCGGTTAAAAACTGTAAACGATTCTTAATTTCTGTAAGTAATCGTTGTGCAATTTTTTGATCATATTTATTTAAAACAATACTATTGAAGAATGTACTTAATTCATCTAAAGGTAAATTTACTAAGTCAGAAATCGTTTTGTCAAATACTTTTACATAATTAGCTTCTTTACGAAGACGTTTACCATTACATTCATTACAGGTTGTTTTACCACGATAACGTGAAAGCATTACTCTGTTTTGTATTTTATAGCTTTTTTCTTCTAATTCGCTAAATAATTGGTGTATTCCTTTAAATTTAGAAGTTCCAGCCCATACTAACCCTTGTTGTTCTTCTGTAAGTTCAAACCAAGGTTTATGAATAGGAATATCAAAATCTGAAGCATGTAATACTAAATCATCTTTATACCTTTTAAAAGAATCTGTTCTAAAAGGAAAAATTGCATTTTCATAAATAGATAAACCTGTGTTTGGAATTACTAGATCTTCATCGATACCTATTACACTACCATAACCTTCACAATTAGGGCAAGCACCATAAGGGTTATTAAAACTAAATAAATGTAGATTAGGCTCTAGAAATGTGAGTCCATCTAATTCAAATTTATTACTAAATAAAGTAACATTCTTAGTTTCCAAATCTTCTATAGAACAAATACCTTTACCTTCAAAAAAAGCGGTTTGAATAGCATCTGCTAATCGATTATAGAAATCTTCATTATCTTCTATGATTACCCTATCAATAACTAACTCAAAAGTAGCTGTATCAAAATTATCTACAGGGAATTTTTTTATTCTATAAACCTTCTCTTTATATTTTACTCTAGCATATCCTTGTTGTGTAAGTACTTTTAAAACAGTTTCTAAATCTCTTCCTTCAGAAATTGTTATCGGAGCTAATAGTAATAATTTGGTTTTTTCAGTTAAAGATTTAATATAGTTAATAACATCAGTTACTGTATGTTTTTTAACTTCATTACCAGATATAGGAGAGTAGGTTTTTCCTATTCTAGCATATAATAGTTTTATATAGTCATAAATTTCAGTAGAGGTACCAACTGTAGAACGTGGGTTTGTAGAATTTACTTTTTGTTCTATAGCAATAGCTGGTGCAATTCCTTTAATATAATCTACTTTAGGTTTGTGCAATTTTCCTAAAAACTGACGTGCATAGGAAGATAAACTTTCTACATATCTTCTTTGTCCTTCTGCATAGAGCGTATCGAAAGCTAAAGAGGATTTTCCTGAACCAGATAATCCAGTTATTACAACAAGTTTATTTCTAGGAATAACAACATCAATGTTTTTAAGATTATGCAATGCAGCACCTTTAATTATGATGTTTTCTTTTGGATTTATGGTAGAAAGATCTTTCTTCATTTAAAACTAAAATAAGCAGTAAAAATAAGGTTTTCTTCAGAAGAAAGAAAGTAAAGTTTAGAATTGTAAGAAAAGTTAAAAATAACCTCAAAGTATCTTTTTACTTTGAGGTTATTCGAATATTAATCTGCAATTGTTACAGAATACATTAAAATAGGAGTAGTATGAGTAATTCCGCAATTTGATTTGTTCTGTAACCTATAAGAACTCATTTCGCTAGTTGCAGGTACAGTTATTTGCTTGCTTTTTCCAGCAGATAGTGTTCCTGAATCTAAAATAGTATTTGTACTTTGATCATATAATGTATATGATACACTTTGTACACTGCTTGGGTTTGCTAAACCTAAAACTAATGCTTCATCAAATGTTCTTGAAAAAACAGTTGCTGTTGAACATTTTAAAGTACCAGATATTACATCTGATTTGTTTGCAATAACTCGATCGTAAAGTAAATTTTCCATTTTATTTGTTTAATTTATTCCTTACTCATAAGGCTTTTCGGGAGGACGCCTCGTTTTTTATAGTAGTTGCTGAACTCTACTTATTGTTGTTTTTAGAAAATTTATATAGCGCTATTAGTTGTTTTCTGATACTAAATTACTTGTTAAGTGAAGATGAAATTAGTTGAATGTTGTGAAACGGAAATTTTGTGTTGTGAATAGGAGGGAGTCAAGAAAGACCGTTTCAATAAAAAGAAATTACCTCTATGAAATTAAAATATCATAGAGGTAATTTCTTTTTAATTAGTATTTATAATGAGCTAAGCAATAATTAATTCTGAAGTAAATGGATCAACAGTTTCTTCAAAATTTTCATTTTGATACCCGAATAATTCTTGATTTATAAATTCATCATCTTTTTCAGAAATAACCACAAGTTTTGAAACAGAACTTGGAAATTCTTGAAGTAAATTTAAATCCATATAAATTTCTCCCATTGTTCTCGTATTAGAGAAATAATATTTTAAATTATTATGGCAAGCAATAGTAGTCCATAATGTTTGAGCAATATTTGGAAATTGATCATTGTCAGATTCAAAATTTACAGGAACAGATGCATTCATAACTACCGACTTAGATTGTGTTAAAGAGTCTGTAATATTCTTAGTATCGAATAAATGATTTAGGTAATAAGATGCTCTAGCAAATCTATCTGAAGGAAATGGCCCTCCAGGAAGTGTATTACTTGGGAAGTTGTTTTTTTTCTTGTTCCATTGCCATCGCCAAAATTGATTTAGTTCTATTTGTTTAGCATATGAAGGTTCGTTGGTCATTACTCTAAACTCAGGGTTATGATATATAATATACCTACCTCGATGAACCTCTATAATTGCAGAGTCCCCAAATTTATCTGAAACAGAAAGATGTAAAGAAGCAGCTTTACTAGTACCAGGAACTTCGCCACCAATTAGTTGAATTTGTATTTGAGTGTCTTTACTAAATGCAAAAACGACTTCTTTTACAGAGCAACAAGTATCGAGTACAAATTGAACCCATCGTAGAACATCTAAGTTTTTGCAATAACTGGCATCTTCTCTTTCATAACTAGCATCACTATCATATAATAAATTAGCAACTAGTCCTTCAGAGTTTATACCATCTGAAGCACCAAATGGAGCTTCTATACCAACCATTGTCACAATACTACTATATCTTGCAGTCCATGTTAAAGAATATTGGTTTTCAGGGTAAGTTCCTGATTTTGTTGTGAGTTCGTTAGGTTCCACTTTAAATGCAAAAATAGTTGTAGGCATTTGTGTTGCCCAATCCATATTTCTGGCAGTTGTTAAATATTTATTTTCATTATTGAAATTGTTAAATACCCTAGTACACATATTCCTGTTTTTTAAGTTGTTTTTTTGATTTTAAAAGTTTTTTACACAAGAACCACTCTCATTTGGTGTAACTTTAAAAAAATTATCTCCAATTGATATTATCACATCTCCACTCTGATCTTTTGCATAAAAAGCACAATCTTTACTTCCTCTTCTTATTTTTTCATTTTGAATATAATCGTAGTACCAGCTATCTTTTGTGCCAGCACCAGAAGAGAAGTCTTTTGTTTCAGTTTTTTCGCCAGGTTTTAAGTTGTTAAAAATAATTCGGCAATTAGTTCGATCATGATAAGTTACTGTTCCTGTAATTGAATATTTAGATTTATTGATTACATAAAATTTACCTTTTGTTGACATGGTTCTTTGGTTTTAATATTTACTCATACTCGTAAGGCTTTTCAGATACCGCCTCGTTTTTATAGTAGTTTCTGAGCTCTACTTTAGAAAACTTATGTAGCGCTATTTTCGTTTTCTGATGTAAATTTACTTTTAAACCAAATTGATAATTGATATAATGTTGTGAGTAGGGAATTTTATGTTGTGAAAAAGTGTAATAAAGATCTAGTATTAACTTTATAAATAAAAAACGACCAATAACATGTAAGTTATTAGTCGCATATGTACTTTAAATAAAGTGTTTTATTTATACTTCTACTGAGAGACTTTTACCAGATAATGTTTTCTCCATTGTTTTACCCCAAATACCATCTATATCATTATCAATTTTCCATCCCATTACACCTCCAAAAGGAATTTCATTACCAATAGCCTGATTGATTATTTTAGTAAACTGTTCTAAAGGAATGTATCCAGTAGATTCAGGATTTCCTATATCTTGAATAGTTATAGGTTTTCCTATCATAAGCTTTTTAGACGAATACCTTGTTCAATGATACTAGGAATAGAGGTGTTATTTGAGTAATTATTATATGAAGTTTCAAACATAGATTCATAGTTGTCATAAGTTTGATATTCCCAGGTTCCTTGATTATAGTATTGGATATTGAAATAATCTATAATCCCATTAGTATCTTGCTCTACTAAACTATATCCTCCATTATTTGTAAAATAAGTAGCTTGTGGAGCATGAGAAATTAAAAGGTCTTCATTGATAGCTTTTACAGCTTTAGTAGCATCTACAAGCCAGTTTATTTCTGCTATAGTTGGAGGGACAGTTAGATTTTCAATATCTAAATCAACTCCATCAAAATTATGATTAATAGCAAAATTAGCTAAATCAGTTCCAAATTTTTGAGCATTGAACTGCAAAGGGTTTTGCAAGTTTGCTCCACCAGCAGCAAGAATACATTTTTTGTTTTTACTTTTTAAAAAGTTTAATATTTCTGGTTGTTTAATAACAGCTTCTACTGCTCCAGATACTCCTGATGTAGGATCTTGCCAAAAGGCGAAAATAATATCTGTATACCCTTGGTATTTATCTTTAACGTTTTGTAGGTTAATCCAATTACTGAAATAGCCGATTACTTTTTTAGGCATAATTTTAAGTTTTAAATTGATATAATATTCATACTCATTGAAGAAACATTACCTACAAAAACAGTGAAAGTTATTTTAGCTTTTAATAATTTTCCTTGACTAAAGTTTTGGCCTATAATAGAAAGTATTCCTGCAGGGAAATCGTTTATAGTAGTCATGTTAGGACCACCAATCCACCAATTGTTTCTAGAGCCAGCAGTACTCCCTTGAGCAATTATGATGTTTTCTCCTATGTAAGAACTTCCTCCATGAGAAAAACTCATAGTACCCTTACAAGCAAAGTTTAGCTTTGTAGGTAATTTGTCTATTGTTTGGCAACCAATAGCTGAGCCATTTTCAATAGTGTCTTTAAACCATATAGCTACATCTGTTGATTTTTTTCTACCGGCTTTAACGGTTATTGTAGCATTATCATTATTTGAAGTAGTACTAACACCTCCCCAAGGTTGCCCATCTGTAATAGAATAGTCTGTATTTTTAGTGTTTCCAACAGTAAATTTAAAGTTAGATAGACCTACCATTTTTAGTTCAAAATTATTATCATGTTCTTTACTCATTTTTATAATTGTTTAGTTATTATTTCTAAGTTTTTAGAAAATTATAGTAGCGTAACTAGTTGTCTTCTGAAGTGAAATTACCTTTAAGATTGTTAGAAAATGAAAGCAATGTTGTGAAACGAAGTTTTTATGTTGTGAATTAGACGTTTTAAGAAGAGGAATAAGCTATTTTAAAGTCTTTTGAACTAAAAATAGCTCTTTAAAAACATTGTTTAAAGAGCTATTAATTGTAAATTTAAAAAAGATTAATTTTTATTTTTTCTGATCAATTTTTAAAGAATATCCATCTGTAGCATTTTTTTCAATAAATATATTTACATCACTAGTATTACCAGTAAATACAAAAATGGTTGGGAGATCTTTATTCATTGATTTATTTGTGTCAATTGTTTTAATATCTGGTTTCATGTTTTTTTATTTTAATTGTTTGTTCATAATAATATTCTCTATAGCTATGTTCTTACTGAGATGTTAATATAATTAACTGTCAGAAGATGATGGTTCAAGTATATAAACTTCGATTAATCGAGCGTTATTTATACTTCTATAGCCTGTAGAGTTTAATTGATAACCTTCATTATAAGTTGGAATTAATACTCCTTCATCTTCAGGATTTTTTAAATCCGTACAACGAAGGCTAGCAATTTGTAAGTTATCTAAATCTACATCAAGGAAATTTAATGTGATCGATCCATCGTGATCACCTGTGGTTACTGTAATTGTAGCAGCAATATAATCGTCTGTGTTTCCTTCTGGTATTGGATTTAAAGTTAGTCCATTTAAAGCATCAGCATTATTTTCAATATATGACCACTGGTTTGGGTTTTAAGTGTTTGTGAAGTATTGTTATATAAATTAAATACAATTTTAGATGACATAATTTTATTTTTTAAAACTTTAATTTCGTTTTTTATAGTAGTTTCGGACCTCTACTTTACTTAGTTTTTAGAAAACTTGTAGTAGCGCTATTAGTTGCTTTCTGATGTGAAATTACACTTAAAGTAGTATGAGCTTTAACCAGATGTTGCGAACAGGTTATTTTATGTTGTGAAAAGCAAAAAGATTAGATCAGAGGTAAACAAGATAGACCTCTTTATAAATTTAAGAAAGAAAAATAATTGAAGAAACTTATTTCAGAATACAAAACCCTTTAATAAGATCTTTATATTTATCACTATAATGAATGAGATGATTGTTTTTTAGAAGTAAAGAGTTTTCTGAAATTTTTATTTCTTGAATAACTTCAGTATTTACAATATACTTTCGATGTATTTGTTTAAAAAGACGGTCATTCAAATATTCATTAATTTTACTTAATGGTATTTGTATCACAAATTTTTCTATTTCAGTAATAATATTACAATATCTATTTTCAACTTCAATATAAATTACGGAGGATAATTTTACCTTTTTTAAGGTGTTTTTCTTTTTAATAAATAAATATTCATCAGCAATAACAGTGTCTTCACTTTTACTTGCAAAAACATTGGTTTGATGATAAAACTTTTCAATAGCCATTTCTATAGCGTACAACAATTCTAATTCGTTAAAAGGTTTTAATAAAAATCGAAAAGGATTGGTAAGTTTTGCGCGTTCAAATATTTGGCGATTCTTTGAAGAGGTTAAAAAAAGAAACGGTTTTAAAGCGTTAGGAATGGTTGAAATTGTTTCAGCAAAGGTTATACCTTCAGGATTTTCACCTAAAAAAATATCTATAATAACTAAATCAATACTGAATTGATAATATTTAGTTAAAGCATCTTTATAATTAGATGCAATACCAACAACTGTATAGTTATTAGTAATTAATGTATCAGCAATATCGTTTGCTAACTCTTCGTCATCTTCAATTATAAGAATGTTTAAATTATCCATTATACGTTAGGGAATTTTAGAATTATTTTTGTCCCTTGATTTATGTTACTTTCAATATTAAAGGAAGCGTTGTTTTTTACAGCTAAATTTTTACATAGTTGTATTCCTAAACCAGTACCTATTTCTTGTTGATTTTTCTTTCTACTTAATAAAGGAGACTCTAATAAAAGTTCTTTAATCATTTTCTCGTCCATACCAATACCAGTATCTTCAATAATGAAAAGAGTAGCATTGTTTTTTATATCAATACTAGTTTTACAATTTATTTTTCCTTCGAGAGGTGTAAATTTAATAGCGTTATCTAATAAATTCCTAATTATAATTTTAAGAGAATCTAAATCAGCTAATATAAAGCTAGGTTGTTTTACGTTGTTTGTGAAATTTAACTCTTTATTTTCAAATAAAGGAATGTAATTATATTCAATTTGTTGAACAACAGAATAAAGATCGATACTTTCAATATGAAAGTATAGTTGTTTTGTTTGTATGTTAGCCCAATTTAATAAGTTTTCCAATAGATTATATGTAGAGCTAGCAATGGAAGCATTTTTATTGGCTATAGTATTTAATGAGGAATAGTTTTTTTTCTCAATATTTTTAATAAGTTTAGTATTGCTTTTTTGCATTAGGTTTACAGAAGACCTTAAGTCGTGACTTACAATAGAAAAAAGTTTATCTTTAGTTTTATTTAAAAGATCTAATTCTGTTTTTTGAGTATTGATTATTTTATGAGATTTATTTTTCTGAATTAAGAAATAAGCCCCTACAGAAAGTAACAGAAAAAGAAGTAATGAGGAAGTAATGAATCCATTACGTTGAAAAGATTTAGCTTTGTTTTCTAATTTCAAAGCGTTGATTTCATTTTGTTTTTGCTGTTCGAGTATCTTTTTTTCTAATTTAGAAACTTCATATATTTTCTCTTGATTATATACTAATTCTCTCCATTTTTCAGATTCTTTTCTGTATGTAATTGCTTTAAGTAAATCTTTTCTGTTTTCTTCTACTACAGCCATATTTTTGGTAGTTAATCTTTTTAATTCATTATTGGATGTTTTTTGTGCTAACTTATAAGCCTTTGTAAAATATGAAATAGCAATACTATCTTTATATTGTTCATAATATAAATTAGCAATATTAGTGTAAGCTTCAGAGGTTTCTGTAGTATTGTTTTTTTTCTTAATGGAATTTAAAAATTCAGATAGATATAGTTGTGCATTTTTATAATCTTTTAAATGTAAATAACAGACACCAATATCATTGGTTATAGAAAGTTGATTGATTTCATCAAAAGCAGATAGTTCTTTTTCTTTAATTTTTTTTAAATATAAAAGAGCTTTTTTAAATTTATTTTGTTCTAAAAACACCCCACTTAAAGCATATAATACTTTATTGTAGAATAAAAAATGATTAGGAATTTTTTCTAATTCTTTTTGAGCCTCACGAAACAAATTTTTTCTCATAAAGCTACTTCCTCTCATGTAATTAAAATAATAAAGATGAGGTTTTTGCATTTTATTAAGCAAAGCTTTGGAAGAGTATACTATGACAGAATCCCATTGTTGATTATTAAAAAAAAGACTAGTTACTTTTAATAGATTATTAGGAATAGTATTTAAACTATCCATTTTTTTAAAAAAGAAAGCATGATCTTTAATGGTAGATTTTTGAGAAATTACTGTGCAACAATATATAAACGAAAGTAATAGTAACGTTTTTTTTAAAAGCATTTTTTAAACAGAAATAAAATTAAAATATTAATTATTACTAGTTTTAACAGTAGTTTCAGTTCCTCTTGAGGTTTCAGGATCTATATCCCAAATAAAAGTTTGAACAACTTTTATGTTTTGTAATTTAATTCCTTCAGGAAAAGCTTCAGCATTTGAAGTTTTAAATTCAAAAGTATAGGCTTTGTATTTTTCAAGATTAACTTTACTTTTTATTTCTAAACTGGTTTCTTGATCACAATAAATAAAAAATTGCAGTTTGCAACAACCATAATTACTGATTGAAAAAAGTTGATTGATATAAACTTCTCTTAAATCAAAATCGGAAGCAACAAAAAATAAACCCTTAATTTTAATTTCAGTTCCATTAGATTTAGCTTCTACTAAAGAAGGCAAAGGGATTTTAGAATCATTTTTAAAATTAATATGTCCAGATGATTCTACTAAAACAGGTTTTTCAGTTATTAAAACTCCTGGAGGATAAATAAATAGTTTTTCTGTAGTTAGTGTATTCATTGGTTATAGTATTAGTTTATTTTAAATATACTACTAATAAATAAATTATGAATGTATAAACTGCGTTAACATTATAAATTATTTAAAACTAATAGCTGTGTTTTTATATTAATCATTTTTCTTACTTAAGAAAATTAATTTTGACTATTAGCTAATATTTTAAACTAAAAAAAATAGAGTTAAAAAAGAATGAATTTTAATTAAGTTTTGTGTTGAAAACAGCTGTGTAAAAGACGAGTTAATGGTTTGTAATAAATAATATTCAAATTTAAAAACATAAATAAATTGGGATAAAATTTGCATTTACATTTTAAAAAAACCATATTTGTCGAATAATCAAAAGATAAAACACGTAGCGTATACAATAAAATTACTTTTTTAATTTATTAAGATTCCCTAATCGAAGAAATTATTTTCTTCTTAAAAAAGTAGTATTATGCATCGAAGAGTTTATGACGATAGTGTTTTGGTTAAAGATTATATTAATGGTAAAGAGTTCGCTCTAGAGCTACTAGTAAAAAGACACCAACAAAGAATTTTCAGTTTTATTTATAGTAAAGTACAAGATAAAGATGTTGCAGAAGACGTTTTTCAAGATACTTTTATTAAAGTAATTAAAACCCTTAAAAAAGGAGCCTATAATGAAGAGGGTAAGTTTTTACCATGGGTAATGAGAATTTCACACAATCTAGTAATTGATTATTTTAGAAAGAATAATAGAATGCCTTTGTTTAATAATTCAGATGACTTTGATATTTTTTCAATACTTAGTGATGATTCATTAAATGCAGAAAGAAGAATTATTAAAGATCAGGTTTTGTCAGATGTACGTAATTTAATAGAAGAATTACCAAAAGAACAAAAAGAGGTTTTAAAAATGCGAATGTATATGAATATGAGTTTCAATGAAATCTCAGAAAATACAGGAGTAAGTATTAATACTGCTTTAGGTAGAATGCGTTATGCTTTAATAAATTTAAGAAAAGTAATAGAAGAAAATAAAATAATTTTAGTTCATTAATAATAAAAAGAGATTTGAAGCGTTAGTTAGTTAATATAAAGTAAAATAAATATAACTATATGCCAAAAAAATACTCTGAAAAATCATCTAATTATGAGATGAACCCAAAACAAAAGACCGTACAATTTATATTAAACTTTTCGAAATCTTTAAGTATAATAAGGACTAGATCAAACGTTTTAATTGAATTGAATTTGAATTAAATCTCTGAAAGCTTCGATTTTATCGAAGCTTTTTTATTTTTTACTCTTTTTATAATAATCATCTATTACCGTTTTTCTACCAATTGTATTTGTGATAGAATCTTTTTCTAATTTCCAACCTCTTGCGGGCGAATATTCTCTACCATAATAAATGATTTGTAAATGTAATTTATTCCATAATTCTTTAGGGAAAAGACGTTTTGCATCTTTTTCAGTTTGATTTACATTTTTACCGTTGGTAAGATTCCAACGATACATTAAACGATGTATATGTGTATCTACAGGAAAAGCTGGGATGTTAAAAGCTTGTGCCATAACTACACTTGCTGTTTTATGACCAACTGCAGGTAATTCTTCTAAAGCTTCAAAACTAACTGGTACTTTACCATTATGTTTGTCTATTAATATTTTAGATAATCCATGAATCCCTTTTGATTTCATAGGAGATAACCCTACTGGTTTTATTATATCTCTAATTTCATCTATGGTAAGTTTTACCATATCATAAGGATTGTCTGCTCTTTTAAACAAAAGAGGAGTTATCTTATTTACACGTTCATCTGTACTTTGTGCAGACATTAAAACGGCAATTAATAACGTATATGGATCTGTATGATCGAGTGGGATAGGAGTTTCCGGATATAATTCTTCTAAAGTATCAATTACGAATTGAGCTTTTTCTGCTTTGGTCATTTTTGAGTATTTTTACTTAACAAAAATACGAATTATGACAACATTAAAAGTAGGAGATAAAGCACCTGATTTTGAAGCGAAAGATCAGGAAGGAAATACAATTAAACTTTCAGATTATTCAGGTAAAAAATTAGTTTTATTCTTTTATCCAAAAGCAAGTACGCCAGGGTGTACAGCTGAAGCATGTAATTTAAGAGATAACTACCAAACATTTTTGGCTAAAGGGTATGATGTGTTAGGTGCAAGTGCAGATAGCGCAAAACGTCAACAAAATTGGATTAATAAGCACGAATTACCTTTTCCTTTATTAGCAGATGAGGATAAAACGGTGATTAATGCATTTGGTATTTGGGGACCAAAAAAGTTTATGGGTAGAGAGTATGATGGTATACACAGGACTACTTTTGTGATAGATGAAAATGGAGTAATTGAAGAAGTGATTGCTAAAGTGAAAACGAAAGAGCATACAGCTCAAATTTTAGATTAAATAAAATCAACATATAAAAAAAACTTTCATTTTTAAAATGGAAGTTTTTTAGTTTTAAAGTGTTAAAATTTATATTCTTATTTAAATTAATCTTTTGTTAATGTTAAATCTATGTTTTTTTTAGATTTTTGTTCATATGAAAACAAAATATATTCTTTTAACAGTAATCTTTTTTATAAGCTCAATTTTTAGTTATGCTCAAAAAGATTTAATAAAATCGGGACCTATGCTAGGATACTCAGATTTTAGAGAAGTTTTAGTTTGGTTACAAACAACTAAAGAAACAAAAATATCTATTAAATATACCGATAGCAAAGGAGAAACAAAAATAACAGCTCCGGTTTTTACAAAAGAAGAAAATAAATACATTGCTAAAATATACCCTGGTCCTTTGAACTATGGAGAAAAATATAAATATGAAGTTTTGGTTAATGATAAACCAGTTTCATTTGATTATGATTTAGAGTTTGAATCACTTCAACTTTGGCAATATCGTATGGATCCTCCAGAATTTAGTTTTGCGATAGGGTCTTGTTTTTATATGAATGAAGCTAAGGATGATCGCCCAGGAAGACCTTATGGAAGTTCTTATAAAATTTTCAATAGTATTTTAAAAAAGGATCCTAATTTTATGGTATGGTTAGGTGATAATGTGTATTTACGTGTTCCAGATTTTCTTACAGAGAGAGGTTTAAATCATCGTTATAGTGAAACTAGGAGTCTGCCAGAATTGCAACCTCTACTAGGAAGTGTTCATCATTATGCGATATGGGATGATCATGATTATGGACCTAATGATTCTAATTCTTCTTATGTAAATAAAAAAATAACAGAAAAGTTATTTAACGATTACTGGGGTAATTTAAATACGAATGTAGTAGGAAATGGAGGTATAACAGGTCAGTTTTTATGGAATGATGTTGAGTTTTTTCTTTTAGATAATAGATATCACAGAGATCCTAACGAGCTTAAGAATGAAGACAAATCATATTTTGGAAAAAAGCAAATGGATTGGTTAATTAATGCACTTGCTTCAAGTAAAGCAGCTTTTAAGATTGTAGTAACTGGAGGGCAAATAGTAAGCGATGTAGCTTTATATGAAAATTATGCAATTTATAAAAAAGAAAGAGAAACGTTATTAAATCGTTTACATGATAATCGAATAGAAGGGGTGCTATTTTTTACAGGGGATAGACATCATACAGAAATATCTAAACTTGATAGAAAGAAAGCTTATCCATTAATTGATATTACATGTTCACCTTTAACTTCTGGTACTCACAAACCAAAAAATGAGAATAATTCATATCTAATTAAAGATAAAACGTTTTATGAACGTAATTTTGGGATTGTAAATATTAGCGGACCTAGAAAAGATAGAGTTTTTACACTTACTATTCATAATGCTGATGGCGAAAAGGCATGGGACTATACTATAAAAGCTAAAGATTTACGTTATTCTAAAAAGAAATAATTTTCTTGTGTAGAGTAAAGTAATTAAAAGGTTTATATGTAGAAATTTATTTTATAATTAATTTATAAATAGTTTTTTTTCTTTCAGAATATAATACTAATATATATAAACCTTTTTCTAAATTTTTTAAATCAATTTTTTTATTAACTACTTCTCCATTCATTATTTTTCTTCCGTTTAGATTAAATAAAATATAATCTGTTTTTTTATTTCTAGTAATTATGTTTATCTCATTACCTCTTGAAATAGGATTGGGATAAATAATCTTTTTTGAATGAGTTAATTCGTTTTCATAAGAACTTGTTTCATTTTTTAAGGTATTTTGATTATTAGTAGATAAAAGCTCTATTTGGGTATTATTAGTATTGTCTTTATAGAATTTTATATGCCTTTCTTCATCTGAGAAAAGGATAGTTAAAAGAGTTTTATTAATGCTCCATTTTGTAATAGGAAGTTCATCTCCTTTTTTAAAAGGAAATAGTAATACTTTAAAGTTAGGAGAGATACTTTCACTTTCAACAACAAGTCTTCTACGTTCCCAGTTTGGATTTGGTGTAAATGGGATTCCAGTAAAAATATCTTTATAATCTAACAATTCAATATACCCAGGATTGTTGTTTGCAGAAGTGTCATTGTTTTCTAAAACACGAATTAATAACCTTCTATTACCATTTAAAGATGATTCTTTTAATATAATATCATTTTTGTAGTTTTCGTTTTTAATATTCACGTCATAATAATCTAATTCTAAATCTCTAGCAATTTGTGCAGTCCATTTATAATTATGCTTGTTTTCATCCTTAATAACATCATCAACAACCAATAACATAGGATGTTTTTCTCTAAGTAAACTAACAGTTCTTACCACCTTTTTCATCGGATTTACTTTCTTTTTTACAATACGTTCTCTGTTTTCTGGCACATGCCAATGTTCATAATCATAAATAGGAGTATTATAATGAGGCTCATTTTTTGGTTCTAATAAAAAATTATTAAAAGTTTCAGATACTTTTTTCCAGCCATTTTTTCCTAACCACTGATGATCTTGGCTAGCTAACCTACTATTCCAATGCCATTCCCATGTATAGGCATAGGTGGCGTCTGCAGTAATGGTAGAAAGTTTATCAGATAATGAATAATTGAGGATTTTAGCAGGTTGCCTGCTTTTATCTCCATCTCTATCTGTTACAGGAACCCCTTTGTCGTTAATTAATACCATTGAATGATATTTTGAAGCTTGAAATTGGCTGCCACCATAGGTTTTTCTAATCCAAATTCTACCTAAACCACTTAAAGTAAAATCTAATCGATCTCCATGTGTATGTCCTCCCATATCTTGTCTTGCATGAAATTGTACTGAAAGAGCTTCTTTATTAGTACTACTTTTAAAAACAGCCAATCCTCTGTCTTTTGCAATATAATTTTCACGAACTACTCTATCAGCTTGAGATTGCCAATTATCAGTAGAATAATCGAGCGCAAATACAGCAGCAGGAATCAAATAGTTATTATAGCTATCATCCGGAGCTATTTGTGCATAGGTATATCCTCTTGAATTGTTATAGTGCCAGCCATTAATATAGTTTCTCCAAACAAAATCTATTTTATCATTATTAGGGAATATGTATTTGAGACCAATAACATCTGAAGAATTAAATTTGTTTTTACCATAAACAGGATGATATCCTGATCCACCCCAAACATCATAAGTCGTAAAGCCTTCTCCAAAAGGTTGCATAATTGCAGTAAGATAATCTTCACCATAAGCTCTAACGTGTGGGTGCGGTAATAAGCTATAACCTCTTTTGGCAGCAGCGATTAAAGTTGTAACAAACTGATAGTTTTTTCCCAATCCTTCATAACCAGCTCCTGAAGGATACCACCCATAATTAATGAAATTATGTAATGAACGCATCCAATCTTTTGTTAAGTTTGGTTTATAACCATCTTCTCCTTCAATGGCTAAGTTTGTAATAATTTCAAAACTATTTAAAGTACTCCAATTACTAGTATTGGCAAAGCAAGCCAAATTTTTTCCATGCCTAGGAGTGTCAGGAATAATTTTATTTAAAGCCTTTCTTATATCCTTTTTTTGAATATCAGTTAATGCATTATAATTTAAATCATAACATAAAGCCATATGTGTACCACCAAAATTGTTGAAATTTTGACCTTTTGGATTTACATTATTGTCTTTTAAAGCCAATGTTGCCCAAAAATGCATTGCATCGGCTAGATCTTTTGCTCTTTTTTGATATGACTTCTTTATAACACTATCTGTAGTTGTATCATTAAAAAGTAAACAAACAAATGCCTCAATAGACATTAAAGCAGCTACTCTATGTTTTCTTTTAGTAGATACATTTAACCATACATTTATATCTTTTTTCTTAAGTTTCTCATAATAAATATTGGCTTCCCATGCACCTTTATTATCTATATACCTGTTATTGTAAGTATCTTTTGCGTAAGTAGCATTTTGATTGTATTGAGAATAGCCTAAGTTTAATAGAATGGTATATGCTCTTAATAGTTTTTTTATCTCTAATCCACTTTTAGTATGAGTTAATCGATGTTTTATAGAAGGAATTTCAGAAGGACCAAAATAAACGCGAGGATGAATGCCTATGTCAGGAGCGTGAACAATGGAGGTTAATCCTTGAGTATTCCAGTTAGCATCTTTAGATCCTAATCCTGTGTAAATATCGGTAGTGTATTCGTTCCATTTATATATAAAACCACCTTGTTTGTTTTGTTGGGCTGCAATAACATATATGTTAAATAAGCAGAAAAAGTAAAGAGTTCTTAGATTCATAAGTAGGGGGTTTATGAATTTAATATACTCAATTACAGTTTTATATGTAAGAGGTTTTTACCTGTGTTTTATGTGGTTTTAAAGGTTGTAAAAAAAAGACGGTCTTTTAAGACCGTCTTTTTTATTTATTTATTTAATTCTCGTTGTAGTTCTTTACTTGTTTTACTACTACCATCATGACTCCAGCCGGGAGGCATAAAAACATATTTTAAACGAGTTGTTATAGGTAATTCTTTTTTTCTATTAAAAAAGTCTTTATAAATTTCTTTCCACTCATGAAAGATAATATTAATAGGCCCTTTATCTTCAACATTTGTTGTTAAACCAAACTTTAATTTTTCATATTCGGTTTCATCTTCTTCTGCTTGAAAAGTTCCAAAAATACGATCCCATATAATTAAAAACATTCCCATGTTTTTATCTAAATATTTTACATTAGAAGCATGATGCACTCTGTGATGAGAAGGAGTAACAAAAATATATTCCCATACATTTAATAAGAAACCGACAACTCCTTTTTTAGTGTTTTTCTTTATAAAATTAGTATGACATAAAGTACCATAGTTTTGATTCATTGCATACGCAAACATAATATGTAAAGGAGCAATTCCTATTAAGATTAAAGGAATTAAGAACATAAAACGATAAAATGGTTGTAATACAGGCGAACGAAACCCTGTGGTTATATTATAATGTTCAGAATTATGATGTGTAACATGTACTGCCCAGAAAAATCTTGAATGATGATCTACATAATGATGAATGTAATACAAGAAATCTTGCCCAACAAATGCTATAAACCAATATAAGAAGCCTATGTTTTCCCAATTTATAAATCGATAATCGTAAAAGAAATCCATTACAATAAATGAAACTCCATACATTAAACCATCTAATAAAACATTTACTAAAGCGAAATATACATTTGTAGAAACATCTTTGAATTTATAATTTTCAGCTTTTCTTTTATAGCTGAAATACATCTCTATACCAATTGCTAAAGCACAAATAGGAACAAACCACATGTAAGCATTTTGGTGAGTAAAAATATCCATATTAAAATTTTTAGATTAAAAAGATACTATTATATCTCAATTTAATAAGATACAAAGTTAAACTATCTATACTTAAAAGGATTTATTAAATATAGAATTTATTTATATGATGATTACAGTCTTTTATCAATCCAATCTTTAAAACTATAAAAGTTTTGTGGAGCAACACCATGGCCTACAGGATATTCTGAGTATTCATAGTTTAATGATAATTTAGTAAGTAACTCTTGAGATTTTCGAGCCCAAGTAACTGGGATTACTTGATCTACAGAACCATGAGAAATATAAAAATCCGTAGTTATTTCTTTTGAGATATTTGTAGGAAATAATTCTTCATTCATATAACCACTTAATGCAATTACATGTTCTATTTTATTAGGGTAGTTTAAACTAAGTGCATAACTTAAAATAGATCCTTGACTAAAACCTAATAAAAAAGTTTTATTGGTATTGTATTTAGTTTTTACCTCATCTATAAAAGTATTAATTTTCTGAAGAGATAACCTAGCTTGCTCTAAATCAGAAAATTTTTCATTGCTAGCATCAAAATTAATTGCATACCAAGCATATCCACCATGCCCCATTTCATAAGGAGCACGTGCACTTATGATTAATAATTCGTCAGGTAATTCTTCAGCAAAAGAGAATAAATCTTCTTCATTACTACCATAACCATGTAATAAAATTAATAAGTTAGGATTTTCAATAGCAGTTTTTGGTTCTCTTACTTTGTAAAATAAAGACATGTTCTTTTTATGAATTTAATAATCGTTGTTTTTGTTCTTGAAATTCTTCTTCTGTTAAAATATTTTGGTCTCGTAAGTTTGATAATTTATCAGACACAGAAGAAGTATTAATTTAGTGGTTTTCTATAAAATATATAGTAATATTATTAAAGTTTCAATAATGAATTATTTACTACTTAATGTTTATAACTATTTTTTTTATGTTTTTGTTTTAAATATGATTTAATAAAATTCATTTTAACCGCTAAGTCCCTTTATAAACCAAACGTCTCCTTTTTTTCGTACCATAAAAATAAACATATCGTCCCAAATAAAATCATTGATATGATTTTTTTCTTTTTTTAGTTTATATCCTAAAAAAAAGAAATCAGAATTTATGGTTTTATAATATTCAGGGAGTTTTTTATTAAACTTTTTTTCTAATGCTTTTTGAGTAAGAATTTCAATTTTATAAGAATTTAAATAATCTTTAAAGGTTTTTTGCTTGTCTCTAATAGCTGCCTTGGTAGAGTTACAAAGTTTCTCTTTTTTACTAATTTTAGAAAGAATTCCATCTCCATCCATAATAAGAAGAGAGTCACTCATTGAGCGATATATATAATCACAGTTTTCTGTAAAATAAGACTTTACTATTTTTAAAGAGAAATCTTTAGCCTCTTGCCTTAAACTTTCTAAATTTTGTGTTGTTTCTTGAGCGTTTATAAATATTCTAAAAGTAAAAATGAATATTGTAATTAAATAGAAGTTTTTCATTACTTAAAAATTAGATATCTAAAACAAGTTGTTCATTAGCATACACTCCATAAACCTTACCTTTTAACTCTTTGTCTATGAATATACTGTTCTTAGAGGTTGAATGTATGTTTTTTAATGAAAATGTATAAGTAGTATCTGGATTAAATAAGGTTAAATCGGCATGTTCATCTACAGTAATACTAGTTTCTTTTTGGCCAAAAATTTTCTTAGGATTTGTACTTAAACATGTGATAATAGTCTCTAAATCAAATACAGTATGTAGCGCACCAAAAGCACTTTCTAAACCAATACTACCATCTTTAGCAATAGAAAATTCTACCTTTTTATGTTCAATGTCAATAGGATTATGATCTGAAGTAATAATATCGATAGTCCCATCTTTAACTCCTGTTATTAATGCGTTAATATCTTCTGAAGTTCTTAAAGGTGGGTTTACTTTTACTTTTGAGTTAAAACCATATAATTCTTCATCTGTTAAGAATAAATTATGAATAGCAACACTACAGGTAACTTGTAATCCTTTTTTCTTTGCTTCTTTTATAAGAAGAACAGATTTAGGAGTAGATATTGTAGGGATGTGTAATTTTCCACCTGTGTATTCTAACAAAAACAAATCTCGAGCAATTTGAATTTCTTCTGCTAAAGCAGGAATTCCTTTTAAACCTAATCTCGTTGCATTTACACCTTCATGAGCAACACCATCTCCTGCAATTTTATTGTTTTTAGGAAAGCTCATGATAAGTCCATCAAAATTTTGAGCATATAACAAAGCTACTTTAAGTAAATTGTCATTTTCCAAAGGTTTTTTATAATCGCCAAAAGCAACAGCACCAGATTGTTGCATATCGTATAATTCAGCCATTTCTACCCCTTTACTTTGTTGCGTTAAAGCACCAATAGGTACTAGTTTAGTAGCAGAAGTCGCACTTTTATGTATTAAATATTCTACAGAAGATTTTGTATCTATGATAGGATTTGTATTCGGATTAACAGCAACTGTTGTAAATCCGCTCTTTGCGGCTGTTAGTAAACCATTCTGAATTGTTTCTCTTTCTTCATAACCTGGTTCACAAAAAGAAACACTTGTATCAAACCATCCAGTTGATACATGTAAGTTTTCTAGTTTTATAACCGTATATTCTTCTTTTTCAGTAATAGCATCGCTAATTTCAACAATGATATCATTTAAAATTAAAATGTCTTTTGTTTGTTTATGAAAAGGACTATTTGAATTAATTATTGTAGCCGATTTTAAAAGCGTATTCATACTTTAAAGTATTTTAGAATCAAAATTTCTAACAGCAAAGATACAATGGCCAGCGCTAAAAACCATTTCCAAAGCCAATGAACTTTATTTTTAGTATTAATTTTTTGTAGAGAATCTTTAAGTGAATTGGTAACAGTTATATTATTGGTATCTGAAATCAACTCTTTTGTATCTAAAAAAGTTAATGAACTTTCGTTAGAAGGAATATTATATGAAATAGTTTGAATAGGTTTTGTATCCTTTATGACATTATAAAAACCTTTTTTTTCTGGCTTTTCTTCTGTTATTAATTGAACTTTACTTTGAAATGTATTTTGTAAAGGAATAAAAGAAGAGGTTTCATTTTTAAGGGTAAGTATTGCGTCTTTATTTAATTGTGTATTAATTTCTATTACATTTCGTTGATTAATTGTGTAATATAATTGAGACAATTGTAAACTTTGCTGTGCAATATTATAGAAAACTGGAACTATTAAAGGAGAATTGGTGAAATTACTTACTGACTTATTTAAGGGGGAAGAAAACCAATAAAAATTGGAATTAGTTATGGTTGCTTGTTTTAAGAAAGAAGTATTGTTCTCATAAGAAATAATAGTGTTTTCATTCTTAAATTTGGTATTGTAGGACGATGACGAATAAGGGTATTGAAAATTACGTACTTTTTTATCAAATACATTTTTAAACAAAGGATGATTAAAATTGATAGATGTAATTTTTAAAGAGTCCTTTTTAAGATCTACAATTTTACCAATATTTATATTTTTTAAAAAAGAGTTATAAGAGTTTATATCTAATTCTTGATTAGGAATTACGATTAAATGACCTCCTTTTTTTATGAAATTATTGATACTAGTAGTTAAGCTAGTAGGAATATTTTTAAGTTCGTTTAAAATAATTAACTGTTGTTTGTTTATGCTATTATAATTAGTGTTTTGAAGCTTAGTGCTAGTGAAGTTAAATTCATTGTTTGTATATATTCGTTTTAAAAAATCTGAATTTTCACCAATGGCTAAAACATGTACTTTTTCATTTGCGTTTAATGAAAAGTAAAAAGAATTGTCAAAATCGTAAGCATCATTTGAGTTCACTTGAATACGACCTAAGAAGGAAGTAGTTTTTTCTACAGAAAATTGAATTGTTTTCTTTTTATTTTCATCAATGGTAAAAGTTTGCTTACTTAATAGTTTATCATTATTGTAAATAGCAATAGGTATATTTTCTTTTAAAACTCCTTGATTATTAATAAAGGCATTTATAGCAAAGCTATTTGCTGTATTTTCATTAATGAAAACACTATCTACAGAAATATTATTTTTTTGTTCAGGTAAAATTTGAACTAAGGATAGAGAACTATTTGAGTTTTTAAAGGAATCGTTATTTAAATTTTGGAAATCGGATATTAAAATATTTTCATTCGTGTTTTTTAAGCTTGTTATTTTAAGTAAAATATCATCGACAGAAATGTTTTTTGAGGTGTGATCAATTTTTTTAAGTTCCTCTTTTAATCTAGTACCATCAATTCTTTGATGAAAATTAGAATTCGTTAAAAACGAATAGCTGTTTTTATCTGAAATATTTTCAATTAAATCTTGCGAAGCTGTTTTTAATAAATTTCCTTTACTGCTTTTTGTGTTTGTACTTAATGAATTATCTAGGTATATGAATATATGTTCTTTCTCTTCTGTATTTTTTTTACCAAAAAAGGGTTGTGCAAAAGCTAAAACTATAGCCGCTATTAATAACAAACGAGTAGATAAGATTAACCACTTTTTTAATTGAGAACTTTTTCTATTCTTTATACTTAAATTTTTTAAAAAAGCCACATTGGTAAATGGTACTTTCTTAAATTTTCGTAATTGAAACAGATGAACAATTATAGGAATAATTAAAAAAAATAAAAAGTATAAAAAATCAGGATGTTTAAATTGCATATTGGGTCAATTATTTTGTAAAAATAGAGAAATAGATTAATAAAATTTTGTTAAGAAGAAAGGGAAGTTGTTTGCAAAGCATTAAATTTGGTTTTTCTTACTTAAAAAAATAACGAATGTCGTCAAACGATTCTGACTGTAGTACCTATATTTCATTTAAAAAAACAGGCTTTTTTTCTGCAATGATGTGTGATTATATAGAGAAATCTAATAAAATAACTCCTTTTTATAGAAATTATCCAGATTTAGAAGGTTTCAAAAATCAAATTGAAACGAAACAAGAATCATTTACACAAAAACAAAGAGAAACTTTAGTAACAGCTTTACAGGAGCAGTATAAAGGTTTTAGGCTTTCTAATGAAACTTCTTTAAAGATAGCATCGTTATCTGAATCTAATACATTTACAGTAACAACAGGTCATCAATTAAATTTATTTACAGGCCCTTTATATTTTTTATATAAAATTATAGCTACTATAAACTTATCTGAGAAATTAGCATTAGAATTTCCTGAGAAGAATTTCGTGCCAATTTATTGGATGGCAACGGAAGACCATGATTTTGATGAAATTAATTTTTTTAAGTTTAAAGGAAAGAAAATACAATGGAACTCTGATCAAACTGGTGCAGTAGGTCGTTTTTCAACAGGTGGTTTACAAGAGGTTTTTACCGTTTTTAAACAATTATTAGGAACTTCGAAAAGAGCTAAAGAGCTGTTTTCTCTTTTTGAAGAAGGATATATAAAGCATGAAGATTTAGCCGGGGCAACCAGATATATAGCAAATGAATTGTTTGCAAAATACGGTTTAGTAATTGTAGATGGAGATGATGCAGCTTTAAAAGAAGAATTTGTACCTTTTGTAGAAAAAGAGTTACTAGAACAAATATCATACAGCTCGGTTACTGAAACGAATTCAAAATTAAGTGAAGTTTATAATATTCAGGTAAACCCAAGAGAAATTAACTTATTTTATTTAAAAGATAATATTAGAGAACGTCTTGTTTTCGAAAATGATATTTATAAAGTAAATAATACAGATATTGAGTTTTCTAAAGAGGAAATTTTAAAAGAATTAAATGCGCATCCTAAGCGTTTTTCTCCTAATGTAATTATGCGGCCACTGTATCAAGAAGTGATTTTACCGAACCTTGCTTATATTGGAGGAGGAGGAGAGATGGCATATTGGATGCAGTTGAAAGGATATTTTGAGAACGTAAAAGTTCCTTTTCCAATTTTGTTATTGCGTAATTCTGTACAAGTAATTAATGAAAAACAGTATAAGAAACTAGATAAGTTATCTATTTCAATAGAAGAATTGTTTTTAAAGCAAAATGAATTATTAAAGAAAAAAGTATTAGAAAAATCAGAAGTAAAGTTTGACTTTTCTGAGCAAAAAAAGTTTTTAGAGAATCAATTTGAAAGCCTTAAAAAGATAGCAGAACAAACAGATGCTTCTTTTATTGGAGCAGTAAATGCACAAGAAAAAAAGCAATTAAAAGGATTGTTAAACTTAGAAAAAAGATTTCTTAGAGCAGAAAAAAGAAAAGAAGTTTCATTGGTTGAACGTATAAAAACAATTCAGAATGAATTATTACCTAATTTAAGTTTGGAAGAACGTCAGCGCAACTTTTCAGAGTTTTATTTAGAATATGGAGAAGATTTTGTAAGTGTTCTTAAGGAAAAATTAAATCCGTTACAATTGGAGTTTTTTGTATTGGTGAAATAAATTAAAGGTGATTTTAGTATAGATAACGATATGGCAATCTCTATTATTTATAAGGAGGTTTGTTTACATAATTAGTAGATGTTTTACTGTATGTTGTTTTTTTAGTTGTTTAACATAATAGTGATTCTGTTTTAATTGATGTTAATAAGTTTAAACCCATTGTTAAGGTTTTAATGCGAAACCATAATTTGAAAATAGTATTATAAATTTGCTATTATCTTTTTTATTTTTTCTACAGCATGTGTTTCTTTATTTTTTGCACAAAAAAACCAGATATTAAAATCTTTTGGTTCAAAAGGGAAATTAGGCAAATTATTGCTTTTTTCTTTTTCATTCCATATAATACCATTAGAAAATTTTGAAACATAAATTGTTAGTAAACCTGAGATTAATTCTAAAATAATGTTTTCATCATTGTGAAAAAAACTCCAAATTAAATCTACTTTTTTAGCTTTAAGAATTTTTTGTTCTATATTATGAATTAATTTATTGCTTTTTCGAATTTTATTGATAGTTAAATGTTCTTCATAATTAATTAAATGTGGTTGACCATTACATAAGACATTTAATTTACTCAAAGAAGTATTAAAAAATGAAATAAATTGATTACTACCAAATGATTCAATATAAAAATAAATAAATTCATGATTACTTACTGAATTTAAAGTTCTATTTAAATCAATGTCAGAATGTTCTCCAATTTCATTTTGAGCACTTACTTTTAATGTTATTTTGTAATTAATATCATATTTAACAAATAAAATCCTAATCATTTTTTCAACATCTTTTATAATTTTAAAAAAAGATATTTTTTTTCTGTTTAGAGGTATAACATCAAAATGAGTAATGGAATTATCTATGTTTTTAATTTCAGATACTTTATTATTAGTAAGAAAAAACCTTTTAAGTTGCCCAAGTTTTTCTAAGTTTTCAATCTTAGATACTTTATTATTAGTAAGATGAAGTTCTCTAAGTTGCTTAAGTTTTTCTAAGTTTTCAATTTTAGATATTTTATTTTTAGAAAGACGAAGTACGCCTAGTTGCTTAAGTTTTCCTAAGTTTTCAATTTTGGATATTTTATTTTTAGAAAGATCGAGAAATCTTAGTTGATTAAAATTTTCTAAGTTTTCAATTTTAGAGATTAGATTGTAAGAAAGGTTAAGTCTTAAAAGCTTGTTGAGGTTTTTTAAGTTTTCAATTTTAGATATTTGATTGTAAGAAAGATTAAGCCTTAAAAGTTTGTTGAGTTTTTCTGAATTTTCAACTTTAGGTATTAAATTGTGAGAAAGATTTAACTCTGTAAATTGACTAAGTTTTTCTAGGTTTTCAATTTTAGATATTAAATTATGGGAAAGGTTTAGTTCTGTAAGTTGACTAAGTTTTTCTAGGTTTTCAATTTTAGATATTTTATTACTAGAAAGATTAAGAAATTTTAGATGAATACATTGTTCAAGTCCATGGAGTTCTTTTAAATCAGATATTTCCATATTTGTTAAGTATAATGAGTCTGATTTTGTATAAATACATTTTTCAATTTCTTGTAGAACTAGCTCTTTTTTCATTATTTAATATTTAGAATATGTGAATTCTGTAGAATTGTAATTCCTAAATTTTCACAAATCCATACAGATTTATTCCAATCTTTTACATTTTAAGAATTCATTTAAAAGATTATTCCTTAAACTATTAATGTCATCAGTTTAACAATCTGCTAAACCAACAGTAATTGCTAAACCACCTTCAGAAGTTTCTTTATAGTTTCTACTCATATCCTTAGCAGTTTCCCACATAGTTTCTATTACTTTATCTAAAGGTACTATTGCGTCGTTAGGATCTCTCTCTAAAGCCAATTCAGCTGCGTTTATAGCTTTAATTGCTCCCATTGCATTTCGTTCAATACACGGAATTTGTACCAAACCACCAATAGGATCACAAGTTAAGCCTAAATGATGTTCCATTGCTATTTCAGCAGCCTCTAAGCACTGAGAAGGAGTACCACCCAATAATTCGGTTAATGCAGCAGCAGCCATTGCAGAAGAAACTCCAATTTCTGCCTGACAACCTCCCATAGCAGCAGAAATAGTTGCATTTTTCTTAAAAACACTACCTATTTCACCAGCAACTAATAAAAATTTTCGAACATGCTCTATCGTTGCTTCATGGTTTTCTATTACCATATAATACATTAATACAGCAGGAATAACGCCAGCGCTTCCATTAGTTGGGGCAGTAACAACACGACCTAAAGCAGCATTTACTTCATTAACAGATAAAGCAAGACAACTTACCCATTTTAAAATTTCTCTAAACTTTACTTTCGTTGTTCTTATACCTGTTAGCCATTCTTCTTTATTCGTATACTCAGTATCTTTAATAAGTTTTTTATGCGTAGGAAAAGCCCTTCGTTTTACTTTTAAACCACCAGGTAATATACCTTCTGTATGACAACCAATGTACATGCATTCTAGCATGGTATTCCAAATACCATCTAATTTATTATTAATTTCATCTTCTGTTTTTAAAACAAGTTCATTTTCAAAAACAATTTCAGAAATCGTTTTCGTAAATTCCTTACAGTAATTATCTAAATCTATTGCTTTGTTAATAGGATAAGGGAATTTGTGATCAATTTCCTTCTTTTTACTCAAAGGAGCGTTTTCTTGTACTACAAAACCACCTCCAATAGAATAAAATGTTTCTGAAGAAATTTCTATATCATTACTATCAAAAGCTCTAAATGTAAGTCCGTTTGAATGAAAAGGTAAAAAATCTCTATTAAAAACAATATGCTCTAAAAGAAAATTAATTTCTTTTTCTTCATTAAATAAGATGGTTTTAGTACTCTTAATTTTATGAATGATTTGATCAATATTTTCAATAGGAATAAATTCTGGATCGGTACCACTTAGACCTAAAAGTATTGCTAAATCAGTAGCGTGTCCTTTCCCTGTTAAAGATAATGAACCATATAAGTCTACTTTAATAGCAGTAGTTTTATCAAATAAAGAATTAACCTTAAGTTTTTTAATCCATTCTTGAGCTGCTCTCCAAGGACCTAAAGTGTGGGAACTAGAAGGACCAACTCCAATTTTTAACATGTCGAAGACACTAATAAATTGAGACATAAATTTGTTGTTTGTTATTGCAAAAATAACAAAACCTGTATTGGTTAAATACAGGTTTTTTAATTTATTATACTAAGTCTGGTTTTAATTACATTCCGTAAACAGACTCTTTGCTAAATTTCTTAGTTAAAAGGTAATAAACAACAGCACGATATTTACTTCTTTCAGATTTACCAATTTGTTCTAAAACTTCAGTAATAGCTTCATCTAAACTAGGACTATCAGCTAAACCTAACTTTTTAATTAAAAAGTTTTTCTTTACTGTTTCACACTCTTTAGCATCACTACCAGAAACTGTTTCAGCATCTCTTTTGTAAATAGAAGGACCTAATCCTTTTGTTACTGCTTTTAATAAATCTGCATCAAATTTTAAACCTTTTTTATCCATAAAGTTTTGGTACAGTTCTACTTTCTCATCAAATTTGCTCATAATTTTTGAATATTTGTTAACTTGTCTTTTGACGTTTCCCAAATATAGACAAATAATTAAGTAAATCAAATGAATAAAAACCAATGATTTTTAAGTAAATAAAGCATATTGTTAATTAGTTTGTTGAAAACTAAAATTTTTTTATGTATATAAAAAAGGTTCTTGTAGTAGATTTATATAGTAATTCAAATTCAAAGTACATGTCTTTATCGAAGTTTGAGTCAATGTTGAAAACCAATAATGTTTATTTTTTTGATGCTGCTGAATTTGAAAATATAATTCAACATTATTTAAGCATAGGAAAACATTCGTTAGCTAAAAAAGCAATTCAATTAGGTTTAGAACAACATCCTAATAGTATTTCACTTAAATTATTTAAAGTGGAAGTTTTTATTTTTGAAGATAAATATGAATCTGCTGTAGATTTAATTTCACAAATAGAAGCTGTAGCTCCTAATAATGATGAAGTTTTTATACAAAAGGCAACTATTTTATCGAAACATAGGAAGCATGAAGAAGCTATTGAGATTTTAAAAAAATCATTGAACTTTGTAGAAGATCCTGTAGATGTATGGGCAATGATAGGTATGGAGTACTTGTACTTAGATGATTATGAAAATGCACAATTAAATTTTGCAAAATGTATTGATGTAGATTATGAAGATTATTCGTCATTGTATAATATTGTCTATTGCTTTGAAATGCAAGAAGATTATGAAGCTTCGATACGTTTTTTAAATAAATATATAGATAGAAACCCTTATAGTGAAGTCGCTTGGCATCAATTAGGGAAACAATATTTTGAGTTAGAAAAATTTGAAGATGCTCTAAAAGCTTTTGAATATGCTGTTTTAGTTGATGAAACTTTTATAGGAGGATATTTAGAAAAAGCAAAAACATTAGAAAAACTAGAGTTGTTTGAAGAAGCAATAGAAAATTATATAATAACTTTACAATTAGATGACCCAACTGCTTATGCTTATATTAGAATAGGGGAATGTTATGAAAAAATTGAAGCTCCTGGTACTGCTATAGAATACTATAAAAAAGCAGTATATGAAGATCCTTTATTAGATAGAGCTTGGTTATTATTAACAGATATATATTGTGAGGCAGAAAATTATCATAAAGCTATTTATTATGTAAATAAGGCATTACAAATAGATGATTCTAATTCATTGTACTGGAGAAAATATGCTGAAGTAAATATTGAGCTTAATTTTTATGAAGAAGCTGTAAAAGCTTTTAAAACTTGTATTAATTTAGGAGATATAGAAATTGAAATTTATATAGCTTTAGCAGATGTTTTATTGTTTTTAGGAGATTTTAAGGATGCTATGGATATTCTTTTAAGAGCAAAGAAAACATATAGAGAATTTGCAGAAATAGAATATAGATTATTTGGTTTGTTTATGATAAACAATGATAAAAAACATGCATTGCCTCATTTAGAAAAAGGATTAAATATAGATTTTGAACATCATAAAATTATTAAAGAGCTATTTCCATTAGTGAGTAGTAATGAAGATATTCAGAAAATAATTCTCAATTATCAAACTATAAATTAAGTTTACTACCTGTTTTTATATTAAATTTTGGTTCTTAATATAAAACTTTCACTTTTTTTTATTTTTAAAATACTGATTATCAGTTAAACTAACTTTTATGTTTGTACCCTACTTTTATGTAGGTACTTTCGTAAAGTTAGTTGAATGCGTAAATTTGTATTCAATTATAAAACTTAAAAGAATGGGAAAAAAGATATTTATTTCAGGAGCAACAGGTTTTCAAGGAGGAGCAATTGTTAGAGAAATTATAGCCAAAGGTAATAATGTAACTTCATTAACTTCATCAGAAGAAAAAGTAGTTTCTAAAACTAACTTAGAAATATTAAAAGGAAGTTTTGAAAATAAAGAATCAATAAAGGAAGCATTAAAAAATGTTGAAGCAGCGGTGTTTACAATCCCTTTAGTATTTGATGTAGAAAAAGCTAAAGAATATACAAGTAATTTTGTAGAGGCAGCAAAAGAAGAAAATGTACCATTAGTAGTTTACAACGCATCTTTTGATTTACCAACAGAAGAAACAGGCTTTTTAGCATTAGATATGAAGATTGAAATTAAAAACATATTAGATGCTTCTAAATTAAATGTAATAACTCTAGTACCAGATATATATATAGATAATATTGCGGCACCTTGGTCTATACCTGTTTTACATGAACATTCTATAGTTCCTTATCCAGTAAAATCTGAAAAAAAATTACCATGGATAAGTCATAATGATTTAGCAAAATATGTAAGTTCAGCAGTTGATAAACCAGCTTTAGCAGGTGAAGTATTACCAATAGGAGGAAACTTGTTAACTGGAGAAGAAATTAGTGAAGTAATATCGAAAGAATTAGGAAAGCCTTTGAATTTTGTAAGTGTTACTCCAAACGATTTTGAACAACAAATTTCACCTGCTTTTGGAGAATTAGCAGGAAGAGAAATATCTAATTTATATAGGTATGTTGAATCTAATAGAGAAACATTAACTCAAAAGGCTTTTTTAGATTCTCAAGAAAAACTAGGAGTTACTCCTGAAAGTTTAGAAGATTGGGCAAAATCTGTTAATTGGAATTTAAGCTAATTAAATGTAATTAATTGTAGCTTTTAATTATGTTTATAAAGAAATGTATATTATTGTTTCTAGCTATTATTCTATGCAGTATAACTTGTTATTCACAACAAAAAGAAATAATGAATAAAGATGAAAAAAAAGGATTAGTTTGTGATCCTGAGGATGGAAGTTGCAAGGTTGTTGAAGATAAACCTTTGAATGAAGTAGTAAAAAAAGGAAGTAAGAAAGATATGCCTAAGCTTATTTATTATTACGATGCTCTTTGTGGCTGGTGTTATGGTTTTTCAACAGTTATGGAAAATATAGTGAAAGAATATGACGGTGAAGTAGAGGTAGAAGTAATAAGTGGTGGATTGTTTACTGGGGAGCGAGTAGGAAAAATAAATGATGTAGCAGCTTATATTAAACAAGGAGCTTATAAATTTGTTGAAGAACGAACAGGTGTAAATTTTGGAAAAGATTTTTTAAATATTTTGTTTGGTAGTGGAGAAATGTTATTAGACTCTATGTATCCATCAATAGCTCTTTGTATAGTAAAAGATAAAGCTCCTGAAAAGCAATTTGAATTTGCAGAGATTTTATTGTCTGCTTTTTATAAAGATGGTTTAAGTGCAAATAATATAGAAGGATATTTAAAGTATGTTGAAAAAATTGGTTTAGATAAAGCTGAGTTTAAAAAAGCAATGGATTTACCTGAATATAAAGAAGCGGCTTTAAAAGAGTTTAATAGTTTTAAAAGTAAAGGATTAACTGGTATGCCTAGTTTAGTTTTAGAAAAAAACGGACAGCAACAATTATTATGTAGTGGTTATTTAAGTTTTAAAGAGTTAGATTTAAAATTAAAAAACGGACTTCATTAATATTAAAAATCCTTATTTAGTAAGAAACAACACCAAAGTTCTTTTTTTAATGAAAGATTTTGGTGTTGTTTTATTTTATTGCTGTGCTTTTTTAAGAATATTTAAAATAGTAGAAGGGTTTAATCTTTCTGTATAATCCTCAGGGATAAAATCATAGATAATTTCTCTTTTTTTATTTAAAATATAAGTAGCAGGCATTGGTAACTCATAATCTTTGTTTTTATTGTGTTTAGGAACATCAATGTTAAAAGAATGATATACTTCTCTTAAATCTTCTGGTAGTTGAAAAACCAAACCTAAAGATTTTGCATAAGAATTGTTAAGATCACTTAAAACTGTAAAACCTAATTCATTTTTTTCTGAGGTAGTTAAAGAATTATCTGGAGTTTCTGGAGAAATAGCAACCAACTCAGTATTCATTTTTTTTAAATCAGGAAGTATATTTTGTAAAGCCTTTAATTCAAGATTACAAAACGGACACCATCCACCTCTATAAAAAGAAATAATTAAGAAATCTGAAGTGATTTCATTTAAAGAAATTACTTTATTGTGAACATTAGGTAATTTGAATTCAGGAAGTAGGTTACCTGATTTAATAGCTTTATTACTTAGTTTTTGTTTTTTAAGATCATTAGTGCTATGTTCCATAACAGTCCATTTTTCTGTTGGAATGTTTTTTTTATTGTTTGCCTTTCTTTCCGATAATATTGTAGATAAACTCATCATTTTTGCTTTTAATTAATGATTACAAAGATGATTGATAAATAAAAGGGATAAAATGGCTTTAAAATCTAAATGATGGAAAAAATTCCCATTTTACCTTAATTATTTAAATGTAGCTCTAAATTGAGTAGGAGTATAAGAGGTATTCTTTTTAAAATATTTTATAAAATAATAAGGATCATCAAACCCTAATTGATAAGCAATCATTTGACTAGTGTTATCTGAGCTTAATAATTTTTCTTTAGCCAAACTAATAACTTTATCAGTAATAATATTACAAGGGGTTTTATTGGTTTTAACTTTAACTTCTTTAATGAGTTTTTTTAATGGAATGTTCATCATATCAGCATAAGTACCTGCACAAAAATTGTGTTCAATATTTGTTTCAATAAGGTTTTCAAATTCTTGAAAGATTGTTTTTTTCTTTAATAAAGAAATATAGTCTTCAATTAATTCATTTGTTAAAACATGAACATAACTCTCAAGTAAACGGGTATTTTCTTTATTTAGATTATTAATGGTACTCAAACTTCTTTTTTTACTATCTACGTTTTTTATAGATAAGAAGTTAAAAAACTGATTTATGCTTTTAATTGAATTATAAATATTTGGAAATAAATCTGTATTCAAATCAATAAAAGTCCCTTCAAAATAAGGAGAAGCAGCTATTATATTAAAATTAGAGTTAACAAAACCAAATTTGGTAGTATTTAGAATAAAGTTTTTCTCTTTATTTTCTATGGTAATACTTCCAGAAACAAGAATTAAAATACCATAACCTTTAACTATTATATTTTGATTGTTGCTTATTTTAGTAACCATAATTTTATTCAAGATATTTACGTTTCCAAAGTTGTTGTATACATATTGTGCAAAAAAGAGCACTTACACTTAATAGTATAGCATTAGTCGTTTTTCCGTAGATCCAATTACCAGTAGCAAATAAAAAACTATAAACACCAAATGTACCAATTAAAAAAGCGGCTATTTTAGGACCAATGTTTTTAAATTTACTTTCATCTCCGAATATTAAACTATTAAAATTTTGAAGAGTATCTTTATCTGTAGGTTTGGTTAATAATGTTACTATAACCCATCCAATAGTGGTAATTGTTACACCAATTATTAGTTGCCAATGGCCAGCAATTTCAAATAATGGAGTTTCTAACTTTCCATTTATGAAAAAGATAAAAGCAATAATAAAAGAAATAGCCATTGCAGCAATTTCACTTAAAGGGTTAATTCTGTGCCAAAACCAACGTAGAATAAATAAAAGACCAGTACCAGCACCAATTTGTAGTAATAAATCAAATACACCTTTAGCTGAATCAAGAACAAGAGAAAATAAAGCAGCACAAATCATTAATATAACAGTAGCTATTCTACCCACAATCACTTTTTGCTTTTCAGAAGCTTCGGGATTTATAAAACGACTGTACAAATCATTTACAATATAAGAACTACCCCAATTTAATTGAGTAGAAATGGTACTCATAAAAGCAGCAATTAAAGAGGTTAATACAATACCTAACAATCCAGCAGGTAAATACGTCATCATAGCAGCATAAGCAATATCATGCCCTTGTATATCATCTGTTAAATTAGGGAAAGCAGTATTAATACTTTCCAAGCTAGGAAAAATAACTAATGAGGCTAAACCAACTAAAATCCATGGCCACGGACGTAAAGCGTAATGGGCAAAGTTGAAAAATAAAGTAGCCCATGTTGCATTTTTCTCATCCTTAGCAGCCAACATTCTTTGTGCAATGTAACCACCACCACCAGGTTCAGCACCAGGGTACCAAGTACTCCACCATTGTACAGCAAAAGGAATGATAACTAACGTAATTAAAGTCTCCGTATTAGAAAAATCAGGAAGCATATTTAATTTAGTGCTAACTATTGGTTGAGATAATAAATTACTTAAACCTCCAATTTCAGGTAAGTTTAGTATATAAATTGTAGCCCATACAGAACCTACCATTGCAATAATGAATTGAACAAAATCGGTAAGCAGTACACCTTTTAAACCTCCTAAAGAAGAATAGATAACCACAATAATAGAAGAGTAAATTAACATTTCACCTTGAGAAATACCTAGTAAAATAGATGCAATTTTAGCTCCAGCTAAACAAACACCTGCCATGGTAATAACATTAAAGATAACACCTAAATAAATAGCTCTAAAACCTCTTAGAAAACCAGCTGTTTTACCAGAATATCGTAATTCATAAAATTCTAAATCGGTGGTAATACCAGATTTTCGCCAAAGTTTGGCATAAAAAAACACAGTTAACATACCTGTTAATAGCATTGCCCACCATACCCAGTTACCAGAAACACCATTCTTACGTACTAATTCTGTTACTAAACCAGGAGTATCAGCAGCAAAAGTAGTTGCTACCATAGAAACGCCTAATAACCACCAAGGCATGTTTCTACCAGATAAGAAAAACTCAGAACTATTTTTACCTGCTGATTTTGAAGCACGGATACCAATATATAATGAAATGATAAAGAATAGAGCAATAATAGAATAATCTAGTAGTGTAAGTTGCATAGTATAGGTTTGATTGCTAAATTAAATAAATATTTTAAAACGTTAAATATTAATAAAAGCCGAAAACGATTTCGCATTTTTATGAGAAATAGTTACAAATAATAAGTAAATTTGAGACTAGATTTATGAATAAAAAAATTAAAAAAATAGCAGTAATGACTTCTGGGGGAGATTCTCCTGGAATGAACGCAGCCATACGTTCTGTAGTTAGGGCGTGTGCATATTATAGAACTGAATGTATTGGTATTTACAGAGGGTATCAAGGAATGATTGAAGGAGATTTTGTTACAATGTCCGCCAGAAGTGTAAATAATATCATAAATAAAGGAGGTACTATATTAAAGTCTGCAAGGTCTAAAGATTTTAGGACTAAAGAAGGAAGAAAACAAGCTTTTGAAAACTTAAAGGAACAAGAGATTGATGGATTGGTGGTAATCGGTGGAGATGGATCTTTTACAGGAGGTGTTGTTTTTAATAAAGAATATGGTTTTCCGGTGATAGGAATTCCAGGAACTATCGACAATGATATATACGGAACATCTCATACTTTAGGGTATGATACGGCATTAAATACAGCAATGGAAGCAATAGATAAAATTAGAGATACTGCTTCCTCTCATAATAGGCTGTTTTTTGTTGAGGTGATGGGTAGAGATGCTGGTTTTATAGCTTTAAATGCCGGAGTTGGAGCAGGAGCAGAGGAGATTTTAATTCCTGAAGAGAATTTAGGATTAGAAAGAATGTTAGAGTCTTTAAAAAAGAGTAGAAGATCAGGAAAATCATCGAGTATAGTGGTTGTTGCTGAAGGAGATAAATCTGGAAGGAATGTATACGAATTAGCTGATTATGTTGAGGAAAATATGCCTGAATATGAGGTTAGAGTTTCTGTTTTAGGGCATATGCAAAGAGGAGGTTCTCCGAGCTGTTTTGATAGGGTTTTAGCATCTAGGCTAGGAGTAAAGTCAGTAGAACTATTAATAGATGGGAAATCGAATTTAATGGTAGGTTTAAAAAACAATGAAGTGTTAGCAACTGATTTGGAAAAAGCAATAAAAGGACAACACTCAATTAATAAAGAATTATTAAGAGTTTCAGATATAATGACGACATAAAAATAATTTTATGTTTATACTGGGATCTTCTTTTTTAGTTAAGGAAGATTTAGGTCAGAAATAAGAATATTACAATAATAAAAGAAATACAAACAACACTAGATAAAATTCAGGAACATGATAAAAATAGGAATTAATGGTTTTGGTAGAATTGGTCGCTTAGCATTCCGTTCAGCAATTCAAAGAGGTAATGTACAAATTGTAGCAATTAATGATTTGTTAGATGTAGATTACCTTGCTTATTTGTTAAAATATGATTCTGTGCATGGTCGTTTCAATGGTACAGTAGAAGTAAAAGACGGAAACTTAGTTGTTAATGGTCAGTCAATAAGAATAACTGCAGATAGAAATCCAGAAAATTTAAAATGGAATGAAGTTGGAGCCGATTATGTAATTGAAGCTACAGGATTCTTTTTAACAAAAGAAAAAGCAGGTTTACATATAAAAGGAGGTGCTAAGAAAGTAATAATTTCTGCACCCTCTAAAGATGCAAACATGTATGTGATGGGAGTAAATAATAAAGAACTTTCTGCAGATGAAACAATTATATCAAATGCATCATGTACAACAAATTGTTTAGCGCCTTTAGCTAAAGTAGTTAATGATAACTTTGGATTAGTAGAAGGTTTAATGACTACAATTCATGCAGCTACTTCTGGGCAAGATGCAGTAGATGGACCTAATAGTAAATGGAGAAGAGGACGTTCTGTATTACGTAATATGATTCCTACTACTACAGGGGCAGCTATTGCTGTTACTAAAGTAATACCAGCATTAGAAGGTAAATTAACAGGTATGGCTGTACGTGTACCTACTGCAGATGTATCTTTAGTAGATTTAACTTTTAGAACAGAAAAAGAAACTACATTAAAAGAGATTCTTGCAAAATTAAAAGAAGCTTCTGAAGGAGAGTTACAAGGTGTTGTAGGTTATACAGAAGACGAAGTTGTATCACAAGATTTTGTGTCAGACTCTAGAACATCAATTATTGATGCAGGAGCTAGTTTAGAGTTAAATGGAAATTTCTTTAAAGTAATTTCTTGGTACGATAATGAATATGGTTATGCTACTAAAATTGTAGATTTATTAGAATATGCTGCTTCTTTATAATAAGAGCTAAATAAAAATTAAGAAGAGATTACCTGAAAAGGTAGTCTCTTTTTTTTTGAACTAAAAACAAATAAAGACAGAACAGTATCGAATATTAATTAAAGTGTATCGATTCTTTCTTTGCCTATTATAAAAGTATATATCTGACATACCTTTGATGAAAAATAAAATCAATTAAAATGAAAACATTAAAATTTATTGCACCAATAGCAATAGCTTTATTTACTATAGGAAACGCAAACGCTCAAAAATTAAAATCATTTGGAAGTTCTATAGAAAAGAAAATAGGATTTGTTAAGAAGAAAGTACCTTATACAGACGTGGTTAGTTATTTAGGGTACGCAGCACCAAACACAGAGGATGAAGTAAAAGATGGAAAAAAGTTTTATTACATCTATGTATGGGTACCTGCAGTTGCACCAGAATTAGGATTAAGAATGATGTCACCTGCTAAAAAAGTAAAAGTTAAAAATGCTATTAAGGGTAAAACATTTGAAGCAAATGCAAAATCAGATGATTATTTTGATACCTATATAACATTAGAAAGATCTGATATTTTTACAAAAGGAAAAGTTAAAGATGCAGCATCGGCTTCATGGACAGTTTTAGCGAGAAATGATGATAGCGGTGAAATGCCAAAACAACCAAGTGGAAGAAAATATAATTCTTTATTAAGATATAAAAGTAAAACAGGTGACCCATTAAAAGCACTTACAAGAGGTCTTTATCGAGTAGGTTTTACAACTTACAAAAAGGGGGAAGTTAAGGGTACTTTTGTTGCTCAAATAGGATCGCCTGTTAAATTACCAGGAGTGGTAATGGCAAAAAGTATAAAGGAGCTATTAGCTCAGATGAATTAGTTTTTTTAAGTTAATTTCGATTACTTATTTTTTATTAGTTTTAGACAAAGGGTGCCTTTTAGGTACCCTTTCCTTATGTAAAAATAGTTTATCTTTTATTTTAATAAAATATTCATAAACTGTATAAGGATTTAAAATACAAAAAGTCGATGAACCTTAAGTTAATCGACTTCTAATTAAAAATTAAGAAAATTATTATCTCATAGATCTATATAAGTCTTTAAACTCTTTAGATTTTTTATTCATTTCTAAAGCCTGATAAATACCCATTAAAGATTTTACTTTATCTAAAGTAGGGGCTAATTCATTTGCTTTTTCTAAATATGGTAATGCTTGTGTATATAATTCTTTCTGTTGTAAAGCTAATTTATCAAATTTTTTAAAGTTTGATAAATTCTTATTCATTTCTTCAATAATTGATTTTTCTTTATCTAAAATAACAGTTGATAGGTTTATATATGCTTCTAAATAGTCTGGCTTTAACTCAATTGCTTTTTTATAGTATTTAATAGCGTCTTCTCTTTTACCTTGATTAAAGTTTATTACACCTAAATTATAGTATAAATTTGAGTTATTAGGATCTATAGAAATTGCTTCATTCATTAACTCTCCAAACTTATCCATTTTACCTAGTTTAATATATATATCTCCTTCATTCAATAATAAATTTAGGTCTTTAGGATTTGCTTTTCTTGCTTCAGATAATGCCACTATAGCTTCATCAATTTTACCTTGTTCTTTATAAAGTAAAGCCATATTTTTAATAATAGTTGCATATTTTCCTTTTGTAGCTTTATTTACTGGTTTAAAATACTTTCCAGACTTTATTATTAAGTCTCTTTGTGTCTTGCTTCCTATATTTTCTTCTTTACCTGTTGCTTTATTAGTAGCTAAATACAAAGTTTCTTTACCTGTATAACCAATATCTATTAACACTTTGTAATACTTTAATGCGTCATCATATTTTTCAGCTTGGGTAGCACTAACTGCAGCATTATAAACAAATGAAGTATCTCTGGGACTTAATTTATAAGTAAGGTAAAAGTATTTTGCTGCCTCCACATAATTTTTCTCTTTATTATAAGAGCTAATTGCTTTATCAGAAACAGATTGTATTATTTTGTTAATAGTTGATCTTGCTTCTGAAGAATAACGCTCTTTACCTTTTTTTTTTTCAAAGTCAAACAATTGATTAAAAGAGGTTACTGCTTTCTCATAATCTTTTTTTCCTACTTCTGTTTGCCCTTTTAAAAAGTAGTATTTAGATTTATATTTATCATCTGCTTCTTTAATAGATTCTTTCAATGATTTTACAATTGTAGAAGCTTCATTAAAATTCTTTTCATTAAGAGCCTTTTCTATAGATTTGATCTGTTTTTTTTGAGCAAAAAAAGTTAATGTTAATAAGCTAAAAAAAAATATTAATATTTGTTTTCTCATTTTAATAGTTTTATTTTCTTTTATACAGAAATTTAAATTTATAATAGTTCAATTTTCGTGCGATTTTATCTTTATTTTCTTATTTAACTTTAAAAATAATTACTATACCTGTCGTTATTTTTACTATTTATTAATACTATATTTTTATTACGCTCCTTATTAATAATCATTAGAATTGTTTACATTTTTAAGAACCATAAAACTACCTTTTTGATTGGGTATTAAAGATTTTAACTCCTTTCTTTCTAATATTAACACTCTATTAATTTCTAGTTTAGATCGCTTACCATATTCATTTTTAAAAGTTATATCTATATTTTTAGGTCAGAATTATTTTAGATGAAAAGTATGAGTAAGTATCTTGTATTTAGGTACTGTTTATTGGGGATTATTTGAGTTTAATGGATGCTTTTTTTTACAAATAAATTTTTATTGTATTTGCAATTTAACATAATTGTTTTTTTAGTTAGAAAATAAATTTTGTAATAAAAATTACACTAAAATATAATTTGAAATTAGTTTAGAATAAATTTTAAAAATATAGTATTTTTTTTTATTTGATAGCAATCATACTAATCTCTACATTAACAAACTTAGGAAGGTTAGCTACTTCAACAGTTTCTCTTGCAGGAGCATTTTTCTCATCAAAATAAGTAGCGTATACTTCATTAATAGCAGAAAAATTATTCATGTCAGATATAAAAATAGAAGTTTTAACTACGTTTTCAAAAGACATTTCTGCTTCATTTAAAACAGCTTTCATATTTTCTAATACCTGCGTAGTTTCTTTTTTAATATCATCTAAAACTAATTCACCAGTAATAGGATCTAAAGCTATCTGTCCAGATGTATATAAAGTATTTCCGCTTAATACAGCTTGATTATATGGGCCAATAGGAGCAGGAGCTTTGCTTGTGTTAATTATTTTTTTCATGATTGATTTATTTTTTTTAAGTTAATTTTTTTTTAGTCGAAAAGGTTTTTTGTTTTTCAACAGATATATTTTGTTTGTAAGTTTTGAATTAACTATTTCTAGTTCTTAACAAAAGTAAACGTAGAAAAATAATTTTACTAACTACTAACTACTAACTACTAACTACTAACTACTAACTACTAACTACTAACTACTAACTAAAATAAACGTCTATCTGGTGGTTGTCTTTTATCCCATTTTAAATCACTTAACATAGATGATTTAACACCAATAAAGAAATTATAAGATGTAAAATTACCAAAAGGCACCCAGTTAAAATTAAAACGCCAGCTATCTAAATCTCTAGAAAAATTCATTGTAGTATAAGAGAAAGCACCATTTTTTATATCGTAAGAAGATCTAAATCCAACCTTCCATTTAGGAGTTAAATCTACACTACCACTAAAACCAACAGTATGACTTTGAATTCCAATATTACTAATACCGTTATTACTATAATTAGAAGAATATACGAAACTCAAATTCCATGGAACTTTAGCTTTGTATAAATCAGCCGTTTTTTCTTCAGGTTCTTTTTGATTGTTGGGTATTTGATTATGAAAACCATTAGTAGGATTCACATCTGAACCAAAAACATCTGGGGGATTATTAGGATTGTTTTTATTTTTATCCTTTTTATCATCCTCTTTTTTTTCTTCAAAATCTTTATTAGAAAAGCTGTAGTTTGCGGTTAAAGTAGCGTTACTTAATCTAAATAAAGACCTATTAAATTTATCTATTCTTACTCCATTAGAGTTCACTTGGTAAGGATCTAAACTACCAGAAAGGTTTACAGACATTTTATTTTTAAAAAGTTGAGTTCCTGTAGAAAAACTAACATTACTCCAACGTAAACTATCCTGAGCTATATTGTAACTAGTACTAAAGTTTAAATTATTAAGAAGTGTAATTTTTTTATCCTCTTCATCACTATCAGGATCTTTGGGTTTTACTTTAGCTTCAAAAACATTGTTTACACTAAAACTAACTAAATTAGAAACACCGCTACCTGGCCCTCCATAAATACCATTTTCAAAAGGAGTATAGGTAATAACATCTCCAGGTGTAGAACTTCTTCTAACCCTTTCTTCAAATTCACTAGCAAAATTAGGTCTGTAACTCCAAGATATAGAAGGTCTTATAGTATGTCTTATGGCTTTTAATCGTCCTTTTTTGAAGTTAAATGTACCATAAATATTGGTACTCATAGAAACCCCAAAACTATATTCATTAAATCTAGTAAAACCACTAATAGTATCATTTACAGCAGCACCAAAAGTACCATTCGTATTTTCTATATTAGGATCGTACCGTTTTTTTATTTTATCAAAATACCAAACATCTTTATAGTTAAGATTTGGTGAAAGAGTAAAGTATTTAAAAGCTTTTATATTGGTATTGGTACTAATAGTATGTTGAACACCAGACCTTGCACCATCAAACATTTTTCCAGTTAAAAAATTTTCTTCATTAGTCGTAATTCGTTGCTCACCTCGCATACTATAGTTCAACCCAATTTTTTGTATTGGGTTTTTCTTAACACCACCTTTACCTGTAAAAGGATATATCCGATCCATATTTACTTGTAAACTAGGTAAAGTCATGTTAATAATATCATTACCTGAATTTTGATTATGAGACATGGTAGCCGTCATATTAAAAGGAGTACCTACAAATTTTTTATAATAACTAATAGATGAGTTGAAGGAGTTGGTTAATCTTTGGTTTTGATCTATTTCGTTTAAAGATTGTCTAAAAAACTGACTACTACTACTTATATTAACCCGTGCGGTTAAATTAGAATTCGGACTCGATTTTGCATCTTGCCTGTGATTCCAAGATAAATTATAGTTGGAGGCTTTAGAAAAATCGCTAAAACCAGGAATACTTGTTGTTAAGTTTTGGAATCTAAAATTTAAATTACCAGAAAACTTATATCTAACATTATAGTTAGAATTAAAATTTACAGCCCAACTACCATTAGAATAGATGTCTCCAGTTGTTTGAAGATCAAAATAATCACTAAGCGCAAAGTAATAACCTCCATTTTGCAAGAAAAACCCTTGTTGATTATTATCTCCCCAAGAAGGAATTATAAAACCAGAGGTTCTTTCTTGAGTTAAAGGAAAATAAGCAAATGGTAAATATAAAGGAGTAGGAACGTCTGCAATAACTAAATTACTACCACCTACAATAATTTTTTTACCAGGAACTAATTTAGCTTTACTAGTGGCAATATGATAATCTGGGTTTTTCTTTTTAGAAGTAGTAAAACGCAAGTTTCTCATGTAAATAGTGGAGTCATTTACTCGCTTGGTTTTCTCTCCATAAGTTATCATTTCTCCTTGAACAGTTTTTATACCATAAATTAAAGCTTTCTCTGTTTTAAAATTAAAAAGTATAGAATCTTGTTCCGTTTCTTGATTTCCTTGTTTAAAAATAGGCTTTTGTGCATATCCGGTACTGTCTTTTATACCAGTAGCATAAACGGTGTTTTTTCTATAGTTGATGATTATTTTACCTGCTTTTAAATCAACATCACCATAAATTACTCTAGCTTTATTATATAATGTTATGGTTTTATCTTTTGCGTTTTGAATAGTATAGTCTTCAGCATCATGTGTGATGGTAAAATCGATAACTTCTTTAGGTTTTATAATAGAATCTTTAGGTATCGAGTCTTTTTCGATAGGAAGTATAGATTTTTTTTTAAGATTTAAATCTGATTTTTTTTGTAGTATCTTAACAGAGTCTTTCTTAGTGATAGACTGCTCTGGAATCCCCTTTTTATTGTTCTCTTGAGCGATACTCATTTGAAAACAAAAAAGAAATAAAATTAAAAGTATGTATGATGAATTTGCTTTCAATTTGATAAATGCTATTTTTGTTGATAAAAGTATGGCTCAATGTTTGAAGCACCAAATCATAAAGAGCCAAAATTAGTTAAATTTTATTAATGAAAATCTTAAAATTCCGCAAATATAATATTAATAGGATAACTACAGTTTTTATACTGTTTTTATTCTGTACAATAAATAGTATACAAAATGTTTATGCGCAAAAAAAATACACAGTTGTATTAGATGCAGGTCATGGAGGAAAAGATCCTGGTAATTTAGGAAATGGATATAAAGAATCGAAAATAGCATTAAAAGTTATTTTGGAAATAGGAAAAAAACTGAAAAGTAACAATGATGATATTAATGTAATTTACACAAGAAGTAAAGATGTGTTTGTTGAATTACATAATAGGGCTAAAATTGCAAATGACAATAAAGCAGATTTGTTTGTGTCTGTTCACTGTGATTCTTATAGGAAAGCAAAAGCTTTTGGAGCAGGTACTTTTGTTTTGGGTTTAAGTGGAAACAAAGAAAACTTAGAAATAGCAAAACGAGAAAATGCCGTAATTCTATTAGAAGATGATTATAAGAAAAATTATGATTACGATCCTAATTCACCAGAATCGGTAATAAGTTTATCAATGTTACAAGAAGAGAATTTAGATGAGAGTCTTGCTTTTGCAGATTTAGTTCAAAATAATTTCTCAAATGCAAAGAGATATGACAGAAGTGTAAAGCAAAATAATTTCTTAGTACTTAGAGAAACTGTGATGCCAAGTGTTTTAATTGAATTAGGTTTTTTAACAAATAAGGCAGAAGGTAGGTTTTTAAATTCTAGAGCTGGTCAATTAAGAATGGCAGCTGCTATAGCTAAATCGATAGAAAAATATATTGATTTACAAAAGTTAAACACAGTTCAAAACAAAAAAAAGACAGCAACTAGTACTAATAAAAATATTACTACAGTAACTAAAAGAGAAGTAGTATATGAAAGGGTAAAGAAAACACCCATAAAAGATAAAGACGTACAAAAAAAGAAAATACCTAAGGTTGAACCTAAAGTAGTTAAAAAACAAACTCCAGTTGTAGTTCAAGAAAAAGCTAAAAAGCCAGCTCCTGTAAAAACTAAAACAAAAGTTAAAGTAGAAGAAAAGGTAGTAACTAAAGTAGAAAAGCCTGAAACACCAAAAAAACCGAATTCAAAGAAGATTATTGAAGCTTCAATAATTGAATTTAAAGTTCAAATAGCTGCATCTAGGGAGTATTTAACAGATGATAATTTTAATTTTAGAGGTTTAGAAGATGTTGAGGTTATCGTAATAGATGACTACTTTAAATATTATTATGGAAGTTCATCAAATCTTGCAGAAACAAAAAGGAATTTAAAGAAAGCAACGAAAGCAGGACATAAAGGGTGTTTTATTGTGGCTTTTGAAAACGGAGAAAAAATTTCAGTACGAGAAGCTTTAAGAAAAAGGTAATTTAGAAAAAATCTAATCTAATCTCCCAAAAATAATTAGTAATTTCGTTGTTTGTTAATCTTTGTCTATGTCGAAAGAACTTAAAACAGGAATTGTAGCATTAATAATAATAGCCCTTGGAGTGTGGGGGTATAACTATTTAAAAGGACAAAATGTTTTTAGTCCTACTTCACGTTACTTTTTTGTTGAATATCAAAATATTAATGGTTTAAGTGAAGCCAGTGTTGTAACTATAAATGGACTACAAGTAGGTAAGGTAGACCAAATCACATTTAATCAACAACCAGATAAAAGAGGTAAATTATTGGTAAGGATATCTTTAAATGATAACTTTGAATTTTCGAAGAAAAGTATCGCAAAAATATACTCAGCTGGTTTAATGGGAGGGCAAAATTTAGCTATTATCCCAAATTATGAAGGAAATATAGCTGTTTCTGGCGATTATTTACAAGGAGATATTGAGTCTGACTTATTTTCTTCTGTAGGAGAAAAATTAAATCCAATACAAGCTAAAGTAGAAAATGTATTAGTACATGTAGATTCTTTGGTAACAGGATTAAATCAAACATTAAATAAACAAGCAAGAGAAAGTTTAAATAATACAATTGTAGGGTTTGAATCTACAATGAAAAGAGTGAACTCTATGTTGTTTTCTATGAATAAGTTATTAGCAGATAATAAAATAAATATAGATGAAACTGTAGCTAATACTAAAAAAATTACTGAGAATTTTTCAAAAGTATCAGAAGATTTAGCAAAAGCTGATTTGGGAGGTACCATAAAACAATTAGAAACTACAGTTAACAATGTAAATGGTTTAGTTGCCGGAATTAAAAGTGGTAAAGGTACCGTAGGTAAGTTAATGACTGATGAAAAGTTATACACTAATTTAGCAAATGCTACCAAAGAAATGGAAGAATTATTAAGAGAAATGAAGTTGAACCCAAAGAGGTTTGTACATTTTTCTTTATTTGGTAAAAAACCAAAGCCTTATAATAAAGATAGTAACCAAAAGAATGTGAGTAATAAATAATGAGTTGGATAGAAGTTATTTCTTTTGAAAATGCAAAAGGTAAATTAAAAAGGTTATACGAAAAGGTTACCGGACCTAATAATAATGTAGATAATATAATGGGGATTCATAGCTTGCGTCCGCATACAATGGTAGGGCATATGGCTATTTATAAAAATGTTTTACATAGTAGTGAAAATACATTACCTAAATGGTTTTTAGAAACTATAGGAGTGTATGTAAGTATGCTTAATAACTGCGAATATTGCATAGAACATCATTTTGAAGGATTGAAAAGATTATTGAAAGATGATACTAAAGCTTTAGAAATTAGAAAGAGTTTAGAAGAGGATTCATATAATTCTTTTGAGAAAACTTCTTATAAAGAAGGACTGAGATATGCGAAGGAGTTGACAAAAAATCCTTCAGATCTACAAAAAGAAGCAATTGAAAAGTTAAAGGAAAGCGGTTTAACAGATGGCGAAATACTTGAAATTAATCAAGTAGTTAGTTATTTTAACTATGCAAATAGAACCGTTTTAGGTTTAGGAGTAAGTACCGAAGGAGATATTTTAGGGTTATCACCTAATAGCTCTGATGGAGATAATTGGAAACATCAATAAAACTAACAATAACAAATGGAGAAATACGTATCAAACATCTTTTTTGCAGTAATTTTAGTAGCAGGAATAGGTTATTTCGTAATGAATGTTCGAAAGTTAATTCGAAATATTAAGCTAGGTAAAGATGTAGACAGATCAGATAGAAAACCTGAACGATGGAAAAACATGGCTAAAATAGCTTTAGGCCAATATAAAATGGTTCGTCGTCCAGTATCAGGAATATTACATGTTGTTGTATATGTAGGTTTCATTTTAATTAACATGGAAGTTCTCGAAATCGTTATCGATGGTTTATTCGGAACTCATAGAATTTTTAGTAAGCCGTTAGGAAGTTTTTATGGTTTTTTAATTGGAAATTTTGAAGTTTTAGCATTTTTAGTGTTAGTAGCGGTTATTATTTTTTGGTTTAGAAGAAATATAGAAAAAGTAAAGCGTTTCTGGAATAAAGAAATGGAAGGATGGCCTAAAAATGATGGGAATATTATTTTATACTTTGAAATTGTATTGATGACCTTATTTTTAGTGATGAATGCTACAGATACTCATTTTCAAGAAGCAGGAATGGGAAATGTTATATCTCAATTTATAGCACCTTGGTTTGATGGATATTCTACAGAAGCATTGCATACTATTGAAAGAACAGCTTGGTGGTTACATATTATCGGAATTTTAGCATTCTTAAATTATTTATACTATTCAAAGCATTTACACATTTTATTAGCTTTTCCTAATACCTATTTTGCGAACTTAAAACCAAAAGGACAGCTTACAAATTTAGAATCTGTAACAAACGAGGTTAAAATGATGATGGATCCAGATGCGGATCCTTATGCAATGCCTGCAGATGGAGCAGAAGAAGAAGTACCAGAAAAATTTGGAGCTTCAGATGTAACAGATTTAAATTGGGTTCAGTTAATGAATTCATATACTTGTACAGAATGTGGTAGATGTACTTCATCTTGTCCGGCAAATTTAACAGGAAAAAAATTATCGCCTCGTAAGATTATGATGGATACTCGTGATCGTTTAGAAGAAGTAGGTAAAAACATTGATGCTAATGAAGGTGAATTTAAGCCAGACGGAAAGCAGTTATTAGATGATTATATTTCACGTGAAGAATTATGGGCGTGTACAAGTTGTAATGCTTGTGTACAAGAATGTCCTATAGGTATCGATCCATTGTCAATTATTATGGATATGCGTAGGTATTTAGTAATGGAAGAATCTGCTGCACCGCAAGAATTGAACATGATGATGACTAACATCGAAAATAACGGAGCACCTTGGCAGTATAGCCAAATGGATAGATTAAACTGGAAAGACGAATAGTTATTTAAAATAATTGTCTAACAATGGATTTTAACCCATTGATTTCAAAAGATCATCAAGTTCTAAGTTGTTAAAGAACTTAGAAATAATAATAAAAAAAAATATTAATTTATAATTACGAGTTATGAATTGTTAATAATTCATAACTCGTGACTTCAAAATTCAAAATTAATTATGAACGTACCAACAATGGCAGATATGATGGCTCAAGGCAAACAACCAGAAGTGTTGTTTTGGGTAGGAGCAGCAGGAAGTTATGATGATAGAGCTAAAAAAATAACAAGATCGTTTGTAAAAATATTACACCAAGCAAATGTAGACTTTGCAGTATTAGGTACTGAAGAAAGTTCTACAGGAGATGCAGCTAAAAGAGCAGGAAATGAATTTTTATTTCAGATGCAAGCAATGACAAACATTGAAATTTTGAATGCATATGAAGTAAAGACGATTGTTACTTGCGATCCTCACTCTTTTAATACGTTTAAAAATGAATACCCTAGTTTAGGAGGTAATTATAAGGTATATCATCATACACAATACATTAATAAGTTAATCGCAGATGGTAGATTAACCATAGAAGGTGAAAATTTAAAAGGAAAAAGATTAACCTATCATGATCCATGTTATTTAGGACGCGCAAATGATGTATATGAAACTCCACGTGATTTAATTCGTCGGTTAGGAGTAAAACCAACAGAAATGAAGCGTCATAAATCTACAGCTTTATGTTGTGGAGCAGGAGGAGCGCAAATGTTTAAAGAACCAGAAAAAGGAGATTTAGATATTAATGTTTTAAGAACTAAAGATGCTTTAGAAACGAATCCTGAAATTATAGCTACAGGTTGTCCTTACTGTAATACAATGATGACAGATGGAGTGAAGTTTCATTTAAAGGAAGATCAAATTGTAGTAAAAGATATTGCAGAATTAATAGCAGAAGCTAATAACCTATAACTTTTAGATGATTCAATTTCAAAATAATGAAATTATAAACTTACCAGATATAACAGAGATTATTTTTAAAAAAGTAGAGAAGAAATACTTAAAAGTACTATTGTTAAACACATTTTGTTATTTTATTATAGCATCACTACTTTTTTTTCTTTTTACAGAGAAAGTAATCACAAAAAAAATGCCTGAATATACAGGTGTTTTTTATTTTGTTTTTATCCTATTTATAATCAGTGTTTTTATTTTACTAATAATAGGTTTTCCTAAAAGAAAGTTTGCAATAAGAGATAAGGATATTTCTTATAAAAGTGGTGTTTTTATAGAAAAAATGGTAACGGTACCTTTTTCTAGAATTCAGCATATAGAAATTGAAGAAGGTATTTTTTCTAGATTATTTAAATTAGCAACGATAAGCGTTTTTACAGCAGGAGATAGTAGTGACGATTTAGAAATAAAAGGCATTACTAAAGAAAAAGCACTTCAAATAAAAGAGTTTATTAGTCAGAAAATTAATGGATAAAGTAATTGGTTTTTCTGAGTTTTCTAGGCAATCTTCAAAAGGAATTATTGTTATTTATGGAAACCTCTTAATTAACATTTTAAAAAAAACATGGGTAATTTTTTTGTTATTAATAACAAGAATATCAAAGTTTACTCATCTTAATAAAACATACCTTATAGTTGCTATTATTGGTTTGTTTATTTTCTTATTAATTAGATCTTATTTATTGTTTAGAAACTTTCAGTTTAAAATTGAAGGAAGTAACTTTATTCTAAAAAAAGGAATTTTTTCTAAAAAAAACACTTCTATTTCATTTGATAGAATTCAGAATATTAATTTTTCTCAAAATTTAATTCAGCAAATTATAAATGTCTATGAAGTAAGTTTAGAAACTGCGGGCTCTAATAAAACAGAAATTTCAATTAAAGCTTTGTCATTAGAAGAAGCAAAAGCATTAAAAGAAAGGATATCAACTAAGAACAGTAATGAGGAAACCAAAGAGGAAATAATATATCCTTTATTAAACATAGATACTAAAAGTTTATTAAAGGTAGGTTTTTCAGAAAATCATTTACAGAGTTTGTTACTTTTTTTAGGTGTATTACTTGGTTTTTATCAGCAATTAGAAGACATTTTTAAAAGTTTTATAAATGAAGATACTTTAAAAAATTACTTAAAAGAAAGTAGAGAGTTTATATTTGGAAGCCTATTTATAGTAGGAACCTTATTATTTTTATTAGTAATTATAGCTATCATAAGCTCATTTATTAGGATAATCTTATTTCATTTTAATTTACGTTTTTTTATAAAACATGATGCCTTTGAAATTAAACAAGGACTGATTAATAAAAAAATGATTGTTTTAAAAAAAGGAAAAGTTCAAAGTATTACAATTTCAACAAATCCATTAAAAAGAAGATTAGGTATTTCATATGTAGTTTTTAAACAAGCAATTAGTGGAAAAGTAAAAAAGAAAAAAGAAAAACTAATTAAGATCGTTGGTTGTAAAGATTTTCAATTAGAGAAAATAAAAGATACCTTATTTAAAACAAGTGAATTCATTAATTCTGAAAAAGAATATCCACATGCATATTATAAATTTAGAACGGTATTAAAAAAGATACTATGGGTTCTATTAATTAATGTATTCTTACTGTTTATTTTTAATGGTTTACAGTTTCTATATTTTAATTTAATACTAATTCCTTTATTTCTTTTTATCGCCTATAAAAAAATAAAGAAGACATTTTTTAAAGTTTCAGAAAATTTGATACTAGTAGGTAACGGAGCTATAGAAACACATTACACGTATTTAGAAATTTTTAAAATTCAGAATATAAAATTGAAGCAAACAATTTTTCAAAAAAGAAGAAACATTACAGATATTGTTTTACAAACGGCATCAGGAAAAATTAAAATTCCATGTGTGCCTTATAATAGAGCAATGAATATCTATAATTATATGTTATACAAAGTAGAAAAAAGCACAGAAAAATGGATGTAAAAAGTTATATAAAAGCAGCAAGGTTACGTACGTTACCATTATCTGTTTCTGGAATTATAGTAGGCGCATATTTAGGTTCTTATGATAGTTTTTTACCTATTCATGAAAAATATTTTGATACTACAATATGTGTAAGCAGAATTCCTTTATACCAAAGTTTAATTTTTTGGTTAGCAATTTTAACAACGATAGGTTTTCAAGTACTTTCTAATTTTGCAAATGATTACGGGGATGGTATAAAAGGAACAGACAAAGAAAGAGAAGGAGAAGCTAGAATGGTTGCATCAGGAGCTATTACTCCAAAACAGATGAAAAACGCTATGATAATTACAGCTATACTAACACTAATTGTAGCTTTATTACTTATTTATACTGCTTTTGGTAAAGAAAACTTTATATACTCGTTATTGTTTTTTGGTTTGGGAATAACATCAATAGTAGCAGCAATAAAATATACAGTAGGCAAATCGGCTTATGGTTATAGCGGATTTGGAGACGTATTTGTATTTCTTTTTTTTGGGTTATTATCTGTCGTAGGAACTTATTTTTTGTATACAAAAGATATTAATTTTACAATTTTCTTACCTGCTTTTTCTGTAGGTTTGTTAAGTACTGCAGTATTAAATTTAAATAATATGCGAGATCGTGTAAATGATGCAAAAGCAAATAAAAATACTTTAGTAGTAAAAATAGGTGCAGAGTTTGCTAAATATTATCATTATTATTTAATCGTATCATCATTCTTATTTGCATTATTATACATTGTAGTTCATTTTAGAAGTCCGTTTCAATTTCTTTTTTTAATAGCTTATTTGCCATTAATAAAACATGTACTTTTTGTGTATAAAAATAAAGAAGAAGCTTTGCTAGATGGAGAACTAAAAAAAGTAGCATTAAGTACATTTCTATTTGCCATTCTTTTTGGTTTGGGAAATATCGTTTTGTAAATTTACTAACACAGTTTGTCAGTGATCAATAAACAATTATTAGTTAATAATTAAAAGAACACTGATTATATAAATAAAAAACATTTCAAGTTAACTCAATGTCCTAGAAGAATTGTTAAGAGATAAAACGATTGATCATTGATAAAAGTTAACTGAAAAAACAACTAACAAAAATGAAAATTACATTTTACGGTCATGCGTGTTTCAGCATAGAAATTAACGAAATAAATATTTTAATAGATCCTTTTATATCAGGAAATTCATTAGCATCAGCAATAAATTTAGAAACTATAAAAGCAGATTATATTTTGGTTACACATGCACACCAAGATCATGTGTTAGATGTAGAAACAATTGCAAAAAGAACAGGAGCAACCATAGTTTCGAATTATGAGATCATACTATATTATGCAGCAAAAGAATTAAAAGGGCATCCTGTAAATCATGGAGGTACTTTTAAAACAGCTGATTTTTCTGCGAAGTATGTAAATGCAATTCATACCTCTTCTTTTGCAGATGGAACGTATGGAGGACAACCAGGTGGTTTTGTAATAACGGCTAATGAAAAATCATTATATGTAGCAGGAGACACAGCTGTTACTATGGATATGAAATTAATTCCGATGACTACAAAACTAACAGCTTCAATTTTTCCTATAGGTGATAATTTTACTATGGGAGTTGAAGATGCAATTATTGCTAGTGATTTAGTAGAATGTAATCAGGTTATTGGATGTCATTTTAATACATTTCCTCCAATAACAATAGATACAGAAGAAGCAAAAAAATCTTTTTCTGAAGCAGGAAAAGATTTGACGATTTTAGAAATAGGGGAGTCAATAGAAATATAATTAAAATTAACAAGGGGTTTAAACCCCTTGATTTAGATTGTACAAGAACATATTTAGAGTTTATATAATACCATTTTAAAGTATTTTATCAATAAATGAAAGCAGTAAAAATAATATTAGGAATAATAATAACATTAACAGTAGCTTTTTTAGCAAC
>CAKZVD010000026.1 GCA_937922085.1 uncultured Tenacibaculum sp. | reverse complement strand
TGTAAATGATTATTATAAGAATTTTATTATTTATTATGCAAATACTTTTATGCCTTTGGCATTATTTTTAGCTGTAATTATATTTACTTCTAGATTAGCAAACAATACAGAAATAGTAGCTATTAATAGCTCACAAATTTCTTTTACAAGATTTTTGTATCCCTATTTTATAGGGGCTACTATTGTAACTATAGTGGCTTTAGGAATGAATCATTTTGTAGTACCAAATAGCAGTAAAACAAGAAAGAAATTTGAAGCTACCTATTTAAAAAAGAAAAAATATAAAGATAAAATAGTAAAAAACTTTAGTTTACAACTAAATGATAGTACCTATATGTACATTCAAAGTTATGATTTTGAACGTAAATCAGGCTATAATTTTTCTACATCAACATATAGTGGTTTAAAATTAAAAAGTAAATTAATTGCAGATAATATTCGATGGAATGATTCTATTTTTAAACTTCAAAATTGGAAAGAGCGAAAAGTTTTTAAAGATAGAGACAGTATTTTTTCAGGAACCTCTGTAGATACCGTTTTTACTTTTACACCTAAAGATTTTAATTATAAGCTTACAATAGCTCAAGAAATGCCATCCGATGAATTGTCAGATTTTATTGAGTTATCTAAAAATAGGGGAGTAAAAAACTTGAACGCTTATTTAGTAGAATTATATAAACGTACAAGCTTGCCATTATCTTCATATATTTTAACAATAATAGCTGTGGCATTAGCTTACAGAAAAAGAAGAGGAGGAATTGGTGTAAACTTAGCTTTGGGTATAGCTGTAATGTTTATATATGTTTTCTTTTTAAAAGTAGCTGAAGTTTTAGGAGCTGTAGCAGGAGCAAATTCACTTTTAAATGTTTGGATGCCTAATTTAGTTTTTGGTATGTACGCAATCTATCTATATTTTAATGCTAGAAAATAAATTTAAGAATTACCTTTTATTACATTTTATTGTATTTATTTGGGGTTTTACTGCAATATTAGGTAAGTTAATCTCAATAGAATCAATACCATTAGTTTGGTATAGAATGGCTATAGGTGTTTTATTTATTACTGTGTACTTTATTGTAAAAAAAAGATCTTTTAAAATTACGAGTAAAGCGGCTTTATCATTCTTAATTTCAGGAATAATAATAGCGGTTCATTGGATTACTTTTTTTGAGGCAATAAAAGTATCAAATATATCTATTGCTTTAGTTACAATGAGTACAGGAGCTTTTTTTGCATCATTAATAGAACCTATTTTCTTCAAAAGAAAGATTAATCCAATAGAAATACTTTTAGGTTTTTTAGTAATCGTTGGTTTGTATATCATATTTAATTTAGAGAGTAAATACACTATGGGTATTATATATGCATTAATATCTGCAGCACTTTCTGCTCTATTTGCTGTTTTAAACGGTTTGTTTGTAAAAAAATATGAAGCAGATATAATTTCATTATATCAATTACTTTTTGGGGTATTAGGAGTTACCTTATTTTTAGGTGTTTCAGGTGAATTTACACCAAGTTTTTTCCAGTTAAAAGCAACAGATTGGTGGTACTTAATTATTTTAGGAAGTATTTGCACTGCATATGCATTTATTTCATCTGTAAAAGTGATGAAATACTTAACACCTTATACAGTAATGTTGACGATTAATTTAGAACCAATTTATGCTATTATACTGGCTCTCATTATTTTTAAAGAAGATGAGCAAATGGATTTAACATTTTATTTAGGAGCATTTATAGTCTTATTTGTGGTTTTATTGAATGGGCTACTTAAAAATTCTTCAAAAATTAAAAAGAAATTACAACGATAATTTAGTATGTTTGCTTAAACAAACAACAAAGAAATCAAACTTTAATACATGGAATATTTAAATTTTGAAATGCCAATAAAAGAATTAGAAGATCAATTGGCAAAATGTTTAGAGATAGGAAAAGAAAGTGAGATAGATGTAACTGAAACATGTAAAAAAATAGAAAAAAAGCTAGAGAAAGCTAAAAAAGACGTTTACAAAAACTTAACGCCTTGGCAAAGAGTTCAACTTTCTCGCCATCCAAACAGACCTTATACATTAGATTATATTAATGCACTTTGTGGTGACACTTTTATGGAGTTACATGGTGATAGAAATGTAAAAGATGATAAGGCAATGATTGGTGGTTTAGGAAAAATTGGAGATCAATCATTTATGTTTATTGGTCAACAAAAAGGTTACAATACTAAGACACGTCAATATCGTAATTTTGGAATGGCAAACCCTGAGGGATATCGTAAAGCATTACGTTTAATGAAAATGGCTGAGAAATTCGGAATTCCTGTAGTTACTTTTGTAGATACACCTGGTGCTTATCCTGGTTTAGAAGCTGAAGAGCGTGGACAAGGAGAAGCTATTGCGCGTAATATTTTTGAAATGACTCGCTTAAAAACACAAATAATTACGATTGTTATTGGTGAAGGAGCTTCTGGAGGTGCAATAGGTATTGGAGTAGGAGATAAAGTATATATGATGGAAAATACATGGTATACTGTAATATCACCAGAATCATGTTCTTCTATTTTATGGCGTAGTTGGGAGTTTAAAGAACAAGCAGCTGAAGCTTTAAAATTAACAGGAGAAGATTTAAAGAAGTTAAAATTAATTGACGGTATTATTGAAGAGCCAGCTGGTGGAGCACATGCAGATAGAGAAGGAGCTTTTAGGGTTGTAAAAGAACAAATTTTAAATGCTTTTGAAGAAATTAAAGTTTTAGATGAAGCATCTCTTATATCTAAAAGAATGGATAAATACGCTAGTATGGGGGTATATAAAGAGTAACTAATTAAAATATTTATAATTCCCGCTTTTATAGCGGGATTTTTTTTGCTATGAAATTAACAATAACAATTAAAGTATTTTTAATA
>CAKZVD010000025.1 GCA_937922085.1 uncultured Tenacibaculum sp. | reverse complement strand
GTAGGGGGACTACTACTTGCTTCATTAGGGGTAACAACATCATGTGTAGATGATGAGGTTTCAGAAGAAGTTAAAGCAATTTATCAAAATCAAGCGGCTTTTTTAGCTGCACAAACAAGCTTAATAAAAGCAGAGGCAGATTTAGAAGCAGCAAGAGCTGTATTTCAACAATTATTAAATCAAGCTCAAGAGGCACAAAATGCAGCAGCTGCAGCACAAAATGCTTTGGCAATTTTAAATGCAGAAAATGCTTTAGAATTAGCTAGAGAAGAGCATTTAAAAGCATTACTTCAATTAAAATTAGAAGTACAAGCAACAAAATCTGAAGAAGCAGAAAAATATTTAGGAAAGTATTTAGCAGAAACAGGAATTATTATTGGTTTAGAATCTGATGTTGAAGCGCAAAAACGTGATTTAGCAAAATTAAATGCAGCAGTAATAGATGGTGTGTTTGATAAAGAAGAAGCTGTTTCATTAAAAAATATTGAGATCGCTCAGTTAGAAAGTCAATTAACAAAAGATGAAGACAGATTAGCATTATTAAAAGCAGTATTATCTGAACCAACTTCTGTAGGAGCTCAAGTAATTGCTATTCAAAAGCAAATTGATGAGTTAATAGCTGGAAACAAAGAAAGAAACTCAAGAATTACAGAAATTAGATCTACAGAATTACCAGAGTTTGGTGATAATATAGCAGCATACCAAGATGCTAAAACAGATGTAGAAGAAGAAAAAAAAGAAATTCAAACAAGTGAAGTTGCATTAGCAGAAGCTAATGAAGCTTTAACAGAAGCTACTACAGAATTAAATGTTTTAACAGGAGGAGCTACTATTACTTATGAACAGGCTTTGTTAAACAAAAGAAATGCAGAAACAACTAAAAAGGAAAAAGAAGAAGCGTTTAATGAAATTTCATCTTTAGCTGCTAATTACAGTAAACTTATTAATGAAATTACAACAGTATCTGCTAAAATTACACAGAATAATGAATTAATTACTACTATTGAAAGAAACTTAGTAACATTAGAAGCAGATTATAATTCTAGTAAAGCAATTTTTGATGCAAACCCTTCAGGAAAAACGGTTACAGATTTAGGAGAAGACCGTAGAGCTGGTAACCAATTTGATAATAGTACAGTAACTTATTTAGAAGTATTAAATGCAAATTCTAACCCGGTTTCTTTCGGAAATGTAGCCTTTTTTAGTAGTGATGATATTCCTGCTGGAAGAAGAATTTCGACAGATTTTTCTAATCTTACAACAGGAACCTATTTTAATGTTGAAGAAGATGATACAGTGCTTACTAATTCAGAAATTTTTAACAATGCTCAAGCCGCTTTTATTAATGCTCAAACAGGATTGAGTAATGCAAAATCAGATTTAGCTGAAAACGAAGCTGAATTAGCAGAATTAAGAGAAAAAGAATCAGAATTCGATACTACTTTAACTACTCAAGTTGAAAATGCAAGATCTGAAAAAGACGCAGCAATTGTTGCCTTTGAATTAGCAGAAAAAATAATTACAGGATTAGAAGGAATTACTTCTTTAGAGAATGCGATTGTAACTTCAGAGAAAAACTTAGAAGAGGCTAAACAAAAATTACAAAAAGCTGAATCAGAAGTAACTCGTTTATCGGCACTTGTAAGCGATGCTAAGTTAGCTGAATATGTAGCTTTATTAGATAGAATAGACGCATTGAGTTTAGAAGTGAGTTTAGACCAAAAAACGATAGCTGATTTACAAGGAGACATCGCTTATTTTGAAGGTTTAGAATTAGAGCTTGAAGCAAGTAACTATACTGGAGCTGATTATAAAAAAAGAATGGAGAAAATAGCAGAAGAAATAAAAGATCAAGAAGTTACTATTATAGCAACAACTAAAAGTATCGCAGCTGCTAAAAATGATTTAGGAAACTTAGAACAAGACAAAGTTAACTTAGAAGATACAAGAACAGCAGATGTTGCTGAGTTAGAAGCATTAATTGAAAAAACTGAAGCAGAAATAACACAACGTAGAGTGTTAGCAGAGCAGTTTAAAAATTTAATGGAAGAAGCTTTAGCATCTTAAAAATCTCTTTAAGATTTAATAGTAAGTACCCAAGGGCCATGCCCTTGGGACTTAAAAAATGAATAAGTTAATTTCTTAAAGATTTGTATTATGAAAAAAATATTCTTAATTATAGTAGTATCTCTTTTTAGTACGCAATTAGTACTTTCTCAAGAAAAGAAAAAGGATACTAATTATAAACCAGAAAAAAATAGTCTTACTGTATCATTATTATTAGGTAGAGGAGTTTATCTAGATTCAGGTTCAGGAAGAAGTATTAGTCCAAATACAGTAAATGGAACCGCTCCTTTTTACCGTACTTTAGATAACAATAACAATAGTTTAGCTAATATGGTTGGACTAGAAGGAAAGTATTTTCTATCAAGTAAAATGGCAGTTTCGTTAACAGGAGGTGTTACTTACAGAAATACACCAGAGCAAATAAACATACCAGGAGTTGTAGGAACAAATGGAGAAGTTTTAGTACCAGCTTACAATGCTGTTGTTGGAGAAGATGATATAGATGTGCATATAGCACCAGGAGTACAATGGTATTTTGAATTAAAAAGACCAAGATTATTACCTTATGTAGGGGTTTCTTTACCTCTTGATTATTCTAGAAGTTCTGTTTTTGATCCTACTATAGATCCTGATAGAATTAATTATGGAATAAGACATGTTGAACTGTTTGGAGTAGGAGTACAAGGTATAGCAGGTTTAGATTATTACTTAACAGACGATTTATTTATTGGTTTTGATGTTAAACCTGTAACATTTAATTATCTATTAAATAATAAAAAGCCAAGACCAGGAGCTTTAGGTAGAAAAGCAGAAAATTATACTTTTTCTTTCTTTAGCCAATATGTTTTCAAAATAGGTTTTAGACTGAATTAATCATACAATTTATCACTTATCTTAAAATCGCCTAAATTTAGGCGATTTTGTTCGTTAGATTTTTATCTATGAAAAAAACAAACTATTTTTAAAGGATAAACAAGCTAAAAAGCAACAATTTATAAGAAATATATAGTTGTTTAATAGATTTAATTTATGTGTCAAAAACAATTTTTTCTGAATCAATTCGTTTGAGATGTGTTAATTATGAATATATTTACAATATAAATTCCCAAAAAACGATTATTTATGAGAAAACTATTTTTAGGTTTAGTATTATTAGCATCTGTATCAGCATCTGCACAAATAGAATTAGTAGAAACAGAGCAAAGTGAAGTAGTAGGAAAAATAAGTTACGTATACCTAGAAAAGGTAGGAGAGAACGAGTATAACTTTTTTTACAAAAACATTAATGCACTTGGGCATGAGTATGTGAATTTTAGTTTCAAAAACTTAAATAATGATATAGATAAATTATATCAAATTCTTATGAAAGGTTTTGTAGATGTTCCTAGAGATCCTTTAAAGATGAAAGCGAACGGAGAAATCGTTTGGTTAAAGTTTACTAGAGAAGATGGTGAAGCGTTTTTACAAATTCAACAAACAGAAGGTGATGGAAGTTCTGAAAATGCTGTAAAAGTATCGAGGTTATTAACTGAAGCAGACATAACAAAGTTATTTAAAAAATAAAATTTTTAATAGCTACTAATTTACTTTTAGCTTTTAAACATAAAAAAATAACCGCTAAATTCTTTAATTGAATTTAGCGGTTATTTTATGTTTTATTTAGACTTTATTAGTTAGGAACAATCCAAGTTCCTATATCTGTACAACCATTTGGATTCATGGTAACTGTAGAAAGATCGATTGTTGTTTTGTATTGTGGATTATTACAACATGGATCAGACGGATTAGAACCTGGTCCGCAACAAAGAATCCAACAAGCACCTAATTCGAATACACTATTCGGACAAACCATTAACTCTACATAATCGTCAGCTCCTATACTATGCGGACCATCAAATCCTTGATATGAGATTCCTGAAACACCCACACCACAACCAGGATTTCCATTTTGGAAAAGAACTTTTACTTTAACACAAACTAATGTATCGCTACATGGATCATCTGCATTCCAAGCGCTATTAACTGATGTTATTTCACCTTGCAATGTGTTTTCAATGTTTTTTAATTTTCCTTCTAAAACCCAATATCCTATCTTAGAATCAAATTCATACAAGTTTACAGTTTCTGGGGTATTATCTGTAAGAATAGGAAGTGTTACTTGTATGCTATTTCCTTTAATTAAATCTAAAGGCTCATTTTCTTTTGGTATTACAGCGGTTACTTCTACCATACCATAAGAGGTTAAAGGAACTAAATTTTTTCTTTTTTCATCGAAGGCAATATAACTTCCTGGCGCAGAACGAACTTCATTTTCATCGGTTACATCAATATATGAAGCAGTAATTTCTACTTCACCTTTATAGGGTTTTCCGTTAAAAGAAAATGCGTTTTGAGGAACTTTTAATTCTCCTCCTTTTTCTAGTTTTATATAACCTCCTTCTTTAGAGTTTATAAGTGTACTCTTAGATCGTTCTTTCATCCAAATAATAAGTTTCGTGTCGGCTCTTAAAATTTTTACAACAGGGATAAATTTAGGATGTTCAAAACTCAAAACATCTTCTTCTTTAATTTCTCCTTTGATAATAAAAAAACCTTCTTTGTCACTTTTGGCAATAATGTTATTTTCTTTTTTAATAATTACACCTTCTATAGGAAGGTTATTGGCTGTTCTTACATATCCATCAAAACTTAAAAGTACTTTATTGGCTAAAGAAATTGTTTTTTTATCAATTTCAGAAGGAGAACTTAAATTTTGGTTACAAGCAGTAAAAGTTATGCAAGCTATTAAAAGCCACATCGTTTTTTGAATAATAGAATTTGATTTCATGTTTAAGTTTTTTGATTAATTTATTCAAAGTTACCTACAAACGAAGTCATAGATTTAAGGGAAAACACTGATTGAAAAAAGGGTAAATACTAATTTAATAATAGTGTTTTTTTAATTCTAGAAAGTGATGTAATCAATTTTAGTCAAAAAAAAAACAGTTTTTTAAAAAACCATTTCATTAAAATTTTAAAAATCTAAATTCATTTAAATACCTAAGAAGTTAAGTTTATTAAAAAGAGTTCATTTTTTTATTTTAACCATTAAATCAGTCTTTTACAGAGGAATATGTAGTTCGTTTTTTGTTTGTGTTTTTTTATATAAAACATAAAAAAAGAGGCTCTTTTCAACTTTTTTTTATGTTATTATTAAATTAAATATTGTTTTTGATTGAATTTATTAAAATAAAGTGGGATGAATTTGTTATTTTTGCAAAACGAAAGAAATCTAATATCACTATGGCAAGATTTGAGTTAAAACTCCCAAAAATGGGTGAAAGCGTTGCAGAAGCAACAATTACTTCATGGTTAAAAGAAGTAGGAGATACAGTAGAGATGGATGATACAGTTGTTGAAGTAGCAACTGATAAAGTAGATAGTGAAGTACCAAGTGAAGTAGAAGGGAAGCTTATAGAAATTTTATTTGAAAAAGATGCGGTTGTACAAGTAGGACAAACAATAGCAATTATTGAAATAGAAGGAGAAGGTTCTGCTACTTCTGATAATACAGATAAAAAGAGTGTTGAAACTTCTAAAGATTCAGAATCTATAGCTGCAGTAGAAAACACCATTAAAAAAGGAGAAGATACAGTTTCAAGTCCTATAGACACTTCAGGAAGTGAGCGTTTTTATTCTCCATTAGTAAAGAGTATTGCAGAGAAAGAAGGTATTTTAATTGAAGAATTAGAATCAGTTAAAGGTACAGGAAAAGAAGGAAGAGTTACTAAAAGCGATATTTTAACATATTTAGAGAATAGAACTAGCCAGCCTAGTACGGCCAAAAGTTCAATTCAATTTGATATAGAAAAACCAAAGAAAGTAGTAGAAACACCAATTTCTATGAGTGGTGAAGATGAGATTATTGAAATGAGTAGAATGGGGAAACTTATTTCTAAGCATATGGTAGATTCTCTTCAAACTTCTGCACATGTACAATCTTTTATAGAAGTAGATGTTACAAATATTGTAAATTGGAGAAATAAAGTTAAAAATTCTTTCTTAGCAAGAGAAGGAGAAAAATTAACTTTTACGCCTATATTTATGCAAGCAGTTGCACAAACTATAAAAAAACACCCAATGATTAATATTTCTTTAAATGGAGATAAGATCATAAAAAGAGGAAATATTAATTTAGGAATGGCTGCTGCTTTACCAGATGGAAATTTAATAGTACCAGTAATAAAGAATGCTGATGAATTAAGTTTGGTAGGAATGACTAAAAAGATTAATGATCTTGCAGGACGTTCTAGAGCTAATAAATTAAAGCCCGATGAAATTCAAGGAGGTACTTATACGGTAACTAATATTGGTAGTTTTGGTAGCATAACAGGAACACCTGTTATAAACCAACCACAAGTTGCTATTTTAGCATTAGGGGCTATTGTAAAAAAACCTGCTGTTATTGAAACTCCACAAGGTGATTTAATAGGTATTCGTCATAAAATGATTGTATCACATTCTTATGATCATAGAGTTGTAAATGGAGCTTTAGGTGGAATGTTTATTAAAACATTTAAAGATATTATTGAAGCTTGGGATGCTAATCAAGATTTTTAAAAAACAATAGAAATTATATAAAAAAAGAGGCTCAAATATTGAGCCTCTTTTTTTATATATATTTGTCAAAAATTAAAAGTTATTCAAATGAAAAAAATAGTAGTTATTTTATTATTGTGCCTTACAACAATAGGTTTTTCTCAAGAAAAGGTTTTATTACGATTAAATTATAAAAAGGGAGATGTTTATAAGGTAGAAATGAAAATGATGAACGACATGGGGAATTCAAATTTTATGAATATGAATTTCACAATGAGTCAAGAAATAAAAAGTGTTATAAATGAAGAGTATACTGCGGAAGCAAAAATTAATAAAATTATAGCAAATGTAAGTCAGTCTGGAGTATCTATAAAGTATGATTCTAGTAAGAAAGAAGAAGAATTAGATGCAATGGCAAAAATGATGAAACCTCAAATAGATCCAATCTTAAATACTTTAATTATGATTAAAGGAGATAAACTAGGGAAAATTATTGAAACAAAAACAATTCCTAGTTTACCCCAAACTAGTAATTTAACAAGTCAAGCAAATAATGTAGTTTATCCAAAAGAGACTGTAAAGATAGGAGATACTTGGAATTCGATGAGGAAAGAAAATGGGTTAGATTTTAATTATACTTATAAGGTAATTTCTATTACACCTAAAAATGTAATGTTAGATGTAGTAGGAAAAATATCTGGTATGGGTAATGGAGATTTAAAAGGTAAAATAGATATCGATAAAAGTACAGGGATTCCTTCTGAATCAAAATTAGATATGGATATTGATGTTAAAGGGAATAAGATAAAAACAAGTGTTATTTTATTAACAACAAAAATGTAATATTACATTTTTATAATTGAACAAAAGAGGTGGCTTTAGTCACCTCTTTTGTTGTTTAATAGCTTTTTTATTTAAAGGTTATACATGAATAATAGTAATTTATATGTTTAATGTTTTTAGGTTTGATGAAGGGAAAATCTTTTAAAATTAAATTAAACTACTTTTGGTAAATGCAAAACTTATGATATTATGAAAAAAGCATTGTTTTTTTTTATAGTTACATTATTTATTAAATGTGGTAATTTAACGTCAAAACAAGACATCTTAAAAAAAACAAAAGAAGTTGTTTTCTTGCAAAAAGAAGCTGGAAAAAGTAGTGGTGATTCTATTTTTTATTATTTAAAAAAAGCCGAAAAAATATTAAACAATTACTCAGAAATATCCGACACATTATTTATTGAAAACACTTTTTTAAAGGGATATTATTATAAGCAAAAAAATAACTTAGATTCTGCGAGATTTTTTTTTCATAAGACAATTGACTTTGTAAAGAAACCTAATAATAGGGCAAGAAACCGTGTTTATTTTCGATATGCATGGGAAATGGAAGAGCTTAAAGATAATGTAACGAATGCTATAAGTATTGCGCAAAAATTTATAGAAATTACGGATGAGAAAAAATATGTAGGAGATTTAGTTTATGCATATAATTTTTTAGAAAGAGTACAATTAGATTTAGGAAATAACAAGGAAGCATTGTATTACAATACAAAAACTTCAAAAGCAGCAATACAATCATCTAATATAGATATGTTTATGGTTACTCAAATTTCTAAAGCATCTATTTATCGCCGTTTACACAGAGAAGAAGAAGCATTTATTTTGTTAGATAGTTTAAATAAAATTTCATGTAGTATTGATTCAAAAAGGCAATTATATAGAGGATATGGTGTTTTAAACTTTTATGAAGGAAATTTTAAAAAAGCATCTAAATATTATAAAGATGTTATACAGTTAACGAAAAAACAATATCAAGAGAATAAAACCAATCAATCTGAAATAGAATATAATTATAATCTATTAGAATCGTATACAAATATTTCTGAGGCCTATTTAGAACTTAAAGATTATAAATTAACAGAAAAGTATTTAGATTCAACAAAAAGTAATATTACTATTAATTCATATCAACCCTTTGTTGATTTTTATTACAGTTTACGATTTTTATTGAATTATAGAACGAAAGAAAATGAGAAAGCGGTATTAAGAGAATATGAAGAATTAATAAGAAATAATAAAAAAAGACACCAAAAGAAAGTTAATGAAAAATTATATGCATTAACATTAGCAAATGAAAAAGAGAAAATAGCTATTACAGAAAAAAATGAAACTGAGATCAATAATATTAAATTAATTGCTTCATTAGGAATATTAGGTTTGTTAATGTTAATAGGATATTTATTTTTTAGACAAAGAAGATATAGGTTTCAAAAGCAAGAAATGCAAATGCAACAACGCTTGTTAAGATCTCAAATGAATTCACATTTTACATTTAATACTTTATCTGTAATTCAAAATGAAATTAAAGAAAATCAAGAAATAGCTACTGGTTATTTACTTAAGTTTTCAAGATTATTAAGACTAACATTAACGAATTCATTATATAATTATGTAGAGGTACAAGATGAATTAGAGGTATTGAGGAAATATTTAGATCTACAATTGTTTCGTTTTCCTAATGAATTTGAATATATTATTAAATTGGAAAATTTTGAAGAAGATGACTTATTATTTATACCTCCAATGTTAATACAGCCTTTTATAGAAAATAGTATAGAACATGGGGTTTCTAAAATAAATTATAAAGGAGAAATAATTATTAAATTAACTTTAATTGATAAATATATATATTGTGTAATTGAGGATAATGGTATAGGTTTAAATGAGTCAAAAAATATTTATAAAGAATCAGTTTCTACAAATTTAATTTTTAATTTTATTTATAAAGCAACGAAACAAAAGGTACGTGTTTTAGATAAAAAGAATCAGAATTTGAAAGATTCTGGAGTTATAGTTGAATTTTTAATCCCTTATAAATTTTCAGAATATGATTAAAGCGATAATAATAGATGATGAAATCTATATTAGAGATATTATTAAAGAAAAATTAATTAAATATTTTAATGATGATATTGAGATTGTCGCAGTAGCAGGAAGTGTAGAAAGTGCTGTAACTAAAATTGAAGAGGAAAAACCCGATTTACTTTTTTTAGACATTCATTTAAAAGAAGGAACAAGTTTCGATATTCTATCAAAAATAGCATACAAGAACTTTGAGATTATATTTATTACTGGTTTTGATGAACATGCTATAAAAGCTATAAAAGTTGGAGCTTTAGATTATATTTTAAAACCAATAGATGATTTAGAGTTTAAAGAGGCTGTTAATAAAGCTATTTTAAATTCGAAAAAAGGTGATGGTATAGAAAAACTGGTAGAGGTTTCTGAGGAATATTTTAAAGGAGTATTAAAAAAACGGATTATTTTAAAAACTTTAGAAGATGTATATATTGTTTATGAAGATGATATTTTGTATTGTAAATCTGAAGGGAATTACACCACTTTTTACACACGACAATCTGACGAAATTTTGATTTCTAAACCTTTAAAAAAGATATTAGAACTATTGTCTGAAAATATCTTTATTAGATGCCATAAATCTTATTTAGTTAATAAAAACCATGTAACACGCTATAACAAACAAGGGAAGTTAATAATTAATACAGAAACGCAAGTTCCAGTATCTATTAGACGTAAAGAGTATGTGATTAGAGAAATTTTTAAATAATAACAGTAATGAAATAATAGAATACATTCATGAATTGATAGCTAACGAATAAATAATTAAGATCTTTAGAAAGAATTATTTTTTAAATTCAATCTTGTAAAATATTAATTATGAGTAAAATGTATCGTAAGTTTTTAGCAATTTTATTAATTTTATTTTCATGTAGTGATGAAGAAATTACTCCGTTAAACTATAATTCTAGTGAAATTAAATTAAATAAGGAAACTATTATAAATCAAAAAACTAGAATAGTTGAAGCAGCAATAAGCCCTTATGAAAATAGATTACATTGGGTTTCTTTTTTAATAGCCGAAACCTTATTATTACATGAATCAAGCAGAGAACGATTTGCTGAAGTGCTAAATAATAGTTCAATTCCAAATGTTATAAGATTAAATGAATTATTAAGCAGCAATAATGAAAACCAGTTATTCAGAGATGCTTTTAAAATTGAATTTGATTTTTATTCTTTAGAACCAGAATATTCTAAATGTGGAAGACCGAATGATCGTCCTAGACCTCCTGGTGAAACACCTACTTCAGCACCTCAAACAGAAAGTTTATTTAATTTATATATCATGTCGCTCTTAAATGATGATTGTTTAGAACTGTATTTACCAAATGGTCTTATTTCTAATATAACAACAACAGGTTATACAGATACAATTATATCTTCTGCTCATCCTTTAAATAATAGCCAAAATAATGAAAGTTATGTAAGTAGAGATAGATGTGATGTAGTTAAAGGTATTATTAATGATAGAACGGAAGGATTGATTATTATAGCACGACCTTATAGAAATTTAAATACTCGTAATTGTAGTTACGAAGGATATTCTGGAATAGATTTCACAAGTTTTTTAAACTAAAAAAAGATAGATTTAAAACTAAAAGGAAAGCCTCTTAATTATTTTAAGAGGTTTTTTTGTATATAAAAGCCTTATGAAACGTAGATGAATTTATAGATTACGTTCATGAATTTACTATTGTAGTTGTCTATTAAAAAGCCCAGTTTTAGACAATAATAAGTTTACTAGTGTTTATTATAGCATCATAAAATCTTATTAAAATAAGATAAAAATAAGCATATAGCGCAAATGTTTAAAGATGTATTAAAAACAAAATTTAAAAACAATTAAAAATGAAAAAATTATTAAATCTAAAAGGGACCAAGCAATTAGATAGAGAAGAGCAGCAAACTATACATGGAGAATGGGCAACTGATACTTGTATAAACGCATGTAATGAAGGGCCTATTAACCCTTATTATTTTAAATGTTATTGTGGAATTCAAGGAGACGAAAAAAAATAGAATATGAAAAATTTATTAAGTATAAGAGGGTCTCAATTATTAAGTAAAGAAGTTCAGAAAACGATTAATGGAGGAGGAGGTTCTAAAAAACAATGTAGTAATGGTTTTTTTGGAACTTGTAATTACCCTGATCGATGTTGTGGTTTTGATGAAAATGGTAATTATGGTTGTGTAATAGCTCAACAAGGAGCTAGAAATTGTAGATAATAACATTAATTAAAAATAGAAAGATGAAAAAAATATTAAATTTAAATAAGATTAAACAATTAAGTAAAAAAGAACAACAAGTTATTAATGGAGGAACATTAAAACATGCGTGTTTCTCTAATTCAAAATGTTACACAGCTTCAGATTGTCTTAGCTTTTTAGGGAATTGTAAATTTCAATGTTTTACACCTTCAATAAAAGTTCCAGGAGTTTGTATAGGAATTCCATTATAAAATTTTACTATAAAAATTAAGATTGATTTAATTTCATAAAAAAAGAGGCACGTTTAATAAATGTGCCTCTTTAAATATTAATTAAGTTATTGTTTTATATGAAATTATTTCTCAGGATTTAATATGCCTAGAATATAACCTTTAGATAAATATTTTTTAGCAATTATCTGAATATCTTTTGTAGTAATAGAATTAACTCTATCTTCAAAAGTAAAAATAGCTTCAGGGTTACCATTTGAAAAATCAATACTTTCAATAGTATTTAACCAAAACCTATTTTTCTTTAAATCTTCTTTATGATCATTAATCATAGCTTTTTTAGCTTTCATTAAATCTTCTTGACTTGGGCCATTTTTAATAACAACTTCAACTTCCGCAACTGAAATGTTTTTTAGTTTTTCAACATTTTCAGGAGCACAAGGAAAACCTATAGAGAAACTATAACTGCCATATGGAGTTTTTCTCATACTGCCTCTAGCACCAGCAGAATATACGCCGCTTTCTTTTTCACGTAGCTTTTCAGTTAATTTAATACCAATAACTTCTCCTAAAAATTCAAAAGCTAAGGCATCTTTTTCATTATAATCAGCTTCACCTTGATAAGTAATTCTTACACTACTTTTAGGATCTTTACCTTTTTCTACAATTTTCTTATGTGAACCAGATAAAGGTCTAAAAGAACTTACTTTATAAGATTCTTTAGAATTATTACTTGGTAAGTTTGCTATATATTTACTAGCAAATTCTGCTAATTTTTTTTCATCAACATTACCAACGAAATAGAAATTAAAGTCACCAGCATTAGCAAAACGTTCTTGGTATTTTTTATATGTTAAATTATAATCTATTTGATCATATTTTTCAGCAGAAGGAAAACCAGTATAACGATTATTGCCCGCGTTCATAAAATCACCCATTTCTTTTTGAAAGTAAAAATTAGGATTTGCTAATAAATTACCTAAAAAACTTTTTTGCTTACTAATAAATGATTTAAAAGCTTTTTCATCTTTGTTTAGAGAAGTAAAATATAAGTGTACCATTTGAAACAGCTCTTCTAGGTATTTTGGAGAAGCAGAACCTGTAAACCCTTCACTAAGATTCCTAATATAAGGATTGACTCTTACAATTTTACCTGACAACATTTTTGATAAATCATTAACTTTGAATCCGTTAATACCAGCTTGAGTAAGACCTCTATTACCAAAAGAAGTGGCTTTTAATTCTTTATCAGAATATAAAGAAGAACCACCATAACTAAATGAGGTAAATAAAACTTCATCATTTTTAAAGTCCGTTTTCTTATAAGTTATTTTAGCTCCATTACTAAGTATTAATGTTTTAGTACCTAACTTACTGTTCTCTAATGTTTTTATAATAGTACCTGGCTTAGGTAATTTTGTAATCATAGAACTAGCTACAATTTCCTCTTTTTTAGGTTTTAATTCTTTCGTTTTAACATCGTTAAGAGCTTTAGTAACTTGTGCTTCAGTAACTGTTTTTTTAGGGCCAGTAATAACAATTACGCGGTTATCATCATGTAAATAGTTCTTAATAAGTTTATTTACTTCTTCTAATTTAATAGTAGGTAAAAGGCCTAAATAAGCTTTGTATTCCCATTCAATACTAGGTACAGGACTATTACCAAGAAATCCAGACACATATTTACGAACAATTCTATTAGATTCTAACTTATCTTTATCTTTAAAAGATTTTTCCATACGAGAAATTAGGCTCTTTTTTGCTCTGGCTAATTCTCCATTTTGAAAACCAAATCTTTTTACTCTTTCGTTTTCAGTTAATAAAGCTTCTAAACCTTTTAATTGCCCTTCGGCACTAGTAGTAGCTGATGATTGAAATGCTTTTCTATTTTTAGCAAGTGTACCACCATGGTAACTAAAACCAAATACAAAAGGAGGATTGTCTCCATTACGCAATTCATTAAATCGTTCATTTATCATTTGGGTGAATAATGATTTTACTAAAGAATTTCTATAGTCAACAACGGTTACATTTGGTTTTGAATCTTCATAATCTTTATACATTAATTCTACACGAGAAAAAGCAGCTTCTTTATCTGCTTCAATAGCAATAAAAGTTTCTTTATGATTTTCTAAAGTGTAACTTTCGTGTATTCTTGGATTTTTTGGTGCAGGAATTCTTCCAAAATGTTTTTTTATTTTTTCTTCTAAAATATTTACATCTACATCACCAACAGCAATTACAGCCATTAAATCTGGGCGATACCAGTCTTTATGAAAACGACGAATACTTTCATGTTTAAATGTTTCTATGCTTTTCTTTGTTCCAATAGGAAGACGTTTAGCATATTTAGAACCATAAGCGATTTTATCGATATATTTTTCTAACATACGAGAATTAGCATCTCTACGAGAACGATATTCCTCTAAAACAACACCACGCTCTTCATCTATATCTTTTCCTTCTAATAAAGCACCATGTGCCCAATCTTCAACAATTTGAAAACCTTTATTTAATTTAGTTTCATCATCACTAGGTATTGGTAAAATATATACTGTTTGGTCGAAGCCAGTATAAGCATTTAGGTGAGCACCAAATTTTACACCAATAGATTGTAGATAATCTACTAGTTCATTTTTTTTGAAATTTTTAGTACCATTAAAGTTCATATGTTCCATAAAATGAGCTAATCCTAATTGATCATCATCCTCTAATACAGAACCTGCATTAATAGCTAAACGTAGTTCTACTTTATTGGCAGGTTTAGCATTTTGTTTAATAAAATAAGTCATTCCATTAGAAAGTTTTCCTGTTTTTACAGAAGGATCAGTTGGAATTTTCATGTTTCTTTGAGCTGTCGTAACTTGAGATATAAACAGCATGATTGTAAAATAAGTTAATATTTTCTTCATAGTATTTGTTAAGATTTATGTTGAAGACAAATATAGCTTAATTACAAACTAAATACAACTATGTAATTAGTTAAAACTAAAAATATAGTTTTAATATTGTATAATATTAAAAATATCTTCAGGAGGGCGACCAATAACTGCTTGGTTTTTATTCACTACAATTGGTCTTTCTATAAGCTTTGGATACGTAATCATAGCATTAATTATTTCAGAGTCGGTTAATTCTTTACCTTTAAAATTATCTTTCCAAATTTGTTCTCCTTTTCTAATAAGAGAGAGTGGTTTTATATCTAAAAGTGAAATAATTTCACTTAATTCTTCAAAAGTGATTTTTTCTTCTAAATATTTTATAATAGTAAAATCAGCTCCATTTTTCTCTAATATGGCAAGTCCTTGTCTAGATTTAGAGCATCTTGGATTATGGTATATTTTTATCATTTTTTATTATTAAAGGTTTTAAATAAAGCTAGTTTTTTTAATTTTATTAACGACTAACGACTTTATTCACTGTCTTTTTGTCCCATCATCATTAAATATGCTTTTAAAAATGGACTAATATTTCCGTCCATAACAGCATCTACATTACCAGTTTCATGGGCTGTTCTTACATCTTTTACTAATTTATAAGGATGCATCACATAATTACGAATTTGACTTCCCCATTCATTTTTCATTTTATTAGCTTCAATATCAGCACGAGCAGCTTGTTGTTTTTGTAATTCAATTTCGTATAACTGAGATTTTAACATTTGCATAGCGGTAGCTCTATTATCATGTTGAGAACGAGAATTAGAACATTGAATTTGAATACCAGTAGGTTTGTGTAATAATTGAACTTTAGTTTCTACCTTATTTACATTCTGCCCACCAGCACCACTAGATCTCGCTGTAGTTATTTCAATATCAGCAGGATTTACATCTATTTCAATAGAATCATCAGCAACAGGATATACATATACAGAAGCAAAAGAAGTATGACGTTTTGCGTTACTATCGAAAGGAGAAATACGAACTAAACGATGCACTCCGTTTTCACCTTTTAACCAACCAAAAGCATAATCTCCTTCAATTTCAATAGTAACCGTTTTTATTCCTGCAGCGTCACCACTTTGGTAGTTTAAGGTTTTTAATTTATACCCTTGTCTTTCTGCCCACATCGTATACATGCGCATTAACATTTCTGCCCAATCACAACTTTCTGTACCACCAGCACCTGCTGTAATTTGAATAACAGCACTTAAATTATCGCCTTCTTCAGAAAGCATATTTTTAAATTCAATATTTTCTAAGAAAGAACTCGTTTTTTCATGTTGAATGTTAATCTCTTCTTCATCTACTTCTCCTTCTTTATAAAAATCATATAAGACATTTAAATCTTCATTTAAAGAAACAATTTCATTATAATCGTTTACCCATTTCTTCTTTAAACGTAAAGATTTCATCAAAATTTCAGCTTCCTTCGGGTTATTCCAAAAATTAGGGTTGGCAGTTTTTTCTTCTTCATTAGAAATTTCAATTAATTTCTTATCAATGCCTAAATAACCTTTTAACTTGGCAACGCGTTCTGCGATGTTTTTTAGCTGTTCATGTGTAATCATAATCGCAAAAATAACTTAAAAAAAAGATTTAGTTTTTTTATTTCTACTTAAAATCTAATTTACTTGTTGTGCACAGGTTTTAAAACTTAATATTCATTAACCTTCCATTAACGCTCATTAACCTTCCAATTAACATAAAGGGTAGAAAAATATTTTAGTTTCGGTTTTTAAAACTTAAATGAATATATCATGAAAAAAGTAAGCACAGTACTATTGTTTTTAATTATGTCATTTTTATTAATGAGTTTAATAGTGCGTCACGATGTATCCGATGAACGATTTATTGAATTAGGAAAAAAATATCCTCAAATCTGCCATTTATCTGATGGTGAGGCAACACTAATTAAAGAAAATTGGACTGTAACGGCAGCACACGCAGCTATTATATTAAAGGAAGAATTAGAAAATGGAAAAATACCTAAAGTAAGTATTGCTCATAAACAATATGAGATAGAAAAAGTAATTCTACATCCAAACTTTAAAATAAGTAATACAGCTATAGAAAATGATATCGCCTTAATTCAAATTAAAGGAAGTATAACAAGTATTCCTTTTGCAAAATTATACGATAAACAAAACGAAAAAGGAAAACAAATAACCATTGTAGGTAGAGGAGATTTCGGAACAGGATTAACAGGACCTCAACATTGGGATAAAATTACCCGAGCAGCAACTAATAGAATAGATGAAGTAGAGGGGCAATGGATAATTTTTAGTTTTGATAATCCACAATCAGAAAACACTACAGAACTAGAAGGAATAAGTGGTCCCGGTGATAGTGGCGGCCCTGCTTTTATTGATTTAAATAATGTGAGATATATTGTAGGAGTTAGTTCAAATCAACAAAATAATAGTGAAAAAAAAGGTGTTTATGGGGTAACTGAATATTATGCTCGTATTAGCTTTTATAAAAAATGGATTGAAGAAAGTATAAAATAATCCGTATGCAATACTGTATCTAATTTATTGTTGGTTTTTAGCTAATTTGTGAATGTTATTACAAGGATTCTATCTGTGATTTATTTACTAACTTTATTGCTAAATCAACGCAACAGAACATGTACATAAATGTTAAAATGAAAGAACTCATTGCTTTTTTCGCACTTTTTTTAGTGTCTTTTAATGTATTTAGCCAGTTTTTTATTGATAAAAAAGGAATTACTAAATATGAAGGCTATATTCCTTTTTATTATGATGAAAAGACAGACAAGTTATTTTTAGAAATAACAGCATTAGATACAGAGTTTTTATATGTAAATGCACTTTCTGAAGGTTTGGGCTCTAATGATATTGGTTTAGATAGAGGTCAGTTAGGTGGTGGAGTAGTGGTGAAATTTCAAAAAGCAGGAAATAAATTATTGTTAATTCAACCCAACCAAGATTATAGAGCAAATACCGAGAATATTGAAGAAAAGCAATCCGTAAAAGAAGCATTTGCTAAATCAGTTTTATTTGGTTTTAAAATAAAAGAACATAAAAACGGGCGTTATTTAGTAGATGCTACTGATTTTTTTATGAGAGATGCGCATGGTGTAATTGATAGATTAGTAAGTAGAAATCAAGGAAATTATAAATTAGATAAAAGTAAAAGTGCTATTAATTTACAAAGAACGAAAGCATTTCCTAATAATGTAGAGTTTGATGTTCTGTTAACTTTTAAGGGAAAAGCTAAAGGATATAATATAAGAAGTGTAGCCCCTAATAGTTCTTTGATTTCTGTAAATCAACATCATTCTTTTGTAAAATTACCAGATAATACATATAAGACAAGAGTATACGATCCTCGATGCGGTTCTTGGCAAATGACGTATATGGATTATGCAACGCCAATTGATGAATCTATTGTAAAACGATTTATTTATCGTCATCGATTAGAGAAGAAAAATCCGAAAGCAAAAATAAGTGAAGCAAAAGAACCTATTATTTATTATTTAGATAGAGGAACACCAGAACCAGTTAGAACTGCATTATTAGAAGGAGGTAGATGGTGGAATCAAGCTTTTGAAGCCATAGGATATAAAAATGCTTTTCAAGTAAAAATGTTGCCTAAAGAGTCAGATCCTTTAGATGTTCGCTACAATGTTATTCAATGGGTACATCGTTCTACAAGAGGATGGAGTTATGGAGGTAGTATTTCAGACCCGAGAACCGGAGAAATAATAAAAGGACATGTAAGTTTGGGATCTTTACGAATTCGTCAAGATTTTTTAATAGCACAAGCATTACAAGCTCCTTACAAATTGAATGATGAAGAAGATAATTTTGCATTAGAAATGGCTTTGGCAAGAATCCGTCAACTTTCTGCTCATGAAATAGGACATACTTTAGGTTTTGCACACAATTTTGCAGCAAGTACTAATAATAGGACCTCTGTAATGGATTATCCACACCCAAAGTTGTCACTTAAAAATGGAAAAATAGATTTTACAAATGCTTATGATACTAAAATAGGGGTATGGGATAAGGTAACGGTAGCTTATGCATATCAAGATTTTGTAAAGGATGAAAAAACTGAATTGTCTAAAATTTTAGACAGAGCGTTTAGTAAAGGACTTCGTTTTATAACAGATGCAGATGCTAGGCCCAAAGGAAGCGCACATGCATATGCACATTTATGGGATAACGGAGAGAATACTGTTGATGAATTGAACAATGTATTAATGATAAGAAAAAATGCAATTGCTAATTTTTCTACAGACAATATTAAAAGTAAACAACCTTATTCTGTATTAGAAGATGTTTTTGTTCCTGTATATTTTTTCCATCGTTATCAAGTAGATGCTACTTCAAAATTAATAGGTGGGTTAGATTATACCTATGCTGTTAAAGGGCAAAAAGAAGTCATTGTTAAAAGAGTAGATGGAATTACAGAAAGAAAAGCGTTGAAAGTTTTATTAAAAACGATAGATGTAAAAGAGATAGGGATTCCGAAACGTTTGTTAAAATTGTTTCCGCCAAGGGCTTATGGTTATAATAGAACTAGAGAAAGTTTTAAAAGTAAAACAGGAGTAGCTTTTGATTCGTATGGAGCAGTACAAACAGCTAGTGAATTTACATTAAGTTTTTTATTACATCCGCAGAGAATAAACCGTTTAATACAACACAAAAGTATTGATAATAGTCAATTAGGATTTAAAGAGTTACTAAGTGATTTAATAGAAGTATCGTTTAAACAAAATTTTAAAGATTCGTATTATCAAGGGTTACATGAAATTGTAAATAAAGAAGTGTTACAAGCTTTATTTACGTTAAATTCAAGCGAGTCTCTTTACTTTCAAGGAAAAGCAATTATAAACAATAGTTTGAATAAACTGATATTGATGTTAGAAAAAGAAACAGACTCATTAATAGCAAAAGAATATTTAAAAATGATAACTGATTATAAAAAGAATCCTTTAAAACATAAAAAAGATATTGCACCAAAAATTCCTGATGGTTCTCCTATAGGAATGCATTAATATGATTTTAAGATAATAATTTCGTATTAAAACTTTAACAAGCATTTAAAACCTAAAGGGAGTTAGAAGAAATTAACATTTTTGTTTTTTATCTAGAATAAAAAATGTCAGGTTGAGTAAATTTCCGAAGAGAAACGAAGAAAATTTATGCCGAGAATCTTATTTTCGTTTTGCAATTATTTCTTTTCAATACAATTTTCTATCGAAAATTACTCGAAGTTATAATTAAGAAGTGTGTAAATAACACCATTTTCATATTAAAATTCCGTATTAAATCTATAACAAGAGGGGTAAATCCCTTGATTTCATTTGAAGTTAAATGGATTTATACACGGAATAATTAAAAACGAATAAAAAATAAATCAATTACCAAATAATAAAGTAAGAATGACAATTAATTTAATAAGTGATACCGTTACAAAACCAACTAAAGGAATGTTAGATGCAATGATGACAGCAGAGGTTGGAGATGATGTTTTTAATGCAGATCCTACTGTAAATTTATTACAAGAAAAAATGGCTGAAATGTTTCATATGGAAGCAGCATTATTTTTTCCATCAGGAACCATGGCAAACCAAGCTGCTATTAAATTACATACACAACCAGGTGATAGAATGTTTTGTGATAAATGGGCACACGTTTATAATTATGAAGGAGGAGGTGCTGCATTTAATGCTGGAGTTACTTCATGCTTAATAGATGGAAATAGAGGGATGTTTACAGCAGATCAGTTAAAAGATTTTGTTTCTGGAAGAAATGATATTCATACACCATATAGTAGATTGGTTTGTGTAGAAAACACCACAAATAAAGGAGGTGGAGCTTGCTGGGATTTTGAAGAATTAAAAAAGATACAAAAAGTAGCTAAGGATAATAATTTAGCATATCATTTAGATGGAGCACGTTTGTTTAATGCTTTGGTAGCAAAAGGAGAAACACCAAAACAGTATGGAGAATTATTTGATACGATTTCTATTTGCCTGTCTAAAGGATTAGGGGCACCAGTAGGTTCTGTTTTAATTGGAACAAAAAAACATATGGAACAAGCTTTGCGTGTTCGTAAGTTATTTGGAGGAGGAATGCGTCAAGCAGGTTTTTTAGCTGCTGCAGGAATTTATGCATTAGATAATCAGGTAACACGTTTAGCAGAAGATCATAAAAAAGCAAAAGAAATAGGAGAAGTATTAGCCTCTTGTTCTTATGTTAAAAAGGTAGAACCTATAGAAACGAATATTGTTATTTTTTATGTAGAAGATAACATGAATCCAGATGACTTCATGCATAAATTAGAAGAAAAAGGAATTTTGTTAATTTCTATGGGTGAAGGAAAAATAAGAATTGTAACTCATTTAGAGTATACAAATGAAATGCATGATCAATTATTACAAGAATTGAAGCGTTTTTAGAAAATTATAGACTTTAGAAAAATAACGTTATGAAAAAGCAAAAAGTAATAGAGAAGTTAAATAAACATTGTAAAGAAAGATTGTATGTTAGGTTAACTAGAAGAAAGGGGACATTTGAAGGTACTTCTTCTGGATTTATTATAAATATTTCTGACGATTTTATTTTACTACAAGAGAGTGATGAATTTAGAATTTTAGGCTATCAAATAATTCCTATAAAAATAATTAAGCATGTTCGGTATAATAAGAATGATAAAACTTACGAGCGTATTTTAAAAGAGGAAAAGTTACTTCATAAAGTGAAAGCAAAATATGATATTGATTTAACTGATTGGAAGTCTATTACTAGAGATGTTAAAAAAACAGGGTTAACAGTAATATCAGAATGTGAGGATCCTGAACAAGATTATTTTTGTATTGGAAAGTTAAAGCGGATAAATAAAAAGTCAATTTCAATTAGGTATTTTAATGCTCAAGGAATTTTAGATAAAGAAAATACAAAACATCAGTTTAAAGATATTACTAAATTGAGCTTTGATGATCACTACGCAAATGTTTTCTCTAAGTACGTAAAAAAGCAATAATAAATTTATAATGAAAAAAATAGTTGTTATTACATTACTAATTTTGTTTTCCTCTTGTGAGAATAAAGTGAAAAATAAAAGTGTTGAGGTTAAAGAAGCCAAAATAATTACAAAAAGTTTTCAAGTAATTTTAGACTCAGCAAAAGTAAAAGGCGCTATTTTAATTTATGATTTTCAGAAAATAAAATGGTATTCGAATGATTTTGAATGGACTGAAAAAGGAAAGTTACCAGCATCCACTTTTAAAATTACAAATTCAATAATTGGATTGGAAACAGAAGTTATTAAAAGTGATAGTATGCTCTTTAAATGGAATGGAGAGAAAAGGAGATTGAAGGTTTGGGAACAAGATTTAACCTTTAATAAAGCTTTTCACTATTCTTGTGTTCCTTGTTATCAAGAAGTAGCTAAAAAGATTGGCGTTGAAAGAATGAACAATTATTTGAAAAAACTAAACTATGGATTCATGAAAGTTGATTCTACTTCTATTGATAATTTTTGGTTACAAGGAAATTCTAAAATTAATCAACAACAACAGATAAATTTTTTAAAAAGATTCTATACATCTGAATTACCAATCTCTAAAAGAACGGAGAGAATAATGAAAGAGTTAATGGTAATAGAAGAAAATGAAGCCTTTAAAATTAGTGGTAAAACAGGTTGGTCTATTAGAAACGGAAATAACAATGGTTGGTTTGTTGGGTATATTGAAACAAAAAAAGGAGTACACTTTTTTGCAACGAATATAGAGCCTAAAGAAGATTTTAATATGAAAATGTTTCCAATGATAAGAAAAGAGATTTCTTATAAAGCTTTTAAACAAATTGATATAATAGAGTAAATATAAAGATGAAAGAGGTATTTATAGATTTTAAATTTTCTGATTTTTGGGATAATGATGATTATGCTTTAAAAGAATATGTTAGTAAAAAACCAAGTGATGAATTAATTAAAACAATTGAAAAGGAATTGGGGTTTAAATTACCAATAGCATATATTGAAATGATGAAAGTTCAAAACGGAGGAATACCTTTTAATTGTTGTTATCCTACAAATGAACCTACTTCTTGGTCTGAAGATCATATTGCAATATCAGGAATTTATGGAATAGGGAAGGAGAAAGATTATTCTTTATGTGGAGAATTGGGGAGTCAGTTTATGATTGATGAATGGGGATATCCAAATATAGGAATTTATATTTGTGATTGTCCATCTGCTGGTCATGATATGATTTTATTAGATTATAGTAAATGTGGAATAGATGGAGAACCTGAAGTTGTACATGTTGATCAAGAATCTGATTATAAGATTACATTTTTAGCCAAAAATTTCGAAACATTTATTAAAGGTTTAGTAAATGAAGATATCTTTTAAGTTAAAATATAAGAATATTAAAAGAAAACTCTAACAATAGGTGAAACAGCAGATGCATAAATACTTTCATTTTTATTATAAAGTACATCATATCGAAGTCCTAAAGTGAAATTTTGACCAATACGATAAGCAGCACCAATATATAAAGCAGGGTAACTAAAATTATCATTTAAATTCCCAAAACTTTGACTAACAAAAAGCTGCTCAAATTCAGCAGATAATTGTATTTCATATATAGGGTTGTATAATGACAGTACACTTGCACTAAATACGTTTGCTTTAGAGTCTCCTCTTTTAGAATATTGATATCCTATTCCTGCACCTAAAGAAAAACTTTCATTAAAATCGTAGATAGCAGTAGGAGAAATAGCAACAGTAGTGGTGTTGTTACCAAAGCCTAGTCCGAATCCTCCACCAAAACGTACATTATCCCAAAAGTTTTCAGTTTCATTATCTTGAGAAAAAGAGTTTAAACTAAATAATAATAAAAATGGAAGTAGATATTTTTTCATAATTAGAATTTTGTAAAATTACTTAATAAATATAGAAAAAATAGTTGATTCTCTGTTTAGAAATTATTGATAGATATATTAAAAACCCATTTAAGAATAGGTTTTTAATATAAAAGTTTACTTTTTTTAAGTATTTTTATTCTAAGAAAGGATAATCTGTGTAACCTGTATGATCTCCACCGTAAAAACGATCAACATTTAATGTATTCATTGGTGAGTTCAATTTAAAGCGTTCTGGTAAATCAGGATTGGCAATAAAAAAACGACCATATGATATAGCAGTTGCTTTTTCTTCCTTAATACGATTAGCACCTGTTTCTGCTGTATAATTTCCATTAGCAATATAAGTTCCTTTATATAGAGCTTGTAATTCTTCAAGAATACTCCTTTGTTTTTCAGATATCTCAGTAAAAGGCATCGATTCATTAACTTCCAAAAAGGCTAAATTATAAGTATTTAAACGTTCAATTACATATTTAAAAGTGGTTAGTACATCACCTTTACCCATATCATTATAGCTACTTACTGGAGAAATTTTAATTCCAACTCTATCTGACCCCCATATTTTTACCGAATCACCTAAAACTTCTTGTAAAAAACGGAAACGATTTTCTAAAGAACCACCATAAATATCTGTACGATTATTAGTAGTCTCTTGTAAAAAAGTATCAATTAAAAATCCACCAGCGGCATGTATTTCAACTCCATCAAAACCAGCTTCAAGTGCATAAGAGTTTGCTTGTTTATATTCGTTTCTTAATGTTTCAATTTCAGAAATACTAAGAGCTTTTGGAACTGTAGGAATTTGCATTCCTTCATGAGTTATTACTTCTTGTGTACTTGGTATTGCTGAAGGGGCAATTACTTCACAATTTTTTGGTAATATAGATTTATGAGATGCTCTTCCAGAATGCCATAACTGTAAAAAAATGAGTCCTCCTTTTTCATGTACCGCTGTTGTAGTTTTTTTCCATGAATTTACTTGATTTTTATTATAAATACCAGGGCAATTAATACCTCCAGAAGCATCATTAATTTGAGTAGATTCAGCAATTATTAAACCAGCTGTAGCTCTTTGAGTATAGTATTCGATAGTACTTTCTGGATTTATGCCTCCTTTTAAAGCACGGTAACGACTCATTGGAGCCATGAAAATTTTATTTTTGGTAGTATAGCGACCTATTTTTAAAGGCTCAAAAAGTGGTGTTATTGTATTTTTCATCATTCCTTAAATTAAAGATTATTAATTTAGGACAAAAATATTCACACAATATTGATTATTAATAATCAATATTAAAGATAAAGTAGTCAAAAATGAACCAGTGTAAAACAATAAAATTTTTATATCAGAACAAACTATTCATCCAATTTTGCTAAATCTTTGTAATTACGGTATAGTTTTCGAAGTAAAAAACCATATAATAATTGATAAAATAACCAAAAAATAACAACAGATATAGATAATACTATTATAAGAGTTATAATGAAAACTAAAATTTTAGAAGTGGAACTAGGTTTTAATTGATCGTATAGTGTAATAAAAGATACAATTGCACTGTATACGAAAAACAAACTCAGATTAACAATAAAAAAAGTTTTTACAGTTTTTCTTGTTTTCAATATTTTATTCATTAAACTTTTAGTGTCTAATGTTGTTGAAATATTTTTATAATTTAAGTAAAATTTATAAATAAAAATAGCATAAACTACATAAGTCAAAGCAAAACCATAAAAAGCAAATTGCTCTAATCCTAAATCGCTATAAACTCTATTGTATTCTTCATAATCTACAAACAAAAAAGTTAAATGGGGTAGAATAAACTCTAAAATACTTATTATAAAGATCCATTTAACTATTGATGAAGATTTAGATTTCATCATTTTATATATATCAACTTTAGAAACTTTTTCAGAATCATTAGGTTGATTATCCCATGCTTTTTTGTACTTATCTAATACGTCCATATATGTTATGGGTTTAGTATTTTTTTTAATTTATCTTTTGCTCTATTCATTTTCACCCGAGCATTTACTTGGCTAATACCTAATGTTTCAGATATTTCTTTATAAGGTTTGTCTTCTAAATACAAGAAAACTAAAGCCTTGTCAATATCATTTAATACCTGAATAGCTTTATAAAGCGCTTTTAGTTGTTGTTCTTCAGTATCATCATATTCAATAGACTTAATTTTAAACTCTAAGTCGGAAAAATCTCTAGTCTTTACACTTCTAGTAGATTTTCGATATAATGAAATAGCGGTATTTAAAGCAACCCTATACATCCAAGTACTAAATTTAGCATCACCTCTAAACTTGGAATAATTTTTCCAAACTTGGATAGTTATTTCTTGAAATAAATCATTATGATCACTTTGATTTGTAGTATAAATTCTACAAACTTTGTGAACTATATTCTGATTCGTTTCAAAATCATTTAAAAATTTGTCTTCAAGACTCTTTTGCACTATTTATAATAAAGTTAGTTATACAATAAGTAGACCGAATATATAAAATGTTACAATATTTTCAATTAAAATTTTAATTAGTTATTTATTTACTATATTTGTTTAATAAAAATCGCTTAAAGTTGAACAATATAAAGACTGTTTTTACTATTAAAGACCTAGAGAATATTTCAGGCATAAAGGCTCATACAATACGTATATGGGAAAAACGCTACAATTTATTGCAGCCTAATAGAACAGAAACTAATATTAGATATTATTCATCAGAAAGTTTATTAAAATTATTAAATGTAGCTCTTTTAAATAAGCATAATTATAAGATTTCTAAGATCGCTCAGATGTCGGAAAATCAATTTATAACTAATGCAAGAGAGTTAGCGTTTAAATTTGCTGTAAATGATGAGGCTATTAATGCATTTAAAATGTCGATGTTTCAATTTGATAAAGTATTATTTAATAATACGTATAACAAATTGTTACAAAAGAAAACATTTAGGCAAATATTTAAAGAGGTTTTTATTCCTTTTTTAAATCAAATAGGCCTTTTGTGGCAAACTAACACATTAATGCCAGCGCATGAACATTTTATTTCAAATCTGATAATTCAGAAAATTCAATTGAATACTGAAAAATTAGAATATGCAGCAACCAATACAGATTATACTTATGTTCTTTTTTTACCAGATGGAGAGATTCATGAAATTGGTTTAATGTATTTAAATTTTGAGTTGGTTTTAAGAGGGGCTCAAACTATTTATTTAGGACAAAGTTTACCTCTTAACAATTTAAGTTACTTCTTTGAAGGGGAACTTAAAGTTTGTTTTATCACTTCAATGACCATAAGACCTTATGATGATGATGTTACAGATTATTTTAAAGAAATTGACAATATTCTAAAAGATACCGATCATAAATTAATTGCGGTAGGTAAAAAAGCAATGGACTTAAAAGAAATGGGGACTAATTTTCAATCAGAAATAGTTTTATATCCTTCATTGATAGAAATGCTTGAAAATATTTAATTTATTTTGTTTA
>CAKZVD010000024.1 GCA_937922085.1 uncultured Tenacibaculum sp. | reverse complement strand
TTTATAGGTTGATTTTATATTTAATAGAGGGTTTTGGTAATCATCATCGAAAAGATTTTTTTTAGAATATTGATATTTTTTTTCACCTTTTTCATAATAATCAACTAATAAAACATCTTTAGAACCTTTTAAAAAATACCCTTTGTAAGGTTTTCCATCTTTATAATTACCAACAGGTTTTGGCTCGTTTTTTATTTTGAAAAAATTATATTCTTCTTTAATAATTATTCCTTCATCGTAGTATTTTACTTCTTCCTTTGTAGAATGTTTTTTCTTTTTTACCTGTTTACCATGTAACTTTCCATCTTTATAAGAAGTAACATTGCCGTAATCATCTATATAAATTCCATCATGTAAATCATTGCCATTTTCTTGAGCTATAACAGAAAATGAAAACCATAAAATAAATACTATATATGTAGAATAATTTAATTTCATAATAATCAAAACTGTTTAACAAATTTAAACATATATTATTGTTGTTATTAGTTATATTTTTGAAAATAAATTTTTCACTTTAAGAAATAAAAAAAACCTTATTCAACGAATAAGGTTTTTAATGGTTCTATTTTAAAAGTATTTACTTTTTAGAAGTAATCCATTCATCAATCTTATTTTCTAATAAAGCTAAAGGGATACAACCAGTTTCTAATACTTGATTGTGAAATTCTCTAATATCAAATTTTTCTCCTAAAGCTTTTTTAGCTTTAGCACGTAATTCTCTAATCTTTAATTGTCCTATTTTGTATGATAACGCTTGTCCTGGATTAGCCATATAACGTTCAATTTCTGAAATGATACTAGCTTCGCTTTCAGCTTCATTATCTAAAGAGTATTGAATTGCTTTTTCACGACTCCATCCTTTAGCATGTAACCCTGTGTCTACCACTAAACGAATTGCTCGGTGCATTTCCATTCCTAGCATTCCAAAATATTGATAAGGATCTGTATACAAACCTAATTCTTTTCCTAAGTTTTCAGTATATAAAGCCCAACCTTCACCATAAGCACTATACCACAATGTTTTTCTAAAATCTGGTAAATCATTATTTTCTTGAGTTAAAGAAATTTGATAATGATGCCCAGGAATAGCTTCATGTAAAAATAAAGCTTCATCTGAAAAAACATTATATTTTGAAGCATCTGGAATAGGGGTGTAGAACACACCTGGTCGAGTACCATCTAAAGATCCTGGGTTATATTCTGCACTAGCAGAGGCTTCTCTAAACTTTTCAGTTTGTTTAACTATAAAAGGTGTTTTAGGTTTATTTCCAAATAACTTTTCTAATTGCGGTTTCATTCTTTCATGAATAGCGTTAAAGTTATCTATAATTTGTTTAGGAGTAGTATAAGGCATTAGTTCCTTATTTTCACGAACGTAATTAAAAAAGGCTTTTAAGTCACCTTTAAAATTAACTTGTTCTTTTACTTTTTCCATTTCAGATAAAATACGAGCTACTTCTTGTAAACCTAATTGATGAATTTCATCTGCGGTCATGTTTGTAGTTGTATAATTTTTTATAGCATGTTGGTAATATGCTGCTCCTTGTGGAATAGAAGAAATACCACTCTTATCTAATCCAGCTGCTAAATATTCGTTACCTAAAAAGGTGTAAATATTTTTAAATGAGGGAATTAATTTGTCATTTATTATAGTAGAATATGCTGTAATTAATTTCTTTTTATCTTCATCTGAAAAGCTTTCAGGTAAGCTATTAATAGGTGAATAAAATAAATGAGAAGATAAATTTTGAATACCTTCTGAGTTTTTAGAAAGAGTAGATAATCCTTCAAATTGAGGAATAATCTTTTTAATTAATGATTTAGGTAGTACATATCCTTCTTTTATTCCTTGTTGCATTCTAGATTTAGCAAATTGTAGCCAAACATTATATTGTTCTAAACGGCTTAACCAATTTTCATAATCTTTTACTGTTTTAAAAGGTTGTGCACTACTACCACTAGCCAATTGCCCCATTGTTAAGTTAATAGTCCACATTTGATTAATAGGAAGTAAAAGATCGTTTTTAAAACTTCCTTGTGCTAAAGCCATTTCGCAATCCCAAGCCAAAACATCTTTGCTCATTTGTTGACTTTCGGTTAATTCACTCTTTGGAAAATCATTTAGTTTTACTTTATAAGTAGTAAAAAAATCTTTTGCTTTTAAAGAGTATTCATCAGATAAAAAATTTGGGAAAACATGATTAAAACGATTATCTCCAGCGTAGGTTGCATTTATAGGATTTAATTGTAGTTTACCTTCATTATAATCTTTTAAAAACTGATCAAATTTCTGATTTGTTTCTGCTGTTTTTTTTACCGAATCTTCCTTTTTTGTTTCTTCTTTACAAGAGACAAATAATAAAGATGCAACAAGCACTGATATAATTATTTTTTTCATTATTCTATATTTGATGATAAAACAAATATAGTTTATTATTAATTTTTATAATACCAGAAAGGAATTTCAATTACTTTCTCAATAATTTGCTTTTCTACATTTGTTTCGTCCTTCTTCTTTTTTTCATCTTTAGAAAAATTGAGTCTACTAACTTTTAAAAAGATATTAAAATAAGTCATAGTACATGACAAAAACAACACAAATCTGTACAAGTAATTGATCATTATATTTTTAGTGTTTAAATCTCACAGGTTTTAAAAACCTGTGAGGTCTTTAGAGCTAAGCTATTAAAGGTATAGGCTAGTTTTTGTCATGTACTTAGAAAATAAGTATAAAAAAAAGATTAATATGTTTTTAACTTTTCAATTTCCCCATTAGTATTATATATTACGGTAGTTATTATTTTTCCTTTTTTATAGGTGGATACCTCTTTTAATATTCCATTTTCTCTATAATATTTTATTGGCCCGTTTTGTTTATTGTTTTTATATTCTCCTGATTCTTTTAAATTGCCATTATCATAATAAAAAATGTATTGACCTTCTTTTTTATTATTTATATAATGTTCTGTAAAATGTAACTTTTTTTTAGAACCAGAATTTTTCCAATAATATTCATAAATATCACATTCAGCAGTTCCATTATTATTTATTAAACAATGTTTTGTTTTTTGTCCTTCTTCATTAAATTTTTCCCATATACCTATTTTCTTACCATTTTTATAAGTACCTCTTTCTTTTATTTTGTCACAGAAATAAAAACTTTTATAGGAACCATTCTTAGTTGTTAAATAATGCGCTTGAACTTTTTCCTCAAAATAATTAGTAATGTTTTTAACACAATATTTTTTTCCATCATCGTTATATTCTCTTTCTTCGCATTTTGTATATGTATCTGTGTATTTAAATACTTTTTTTAAAATAGATTCTTTTTTATTATAAGTAAGTTCATGAATTTTCCAAACACCTATTTTTTTGCCATTTTTATAGTTCCCAGATTCTAACTCAATGCCTGTATTTGAAAATTTTTCGTATTTGCCATCTTTTTTTTGATTTATATCATAGGAGCCCTTTTCAATTAATTGTTGGTTTTTCCTGTCAAACTTTTTGAATTTCCCAACTTTTTTTCCATTAATATAATGACATTGGTATTCTAGTTTTCCTTTGTAATATTTTTTAGAAATACCATGCATTTTATTGCTTTTATATGAAGATTTTTCTTTTATAAAACCATTTTTATACCTTAAGAATAGACCTTCTTTTACACCATTTTTATAATGAAGTAAATATTCTAATTTACCTTTGCGATCATACCATTTTTGAACATTATGTTCTTTACCATTAGTATCATAAAAAAAATCAATTCTTGTTTTACCATCTTCATAATATTCTTTATAATTACCAACGATTATATTATTTACATAAACGCCTTTTTTAGCTATAACGTTAGGTTTGTAATAATAAATAAAAGGGCCATTTAGTTTACCATTCATAGATCTTTCTACAATAATACTACCGTCTTTAAAATGTGATTTTTTAACAATAGTATCATTTATTATTGACTCTGTTACTTCTTGAGAAGTAGATGATTGAAACCAAATTAAAAATAAAAAAAATAATACTTTATTAAGATAAAGGCTAAATGAATTCTTTAAAAAAACGTTGTTTTTAAGTTTATACATATTTTTAAAATTATAAGGAATAACTATTTTTTTGATATGTAAATGTATGAAAAAAAGAACCTTTTTGTTAAAAACAAAAAGGCTGTATAAATTTATGTTATGAATAAAATTACTTTATCAACTCGTAAGAACGCTTAATAAAGTTAGTCAATTCTTTACCATGTAATAAGTTTTGAGATAACTTAGCTAAATCAAAAGCTTGAGAAACTAATTCTTTTTGCTTTGCTTCATCAGCATTTAAAATATCAGAAACTAATTCATGGTTGGTATTTACAACTAAATTATACATATCTGGCATGTTACCCATTCCCATCATTCCACCACCACCAGAAGCTTGCATTTCTTTCATACGACGCATGAATTCTGGAACGGTAATAATAAAAGGAGAAGAAGAAGAATCCATTGCTTCTAACTGTACAGTATATGTAGTATTATTTACAGCTCCTTCAATAACTGGTTTTAGTTTTTCTTTTTCTTCATCAGAAAGTTTCGAAATAGCAGCATCTTCTTTTTTGATTAAATTATCAACATGATCAGAGTCTACACGAACAAACTGTATTTTAGTATCACCACCAGAAGATTCTAATTTTTGTATTAAATGTGATATAATAGGAGAGTCTAACAATAATATTTCGTATCCTTTGTTTTTTGCTTCCTGAATATAACTATGTTGTGCATCTTTATTAGAAGCATATAAAATTACCTGATTACCATCTTTATCAGTCTGTGCATCTTTTGTTTTCTCTAATAATTCATCAAAAGTAAAGAAGGTGTTATCTACAGTAGGATATAAAGCAAATTTCTTCGCTTTATCAAAGAATTTATCTTCAGATAACATTCCATATTCAATAATTACTTTAATATCGTTCCATTTTTGCTCAAAATCGGCACGATCTTTTTTAAATAAAGAACTTAATTTATCAGCTACTTTTTTAGTAATGTATCCAGATATTTTCTTAACAGCACCGTCAGCTTGTAAATAAGAACGAGAAACATTTAAAGGAATGTCTGGAGAATCAATAACTCCTTTTAACATCTGTAAAAAATCTGGTACAATACCTTCTACATTATCAGTTACAAAAACTTGATTTTGGTATAACTGAATCTTATCCTTTTGCATGTCTAAATTCTGACTTAATTTAGGAAAGAATAAAATACCGGTTAAGTTAAACGGATAATCTACATTTAAATGAATATGAAATAAAGACTCTTCAAATTGCATCGGATATAACTCTCTGTAAAAGTTAGTATAATCTTCTGCCTCTAAATCTGCAGGAGTTTTAGTCCATGCTGGATTTGTATTATTAATAATATTATCTACATCTATTTGCTTATGAGGCTCAGTAGTTTCTTTACCTTCAGCATCTGTTGTAGTTTGTGGTGTAAAATCAGGGTCGTTTACTTGTTTCGTTCCAAACTTAATTGGCACTTGGTTAAAACGATTGTATTTTGTTAGTAAACCTTTAATTTTACTTTCCTCTAAGAAGTCTAATGAATCTTCTGCAATATGTAAAATTATTTCTGACCCTCTGTCAGTTTTATCATGCTCAACTAAGGTATATTCAGGAGAACCATCACACGTCCAATGTGCAGCTTTTTCGTCTTTAAATGATTTAGTGATAATTTCTACTTTATCAGCAACCATAAAAGCAGAATAAAAACCTAAACCGAAATGACCAATTACTCCAGTTTCATTTTTATCATCTTTATATTTGTCTAAAAACTCTTCAGCACCAGAAAAAGCAATTTGATTAATGTATTTTTCTACTTCTTCAGCAGTCATACCTAACCCTTGATCTTTTATAGTAAGCGTCTTGTTTTCTTTATCTATGCTAATATCAATTTTAGCTTCTCCTAATTCTACTTTAGCTTCACCTATAGAAATAAGGTGTTTTAGTTTTGTAGTAGCATCTGTTCCGTTAGAAATTAATTCACGTAAGAAAATTTCGTGATCAGAATACAAGAATTTTTTAATTAACGGGAAAATATTTTCTACCGATACATTAATGTTTCCTTTACTCATTATATATTGATTTTTTATTTTAGTATTTATGAGTTTAGAATAGTCAAAAAAAATACCAAAACTACTATTATGACAAGATGACATAAAATTTAGAAAGAGTGAATAGTTTCAGAAATTCTTAAAGGGAATTCTAAACTTATTTTTCTAAATTGCTTGTTATTTTGTAAGTCTAAAATTCTCTTTTGATCTGGATCTTTTTTATTCCTATAATAAGTTCCTTGTAATTCAGTATTTACAAAATCTAATTGAGAGGATAATTCAAGATAATATTTAAACAAAATTTCACTATTTATTTCTAATTGTATTTCAGAATGTAATCGCGTTGTTCTATTTTTTATTAATGATCTACATATCTGATTCCTTAATTGAAAAAAGTCTGTTATTTTATCATTTACTAAACAAGAATCTTTTCCAAAGATTTTAAATTTAAAAACGGTATCTATTTTTTTGTCAGGATATTTATAACAAAATTCACAAGACGCTATTTTATAGAAGTCGTTTTTTAATGTATTAATACTAACAATAGATTTTTTTAGAAAAGCAACCTGTTCATTGTTTTCTCCAACTTCTTTGGTCATAAGCTGAATAGAGTATCCTTTACTTCTAAATAAATGTAAGGATGGTAAAATTTCTTTTAATTTTATTCTTTCATCTACATACACAGATAATTCTTCTTTATTAACTTTTTTTAGTATTGTTTGCTCAGTTATTTTATTTCCATTAAAAAGAATAAATGTTTTGCTATTACTTTTACCAATGATTAACTCATTTTTAATTTTAGAAGGCGATATGGCAAAATTCATCATATCATTTTCAATCAATTTGAAATCGGTTGTTGTCCTTTTTAATTTTTGTTTAAAATATTGATCACTTGTAATACAATCCTTATGAGGAACCAACTTTAAAGTATCGTAAACTCCATTGTGTTCGTTTATCATATTAATAATCCCATTTTTATCAATTTTGTAATCTGCTGTGTAATGAAAATCTACCCATGGAGAAACGTTAATAAGACCTTTAGAGAAATAAATTCTTGAAGAAAAACAATTAGTGTCTGATTTAAGACATACAGGCTCATTAATTTTCATTCTATTACCATCAATATTCCATATTTGAAATTTATTAAATTTATTTCCCCATTCAAGATGATAATGACTTTCTAGTTTAGGCGTATTGCATCCTACTAAATTGGATAGAAATAAAATAAAGATGGATTTAAGGTGTAAATACTTTTTCATAATTTTTTGCCTTTTTTTTTTAGTAGCTATAAAAATAGTAATTTCGTTTGTTCAAATTTAGCAAACAACTAATAAAATATATATCATTATGTATAATTCAAGAATAACAGGATTAGGTTATTATGTGCCAGAAAATGTGGTGACTAATAATGACTTAAAAGAGTTTATGGATACTTCTGATGAATGGATACAGGAAAGAACAGGAATAAAAGAACGTCGTTGGATTGACCCAAAAACAGGAGATACTACTGCTGTTATGGGAGCCAAAGCAGCTAAAATAGCTATTGAAAGAGCGAATCTTACAAAAGATGATATTGATTTTATCATTTTTGCAACATTAAGTCCAGATATGTATTTCCCTGGTGGTGGAGTACAAATTCAAGATTTATTAGAAATGCCAACTATTGGAGCATTAGATGTTCGTAATCAATGTTCTGGATTCATATATTCTTTATCTATAGCAGATCAATTTATAAAAACAGGAATGTATAAAAACATTTTGGTTATTGGTTCTGAAAACCATTCAGGAGGTTTAGAAAAATCAACTAGAGGTAGGGGAGTAACTGTGATTTTTGGTGATGGAGCAGGGGCTGCTGTTTTATCTCGTTCTGAAGAAAAAGGTAAAGGAATTTTATCTTCACATTTACATTCAGAAGGAAAACATGCTAAAGAACTTGCTTTAATAGGGCCTTCAACTGAACGTTGGGTACCAGAAATTATGGAAGATAATGATCCTGAAGATGTTTCTTATTTTCCTCATATGAATGGACAATTTGTATTTAAACATGCTGTTGTACGTTTTTCTGAAGCTATTGTAGAAGGATTACAAGCAAATGGTTTAGAGAAAGATGATATAGATATGTTAATACCTCATCAAGCAAATCTTCGTATAGCTCAATTTATTCAGAAGAAATTTGGGTTGGCAAATGATAAAGTATACAATAATATTATGCGTTATGGTAATACTACGGCTGCATCTATTATTATTGCTTTAACAGAAGCTTGGGAAGAAGGTAAAATTAAAGATAATGATTTAGTAGTATTAGCCGCTTTTGGTAGTGGATTTACGTGGGGATCTGTTGTGATTCGCTGGTAATGTAGTTAGATAATAATACTTTATAATAAAAAAGGAACAAGGAATTGATTTTAAAATCAATTCCTTGTTCCTTTTTTATTATTAAAATTATTTAAAAAATTTTCTTTAGGTTTTACTCCTGTTTTTTATAAAAAACGATAGTTTTATTGTCAAAAATAAAAATCTTTCTTACATAATTTTAACAAGCACATTCAAATTGAGAACCTTTCGTTGGTTTTGTGCCTTCAGTAGCATAACCATCAAATTTCCACCATTCAATTCCTCCCATTAATTCTTTCACTTTAAAACCCAATTTAGTCATTTTTAAAGCTCCTTTTGTAGATGCATTGCAACCTATACCATCACAATAACAAACATAAGTTTTCGATTTGTCTAGGTTTTTAGTACTTTCTACTGTCATTTCTTTATGTGGAATATTTATTGCTGTTGGAATGTGTTCTTTTTCATATCCGAATGTTTGTCTAGCATCTAAAGCAATAAATTCAGTAGTATTTTCAAAAGCATCATATAAATCTGAAGGATCCATTTCGTAAGTTAATTTGTTTTCGTAAAATCTAATTTGTTCATTCATAATTTCTAATTTATGAAGACAAATTTATAACGAGTATGATTAGTTTTATATGTTTGTAATTGAGTGTTTTAAAATTATAGTTGAAATATTTTCAAATAGAAGTAAACTTTTCAAATAGAAGTAAACTTTTTAAATTATCTTAAAGAATCTTAGTGTTTTTATTTAAAACAACCCTTTTTGAGCTTCATTATTATCCCTGTATTTTCGCTCTCTAGCACTATTTTTGCCATTACCAAAGTTATAAGTAAAACCAATATAAAAGAGATCAACTTCTATATCATAATTAAGATTTTGAGGAAATGGATTGTCTGCTATTATTTCATAATTAAAAGCATCAAAAATATCACTTCCACGTATGCTTAAACTTCCATTACCATTAAACAATGTAAGCCTTGCTGCAAGATTAAAGTAAGTAAAAGGTTGACGTGTTTGTTGAACATTAACTCTTTTACCTAAATGAATTCCATCAAACTGAACCTTTAATTTTTTAGTAATAGTAAAAGAATTGCTAATTCTGGCTTTTATATAAATATTATCAACTTTTTCAAGATTATTATTAATTAAACTTTGAGATTGTTGTATATAAGTTTCGGCTGATGGAGAAAGATTCCACCATTTAATAGGTTTATAATTAGCAGATATATCGATTCCAAAATTATTAGCATAATCGTAATTGGTGAAAGTACGAGATTGCCTTTTAGGATTTAAAGGATCTATTTGTATTAAGGCTCCAATTACATCATTAGTTCTTCTGTAAAAAGTGCCTAAAGCTAAATGTCCTTTTTCAAAGTTTTTTGTATAATTAAATTCGATAGAATTGGTAAACTGTTGACGTAAATTAGGGTTTCCAACAGAAATGGTTAAAGGTGAATACCATTCTAAAATAGAATATACATGATAAATAGAAGGCCTATTAACTCTTCTACTGTAAGATAATTGAAAAGAATCATTATCTGTTATTTGATATGTAAGAAAGGCAGAAGGATATAAAGAGAATACATCTTGATTAATATTAGTGTTCCCTTGAGTAGGATTAGTAAATAAAGCAGTTAAATCTAATTGTTCAGCTCTTAAGCCACCTTGAAAGGAAAATTTACCAAATGTTTTATTAAAGTTTATATACCCTGAATATATATTTCTTTTGTAAGATAAATTTGTGTTTCCTATAGGTTGTATTATAGCAGGTGAAACTATAACTTGTTGATTTGTGTTAATCGTATTACTAATATTTTGTGTTCTATATTCTAGCCCTAGTTCTATTTTTCCTTTTTTAATAGGTTTAGTATAATCTAAGTTAGCTAACCATAGGGTTTTGGTATGTGCAATGTTTGATTTAAAATTTAAAATCGAGTTTTTATCTAATAAATCAGTGTTTGCTGCTTTCTCAGGCTCTCCATAAATACTATGGTTTAATTCAAGTTCTAGTTGCTGACCTTTATCATCAAAAGTATGTAGATAATCTAAGTTATAATCTTGATCTCTTAAACCATAATCAGAAAAATAATTAGAGTTAGAGGTTTGTAAGTTATTTTCTGAAATTAATGTCTTTGTAAGTAAAGTACTAGGATTATAACCTTGCGATGAATATACAGATAATATGTCTTTTTTACCTAAGGTAATATCTGCTCCAATTTTGAAATTATGCCCTTCATATTCGTTTAAAAAATCTAAATGTTGAAATAAATCAATATCTGTTCTGTCGTAAGAAAAAATGGTAGTAACATCACCAAAATTATAATTATAATTTCCATAAAAATTAATATTACCAGTTTTGTAATTAGCATCTATATAAAAATCTGGTCTAGTATGTTTATTGCGTTCAACGCCTAAAGTAACACTACCATTAAAACCAATTTGAGTATTCTTTTTTAAGATTAAATTAATAATACCACTCATTCCTTCAGGGCTATATTTGGCAGAAGGATTTGTAATAAGTTCTACTTTTTTTATACTATTAGAACGTATTTGTTTTAATAATTGGTTATTATCTATATTAGAAGGTTTGCCATCTATAAGAATTCTAACATTATTATCACCTCTTAAGCTGATAGCTCCAGAAACTGGATGAACATCTAAAGTAGGAATGTTTTGAAGCATTTCTAGGGCATTGGTTCCAGAAGCCGCTAAATCATTACCTACATTAATAATTTTTCGATCAATTTTTTGAACGATAGTGGTTTTTTCAGATTTAATTTCTACTTCATCTAATTTTGTAGTAATTTCAGTTAAGCTAATTTTTCCTATATCTATTTTGGAATTATTAGAAGAGAGTATAACACTTTTATTAATTTTTTGATATCCAATGAATTGAATGTCAACAATAAGTTCTTTTAAAGGAAGTTTTTTTAGTACAAAAAAACCTTTCTTATTAGTGATAACGCCTGTTATAATTTTATTTTGAACATTTTTACAAGTAATAGAAGCATATGGAATAGGTTTTTTTGATATTTTATCAATGATTATTCCTGAGATATTTCCATTTTGAGAATAACTTTTAAGCAAGAATATAAAAAGAGAAAAAATTATTAATTTTTTCATATTAAAAAAGGATTTTATTTTAGTTGGTCAATTGTGTTAAAAGTAAAAAAATGGAATAACATATACTGTTATTTCGAATAAAATTATTTTTTAACTTTTTAAAAATAAAATTGATACTTTTTTAAGATAATATCTTTCTAATATAGAGAGGTTTAAAAAAAAGAGTTGATTAATTTTGTTAGATTTTAAAATCTAATAACTCCCTGTTTTCTATAAATATTGAAGTAGTGGAAGTTGTTTTATTACAAAAAAACAACTAGAAATAGATTTTTGTTAGTTGTTTAATTCAATTTTTACATTATAATTTTGTAAATCATCTAAATAACTATCAGGCATAAAATCATCACTATCAAACTCTTCTTGCCTTTTCTTTTTCATCTCAATACGCTTAACAGCTTTTAAGAATCTTCTTACTTCTAAATCATCATTTACAATTAAGCCTGGTACAGGAGTACTTTTTCCATTTTCATTTTTAGAAACCATTGTAAAATAAGAAGAATTACAATGTTTAACCTTACCTGTTTGTATATTTTGAGATTCTACTCTGATGCCTACTACCATAGAAGTTCTACCAACATAATTAATAGAAGCTTTTAAAGTAACTAATTCACCAACTTCAATAGGATTTAAAAAATCTACAGTGTCTACAGAAGCAGTTACACAATAAGTTCTAGAATGTTTAGATGCACAAGCAAAAGCAATTTGATCCATTAAATTTAATATATAACCACCATGAATTTTACCACTAAAGTTTGCATGAGATGGTAGCATTAATTCAGAAATAGTAATACCAGTTTCTTCAACATGTTTATAAGTGTTATTCATCTTTTTGATCTCTTAATTTACTAAAATGTGGTGAACTATCTTCTTCAACTTTGGTAACAAAATATTTAGTATCTCCTAACCAAAAAAAAGTTCCAAATCTTTCTATATATGTTACTTTTACGTATCTCCCGTTATATTTTTCTAAATTTTTTATAATATCTTTTTTACTACCTTCTACTGAAAATTTAAAAATTTGTGCACCTGAAATACCTTGACTTATTTCTCCTTCATAAGTTTTAAATAAGATTCCTTTCTTGCTAAATTTTATAAGTTCACCTGAACGAACACCTTCACTATATGGAACGTAATAAGTTACAGCATAATAAACACTAGCAATTAAAAGAATTCCTAGTAAAATTAATGCTAAAATTTTTTTCATAGAGTATGTAATTTACTTTAATAGTGTATTATATTAAATCAAAAATACAATTTAAATTTATAAGCACTCATGATTGTTTGTAATCAAATACAAATTTTTAGAAACAATCAGTTTCTCTATATGAGCAAATGATGTATTTTTAATATTAATAACTAGTAATAGTATAAGTCAGTCCCTTTTTTATTGTAATTTTGTGAAGCTTCAAAAGAACAAAAAATGAACTATATTTTATTTGATGGCGATAGTAGAACAGCATTATTACCATTTACATATACAAGACCAGTAGCAGATATAAGAGTAGGTATTTTAACCATAAGAGAAAAATGGGAAAAACACTTGGGGTTAACTACAACTACCGTAACTGAAGAGTATTTAGAAGAAAAATACCCTATGGTAGAGATGGAAGAAAATATTATGTTAAATGCCTCTTTTTTACCAGTACCTGAATTAGTTGAAATGGTTAAAAATTTATCTAAAAATGAAGCCATTTTTAGAGGAGAAGATGTAATTGCATTTTATACTACCGAAGATCAAGAAGAAGTAAATTTTGAAAATTATAAACAAGTAGAGTTTGAAGAAGAGATTATTCAAATTAAAAATACTTGGGATATTTTTTCAAATAATGCAAAAGCTATTCAGTTAGATTTTGATTTACTTACTGAAGGAAGAACATCGCAACCAATACCTAAAACAGTACAATGTATTGGAGAAGAGAGTATTTTTATTGAAGAAGGAGCTAAATTAACATTTGCAACATTAAATGCAACTACCGGACCTATATATATAGGTAAAGATGCAGAAGTAATGGAAGGTGTAGTAGTAAGAGGTGCTTTAGCAATGTGCGAAAACTCGGTTTTAAAATTAGGAGCTAAAATATACGGAGCAACTACATTAGGGCCTTATTGTAAAGTAGGAGGAGAGGTGAATAACTCTGTTCTATTTGGTTATTCTAGTAAAGGACACGATGGATTTTTAGGAAATTCAGTATTAGGAGAATGGTGTAACTTAGGAGCAGATACGAATAACTCGAATTTAAAGAACAATTATGCAGAAGTAAAATTATGGAGCTATGAAACAGGTAGGTTTGCTAAAACTGGGTTACAGTTTTGTGGATTAATGATGGGAGATCATTCTAAATGTGGAATTAATACGATGTTTAATACGGGTACTGTAATTGGAGTTTCAGCAAATATTTTTGGAAGCGGATTTCCAAGAAACTTTGTTCCTTCTTTTAGTTGGGGTGGTGCTTCTGGGTTTACAGAATATAAAATGAATAAAGTAGATGAAGTTGCTGAGGTTGTAATGAAACGTAGAAACGTTATCTACGATACTATAGATAAAGGAATTTTAGAAACTGTATTTGAAGAAACAAAGAAGTATAGAAATTACTAATAAAGTTATAATAATATGTTTTAAACTGGTATCTGTTTTATAATAAAACAGATACCAGTTTTTTTTTAAGATAAAAAAATATACTTTTGCAGCCTTAAATAATTAAAAATTGTAAAAATGAAAAAATACGTATTTATTTTTTTCTTGTCTTTGTCGAACCTTATGTTTTCTCAAACTACAGAGCTCCAATCAAAAGGTACTTATGTTTGGCAAGCTTCTGATGAAGCAAAAACTTTTAAAGAAAAACTTCAAATGTCTTTTGTAAGTGCTAACCAAGGATTTCCTTCATTTGGAACTGTACTTGCAGGGAGTGGTTATTCAGCGACTCAAGATGGAGGTGTTTTTCAACTATATTTTCCATATAGTTCTCAATATGGAGGAGTAGCACCAAGAGTTAGAATGGGAAAATATAATAATCAAGGATGGACAGATTGGAATACTTTTTATACTTCTGCGAATGCAAACAATGCTTCAACTAACTGGGCAACCAAAAAATTAATAGCTGATGATTTAATTCAATCTAAAGGAACGTTAAGTTTATATTCATCAAGTGCAGGACTAGGAGATGTAATTTCTTTATATGGAAATAGATTGGGGTTAACAAGTAATTATGGTTTTGGTGTTGAAAGTGGAGCTTTGTATAATAAATCTGTAGCAAGTCATAGATGGTATATCGCTAAAAATGCGGATAAAGGTGTAAGTGCTAAAATGGAGTTGAGTAATGATAGACTTTTTGTAAATGGAAATGTAGGAATTGGTACTAAAACTCCTACTAAAAAATTAGAGGTTTATGATAATGCTCCAATTCTTAGTTTAAGAAATAAATCTGATGGAGTATCTTCTTATGGATGGTTAGAGTTTAATGATGTAAATTCAAGAATGGGATATGTTGGATTTGGTTCTTCTAGTACAAATCACTTGTATCTTTATAATCAAATAGGAGGAAATATTTTATTAAGTACTACTGGTGGTGTAGGTATTGGAACTGGTAATACTCAAGGTTACAAATTAGCAGTTGCTGGAGGTAAAGGAATAATAGCAGAAGAAGTAACTGTAAAATTACAAGCTAATTGGCCAGATTATGTATTCGAAAATAGGTATAATTTACCTACATTAAAAGAAGTAGAAAACCATATTCAAGAAAAAGGACATTTACAAAACATTCCTTCTGCTAAAGAAGTAGCTAAAAATGGAATACAATTAGGAGAGATGAATAAAAAGCTTCTTGAAAAAATAGAAGAATTAACTTTATATACCATTCAACAAGAAAAAAGAATTGAAAAGTTAGAAACTAAAAATACTGAACTAGAAAATCAGGACAAAAAGATAGAAGCATTAGAAAAGAAATTGAATGCATTATTATCTAAAAAATAATAGCTTATTCTAAAAAATATTTATAAAAAGAGAATGAAGAATTAATTTCATTCTCTTTTTTTGTTTTACTTAACTATTACTCCATTCATTTTTTAAATATCCTAAGGCATTTATTAAAGCTTTTTTAGAGTTTGTAGGATTGAATCCTAATTCTATTTTGGCTTTACTAATATCATAATCTTGATGTAAACCATAAAACATTTTTATATATTCTCTTTTCAATAATGGCTCTTTACCAGTTATTTTGCTGCCTAATTCCATAAAAGAAGAAATAATATATAATAAGAATTTAGGAACTTTTGGAGGTGTTTTTAATTTTAAACCAGGAAATTCTTTAGCAGCAATATCTACACTTTCTTGAATAGAGGTATGTTTTTCATTTGCTAATATGTAACGTTCTCTATTTTTTCCTTTTTCCATGGCTAAATATGCACCCATGGCTACATCTTTTACATCAATCCAGTTTAAAGTCATGTTTGTGTCAGCTACCATTTCACCATTCATTATTTGATACACTAATTTATTTGAATAACTTAAATTATGTGCTTTGCTACCAATCATTGCAGAAGGTAAAATGAGTACAGTTCTTATATTGTATTTTTTACTTAATTCTATCGCTAATTTATCGGAATCATTTTTAGAATTGTAATACCAATTTCTTCTATCAGAATTATAACCATTACTTTCTTTAGCAGGTAATTTAGTGAAGTCTAAGGCAGCAACAGAACTTACATAAACAATATTCTTAATTCCGCTAATAGCTGCTGCTTCAAATAAGTTTTTAGTTCCATTTACATTCACATCATAGATTTCTTTTTTAGGTTTCTTAGCCCACATTTTAAAAGAAGCTCCTACAGCATATAGATTTGTAATACCTTTAAAGGCTTTAATCATAGAATTTTTATCCATGATATCTACATGTGCAATTTCACAACCAAGTTCAAGCAATATTTTTTTGTTTTTTGCGCTCCTATAAGTTGCTACTACTTCTATATTTTTTTCAATTAATAGTTTGCAAAGATTATAACCTAAATGGCCATTTGCACCTGTAACTAAAGTTTTTTGAGTCATTTTATACTAAAATTATATGAGTCAAATTTCGAGTATAATTAGATCTTAAGAAATAACAAATGTTAGAAAATTTGTTTTCTAATTCTACTTAAAGAAGGAGCTTCAATACCTAAATATGAGGATAGGTCATTTATAGAAACAGTATTTACTAAATTGGGACTTACTTTTAGTATTTTTAAATATCTTTCTTTAGCTGTTAATTTTTGAAAATCATTAATTCGTTCCATTTTACAAGCTAAAGCATTACTATTTATAGAATTGACAAAGGTTTTGAAAAAAGAAGTATTATTATTTAAAAAATCAAAATTTGTTTTAGATAATGTATAAACACTACAGTCAGTTACAGCCTCAAAAATATCTACGGCAGCAGTTCTATTTTGAAAGCTCTCAAAATCAACAAAAAAATTCATAGGTTCTATTAAATGATTGACGATAAATTTTCCATCTTCATTTTGATACCCTTTTACAATACCAGTTTCTAAAAAGTAGATATAATTAGCGGTAGCACCATTTTTAGTAATAGGTGAGTTACGTGTTATTTTTTTGTGTGTAAAAAACTCTTTAATACTATTAACTTCATCATTATTTAATTTATGTATTTGATTAATGTAATTTATTAAGCTTTTCATTAATAATGATATTAAGTTTGTTAAATTAAAAAACCGCAATTAATGCGGTTTTTTAATTTAAATAGAATTAGTTATTTCTTATTTTTATTTTTGAATTTATCAAATTTAGTTTCTGTTTGTTTTGGCCAACTATTATTTTTAGTGTCAATATCAGCAGTTTCTAAATCTGGATCTAATACAATACTTTTTATTTCTTTATCTGAAGTAAAAACTTTATATACTTTGGTGTCATCTTTCTTCCATATTTCAGCAGGGTATTTTTCACGTTTTTTAGTACCATCTGCATAAGTTAATTCTACAATAATAGGTAAAACTAATCCTCCAGGTTTTTCAAATTCTACCTGATACATGTATTTAGGAAGTTTCTTTAAACTCGCTTTTTTATTAGCAGGTAAAGTATTTATATAAGCTTCCATATCTGAAGCATTCATATCTTCTTTCTTAGTAGTCAAATAAAGAAGTTTACCCAAATTAGCAAAATAACCAGGATATTGTTTTTTTAATTTTTGAGTTCTTTCATTAGCTTTATCAGTTAAATAAAGAGGTTTAACTTCTTTAATACCAATATCACAATAATCTGTAGAATAAAACCAACCTCTCCAAAACCAATCTAAATCCATACCAGATGCATCTTCCATAGTTCTAAAGAAATCTGCAGGAGTAGGGTGTTTAAACATCCAACGTTTAGCATATGTTTTAAAAGCAAAATCAAACAATTCTGGTCCCATAATAGTTTGTCTTAACATATATAAACCTGCTGCAGGTTTAGTGTAAGCATTTGGGCCAAAGTTTTTAACATAATCACCTTGAGACATTATTGGAGAAAGATTTTTTTGATCTAAACTCATATAACGTACAATGTCTTTAGGAAGGTTTCCTGTGTTAAATGTTGAATCATAATCTAATTCTGCTAATATTTCAACAAAAGAATTTAAACCTTCATCCATCCAAGTCCATTGGCGTTCATCAGAATTTACAATCATAGGGAAAAAATTATGACCTACTTCATGTGTAATTACTCCGATCATACCATTTTTAACTCTATCAGAATAAGTTCCATCAGGATTTGGACGTCCATAATTAAAACAGATCATAGGGTATTCCATACCTTGTCGTTTAGCATGTACTGATATTGCTTTTGGATATGGGTAGTCAAAAGTTAATTTAGAATATTCTTCTAGTGTATTAGCAACAACTCTTGTAGAATGTTCTTCCCATAACGGGTTTCCTTCTTTAGGATATAAAGAAACAGCCATTACAGTTTTATTATTAATATTTACAGCCATAGCATCCCAAATATATTTTCTTGAAGAAGCAAAACCATAATCACGAACATTTTTTGCTTTAAAATGCCATGTTTTTGTTTTTGTGGCTTTTTGTTTTTCGTTAGCTTCTGCTTCTGCTTGAGTTACAATAAAAACAGGATCTTTATATGATTTTTTAGCTTTTTCCCAACGATTTCTTTGTTCTTTGGTTAAAACATTTTTTTCATTTTGAAGTTCACCAGTAGCATCTAATATATGATCTTCTGGTACTGTAATTTTAACATCATAATCACCAAATTCTAGGGCGAATTCACTTCTTCCCCAAAATTGCATATTTTGCCACCCTTCAACATTATCATATACAGCTAAACGAGGGAAAAATTGAGCAATTGTATAAGCTTTATTTCCATCGGTAAATTGTTCAAAACCTGAACGTCCTCCATCTTCTACAGAGTTATTAATTAAATAATTCCATTTTATTTTAAAAACAAATTTAGAACCTGGAGCTAATGGAGCAAGCAAGTTAATACGCATCATCGTATTATTTATAGTATGCGATAAATCTCTTCCATCTTGGTATTTTACAGATTCAATTTTAAAACCGAAATCTTTACCTTCAGCCATGTTATCTTTAACAAAGGTTTCTGGAGTAAAGAAAGAGCTAGCGCCTTTAGATTCAGCTAAAGGAGTTTGTGAGTCTGGAGCTCTCATATTCTGATCTAATTGTACCCATAAATATTCAAGATTGTCTTTTGAATTATTATGATATGTAATTGTCTCATCACCATAAAGTTTATTGTTAGCCTCATCAATTCGAATATTCATTACATAATCAACTTTTTGTTGAGTATAATCATATCCTGGTGCACCAGAAGCATTTCTTTGGCTGTTTGGTGTAGCTAATACGTCTTTTAATTGACGAAACTTGTTGTCATCTGTATGTCCTGTTTGTGTTTTTTTTTCAGTTTCTTGTGCAAAAATAGAAAGAGAAACAAATAGTACAGAAAATAAGAAAGTAGAAAACTTTTTCATTATTGTATATAGTTGATTTAAAAAATAGCCTGAAAATTAATGAAATTATATTACCAAAGAAATAGATTGGTGTAAAAATTAACAATTATTTATCATTAATTTTAAAATAACAAAAAAACCAACATACACATATGTTGGTTTTTTTGTTGTAAAATAAACAATTTGATTTATTTATCCTTTGATTTTATTTTTGAATTTATCAAATTTAGTTTCTTTTTTCTTAGGCCAATTATTGTTAGAAGTATCTACATCAGCAGTTTCTAAATCAGGGTCAAGAGAAATGTTTGTAATTTCTTTAGAAGAAGAAAATACCTTCGTTACTTGATTATCGTTTAATCTCCAAATTTGAGCAGGATATGTCTTTTTTTCTTTTGTACCATCCTTATAGGTGAATTCAACAATAATAGGCATCACTAAACCACCAGGTTTGTTGTATGTAATTTCATAATGAAATCTAGATTTAGGGTTTTTATTAGAACCAAAACCTAAGCCTTCAGTAGTATCTTCAACAAATTCTACATTATTACTAGAATTACTTTCCTTTTTGTAGAATTTTTTAACTCCTTTAATACCAATATCGGTAACATCAGTTGTGTAAAACCAACCTCTCCAAAACCAATCTAAATCCATTGCAGAAGCATCTTCCATAGATCTAAAGAAATCTTCTGGCGTTGGGTGTTTAAATTTCCAACGCTTAGAATACGTTTGAAAAGCATAGTCAAACAATTCATGTCCCATAATGGTTTCTCTTAAAATCCATAATGCTGTTGCAGGTTTTCCATAGGCATTGTTACCAAATTCATATACATTATCACCTTTAGACATAATAGGGGCAATTCTCGATTGATCTCCCCCCATATATTTTACAATATTTTTAGGATACCCTCTTGTGATAGGAAAGTTCTTGTCATAATCTAATTCTGCTAACATTTCAACAAAAGAATTTAAACCTTCATCCATCCAAGTCCATTTACGTTCATCAGAATTTACAATCATAGGAAAGAAGTTATGACCAACTTCATGAACAGTAACTTTAATCATTAAATATTTAACTCTATCAGAATATGTTCCATCAGGATTAGGTCTTCCAGGATTAAAACAAATTTGAGGATATTCCATTCCCATTTGTCCATCTACAGAAATTGCTTTATGGTAAGGGTAGTCAAAAGTATATCTAGAATATGTTTTTAGAGTTTGTGCAACAGCCCTAGTAGAATGATCTCCGTATAAAGGATTAGCTTCTTTAGAATAGTAAGAGTAAGCCATTACTGTTTTTCCATTGATGTCAACAGCCATACCATCCCAAATGAATTTTCTTGAAGTAGCAAAAGCATAATCTCTTACATTTTCAGCAAAGAATTTCCATGTTTTTGTTTTCTTAGATTTTTTCTTTTCAATTTGTTCAGCTTCTTTTTGAGTAACAATAATAACAGGTTTGTCAAATGTTTTTTTAGCTAAGTTTAACCTTTCTAATTGTTTTTTTGTCAATACTTCTTTTTCATTTTTAAGTACTCCAGTAGCACCTAACATATGATCTGCAGGTGTAGTAATATTTACCTCATAATCACCAAATTCTAAAGCAAACTCACTTCTTCCCCAAAATTGATCGTTTTGCCATCCTTCTACATTATCATACACACATAAACGTGGAAAGAATTGAGCAATTACGTAATTATTGTTATTATCTTTAGGAAAATGTTCATAACCAGATCTACCACCTTGAGTTCTATGATTATTAATATTATACCACCATTTTATTTTGAAGGAAAAAGTAGCACCAGAAGCTAATGGTTTTGGTAAGTTAATACGCATCATTGTTTGATTAATGGTATGTGATAAATTACTTCCATTAGTATTAGTGACACTAGTTATTTTAAATCCGCCATCAAATGTGTTTTCAGCAAAACTTCGATCATATCTTCTTTTACTCATTTCTGTAGTAATTGCGTCAGATTGAATATCTGGAGTTTTAGAATCTAGAGCACGCATATTTTGATCTAACTGAACCCATAAGTAAGCTAATTCATCTTCAGAATTATTATGGTAAGTAATAGTTTCACTTCCCGTAATTTTTTGTTTGGCATCATCTAAAACAATGTCCATTTTATAATCTACTTTTTGCTGTGTATATTTTTTACCAGGAGCTCCAGAAGCTGTATGCTGATCATTAGGAGTCGCTAATACATCTTTAAGTTGTTTAAACTTATTCTGATTAGTGTGTCCTTTTTGAGTTTCTCTTTTTTGGTTTTGTGCTGAAATAGAAGTAGCAACAAACAAAATAGAGAAAATTAATAAAATAATTTTCTTCATTTTTTAGATTTGAGATTAATTTGATTTGAATATTGGTTCTATATTTAACTGAATTTATTATAAAATTTCCCCAAATTTTATAAACCGTTTATAAGTTGTTAAACTTATAGTATTATTATTAAGAAAGCTAAATTAATAAGAACTGTAGAATTTTATTAAAAATTTAACAAACCTTTATCATTTTTTTTGGTTAAAAATAAACTTTTGCGTTCATTTTTTATCTTAACTTTAATTAAATTTTGTTGTTCTGGAAAGTGTTTAATTAAGACATTGTTTTTAATTTCAATGGTATTTACATTTAAAATATTTTCTATTTCTAAATAAAAATAAACAATTTCACCATCATATTCCTTGCCTATAAAAGTGTATTCATATTCTTTTTTATTGATTGAAACTTTAAAGTGTTCCTTTAAATAAGTAGAAAAATAATTATTTACATCTTTCATTTCTTTTTGTGTAGTTAATTGTAGATCTGTATTATAATCCTTGTTTATAGCTTTTTCTATATCATCTATAAAAACATTCATGATCATTTGAACAGATTTTTTTTCTTCATTGTGTTCTATTTCTGTTAATGCGATGTAATATTTATGAGCAGAAAAAGAAAAGAATGATGCTATAAAAATAAGGTAAAGTATTTTTTTCATAAAAAATTAAAAGTCAAATATTAGACCAAATTAAGGGTTTTTATTTGTTTTATTAATTTCTTTAAGATAAAGAATGCTTTTTTTTTGTAAAAATTCTATCAACTTGAATGTTTCTTCATTTTTCACAAACGTTGTTAATTTTTGTTCTCTATTAGAATTTATAAAATGATGAATTTTATCTGATGGTATTTTATAATTCTTTATAAATGTATGCTTACCAATTAAATTAATTATTTTATTAACAAATTGATCCTCAAATTTTTCTTTGGCAACTCTTTCGGTTAAACGTTTTTCCTTTTGTATTGTAAATACAGGGATCTTTATAGTAATAGCGCCTTCTACTGGATTTGCTACTAGTATTTTATTTTTCAATTTGATCATCGAAAAATCTAAAGCTTTTTTAGATTTAAGAGGAATTATATCTTTAGGAACTAATTGAAGATCTTTTTCTAAAATACCATAAAGCAAATGTTTTTTTAACTGAATTTCTTCTAATGTATAATCTTTTAAATTTAAGTAAAGATTTAATCTCTTTGTTTTTATAATGTCATTGGTTATGATAATTGTTTGTAAATGATGTTGAATTGAAGTAATTTTTAATTCTTCTCCTAAATGAACTTTAATATGAAAAAAACCTTTATCATTAGAAAAGGTTCCTTTTTTAGAAGATTTGTTTATGATATGAGCGTTAATTACTTTTCCTGATTCATCAGAAATAATACCAGAAATCTCAATTCGACTCTTTTGTGAAAAAGATGATTTTATGATTATAAAAAAAAGAAGAAGTAATAGTCTTTGCATACTTTAAATTAGCAAATGTTAATCTATTGTTTGTTTTTTATACAATTCTACTTTCTCTTGTAAAAACTCAATCAATTTAAAAACTTCTTTATTTTTTACAAGATTTATTAATTTTTCACTCCGATTAAAATTTATAAACTGGCGAATTTTATCTGATGGAATTTTATAATGCTTGGTAAATACATGTTCACCAATTAAATTGACTATTTTTTTTGAAAGTTGATCTTCTAATTTTTCTTTAGCAATTCTTTGTGCTAATCTTTTTTCTTTTTTTCTTGTAAATAATGAAGTTTTAAATAAACGAATACCTTCAAATTTTTGTGTAGGATCTGTTTTTCTAGAGATATTAACTTTTGATTTAGCAATTTCATCATCTTTAAGAAGAATTTCTTCTTTAAAATCAATTTTTGTTAAATCTAAAGCACCTTTAGATTTAACAATAGCTATATCTTCTGGAGTTTGCTTAAAATCTCTTTCTAAAATACCATGTAGCGAATGTTTTTTTATTTCAACCTCCTCTAATACATAATCTTTTAAATGTAATTTTATTTCTATTTTTTTTGATTTAATAGTAATATTAGCAACAGTTATTTTTAGAGAATGATGTTGAATAGAAGTAATTTCTAATTCGTCTCCTAAAGAGGCTTTAATACTAAAAATACCATTATCATTAGAAAAAGTACCTTCTTTAGAGTTTTTATTAACGATGTGAGCATTTACAACTTTTCCTAATTTATCATTAATATTTCCTTTAATAAGAGCTTTTTGAGAATGAGTTATTAAATAGGGAAAAAAAATTAAAAGGAGGAGGCATTTTTTCAAAACTATTTCTTTTTTTCTTTCTTAAATAATTCAGCCTGTTTTTGTAAAAAATTAATCAATTTTAAGTCATTACTTTTAAAAGCCTTATCAAAGTTTTTGTCGAAATGAGCAAAATAAATAAAGCGAGCAACTTCTGTGCTATCTATTTTTAATTGTTGAATAATTAATTTGCCATATAAATTTTCTATAACTTTCATTTTCTGCTCTTTCTCTAGTAGTTTTTTTTCCTTTTTCAATAAACCAATTCTACCAGTAATAGTATTAATAATTAAATCTAAAGGAATTAAACCAGCACTAGAAGAAGCCGTGTAAATTTTTCGATCTATTTGCGGTATTTTTTTAACATGTGGGTTAAAACCAAGGTTTTCCATTACTTTTTCTCGATCACTTCTCTTAATATTTTTAGAGTCAGCAATTAAAATACCAGATAATTCTGTTTTTTTTATAGCCACTTCATCTAGTAAGTAATCTTTTAAATGTAAACTAATATTTAATTTTTTTGTTTTTATAATAATATTAGCAATAGTAATTTTTTGAGTATGGTGTTGAATTGAGGTAATCTCCAATTCATCTCCTAATTTTACTTTAATAGTATATGAACCATTATCATCTGAAAAAGTACCTTTCTTAGACGTTTTATTTAAAATATGAGCATTTACAACTTGCCCAATTTTGTCAGATAAAGAGCCAATAACTTCAATTCTTTTGTCTTGAGAAAAACATAAATTAACCTGAATAAATAAGTAAAAAAGTAATAGTTTTTGCATATAATTAGTTGATATACAAATAAAGGTATTAAAAGTCTTAAAAAGTTTTAAAAGTAATATAAATAAAAGTTAAACTGATTTTAAGTTTATTCTTTATAGCGAATATGTAAAAAAAAGTTACAGTTTTTAATGCAACTACGTTGCGTTAATTTGTTATTAAAAGCAATTTTAAATAAAATCAATATAAAATATTTATGATTTATGTTAAAAAAATATATTTGCCGTAATATTAATCAAAAACCCTTATTAAAAATGAAAAAAATGAAATTTATGATTACTTCTGTAATCACGGCCAGTTTACTGTTTACCGCTTGTAATAATTCAGAAGAAGGTTCTGATTTATCTACACCAGAGGCAATAGAAGAAAACACTTCTGAAGATTTAATTAATAATAATTCTTCTGATTATATTCCTAATCAATACATTGTAGTTTTAAAAGAAGGTACCTTAAGTAGACCTGCTGCTAAAGGAACAAAAATTGCTTATGAAGCAACAATTAAATCTCTTAAAAAGGAGGTTGTAACTGATTTTGGTGGAATTAGTTTAAAAAGTGATAATGTAAAAGCAACTTTTGGATACGCTTTACAAGGATTCGTTGCTAAATTAACAAAAGAGCAAGTAGCTACATTATCTAAAGATCCTAGAGTAGAGTCTATTAAAAAAGATTTTAAGATTTCTTTAGAGCCAACTCAAAACCAAAAGCAAAAAGAAAAGTACAATCAAGTAGCTAATAGAGACTTTTTTCCATGGGGAATTACTAGAGTTGGTGGACCAGGAAATGCAAGTAATAGAACGGCTTGGATTATTGATTCTGGTATAGATTTAGATCACCCAGATTTAAATGTAAATACATCAAGAAGTAGAACTTTTGTAACTAGTGGAGCTGATGCTTCTAGCGCAAATGATAGAAATGGTCATGGAACGCATGTAGCTGGTACAGTTGGAGCATTAAGAAATAACATTGGAGTTATTGGTGTAGCACCAGGTGTAAACTTAGTTGCATTAAAAGTATTAGCTGGTAATGGTACTGGAGATTTTTCTTGGACAGTTCAGGCGTTAGATTATGTTGCTGCTAATGGTAGAAGTGGAGATGCTGTTAATATGAGTTTAGGACCAAGAAGTAGATTTACAGACGTAGCTACTGATAGAGCTGTAACAAGAGTTGCTAACAGAGGAATTAGAGTAGTTATGGCTGCTGGTAATTCTAATGATGATTCAAGATTTTATTCTCCAGCAAGAGTAAATGGAAATAATATTTATACTATTTCTAACATGGACAGAAACGAAAGAATAGCTGCGACTTCTAATTATGGGTCTCCTGTAGATTATGCTGCTCCAGGTACTTCAATTTGGTCAACTTGGATTAATGGTGGATATAGAAATATTAGTGGTACTTCTATGGCTGCTCCTCACGTAACAGGATTATTATTATCAGGGGGTGTAACATCTGATGGAAGAATTAGAACTGATAAAGATAGTAATAGAGATTTTATTGCTGTAAGAAGATAATATAATAACAATTAGTTTTATTTAAAGCACTGAAGATAGCATGTCTATTTTCAGTGTTTTTTTATATGCTTATTTTTTATTCATTCCTTTCATTTGTCTTTATTGTCAAAAATGAATTTTAGAACAGTGTGTTTCTAAAAGGAAAATAAATTATATTTAGATTTTTTCGATATTTTTATGAAGACATATATAATTTTATTTTTATTATCATGTACAAGTATTTTTGTTACCGCACAAAAATCTCTTTTTAAACATTCAAATACTTTTACTAAACAAGATACATTAAGAGGTTCAATTACTTCAGAAAGAGCTTGGTGGGATTTAACATATTATCATTTAAATATTTCTGTAGATCCTGAAAAGAAATTTATTAAAGGTAAAAATGAAGTAAAATATAAAGTATTAAAACCTTCTTCAGTTTTACAAATAGATTTACAACATCCTATGAAAATAACTAAAGTTACTCAAAATGGAAAAGAGTTAATGGTTAAATCAGAAGGGAATGCTCATTTTATTTATTTAAAAGAAGAACAAAAAAAAGGAAAGGTAAATTCAATTATCGTGTATTATGAAGGTTTTCCTAAAGTAGCTATTAATGCACCTTGGGACGGAGGTTTTTCTTGGAAAAAAGATTTAAATGGGAATCATTTTGTAGCTACTTCTTGTCAAGGTTTAGGAGCAAGCGTTTGGTGGCCTAATAAAGATCATATGTATGATGAAGTAGATAGTATGGATATAAGTGTTCGAGTGCCTGATAATTTGATGAATATTTCTAATGGTAGGTTAGAGAAAGTAGAGAAACATAAAGATAATACCACTACATATCATTGGTCTGTTAAAAACCCTATTAATAATTATGGAGTAAACGTTAATATAGGAGATTATGTTCACTTTTCAGAAAAATATAAAGGAGAAGATGGAGAATTAGATCTAAATTATTATGTACTTAGAGATAATTTAAAGGAAGCAAAAGAGCAATTTAAACAAGTACCTAAAATGCTAAAAGCTTTTGAGCATTGGTTTGGAAAATATCCTTTTTACGAAGATGGTTTTAAATTAGTAGAAGTACCTTATTTAGGAATGGAACATCAGAGTTCTGTAACGTATGGTAATAAGTATTTAAATGGTTATTTAGGAAGAGATTTATCTGGTACAGGTTGGGGATTAAAATTTGATTTTATAATTATTCATGAATCTGGTCATGAGTGGTTTGCAAATAACATTACTAATAAGGATATAGCAGATATGTGGATACATGAAAGTTTTACGGCATATTCTGAAAGTTTATTTTTAGATTATTACTATGGAAAAAAAGCTTCATCTGAATATGTTATTGGTACACGAAAATCAATTGCAAATGATATTCCTATTATTGGTCAATATGATGTAAATAAAGAAGGTTCTGGAGATATGTATTACAAAGGAGCTAATATGTTACATACAATCCGTCAGTTGGTAGATAATGATAAAAAGTGGCGTAGAATTTTAAAAGGTTTAAATAAAAAGTTTTATCATAAAACGGTAACAACAAAAGAAATAGAAAACTATATAATAAAAAAGTCAAGGATTGATTTATCAACTATTTTTGATCAATATTTGCGCACAGTTAAAATTCCTGTTTTTCAATACAAATTGAAAGAAGGTAAGCTTTTATATAGATGGACTAATGTAGTTAAAGACTTTGCTATGGCGTTAAAAATAAAAGTAAATAACTGTACAAGAGTATTAAAACCAACAGAGGAATGGCAAGAAAAAAATGTAGAAGGAGTAGATATTACTATTGATAAAAACTTCTATGTTGATGTTAAGAAAATTTAGAGTGTGCATTTTTTATTAAAATGGCCTTTTTGATTATCATATGAGTTATCAGAATAAAATATATAAAAGTGAAAAATAATAATAAAAGCAATCATTTAAAAAAAATGAAAAAAATAATAATAGCAAGTACTTCTACAGTTCATGGTAGCAGTTACTTAGAATATTTGTTACCAACATTATCTACCTTTTATGATAATACAGTAGAAGAAATTGTATTTATTCCCTATGCTCGCCCTAGTGGGATTTCATACGATGAATATACATTTAAAGCAGAAGAAGCTTTTAATAAATTAGATATTCAAGTAAAAGGAATTCATGAATTTGATGATCCTAAAAAAGCAATAGAAAATGCACAAGGAATTTTTGTTGGAGGAGGAAATACATTTGAATTAGTAAACCAGTTATATAAGAATGACATTCTTGTAATTCTTAAAAATGCAGTAGAAAACGGAACACCTTATTTAGGTACGAGTGCTGGGAGTAACATTTGTGGGATAAATATGAAAAACACGAATGATATGCCTATTGTATATCCGCCGAGTTTTAATACCATGGAATTAATTTCTTTTAATATAAATGCGCATTATTTAGATCCGAATCCAGATTCAACGCACATGGGAGAAACCAGAGAAACACGAATTAAAGAATTTCATGTGTATAATGAAACTCCAGTTTTAGGTATTAGAGAAGGAGGTTGGCTTCAAGTTGAAGGTGATTCAATAATATTAAAAGGAGCATTTTCTGCAAGATTATTTAGAAAAGATAAAAAAGCAGTAGAGTTAGAAACTGAAACGATAATTGATGCAAATATTCTTAGTTAATTAAGAATATTTGTAATTTTGTGTTTTGTAAACACAAAGTATGCCAGCAATTCAAAATATTAAAGTAGCCGTAGATGCCGTAGTTTTTGGTTATGAATCTAAAAAGTTATCTGTTTTACTAATAAAAAGAGGTGTTGCACCTTATAAAGATTCTTGGGCGTTACCAGGGGGGTTAGTTTTAGATGATGAATCTTTAGAGACAGCGGTTACCAGAGAGTTAAAAGAAGAAACTGGTGTTATTATAAATTACTTAGAGCAGCTATATAGTTTTGGGGCTCCTAAAAGAGATCCTAGAAATAGAGTAGTATCTGTTAGTTATTTTGGGTTGGTAAGGCCAAATCACTTTACTATAAAAGCAGATACAGATGCTGATGAAGCACAATGGTTTTCTATGGACGAATTACCGTCATTAGCTTTTGATCATAAAGTGATTTTAGAAATGGCGCAAAAGCGTTTAAAAGGGAAATTACAATACGAACCTATTGGTTTTGATCTACTAAATAAAGAATTCCCTTTTTCTGATTTAGAAAATTTATATACTACAATTTTGGAACATCAAATTGATAGAAGAAACTTCAGAAAAAAAATATTAAGTTTCGGAATTATAGAAGAAACAGATAAAATTCACCAGCAAGGTAGCGGTAGACCTGCTAAGCTTTTTAAATTTAATAAAAAGAAATACGATCAATTAATTGCCGAAGATTTCCACTTTGAAATTAAGATAGTGTAAATTTTACACAAAAAGTTTTGTTGTATTGTTTTTATGTTTTAAATTTGCGTAAAAATAACACAAAAATGATTTTAAATTTAGATACTACATTTTCACCTTTAGGAAGTAATCAACTTCTTTTTGAATCTTTTATATTTTCAGGAGGTGAGCCGCATATAAAACTGAAAACAAACTTAGAAGGAGTAGAAGAAGTTACCATTACTAGTAGAGTAAATTCTTTCAATGATTTCGGAATGTTATTATGTGCAATAGATGCAGTAAAAAGGTTTGGAGTTAAAAAAATAAATGTATTTCTACCTTATTTCCCAGGAGCTAGACAAGATAGAGTTATGGTGCCAGGTGAGCCTTTAACAGTAAAAGTATATGCCGAAGTTTTAAATAATTTAAAGTTAAATAGTATTACGGTTTTCGACCCACATTCTGAAGTAACACCAGCTTTACTAAATGATTGTACAACAGTAACCAACTATACTTTTATAGCGCAAGTTTTACAAAATATAGGAAAAGAAGTGTTATTGATTTCTCCTGACGGAGGCGCATTGAAAAAGATTTATAAAGTATCGGAATATTTAGGGGGAATTGCTGTGGTTGAATGTTCAAAAAAGAGAAACGTTACTAATGGAAAATTAGAAGGATTTAAAGTATATGAAGATGATTTAAGAGGGAAGGATTGTTTAATTGTTGATGACATATGTGATGGTGGCGGCACATTTATGGGGTTAGCAGAAGAGTTGAAAAAGAAAAATGCAGGTGATTTATATTTAGCAGTAAGTCATGGAATTTTTAATAAAGGAGTTGAAAAACTGAATGACTATTTTAAATCAGTTTATACCACGGATAGCTTTAGAGATGTTGAAGGTGTAAAGCAAATTAAATTAGAGCAGATATTGAAATAGGGAACTAGAAAATCAATAGGGCTTAGTTTGAAGACGGAACTAAAATTAGTGATAAAATAAAAACAGTGGCTATTCCAGGCTTAGGAACAGGAGTAGGACAAATGCCACCTCTTTTATGCGCAAGACAAATGCGAATAGCATGGGAAGATGTTATGAAAGAAAAATATAAAACAGAAAAAGGATGGGAAGAATTAAGATCAAATTATGCTTATTTCTTTACTCATGATGAGAAAGATTTACATTATGATATACCGTAAAAACGGAAATTAAAAATAAAATACTATGAAAATAAAAATAAAAAAATATAAAGAACAATTGAATGAGTGGCCTGAAAAAGGACATCACATAATGGCACAATACGATGCTAAAAAAGTAATTGTATATCAATCGTACAGACCAGCCATCGGGAATTTTGCTGTGAAAAATCAATTTTTTGGAGGTCCATTTAAGTATACTCGAATGACGTGGATTAAACCTAACTTTTTATGGATGATGTATCGTAATGGTTGGGGAACAAAAGAAGGACAAGAAGTTGTATTAGCTATTCATTTAAAAAGAGACGCTTTTGAACGGTATTTATCGCAGGCTGTATACTCTAATTTTCAAGCAGATTTGTATGAAAGTAAAGAACATTGGCAAGAAGAAGTTGCAAATTCATCTATTCGATTGCAATGGGATCCAGATCACGATCCATACGGAGCAAAACTAGAAAGAAGAGCCATACAATTAGGAATTAGAAATGAAGAGATTGTAAAATATGCAAAGGAAGATATTTTGGAAATAGAAGATGTATCCACTTTTGTGAATGAACAATATCAGCATGTATTGAATAATGAATTAGATAAGCTGATAGTGCCAGATGAAAAACCATACATAAGTAGGGATAATTTAGTAAATAAAAGATTGAGAATAGGATGAAGAAATCAACAAGAAAAATAAAAGCAAAAGAAACCTTAAGTATTGTTGAAGGAGGAAGTTATTTACTTGAAAATGGAGCTAAAATTCAAATAAATAAAGAAGTAAGTTCATCAATTAATAATACCAAATTTTTTGATTCTGAAGAGTTGAAAAAGTTAAATGGTACTATAAAAATAGAAAATGATTTAGAAACAGTTTATGAGGTTACTAGTGAAGATTCTGTAAGTTGTATTTTAAGACTGAGTAAAGAAGGTGATCAAAAAATAATGTGCTTAAATTTTGCATCAGCAAAAAATCCAGGAGGAGGTTTTTTAAACGGAGCTTTAGCACAAGAAGAAAGTTTAGCAGTTTCATCTGCTTTATATGCTAGTCAAATGAAAGCATTCGATTTTTATGAAACACATAGAAATATGAAATCATGTATTTATACAGATGGAATGATTAACAGCCCTAATGTACCAGTATTTAGGAATAAAAAAGGAGATTTAATAGAAGATTTTACATTATGCAGTTTTATAACTTCTGCAGCAGTAAATATGGGAGTTATAAAACTAAAAGAAAAAGAATTATTGGATACTGTTCCCGAAATAATGAATTTGAGAATAGAAAAAATGTTATCATTATGTGTAGCACAAGGTTATAGTGAATTGGTTTTAGGAGCTTGGGGTTGTGGAGTTTTTCAAAATGATCCAGAAGTTATAGCAACTCTTTTCCATAAGCATTTGAATAACAAGTTTAAGAATCAGTTTAAAAAAGTTGTATTTGCTGTATACTCTAGAAATGAAAAGTTTATAGCACCATTTCAAAATTTGTTTAATTAAAAATATTAGGTTATGAAAAATAAAATAGAAGCCATGTTTTTGGGTTTAGCAATTGGTGATGCACTTGGTGTACCTGTAGAGTTTAAGAGTCGAGACTATTTGCAAAATAGTCCTGTTACAGAAATGTTAGCATATGGTTCTCATCATCAGCCAAAAGGAACTTGGAGTGATGATAGTTCTTTAACTTTTTGTTTAGCAGATAGTTTATGTTCTGGTTATAATACAAAAGATATTGCTAATAAATTTGCGCAATGGTATACGAATGCTTTATGGACAGCTCATGGAGAAGTTTTTGATATAGGAATAGCAACCAATTCAGCAATAAATTCTTTTATAAAAGGAACACCAGCAACATTGGCAGGAGAAACAGGAGAATTTGATAATGGAAATGGATCATTAATGCGAATTAGCCCAATTGCTTTTTATGTGAAGAAGATGTCAATTGAAAAACGGTTTGATATAGTAAAAGAGGTTTCATCTATTACACATGGTCACATTCGATCGGTTATCAGTTGTTTTATTTATGTCGAATTTTTATTAGAGTTGTTAAAGGGAATTGATAAAAAAGAAGCTTATAAAAACATGCAACAAACAGTGAACAATTTTTTGAATACCAATGCTATTTGTTCGCAAGCTGAAATAGATAAATTTCATAGAGTTTTAGGCAATCAAGTAAATGATTATGAAATAGAATCATTAGTAACTTTAGAAGAAAAAGAAATCAGTGGTTCGGGGTATGTTTTAAATACACTAGAAGCAAGTATATGGTGTTTTTTAACAACAAATAACTATAAAGACTCTGTTTTAAAAGCTGTTAATCTGGGGGAAGATACAGATACTACAGGGTGTGTTGCAGGAGCTTTATCAGGCTTGTATTATGGGATTGATGAAATTCCTAAGGAATGGGTTACTCAGTTAGTTAAAAAAGAAGAAATAATAAGATTAAGTAATCAATTTTCAAAAAGTATGTAAAATGAAAACAAGAATTGAATTAGCAAAAAGATCATTAACAGGAATTTCTATAGGAGATGCTTTTGGAGATAGTTTTTTTAGAGATAGAGAATTAGTGGAGTCAGCTCTAATTAATAAAACGATACCAGAAACTGAGTGGAGGTATACTGATGATACGATAATGGCTATCCCAATTTTACAATCTTTAGAAAAATACGGAGAAGTTAATCAGGATTTTATAGCAGCAAAGTTTGCAGAAAACTATAGTAAAGATAGGCATAGGGGTTATGGTCCATCAATGCATAGAAAGTTAATGGATTTTAAAGAAAATAAAGATTGGTTGTCAATATCTAAATCTAGTTTTAATGGTACAGGATCTATGGGAAATGGAGGCGCAATGCGTGTTGCATTAATAGGAGCCTATTTTTATGATGATTTAGATAAAGTTTCAGAACAGGCTAAATTATCATCAGAAATAACACATTATAATAATGAAGGAATAGCAGGAGCAATTAGTGTGGCAGTGGCAACAGCACTTTGTACTAGAAATAAAGAAATAGATAAAGAAGAATGGCTAAATGAAATAATAGCTCATACTCCAGAGAGTGACTTGAAGTATAAAATTAAAAAGATAAAAACATTACCAAAATCATACAGTATTAAAACGATAGTCACTGCTTTAGGTAGCGGTACAAAAATGCTAGCACAAGATACTGTACCTATTTCTTTATGGAGTGTATATTATCAGATGAATAATTTTGAAGATATACTTTGGAAAACCGTTTCAGGATTAGGAGATAGAGATACAACATGTGCAATAGCAGGAGGTATTTCTATAATGAATTCTAAAGAAGAATTTATTCCATCAAAATGGTTAAATAATGTTGAAAAATGGGAGCAAAGTATTTTTTATAAAGAATAGCATGAAAGCAATAAAATTTTATAATGAAAATCAAGAATGGGGAGAGTTTTCAAATTTTGCTTTATATCCAATTAAATTAGATGGTAAAATATGGCCAACATCAGAACATTATTTTCAAGCTCAAAAATTTGAAAGTAAGCCATATCAAGAGAAAATTAGAAAAAGCAGATCACCAATGAAAGCTGCTGAATTAGGTAGATCGAGAAAAATAAAAATGAAACGTAATTGGGATAAAATAAAAGACAATGTAATGTTTAATGTAGTCTATGCTAAATTTATTCAACATGAGGAATTAAAAGAAGTTCTCTTGAGTACCTTAAATTTAAAAATTATTGAGCACACAGAAAATGATTTGTACTGGGGAGATGGGAAAGATGGTTCTGGTTTAAATAAATTGGGCAAAGTTTTAATGAAAGTAAGAGAGAAATTAAAAGAAAACAGTAACATTATATAGAACGATAGAAGAAAAAGAATTAGAGTTTTCGAATGATTTCTTAAACTAAAAAAAGGGATATTGAAATTCTTTGAGTACAAAATTTGACATTAGTCAAAATTAATAAATTATGAGTTGGAAAATTGTAGAAAGAAAAATAGGGAAAGCAGGAAACCTTAAGCAAAGACAAAAACGACAAAGTGAATGGGACAAAAAATATGATGGAAATTGGATGATTGGTTATGTAATTAATGATGAATTTATTTTTCAAGAAGATGCTTTAGAAAGCATTTATTATAAAAGTTATCAATTACATTTTGAGAACCATCCTATGGATTTGAAAGAATTAATAATAACAGCAAAGAAATTGGAAAATCCGCATTCAAAATTAACAGGAGGAGTCGATTTACAAGTCCCGGCAATAATGAATTATTTGGAAAGGAATAATTTAAAATTGAAAGGAAGCGAAGTCGTTGATATTGGAACTTTTGGAAAGCGTTCTCATAAAATAAGTGTACGATTGAGCCCTTTAACTATTAAAGTTATCGGAAATCCTAAAATGACTTTAGAAAAATTTTGGCAAGAGAAAAAGTGCTTAGCAATTTGGGAAGAATAAAAGTGTAATTTTTTATGTTGTCTATACTAAATTTATAAAACACAAAAAATTAAAAGAAAAATGAAAACAATAATACTATATAGACCCGTAGGAGAAAAAGAATTAGAATTAATTGCAGAAAGTGGATTTAAAAAATTTCCACCACGTTTAGACTGGCAACCTATATTTTATCCAGTATTAAATGAAGAGTACGCTTCAGAAATAGCAAGAAAATGGAATACAACAGATCCGTTTGGAAACTATTTAGGTTTTGTAACAAAGTTTGAAATTACAGAAGAAGAATTTCAAAAATATAAAGTAGAAAATGTAGGGGGAAAAATTCATAATGAATTATGGGTGCCTTCTCAAGATTTAGAAACGTTTAATGATGCTATACAAGGAACAATTGAAGTGGTGAAAGTTTATATAGGAAGTAAATATGATAAAAGTGAATCTTCAATAATTGGAAAACTTGTTGAAGAAATAGATAAGCAATATGAAAATTGAAGTAGTACAAGGAGATATCACTAAAATAAAAGTAGACGCTATTGTAAATGCAGCAAATAGTAGTTTGTTAGGAGGAAGTGGGGTTGATGGAGCAATTCATAAAGCAGGAGGAAAAGAAATTTTAGAAGCATGTCAACACATAAGAAACCGACAAGGAAAATGTAAAACGGGAGAGACAGTAATTACCACAGCAGGTAATTTACCAGCAATAAAAGTAATTCATAAGGTTGGTCCTGTTTATAATAAAGGAAATAAAAGAGAAGAAGAGTTATTAGAAAATTGCTATAAAAACAGTTTGTTTTTAGCAAAAGAAAACAATTTAAAAACAATTGCTTTTCCAAACATTAGTACAGGCATTTATCGTTTTCCAAAAGAATTAGCAGCAGAAATAGCTATAAAAGCAGTACAAGAACATCCAATTTTAGAAAAAGTGATTTTTGTGTGTTTTGATGAAGAAAATTATAAAATATATTTTAACAAAGGGATTTATCCCATAGAAAAATAAAAAAGAAAATGAAAGAGATACAATATTTAAAAGGAGATGCAACCTCTCCTCAAGCAAAAGGAACTAAAATTATAGCTCATATTTGTAATGATTTAGGAGGTTGGGGGAAAGGATTTGTTTCGGCTATTTCAAAAAGATGGAAAGAACCTGAATCTAGTTATCGGAAGTGGCACAGAGAAAGATCAAAAAATGATTTTGGGCTAGGGAATATTCAAATTATACAAGTGGATAAGTTTATATATGTGTGTAATATGATTGCACAAAGAGGTATGAAAACAGGAAGTAATGGAGTTCCCATAAGATATGAAGCAGTTAATAAGTGTCTCGAAAAATTATCTGATGTAGCAAAAGAATTAAATGCTTCTGTGCACATGCCAAGAATTGGTTGTGGATTAGCAGGAGGGAAATGGGAGAAAATAGCACCAATTATCGAAGAAAATTTAATAAAAAAAGAAGTTGATACAGTTGTGTATGATTTCTAATAGAAAAGATAAAAATAAATGTCAGTTCGATTGATTTATCTGATGATTGAGCGAAGTCGAAATCAGAAGAAAAATTGTATCGAGAACATTTAATAAAACAAAATTAAAATGAAACTAACAATAGATGGTTATTCAACAGCATTATTTTCAACTTGGTACTTTATAGAAGAGCTAGGATTGTTGTTGGATGCTGGTGATGGAGTAACATCGAATCTTTTAGGTAAATCGTTAAAAGTTAAAAATGTATTTGTTTCTCATGCCGATCGAGATCATTTGGGAGGTTTATTACAATTTAATCAGTTAGTAGGTGGTAGAAAACCTAATATATATTATCCTAAAGATGCAGGATCATTTCAATTTTTAGAAACATTTACCTCTCAATTTGATCCCCACACTAAAGGAACTCAATGGATTCCTTTAGAGGACGATCAAACAGTGAATATTAAAACAAATTATAAAGTAACTTGTTTTGAAAATAAACATATAGTGGTACCAAATCAGTTAAAAAGTTTATCATTTAAAGTCTTAGAAACTAAGAATAAATTAAAAAATGAATTTAAAAGTTTGTTACCAAAAGACTTAGTAGCACTAAAGAAAGAAAAGGGAGAAGATTATATTAAAGAAGAAATAAGTAAAACTATTTTAACGTATTCAGGTGATACGCCAGTTTTTGATTACGCTAAATATGATAATTCTGAAATATTAATTCATGAAGCTACATTTTTAACAAAAGAAGAATTAGAAAGTGGTAATGATAAAAATAAACATAGTTCTTTAGAAGAAGTGATGGAAATGGTAGCCAATATAAAAGTTGACAAATTAATTTTAGGGCATTTTTCATCAAGATATTATATGAATGAGATTGATGAAGCTATAAAAAAATATACAAAACATTTTAATATTAAAATACCTGTGTATAGAATTCCGATAGGGAAAACACAGCGAGATATTTTAAATGGAAAAACAATAAATTAAAAATGAACGAAAAAAATATAAAAAGAATAAGTAAATTTTTAAGTCTATTACTAAGACATCAACCAGAAGCAATTGGTTTAAAACTCGATAAAAATGGTTGGGCAATGGTAGACGAATTAATTGAAAAATCGAAAAGAAGAAACATGCGTCTTTCAAAAGAAATTTTGAAAGAAGTAGTAGCAACAAATGATAAAAAACGATTTAGTTTTAATGAAGATGAAACGATGATAAGAGCCAATCAAGGACATTCATTAAAAACCATCGATTTAGAATTGAAGGCAATACAACCACCAGGTTTTTTATATCATGGAACGGTACCAAAGTTTATGCAAGCAATTCAAACAAAAGGATTGCTAAAAATGAGTAGACAACATGTACATTTAAGTCAAGATTTACAAACAGCCATGAAAGTAGGAAGTAGAAGAGGAGTACCTACTATTTTAATAGTGAAATCAGGCGAAATGTTTGCAAAAGGATTTGAGTTTTACCAATCTAAAAATGGAGTTTGGTTAACAGATCATGTGCCTGTTGAGTTTATAGAAAAGAAGTAATAAAGAAGAGATTTTGAAACATTATTTATATTATTAAAAATAAAAGGAATGAATCTAGCAAAAAAAATTAAAGAAGCATTCTTTGGACAGGCTATTGGAGATGCATTAGGAGTACCAGTAGAGTTTAAGTCGAGAGATTATTTGACAACAAACCCTGTAAAAGATTATTTAGAATATCTGTGTTGGAATCAACCAGCAGGAACTTTTTCAGATGATAGTTCAATGATGTTTTGTACAGCAGAAAGCCTTACAAGAAAATATGATATAGAAGACATAGGACAGACTTTTGTTAAATGGTATCAAAACGGATATTGGGGAGCTCATGATAAGGTATTTGATATTGGAGGAACGACAAGAAGAAGTCTTTATAGAATAATAAAAGGAGAAAAAGCTAAGTTTAGTGGTGAGTTTTTTCCTGAGAACAATGGTAATGGTTCTTTAATGAGAATTTTACCTCTGGTGTTTTTTCTATACAAAGAGGAAAATATAAATATTCGATTTAATGTAATTAAAGAAGTTTCAAGTATTACTCATGCACATTTTAGATCTATTATTTCATGTTTCATTTTTGTTGAATTTGGAATTTTATTGCTGTCAGGAGAAAATAAAGTATCAGCATATTCTAAGATGCAAAAAAAAGTAAATGATTTTATAGTATTAAAGGGTTTTAATAAAGAAGAGGTAAAATTATTTGAAAAAATACTTAATAATAAAGTTTATAAGTATCCAATTGAAGAGATTAATTCAAAAGGATATGTATTAGACTCTATTGAAAGTTCAATATGGTGCTTTATGAATTCGAGTAGTTACTCTGAATCAGTATTAAGTTCCGTTAATTTAGGAGGAGATACAGATACAACTGCTGCAATTAATGGAGGTTTGGCTGGTATGTATTATGGTTGGAATAATATACCTGAAAAATGGATAAACGGTATTGCTAAAAAAGAAGAAATTACTGATTTAGTTTCAAGGTTTTATTTGTCATTAGAATCATAAAAAATATTTATAAATAGATTGTTTTTTAAATAAGAATAAATAGAGGTGTAAGCTTGTAATAAAAAGTATAAAATGGAAAAACATAAAAAATATCTAGATAATTATAAAGAAGGATTTGAAAAATTATCAATAGAATTAGGTGATTTACGATATGATTCATTATCAGAGTTTCTTAATTTATTATCAAAAAAATTGGATAAAGATTCTTTAGCTGATAAAGATAGAAATAGAGAAAAACTTTCATATGAATTATTAGAAGCATCAAAAAGACTAAAAGAGGCTTCAGAAAATACAGATAAAGCTTGGATAATTTGTAAGCCATATATGAATGTTTAAATAATTAATTTAAGAAGGAGAATGAAAAAGCTACAATTACACGACGAGGTATTTTTATTAGAAAACTTTCTTTCAGAGGAAGAATGTAATTCTTATTTATCAGAGTATAAAAAACAACAATTTGAAGAAGCAAAAGTAAATATTGATGGTGAACAAACTATGCTTAAAGGAGTTCGAAATAATGATCGTTATATGTTCTTTGATGAACCATTAGCAATCGATTTTTGGAAACGAATGGACGAACATATTCCTAAGAAAATAGGTTTTTATGAATCATTAGGTTTAAACGAAATGTTTAGAGTATATAAATATTCAAAAGGACAACGATTTAAAATGCATATAGATGGTAGTTATAAAAGAGATTTAAATGAAGAAAGTCTGTTTTCCTTTTTAATTTATTTGAATGATGATTTTGAAGGTGGTGAAACGGAATTTAGAAAGTTGTTTACGGTTACACCTAAAAAGGGAACAGCCTTAGTTTTCAGACATCGTTTGCGTCATGAAGGAAAAGAAGTTATTTCTGGAGAGAAGTATGTGTTACGAACGGATATAATGTATAAGAGAATTTAATCGTAAAGTATTGAGGAATCAATGGGTTTTAACCCATTGTCATGATTAGTTACATAAAAATTGTATTATGAAAGAATTAAAAATAAAACTAGTATATAAAGAAGAAGGGCTAGGAGAAGCTTGGAAAAAAGATTTTGGAAATTTTGATAATGTAGAGGTTATTCATGAAGATATTGTAAAAGTTAAATGTGATGCTATTGTAAGTCCGGCAAATTCATTTGGGTTTATGGATGGAGGATTGGATATACATTTATCTGAAACTTTTGGATGGCATATGCAAGATGAATTACAGCGTAGAATTTCTGAATTAGAAGAACGAGAGTTACTTGTGGGTAAATCAATGATTATACCTACAAAAAATAAAGAGATTCCATACTTAATTTCAGTACCAACAATGCGCGTTCCTATGAGTTTTAATATAGCAACTTCTGTAAATGCTTATTTAGCAATGAAAGCTATTTTAATTGCTGCTAAAAAACATGAAGAAATACATACAGTTGCTATACCAGGTCTTTGTACAGGTTGCGGACGTATGCCTTTTCATATAGCTTCTAATCAAATGTTTTTAGCATTTGATGAAGTTATTTTTGGGAATTATAAAGATTATAAAGAGTTTGGAGACACTCAAAAATTTCAATATAGATTAAATGAAAAAGGATTAATTTGGGATTATTAAGAAAATAAAGTTAATGGAATGATATTTGAAGAAAAGGTAAAAATTAATATTATGAAAAAAATCATGTTTATTTTACTCTTAATTATAGGTACTAAAACAATTTTTGCTGATTGTTCTTCAAGCGGCATGCAATTCTTTCCTCAACAAAAAGAGATTAGTTTAAATTCCATGTTTATAATACAAGGTTATTATTTTAGTCAAAAAACAATTAATAGTTTTAAAAATAGAATAATTTACTTGCAAAGCGAAAAAGGAGATGAGGTTAAATTAAAATTGGAAGAAATTTTAAAAGGAAACATGCAATTAAGTCAAGCTATTTTTAGTTTAACGAGAGAGTTAAAGAAGAATACAATATATTATCTAAAATACTCTGATGAAACTGAAGAAGAGAGTAGAGAGATGAAGCAATATAATAAAGAAAAAAAGAAATTTGAAAAAGTATATTGGAGAACGACAAATAAAAAGTTAAAGCCTATTATAGATTTTAACTTAAATATTCAGTTTAAAAAGACCAATATTGTACATTTTGGTTGTGGACCATCTGCAGGTGCAATTTTTAGTATTAAAGATAAATCAAAATCGGAAATATGGTATCGAACAGAAGTTGTAGATATAGATAGAAAAGTGAAAACAGTTTATTATTTAAAAGGTAGAAAAGAAGAACTTTATGTTGGACACGGAATGTGCTCAGGAGCTTTCACTTTTAATCGGAATTCAAAGTATAAGGTTAGATTTTTACCAATGAATACCGATGGTAAATCACAAAAAATGACAGATTGGAAAATATTTGAAAGTCCATTAAAGAATGATAAAGGTGGTTTTTAAATGAAAAACAGTTAGCTTGAAATTAGTAAAAATGAAATGAAAGAATTAAAAGAAGCAATACAAAAAGCAATAAGCATACAAAAAAGGAATAATATAACTTTTTTAACAGGAGCAGGAATTTCATCAGCGAGTGGAATACCTACATATAGAGGGACAGATGGTATTTGGATAAAAGGAACAAAACATTATAAACCAGAATCATTTGGTACATTCGAACATTTTTCTAAAAATGCTGATGAAGTTTGGCAATACACGTTCTTTAGAAAAAAGATGTTTGCAGATGCAAATCCAAATGAAGCACACTATAAATTGGTTGAATTAGAAAAAAGGATATCAGAAAGGTTTCATTTAATTACTCAAAATATAGATAATCTACATCAAAGATCAGGTTTAGATACGGTATACGAAATCCATGGTAATTTAAGAGAAATGCGTTGTTCGGTAGAATGTTCAAAAGATATTTATGAAATACCTAAAAGTATTCCGTTAAAAGCAATAGATGAAGATTTAACGCATGATGAAAAGAAACTCTTAGTATGTCCTAAATGTGGAGAAGATACAAGACCTAATATTTTGTGGTTTGATGAATTTTATAACGAGCGAATATTTAAATTATATACTACATTAAAAATAGCTAAAAATTCAGGATTATTAATCATTTTAGGAAGCTCTGGAGCAACTAATTTACCCAATAGATTGGTAAAACAGACATTACAGTATGGAGGTTATGTAGTTGATGTAAATCTAGAAGACAATAGTTTTACTGATAATTTTAAAGATAAAAAAAGGTTTTATTCTTACAGAGGTACTATTTTAGATTTTTTAAACATGTTAGAAGAAGAAATAAGTTTAATATGAAATTATTTTGTATACTAATTTAAAAGTAAATCGTATTAAAAGTTCTTTTCAATATCTTATTTATATATAATAGATTTGCAAAAAAATAAACATAAAATATGAATAAATATTTTTTACTATTTCTAATTTCTTCTTTCTCTCTTTTTTCACAAACATATATTACTAATGTAACTGTAGTTGATGTTGAAAATGAAAAATTAACTCCTAATCAAACCGTTGTTATTACAGGAGATAGGATTTCAAATATTCAAAAAAATAAAAAAATAAAACTTCCTGAAAATGCGATTACAATTGATGGAACAGGAAAATATCTTACCCCTGGGTTAATTGATTCTCATATACATTTCTTTCAAAATGGAGGAGTATATGCACGTCCAGATGCTATTGATTTACGAAAGTTTATGCCATATGATAAAGAAATAGCTTTAACAAAAAGTGACATGGAAAATAAACTGAAAAGGTATCTAAAAAATGGAATTACGACATTGATTGATGTAGGTGCTACGTATAATTTTCTAGAACAACGTAAAGAGTTTGTAGATAAAAAATTCGCGCCCAAAATTTTAATGACAGGACCTTTATTAACAACGTATTTGCCTAGTGTGTATAAAGACTTGGGTAAAGATCAACCTTTTATTTTAACAGAGACCATTGAAGCTGGTGTTAATGCAGTTAGAGAGCAGTTACCTTATAATCCAGATTTTATTAAAATATGGTATATAACAAGAATATCAAAAGGAGAAACAATAGCACAGAGTGCTCGAAAAAATCTACCTGTAATAAAAGCTATTATTGATGAAGCACATAAAAATAACTTGAAAATAGCGATACATGCTACTAGTAGAATTACTGCACAATTATCTGTAGAAAATGGTGCTGATTATTTAGTACATAGTGTTTCAGATGAAGTTTTAAAAGATGATTTTATACAATTAATGAAGAAAAAGAAAACGATTCTTTCACCAACATTAGTTGTTTCTGATGGGTATATTAATACATATGGTCATAAACATCATTCAAATGCCCATAAATTGCAAAAAGCGAATCCATATCAACTAGGAAGCTTGTTAGATTTGAAGCATTTACCTGATACAATACAAATTAATAAAAAGAAAAAATATGTTAATACTGAAAAATTTATTACTAGATTTAAAAAAACAAAGTCTATAGAATCATTAAACCTTAAAAAATTATCAGATGCAGGAGTTTTAATTGCGACAGGTACAGATGCAGGTAATATAGGTACGCTTCATGCTTCATCGTATTTAGAAGAGGTACTTGAAATGAAAAAGAGTGGTATGGATACTTGGAAAATTATGCAAGCATCAACAATAAATGGAGCAAAAATTTTAGATAAAGAAAATGAATTTGGAACCGTTAGTGTTGGTAAAAAAGCAAATCTTGTTTTATTGAATGCCAATCCTATTGAGAATATAGAGAACCTTACTAAAATTAATACGGTTATTAATAAAGGAACTGTATTTGATCCAAATGAGATACTAAAAGATTCTCCTGAAGATTTAGCACAACGACAGTTAAATGCTTATAATTTTAGAGATATTGATGCTTTTTTAGATGTATATGATGAAAATGTTGAGGTTTATAATTTCCCTAATGAATTAAAATATAAAGGGAAAGAAATAATGCGAAAAAGGTATTCAAAAATGTTTGATAATACGCCCAATTTACATTGCGAATTAGTAAATAGAATTGTTTATGGTAATACTGTTATAGATGAAGAACGAGTTCAGTTTGGTAATAGAATAATTGAGGCTGTAGCAATTTATCATATTGATAATAATAAAATCAAAAAAGTTTATTTTGTACCTAAGAAAAGTAAAATTTCTTCTAAAAATAAATGATACAACTCAAAAATCATCAAGTTGTTTCATTTTGATAATTTTTGAGAATATTACAAACGTTTAATTTGAAAATTTAAAAGAAAAAATAAGTTAGTTATGAAACAAAGAACATTTACAATAGGAGACATTCATGGCGGATTAAAAGCATTAGAACAACTGATAGAAAGATTAAAATTATCTTACAACGATCAACTTATTTTTTTAGGAGATTATGTAGATGGTTGGAGTGAATCTGCTCAGGTTTTAGATTATTTGATTGATTTAGAAACTAGGTGTGATTGTATTTTTATAAAAGGAAATCATGATGTATATTGTGAAAACTGGTTAAAATCTGGAGAAACAAACGATATTTGGTTGTTTCATGGAGGAAAAATGACTATTGAAAGCTATAAGAGATATACACATAAAGAAAAGAAAAGACACTTACAGTTTTTAGAACAAATGAGATTATTTTATGTAGATACTGAAAACAGGTTGTTTATTCATGCAGGATTTACCTCAATGCATGGTCCTGCAAAAGAAGTACATGAATCAAATTATAATTGGGATAGAACTTTATGGGAAGTAGCATTAGCAACTAATAAATTTACTGATAAAGATTCAGTATTATACCCTAAGAGGTTGTTGTTATTTAAAGAAATTTATATAGGACATACACCAACAACTCATTATAATGTAAGTGTTCCAATGCAAGGTTGTAATGTTTGGAATGTAGATACAGGAGCAGCATTTAAAGGAAAGTTATCAGCATTAAATATTGAAACAAAAGAAGTAGTTCAAACAGAACCTTTATGTGAATTATATCCAAGAGAAAAAGGAAGAAACAGTACTTCTCATTTAAAAATTTAAAAAATCTAAAACAGGATTTTATTTTATAATAATCTTAATACAAATTAATTCAAAAGTAACTTTAGTTGTTATTATGATTCTTCTCTTTATTTTTAAACAAAGAGAAGAATCACAATAAACTTAACTCTTATTTAGCAATTAAATATGAAATATCATAACTAATACCAAAGTTAGCAAATGTAGTACTTAACTGTCCGCCACGTGCTTTTACATAACCTAACCCACCTCTTAAACTTAAGTTTTTAGAAACGGTATAATTAATCCCGATACTGGGTTTAACTATAAGTCCTTCACCAGTACTAATACCACCACCACCAGCAGCACCACCTAATACTTGTGCAAAAGCAGTTATTTTATTATTAAAGAAAGGATTTGATTGTACACCAAGCCCAACAATTCCTTCTGCATATGCACCAGCATCACCAAAATTGGCAAATGAAGTTTGACCAGTACCGTATATGTATTTATTAAGGAAAAAGTTTATTTGTAATGAAATTTGATGCATATCTTGTTCGAAATTACCATTTCTTTGAGCATCAAAATACCAATCTTGTTTAACAATGGTTTGAACACCTTTAAAGGTAGCTTTCGAAAATTCATTCTTAGTAGAAACCGTTCCACCATTTTCTACATAATACTTTAAACCAAAACCTAAGGTAGAAGATAGAAAATGAGAATCTGGACTCATTAAATATCCTTTATTAATAGAAAGATAAATGTTATCAAATATTTTTTGTTCTAAAGAGATATCAGGGTAAATTAAAAAACCACCTTTAGTATCAACACCACCACCACCACCGGCACCAATTCCGAATTTTGCTTGAATGTTTGTTCTATTTTTATTCATAGATAAATGATATCCTCCACCTAAAAATATGTCCATGTAACCAGCGGGAATTCCGCTGTAAGCACCATCCGCTTTTACAAAAAAGAACCAATCTTTATTTATAAAAGAATTTAATTCAAAACCAGCTAAACGCATTGTTCTTCCTTTAATAGGGGCACCTGTAGAGAATTGAGAATCACCTTTAACGGATAAATTATTTAAATGTACCATTAAAGAGAGTCTATTAGAAGGTTCTTTCCAATCAGTAAGTTTTAAATCATCTATAGAAAACTGTTTTTCTCTACTACTAAAATCTGAATAATTAAAAGATAAAGGGATTTGAACAGCAGCATAAAATTGATGATTTTTAATAGTACCTCCATCAAAGAAGTTTACATAACTCCAACCTGAAGTAATTGCAAAATGATTAAAATCATATCCTACATTAAAGTGAGGTAATATAAAAGCACCACCACCATCAGGAGCAGAAGCACCACCGCCACCACCAAAATGGATACCACTATCAATAAATAACTTTTCAGTTAAGTTATATTTAATACCAGCATTAATACCTAAAGTAAAAAAGCCGCCTCGAATACCACCTACAGCACCGTAAAAACCTAAACCAGTATATGCCCAGTCATTTAATTTTAAGTTATAGTGAATTCCTGTAAAATCCATATTGGGTTCCTCAAAAGGCATTTTAATAGATAGAAAATCTAATTGAGCAAATCCTTTTTGAACTTTTTTATTTGAATTTTTTTCTTGCGCATAAAAAAAATGAACGCTAAATGTTAATGCAAACAAAAGCGTTCTTTTAGTAAAATATTTTACCATGAAGAATATTAATATGGTTTGTGAATTTGTTGTCTTTTTCCGTTAATATATGAAGCTACGAAAGCATCTTCAAAGCCCATTTTTAACAATTGTTTTCTAAAATCTTGACCTTCTTTTAGTGTTTTAAATAAACCTATAGAATAACGTAAGTATTCTTCATTAGATAGAATACCAGCTAAAGATTCAGATAAAAGTGGATATCTTTTTTCAGTAAAAGCACCTATTTGTACAGAATACACAGTTTCCCCTTTAACTCCTTTTTTAATGGAAGAAATAGCTTCGGTTGTAGAAACAGAATCTTCTGCTAAACTATCGTCATCATTATCATTATAAGAGTCTTCATTTTCATCATCATAAGAATCTTCAGAAGCATTACTAATACTATCTAAAACTCTAGTTGCTTCTTCTTTTTTAATTTGCCCAATGTTTGAAGTAGTGCCATTTTGATAAAAATAAACAGCAAAAGCAATAGCAATACCAGACAAGAAACTTAATAAAATATTTCTGTTTCTAGCAGTACTTTTTACATCGCCAACTTCTTCAATACGTTCACTTAATTCATTTTCTAATTCTTCATTTTTAGAATTTAAATCTTTTATTTCCTGTTGTAAATTTTCTAATTCTTGATCGTTTAAGAAAGGCATTAATTATGAGATTAAATTGTTAGAGCTAAAATACAAATCTTTTTAATTTGTTTAAATAAAATAAGAGGCATTTATAAAATTAAAGATGAAATTATTGAATTAAATAAATCCAAATAACCTACATGTTTCCTCTTAAAAAACACTTTATAACTACAATAAATTGATTTGATGAATTCAAATATAATAAAACTATTTGATTTTGTTGTTGATTATTAAAACTTTAGAGTTGTCGGGTAATGTTGTAAAGAAACCATATTCATTACCACCATCATTTATTTTAAATTCTTTTTTAAGCTGAGCAACTGCTTTTGGGAAATTTCTTGTCGTAATATTTAGTTTTTTACTAGATACTTTTTTAGAAATAGTTTTTTTGTGATATGGTATTGTTTCAACTATTTCAAATCTTCTTCCAGGAAATAATATAAGTTCGTTAGAAGTGTAAAGATGTGTATGTTCATGTAATTTTTGGACATTAAATTTTTCAGGAATTTCATGAAACCCACCCGATTTTAAAACTGCTGCGTTAGGTTCGTATAAATATTTTTTAGGAAAAGAATATTTCTTAGAAGTATTACTCTGTGGTAATTGAAAGTCAAACTCTTGAGTATTCTCTTTTCTTATATTTATTGTTTTTACAGTAGTTTTTTGATCATAATTTTTCTCTAATAAGAATAGAAGTTCTTTTACTTCATTATCTATAGCAATTATGTGAACCTCTTTTGTAAATTTCAATTCATTTATTGCTGAAGTAATATCTAATAAAGGAGATGTTTTTATAAGTATTTTATCAGTTTTAGAGAAAAGGAAATCAATATTTTGGGGCACATTTGGTAAACAATCATTTAAAAAGTGAACTTTATTTTTATTAGCATCTCTTCTAGACGGATCTATATATAAATAATCAACTTTTAAAGGAGTTTCTTTCAAATACTCTAAACCGTTTTTTGCTACAGTTTTAATATTTGAAACATTTAATTGATTAAAATTATACTTTACTATTTCTGATAAATCAGTGTTAATGTCGCAATGAATTACATTTTTAAAAGAATTTGAAAAGAAGTATGAATCAACTCCAAAACCACCTGTAAGGTCTACAATAGTATCTCCTTTAATTAAGTTAGCTTTATGTTGAGCTGCAATTTCAGAAGAACTTTGTTCTATAGAAATTTTATTAGGGAAATAAATGTTTTTACAAGAAAACCATGTAGGCAGTTTTTTGAGACTCCTTTGCTTGCAAATTATTTGATTTGCGAGTTCTTGAATAGGTATTTCTTTAAAAGGACTGCCTTTAAGAATTAGTTGTACAATATCTTTATTTAAATTATTGTTTATAAAGTATTGTACTTCAGTTGTTAAAATATTTGTGTTCAAGAAATATAAAAATTAGCCTTTATAAAAGGCAAAAATACTGATATTTTTTATGAATTTTGCGCTTCAATTTTTATAAATAAGTATTTTAAATATTATGAAGAAAACGATTTTAACATTATCTATTATTTTTATTTCGATTGCATCAAGTGCGCAATATTATGTTTCTTTTAGTGGAGGATATGCATTCGGAGTAGGAAAAAAAGATTTCGGTTCTAATTCGGTATTAGCAGCTACAGGAATTGTAGATATGGGAAATTTTGAAGGTAGTTACGGAGAAGGAGTTCAAACTCAATTAAGAGCAGGTTATTTTTTTAACGAAAAGTGGGGAGTTGAAGTAGGTGTAGGATATATCTATGGTACAGATCAAGAATTTCAGAAAGTAGCAGGTATTTTAGATGTAAAAACAAGAGGTAGAGCTTTCGGAGCTTCTTTATCAGGAATTTATAATGTAACAAAAAACGTATATGTTCGTGCTGGTTTATTAACTAAAATAGCAGGAAAAACTGAAGCTGTTACAGATTTAACTTTACCAACTCAGGTAACAGGTTTACCAGCAGATGTAAAAGCAGATTTTACAACAGATTTTCATGGTGAATTTCCTTTAGATTTTATAGGAGCTGTAGGTTATAAATTACCAATAGCAGATAACTGGTCTTTATTTGGAGAAGTAGAATACATGTCTATTAATGTTACCAGAGATATTTCTAAATTAGGAGATTACAATGCAACTATTGGTGCTAACGATCTTCCAAGAGATAACTTAAGTCAAATTTTAGGAGCTACTCCTTTATCTCAATTGGTACCATTATTACAAGATGAACTTCAATGGGGAGAAAATGGGTTACCATCTCCAGAAGCTCCATATTCTTCTTTTGGAATTAATTTTGGTATTACTTATACATTCAATTAAGAAGTAGATATTACAGAAAAGAAATTATAAAGTCGGAAGAGAAATCTTCCGACTTTTGTTTTAAATTAGATTACCACCAAACCACAAAAAACTTAAAAAGCGTTCCATTTGGTTTCTTTAACCAGCATAAAGGAGCGTTTTCTTCATTTAAATAAGAACTTAAGCGCTCATTAAAATCTTCATATTTTAACCAGTTAATATTGGTGTACGGTTTAGTTAACCAATTATGCTTTGTAGGAATAAAAAATTTACAATCTTTAAAGGATACAAGCTCATTTTTATAAATATAAAAACCTTCAATGCAATCGTTGTTAATTACCGAAAACTTTTTTTGTACATCTTTTAAATGAGGAAATAATTGTGCTTTAAAATAAACCCTTTGTAGAATGTCATTTATATTTAAATCATGTTCTTTTAATAGTTCTTTAGTCTTGTTATGAAATAAGAGTGGTAATTGTTTATCTACAAGTTTTCTATATTTTTTTTCGAAACTATCTTTTCTATTAGGACCAATCCAATGTTCAATTTCAGAAGAACCAACTGTACTATCATACAAATAAAACTTATAAATAATTTCTAGGTGAATAGGAGTTTTATTTTGTTTTAAAATACAATCTAACTCTCCAATTGTAATCTTTTCGTTTTGTATTTGAATATTTTCTAATAATATTTCAATAGTAGTGTTTGTAGAAAACTCATTAAAAACAAATTGCTCTACTAATTTACCTAATCGTAATTTATGATTAATTAATGATTTTGTAAGTTTTAAATTACGTGTTTGTACATCAATATTCTGAATTGATTGCTCTAATACACCTTTCCATAAGAAATGTGATTCAGAAAAACCTTGATATTGTAACTGTATTTCTTTAGGGTCAAATTTCATCTATTATTTATAATAATTCTATGATAAGCTGAATTTATAGTTTTATGTGGTATAAAAATACAAATAGCTGTATTTTTATAGGATGATTAATGAATTTAAAAAAGGACTTCGATTCGAAAACTACGAAGCTAAAGAAATTTCTCCTTTCGAGAAACTGTTCGATATTTTTAAAGAATTAATAACGTATACATCAGGTGATTTTGATGAAGCTTTTGATTGGTTAAAACAATTAGATGTAGAATATAAATTAACAACACCAGAATATACATTAGATGATTTTCTAGAAGATTTAAAGAAGAAAGGATATTTAAAAGAAGAAATTGACAATCCAGATGGAAAAGGTGGATTGAAAATTACAGCGAAAACGGAACAAGCAATTCGTCAGAATGCACTTGATCAAATTTTTGGGAAGTTGAGAAAAAGCAGCTTAGGAAATCATAAAACCAAAGCAATAGGTCAGGGAGATGAGCATACAGGAGAGTTTAGAAACTATCATTTTGGAGATTCGTTAGATCGTATCTCTATGACGGAAAGCATTAAAAATGCGCAAATCAATAATGGAATTGGTAATTTTTCATTAACTGAAAACGATTTGGTAGTTGAAGAAACTAATTTTAAGGCACAAATGAGTACGGTGCTAATGATAGATATTAGCCATAGTATGATTTTGTATGGAGAAGATAGAATAACACCAGCTAAAAAGGTAGCAATGGCATTAACAGAATTGATAAAAACAAGATATCCAAAAGATACATTAGATATTTTAGTTTTTGGAAATGATGCTTGGCCAATATCTGTTAAAGAATTACCTTATTTAAAAGTAGGTCCTTATCATACGAATACAGTAGCAGGATTACAATTAGCAATGGATATTTTGAGAAGAAAACGAAATACCAATAAACAAATTTTTATGATTACTGATGGTAAACCAAGTTGTTTACGACTACCTGATGGAACCTATTATAAGAATAGTAATGGTTTAGATAAACATATTGTAGAAAAATGCTATAGTATGGCATCGCAAGCAAGGAAATTACATGTGCCTATTACTACTTTTATGATTGCTCAAGATCCTTATTTAATGCAGTTTATAGAACAGTTTACAAGAGCGAATCAAGGAAAAGCTTTTTATACAGGGTTAAAAGGTTTGGGAGAAATGATTTTTGAAGATTACGAACAGAATAGAAAAAAACGAATTAGAGGGATTTAACAATTAACCGTAATCAATTAACAATTACGAATTACGAATTTTGATAACTGATAACTGATAACTGATAACTGGATACCGGTGACTGAGCGGAGTCGAAGTCGAGGAGTTAAGAAGTTAAGAAGTTAAGAAGTTAAGAAGTTAAGAAGTTAAGAAGTTAAGAAGTTAAGAAGTTAAGAAGTTAAGAAGTTAAGAAGTTAAGAAGTTAAGAAATTAAGAAATTAAGAAATTAAGAAATTAAGAAATTAAGAAGTTAAGAAGTTAAGAAGTTAAGAAGTTAAGAAGTTAAGAAGTTAAAGAGTTAAGAAGTTAAATTAAAACTGATAATTGATAACTGGTAATTGATCATTGAAAAACTGGTAACAGATAATTGGTCACTGAAAAAAAACTGATAAAAGATAGTTGAAAGGATGAATATAAAAGAAATAAACACATTAGGAGCTTTAAAAGAAAATGGATATCAATCAGTTTCTATAAAAGACGAATTACGAAATAATTTAATTAAAAAATTAAAAAATCAAGAAACTGTTTTTGAAGGAGTGTGGGGATATGAAAATTCTGTAATTCCTGAATTAGAAACAGCGATACTATCTAAACATAATATTAATTTATTGGGATTACGCGGACAAGCAAAAACACGTTTAGCGCGTTTAATGGTTACTTTATTAGATGAATACATTCCTGTAGTAGCAGGTTCAGAAATTAATGATGATCCATTACAACCTATCTCACGTTTTTCTACTCAATTAATTAAAGAAAAAGGAGATGATACTCCTATTACTTGGTTACATAGAGATGAACGTTTTTTTGAAAAATTAGCAACACCAGATGTAACGGTAGCAGATTTAATTGGTGATATTGATCCAATAAAAGCAATGAATTTAAAATTAAATTATGCAGATGATCGCGTAATTCACTTTGGAATGATTCCTAGAGCCAATCGTTCTATTTTTGTAATTAATGAAATTCCAGATTTACAAGCACGTATTCAAGTAGCTTTATTTAATATATTACAAGAAGGAGATATTCAAATAAGAGGATTTAAATTACGTTTACCGTTAGATATTCAATTTGTATTTACTGCAAACCCTGAAGATTATACCAATAGAGGAAGTATTGTTACTCCTTTAAAAGATAGAATAGGGTCTCAAATTTTAACGCATTATCCAAAATCAGTAGATATTGCAGAAAAAATTACTGAACAAGAAGCCAATGCGTTACAAGATCAAAAGGAAACAGTATATGTGCCTAAACTAGCCAATAGATTGGTAGAGCAAATTAGTTTTGAAGCACGTAGAAGTGAATATGTAGATGTAAAAAGTGGTGTAAGTGCCAGAATGAGTATTTCTGTATTTGAAAACTTATTAAGTACTGCAGAAAGAAGAAGTTTGTTAACAGAAGATGTGAAAACATCTGTTAGGTTATTAGATTTTTTGGGAACCATTCCTGCAATTACAGGTAAAGTAGAATTAGTGTATGAAGGGGAACAAGAGGGGGCAGATTCGGTTGCTCAGATACTAATTAGTAATGCTATTAAAACTATTTTCTTAGAGTTATTTCCAGAGATTAAAAAACTGAAAAAAGAAGATGAAAAAACTCCTTATGATGAAATTACACAGTGGTTTTATTCAAAAGAAGCTATCGAGTTATTAGATGATATGGACGATCGTTATTTTAAAGATCAGTTAAACGCGATAACTCCACTAGAAAACTTAATTCAGAAATACCAACCAGAGTTTATAGAAGAGGATAAATTATTTTTAAAAGAATTAATTTTATGGGCCTTGGCAGAGTTTAAAATTTTAAACAAAGAACGTTTTACAAAAGGATTTCAGTTTAACGATCCGTTAGCAAATTATATTAGAGGAATTTAATTGTAGAGTGATAGTTAAGGATTCAAGTTTGTATGTATACACGATTCCTTTAATGAGCATAACATTACATAATAACAAAAACAAGGGGTTTTAACCCCTTGTTTTTGTTTATAGTATTTATATTAAAAGACTAGATAAAATAAATAGTTTTTTATCCGATAGAAAAACTATTTTTATTGCATGAAAAACTTCCTTCTTTTATTTTTTTATTTATTCATTTTTAAAATACAAGCTCAAACAGAAATAGAAAACCTTCGTATAACTTCAGAGAATATATGTAAAATAGAGAAGGAGAGTCTTTTTTGTAAAGCATTTGATTATTATGTAGCAAATGCTTATGACTCATGTTACATTATAAGTAGTAAAGCGTTAATAAAAGAAAAAAATAAAGAAAAAAGAGATATACTTAATTACTTTCAAGGATATAGTGCTACACATAAAAACCTTTTAAAAAAAGGGTTATTAAATGTTAAAGAGATTTCTGATAGTGGAGGTTATAGTAGTATTAAGAAAGTTCAATTAGGATATATTTACTTGCAAAATAAAGAATATGAAAAGGCTATTAATAACTACTTAACATTAATTTCAGAGAAAAATAAATTGAATGAAAACCAATTAAAAAATGTATATCATAATTTAGGTATAAGTTATTTGCATCAAAAAAAAATTGGAAAAGCAAAGCAATTTTTAGATAAAGAGTTTGAACTAATAAATAAAGCAGACACAGCTTCTGTAATTCGTTTAAAAACAGAATTAGCAAATATATATTATCATCAATATTTAGATGAAAAAGCAATTTCATTATTTTATGAAGCGTATGATTTAGCGAGTGTGTTTTCTGAATTAAAGTTAAAACAAATTTCAACAAAAAATATAGCTGTAGTTGAGAATAATCGAGGAAACTATAAAGAAAGCGTTCATTATTACAGAGAGTTTATTAAGTGGAAAGATTCTATTTGGAATAAAGACAGAATATGGGAATTAGCTGAATTAGATAAAAAGAATGTAATACAAAATAAGCAGCAAGAATTATTTGTACAAAATCAAAAACTGAAACAGCAAGAATTAATAATTTTGTCTTTAATAGCCATTTTCGGATTGGTACTAGTAATTGGTTATTTAATATACCATAATAGGAAAAAGAGGTTGTTATTTAAATCTGAGGTTCAAAAATTAAAAGTTGTACAAGAAGAAAGAAAAAGAATATCAGAAGAGTTACATGATGGTGTACTTGGAAAACTTTTTGGAATTCGATTGAACTTAGAGTTTTTAAATTTAAATACAGAAAAAGATAAGGTAAGTAAAAATAAAAAATTTTTACAAGAGCTTCATGAAGTAGAAAAAGAAATACGTAATGTATCTCATGATTTAGGAACTAATATTCCAGAAATATCGAACTTTAACGCTACTATAGAAGAGTTAATGAAATCTAAAAGTATACAGGGAGGTTTTAAGTATCAATTAAATATTTTACCTAAAATAAATTGGGAACAATTTGAAACAAAGGTTGTTTTAAATGCGTATAGAATTTTGCAAGAAATTTTACATAATATTGTAAAGCATGCAAAAGCAGATAATGTAAATTTATTAATAGAGAGAGATCAAAATAATTTGATTTTTAATATTAAAGATGACGGAGTTGGTTTTAATATTAATTCAAAATCAAGTGAAGGTATTGGTGTTAATAACGTAGTATCAAGAACTAACAAAATTAATGGAAAAATAAAAATAGATTCAGAAATAAACTCAGGTACTGTAATAGAGTTAAAAATTCCTTATTAAAATTTACTGAGATTAATATTTTCCTTTTCTATCTAAAATTTTATTGTAATTTAGGAGCACTAACTAACCAAACAATATTATAAACATGAGTTACTCAGTTACCGTAGAAGGACTAAAATTAACCTTAAGAAATTTCAATAAATTAGATAAATGGGTACAATCAGATCAAGTTCCTACGGGGCCTTTGGTAAATATTTCTGATATTGAAGGGACAACAGATACTCCATATACAGTTACAGTATTGGCATATTTACCGGATAATAAATTAAATAAAGTAGAAAATACTTCAGGACTTTCTTTACAAAGCGATTTAATTTATTTGAATTATTATGGAGGTGTTGTTGTAAAAACTACAAATAAAGGAGGTGAAGAAGTTGATTTGTTATGTAGAGATTTTAGAGTAGAATATAATTGTAAAGAAAAATCACCAAAGTTTAATTTATATTATATTCAATTTGAATATCAATTATTACCAGGTACACCATCTGTAGATGCAATTATTGTTAGAGATGATGATGAAGATCCTAGAACTGATAGAGGTACTGTTACCACTCCTGCAGATGCGGAATAATATAATTTTAATAATAAGTTTAAATTTTCTATTTAATGTTTTTTCACAAAAGCAAAGGGTAAAAGATCTGGATTTATTAGATAAAGAAAGTGATAGTATTAGTAATCAATCGCGTAAATATTTTTTTAAGAAAGCTTATTTTTTTTATAAAGAAAAAAAGTTTGATTCTTGTTATTTATATAGTAGTAGGGCTTTAGAAACATCAAGTAGTGAAAAAGAAAGTGACATTTTAAATTATTTTCAAGGAGCCTCTGCTATAAGAAAGAAATTACTTAAACAAGCACTAAAGAATATATCTAACATATCAAATGAAAATGATTATGAAACTTTAAAACAACAAAAGTTAGGACGGATTTATTTTAGTTTTAAGAATTATGATAAAGCTATTTATCACTACAAAAAATGGGAAATACTTAGTTTTATATCTAAAAAAAAACTAAAGAAAAGTGCATATCATAATTTAGGTTTGTTATATGTACACAAAAAAGAATATCATAAAGCGAAAGAATATTTTACTAAAGAGCTTTCTTTAATGAAGTTGAATGATACATTAGCTCTTATAAGATATAAAATGGATTTAGCAAATGTATATTACAATCAATACTTAGATGATGAAGCTATTTCTTTATTTAAAGAATCCTATGATTTAGCCAAGAATTTTTCAGATTTAACATTAAAACAAAACTCTTCTGAAAATATGGCTTATGTTGAAAAGGGAAGAAAAAAATTTGATAAAAGTGTAGAGTATTTTATTGAAACAATCAAATGGAAAGATTCTATTTCTAAAAACGATAATATTTTAGAGCTAGCGGAACGAGATAAAAAAATGGCACTTGCCCAAAAACAACAAGAAATAGTAATACAAGATGAAAAACTAAAGCGCCAAAAAGTAGTCCAAAACGGATTGCTTTTTGGAGCTTCTGGTTTATTAGTGTTTTTAGGATTATTGGCTTTTTTCTATAAAAAATTAAAAACTCAAAACGGATTAATTACACAGCAAAAAGAAGAACTAAATAGCGCTAATAAAACAAAGAACTATTTGTTTTCTGTAGTGTCGCACGATTTACGTTCTCCAATGAATACGATTAAATATCAGCACGAGCAACTTAAAAAACACATTGCCAGTAATAATTTAGAAGGAATTAAAGAAGCTAATAATACGGCAATTACTGTAACAGAAAGTACCAGTCATTTATTAAACAATGTATTGCATTGGTCTTTAGAGCAAAGTAATCAAATGGTGTTTAGTAAAAAAGAACAACCACTAAAACCAATTGTAGAACATGTATTGGTAGATTATGAAAACTTAATTGAAGCCAATGATATTGAAATAGAAACGAATTATATTAAAAATTCATTAGTAACTATTGATAGAGAATCTATAAAAATTGTACTTAGAAATTTGTTAGATAATGCGATAAAGTACATGAACGGTAATGGAAAAATAACCGTTGAAATTGGAGTAAAAACTACAAATGAAGCTTTTATTTCTGTTAAAGATACTGGAGTAGGAATCTCAGAAGAGAGATTGCAAAAGATTAATGCACTACAAGGTGTGAGTATAGATAAAATAAATCGATCAGAAGGTGTTGGCTTAGGTTTAATCTTATGTCAAATGTTAGTCAAAAAAAATGATGGAAACTTAGTTTTTGAAAGTGAAGAAGGTAAAGGAACAAAAGTATCTATTCTATTACCTATTTTCAATTAACAATTAACAATAATCAGTGATCTTTTATCAGTTAATAATTTTTTAGTCATTAATTGAATGAAATTATGGTCATTGGGCGGAGTCGAAATGAGTAGTGTAACTTCGACTCCGCTCAGTTACCGAAGTTTTAGCTTTTATGCATTCACATAACAATTATTATTACTCATTTTTTATTGATGCTATAAAAAATCAATATGAATAAACTTTTTTGTTAATTCTAACGAGCAATTTTATTTTTGACTACTGACTACTGACTACTGACTACTGACTACTGACTACTGACTACTGACTACTGACTACTGACTACTGACTACTGACTACTGATAATTAATAACTGGTAATTGATAACTGCTAACTCCAATCTTTTTGTTAAATTTACATTACAACTACTATCAGATGGAAAACCTTAGAATTTTATTATTAGAAGATTTAGATAAAGAAGCGAAACAAGTAACAACATTACTTGAAGAGAATAAGTATGAGGTAATTAGAGCTAAGAATATTATAGAGGCAGAAAAAGAAGTAAAAAACCGTTATTTCGATCTCATTATTTTAGATATCATGATAGATGGGAAACCAGAAGGGATCACTCTTGCAAAACGTATAAATAAAGAAAACATAGATATTCCTTTTTTGTTTTTAACAAGTATGCAGAGTAAAGCAATTTTTGATGAAGCAAAATTGACAAATCCGTTAGTGTATTTATTAAAACCATATAATAAGTTAGAATTATTATACTCTCTAGAATTGGCTATTGAATCTTGTTATCAACAAAATAACAGTATCAGTTTTGCAGATGATAGTGGGGTGTTAAGTCCGAAATACTTATTTATCAAACATAAGAGAAGTGTAGTAAAGGTAGATGTAGATGCTATAAATTATATAGATGTAAAAGAAAAGTACTGTAACTTACAGTGTAATGAAGGAAGGTATTTAATAAAACTGTCATTAATAAAGTTAAAAGAAATGCTTAATAATGATAATTTTAAACAAGTTCACCGAAACTATTTAGTGAACATGAAAAGTATAAAAGAAATTTATTTAGAAGACAATTTAATTATATTAAATAATTTAGAGAAAATCCCTTTTAGTGAACGTTATAAGAATTCGTTTGTAAGAGAAAATACTATTTTTAGATAAACTGATCTGTTAGATGTTTTTAATATATTTCATTAAGATTTTTAAACATTTTCCTTTTAGAAGTTACCATCAATATTAAGATAACTTTTTTTAGTTATTTTAACTTCAAATTAAAAGGTTTTATAAAAAATATAAAAGGTAATATTCAACTACAAAATAGTTTCATATTACCTTTTAATATAATCCCCTAAAATTATATTCGTTTTAATTTGCTGATGTTACTGGTACATCATTAATTTTCTGATTTCCATAAGTGAAACCACCAGTACCATTCCATTCATTATTAATATCTAAATAAGCAGTAAACTTTTCTAAATAACTACCAATAGAAGGAGGTTGGACAGAAACTACATATTCGCCACTTAGATTTACAATTTTTGTAACATCACCATATCCAGTATACCTAATATTACCAGCTACATTTAGCTTAATAGAAGGTTTGTCTATTGCTTGCGTAATCTCTACAATTCCAGATACTGTATGTTGTTCAGGAGAAACAACCAGTGAAAAATGAACAATTGGAGCTCCTGGCATTCCTACATTTCCTATTGTTCCTTTAGCTAAATAAGCAGTTTCTATTAATGTTTTTGGTTCTTTTAAAGTCGCCATATTTGTAATTAGTTTTGAGGTTATAAGTTTTTAACAAAATAGAAACATTGCGCAATGTTTGTTTTTCTTACTAGCTAAATTAGAGATAGAATTAAAAGAAATCTTTTTTTTTGCCTTAAGCGTAGCAGGAAAGAGTATAAACGTTTGATAATTAGTTTTAATTATTAAAGTTGAATGATTAACATTAAGATAAACTACGAATTGCAATAAAAGCAGTATATTTGCCTGCAATTAATTAACAACACAACAATTGGTTGCCATATGATAGCTCATCAATCTAAAATTGTAGGAGAAGGATTAACATACGATGATGTATTACTTGTTCCTGCGTATTCAGAAATACTTCCTAGAGAAGTAAGTATTCAAACAAAATTCACAAAAAACATAACTATAAACGTACCAATTGTATCTGCTGCAATGGATACAGTAACCGAGAGTGCTATGGCAATTGCTATTGCAAGAGAAGGTGGTATTGGGGTTTTACATAAAAACATGTCTATAGAGCAACAAGCTCGAGAAGTTAGAAAAGTAAAGCGTGCTGAAAGTGGTATGATTATAGACCCTATAACATTACCATTAAATGCTGTTGTATTAGATGCTAAAAATGCAATGAAAGAGCATAAAATAGGAGGTATTCCTATAGTAGATGATTCTAAAAAATTGGTAGGAATTGTTACCAATAGAGATCTTCGTTTTGAAAAGAACAATGAGCGTTTAATTACTGATGTAATGACTTCTGATAATTTAATTACTGTAGCAGAAGGAACTTCATTACAAGAAGCAGAAATTATACTTCAAGAAAATAAGATTGAAAAATTACCAGTAGTTAATGACGATGATATTTTAGTAGGTTTAATAACCTTTAGAGATATTACAAAAACAACTCAAAAGCCAATAGCTAACAAAGATACTTTAGGAAGATTAAGAGTTGCTGCGGCTTTAGGTGTAACAGCAGATGTAGTAGAAAGAGCTGAAGCTTTAGTAAATGCTGGTGTAGATGCAGTTATTATAGATACAGCACACGGACATACAAAAACAGTATTAGGAGCCTTAAAGTCAGTTAAAGAAAAATTTCCAAATTTAGACGTTGTTGTAGGTAATGTAGCTACCCCTGAAGCAGCTAAATATTTAGTAGATGCAGGAGCAGATGCTGTTAAAGTAGGTATAGGACCTGGTTCTATCTGTACAACAAGAGTAGTTGCAGGAGTTGGTTTTCCACAGTTTTCAGCTGTATTAGAAGTAGCCGCTGCTATAAAAGGAAGTGGAGTACCTGTAATTGCAGATGGAGGAATTCGTTATACAGGAGATATACCAAAAGCAATAGCAGCTGGTGCAGATTGTGTAATGTTAGGTTCATTATTAGCGGGTACTAAAGAAAGCCCAGGAGAGACTATTATTTTTGAAGGAAGAAAATTCAAATCTTATAGAGGAATGGGATCTGTGGAAGCAATGAAGCAAGGATCTAAAGATCGTTATTTTCAAGATGTTGAAGATGATATTAAAAAATTAGTGCCAGAAGGAATTGTAGGTAGAGTACCTTATAAAGGAGAGTTACAAGAAAGTATTCATCAGTTTGTTGGTGGGTTGCGTGCAGGTATGGGATATTGTGGTTCTAAAGATGTTGAAACATTAAAAGAAACCGGTAAATTTGTTCGTATTACTGCAAGTGGTATTAATGAAAGTCACCCACATGATGTAGCAATTACAAAAGAAGCTCCAAATTATAGTAGGAGATAAGAAATATATAATCAGTCTTTTAAAAACTCTGTTAATAAATATATTAACAGAGTTTTTTGTTTTTTAATGTTTAATGTTATTTTAGCAAATACCTCAATCTACAAGAACTTTTATGACGCAAGAAACTAAATATACCGAAGACAATATACGATCGCTCGATTGGAAGGAACATATTCGAATGCGACCTGGAATGTACATTGGAAAGTTGGGAGATGGATCTTCAGCTGATGATGGAATTTATATTTTGGTAAAAGAGGTTCTTGATAACTCTATAGATGAGTTTGTAATGGGAACAGGAAAAACCATTGAAGTTTCTATTCAAGATAATAAAGTAATTGTTAGAGATTATGGTCGTGGTATTCCTTTAGGAAAAGTTGTGGACGTTGTTTCTAAAATGAATACTGGGGGAAAATACGATTCTAGAGCTTTTAAGAAATCTGTTGGATTAAATGGGGTAGGTACTAAAGCTGTAAATGCATTATCTAATTACTTTAGAGTAGAATCTAACAGAGATGGTAAGTCAGCTTCAGCAGAATTTGAAAGAGGAAATTTAACAAATCAAGAACTTTTAGAAGAAACGTCACGTAGAAAAGGTACAAAAGTTACTTTTATTGCAGATGATACTATTTTTAAAAATTATAAATACCGTCCAGAGTACGTTATAAAATTATTAAAAAATTATGTATATCTAAACCCTGGATTAACCATTGTTTTTAACGGTGAAAAGTATTATTCAGAAAACGGGTTAAAAGATTTATTGGAAGATAACAACAATCAAGAAGATATGTTGTATCCAATTATTCATTTGAAGGGAGATGATATTGAAGTTGCTATAACGCATAGTAGAACACAATATTCAGAAGAATATCATTCTTTTGTAAACGGTCAGCATACCACACAAGGAGGTACCCACCAAGCTGCATTTAGAGAAGCAATTGTAAAAACGATTAGAGAATTCTATAACAAAAGTTTTGATGCTTCAGATGTTCGTAAATCGATTATTTCTGCTATTTCTATAAAAGTAATGGAACCTGTTTTTGAAAGTCAAACAAAAACAAAATTAGGTTCTACAGACATGGGAGGAGAATTACCAACAGTAAGAACGTATATTAATGATTTTGTAAAAACAAAATTAGACAACTATTTACATAAGAATACGGTAGTTGCAGAAACTTTACAAAAGAAAATTTTACAAGCTGAAAAAGAACGTAAAGAACTATCTGGTATTCGTAAGTTGGCTAAAGACAGAGCAAAGAAAGCAAGCTTGCACAATAAAAAATTACGTGATTGTAGAATTCATTTAGCAGATATTAAAAAAGAAAATTATTTAGATACTACTTTATTTATTACCGAGGGAGATTCTGCATCTGGTTCTATCACAAAATCGAGAAATGTAAATACACAAGCCGTTTTTAGTTTAAAAGGAAAACCATTAAACTCATATGGTTTAACAAAGAAGATAGTGTATGAAAATGAAGAATTTAATTTATTACAATCGGCATTAAATATTGAAGACGGATTAGAAGGTTTACGATACAACAATATTGTAATAGCAACTGATGCCGATGTAGATGGTATGCACATTCGTTTGTTATTAATTACTTTCTTTTTACAGTTTTTTCCGGAGGTAATTAAAGAAGGACATTTATATATTTTAGAAACTCCTTTATTTAGGGTTCGTAATAAGAAAGATACCTATTATTGTTATTCTGAACAGGAAAAACAAGAAGCGATTCAAAAATTACGAGGAAAACCAGAAATAACCCGATTTAAAGGATTAGGAGAGATTTCACCAGATGAATTTGTGCATTTTATTGGAGATGATATTCGTTTAGATCCTGTAATGTTAGATAAAGAAATGTCGATAGAACAAATGCTAGAATTTTATATGGGGAAAAATACACCAGATCGTCAGAAATTTATTATTCAAAATTTAAAAGTAGAACAAGATATCATTAAAACGGAAGAGTAGAAGATAAATACTAATTTTCTTAAATAGTGTTATTTATTAATGAATACAAAAGAAAAAGAACTTTGGAATGAGGTAAGAGGCTTTCAATTAGATAGCTTAGAAGAAGAATATGGTTTTTCTATAAAATTGTCTTACGAAAATAATTGGTCTGTTCAATTTACTGAAGATGCGATTCTAGAATATAAAAAATTTATGTTTTTAGTAGCTGTTACTAAAAGTATGGTTTCACCTTCTCATATTATTGATATTGTATGGCATTTGCATTTGACTTTTTCAGAATCGTATCAAGATTTTTGTGAAATTCTGGGAAAAAATGTAAAGCATATACCTTCTACAGGAAAAAAAGGAGAAAAAGCCGTCTTAAGTAACGCTGTAAATTTTACTGCTGAAAAATATGAAAACTATTTTGGTACAAGAAATGAAGTCATTTGGACTACAAAATCTTTTGAAAATGAAGTAAAAGTAAATGAAGCAAATGCTATTTTAAAACAACTTACCAATAATCATTTTTTGTTTTTTGGAGCACTATTATCAGTTCCATTTTTTTTTCTTTGGAAACCGATACTATTAAAAATTGGTAATCCTGATTTTATATTTTTAGCTATAGGTTTCTTTGTAATTACATTTGGAACCATTGAATTGTTAATAGGACATAGTTTTAAAAAAGCGTTTAAAGTTTTAATAGATCAAAATTTTTATATAAAGAAATTAAGAAAAGAAGAATCATTTCAAGTTATAGAAACTAAAATAGATAAATTAATTTTGTATAAAATTAATAATTTATTTGAATCTGATCATATTGATATTTTAGAAGGAAGTAGTTCATCAATTGGTTTTTTAAAAGAGGAACTAACAGAAGATGTATATGAAAATACGGTTTTAAATTATATGGAAGAATCACCAGGAGATAGTTTAAAAACAATAATAGAAGAATTAAAAAATAAACCAATCTTTATAAAACTACATAATGTATCGAAATTGATTAGAGAAAAAATCTTATACTCTAAAGAAGTAGTAGAATACAAAATAGTAATAGCCTGTATGTTGTTTTTTTTCTTTTCATTTGTGTTTTCAAGATTTTTTTTAGGAATATTTAGAGGAAAACCAGTAACTATTATAATGTTTTTTTTAGTTATAGTAGGAGTGTTTTCTTACTCGTATTTATCTAAAGTTTACACAAGGAATTTTAAAAGCAATTTTTTGCCACTAGCAAGTTTGAATTTAGAAACGAATAAATATTTAGATAATGCTATCAATAATGAAGCTATAGTATTAGCGGTAGCATTATCTACTTTAGTAATAAATAATAAATTAGGAAAGTCTAATTATACTTCATCCTCAAGTAATTGGTTCGGCGATAGTTCTTGCGGTACTTCATGTAGTTCTGGAAGCTCTTGTAGCTCATGCAGTTCGTGTGGAGGATGTGGAGGTGATTAATAATTTTTTTATATTTAAACAAAATAACACTCTAAACGTATAAACGTTAATAAATGAGCGAAGAAAATAACAAGTACGACGAACACGAACACGACGAGGAATTAACAAATGAAACTCCGTTAGAAAATACAGAAACCATTACGAAAGTAACAGGTATGTATAAAGAATGGTTTTTAGATTATGCTTCTTATGTAATTTTAGAACGTGCTGTACCTTCTATAGAAGATGGTTTTAAACCTGTACAACGTCGTATTATGCATTCTATGAAAGATTTAGATGATGGACGTTATAACAAAGTAGCGAACATTGTTGGTCATACTATGCAATATCACCCGCATGGAGATGCTTCTATTGGAGATGCAATGGTACAAATGGGACAGAAGGAGTTGTTAATAGATATGCAAGGTAACTGGGGTAATATTTTAACAGGAGATAGAGCAGCAGCTTCTCGTTATATAGAAGCACGTTTATCTAAATTCGCGTTAGAAGTTGTTTTTAATGCAAAAACTACAGAATGGCAAGCTTCTTATGATGGTAGAAGAAAAGAACCAGTAAATCTTCCTGTAAAGTTTCCTTTATTATTAAAACAAGGAGCAGAGGGTATTGCAGTAGGGTTATCTACTAAAATATTACCTCATAATTTCTTAGAGTTAATAGATGCTTCTATAAAACATTTAAAAGGACGAAGTTTTACTATTGTTCCCGATTTCTTAACAGGAGGTATTGCAGATTTTACCAATTATAATGATGGTTTACGAGGAGGGAAAGTTCGTGTTAGAGCAAAAATTTCTCAGTTAGATAAAAAGACATTAGTTATTACAGAGATTCCTTTTGGTACTACTACATCTTCATTAATAGATAGTATTTTAAAAGCGAATGATAAAGGAAAGATTAAGATTCGAAAAATAGAAGATAATACGGCAGCAAATGTTGAAATATTAGTGCATATACCGCCTAATGTTTCACCAGATAAAACAATTGATGCTTTATATGCTTTTACAAATTGTGAAAATTCAATTTCACCTTTAAGTTGTATTATTGAAGACAATAAACCTATTTTTATTGGAGTTTCTGAAGTACTTAAAAAATCTACTGATTTTACAGTTGAATTATTAAAGAGAGAGTTAGAAATTCAATTACATGAATTAGAAGAGCAATGGCATTTTGCTTCTTTAGAACGTATTTTTATCGAAAATAGAATTTATCGTGATATTGAAGAGCAAGAAACATGGAAAGGTGTAATTAAAGCTATAGACGAAGGGTTAAAACCACATATAAAGCATTTAAAGAGAGAAGTTACAGAAGAAGATATTGTACGTCTAACAGAAATCAGAATTAAAAAGATCTCTAAATTCGATATCGACAAAGCAAAACAATTTATTGAAGGTTTAGAAGAAAAAATAGCAGAAGTAAAGCATCATTTAGATAACTTAATTGAGTTTGCTATTGATTATTTTAAAAACTTAAAAACAAAATACGGTAAAGGAAGAGAACGTAAAACAGAAATCAGAATTTTTGATGATATTGTAGCTACTAAGGTGGTAATGCGTAATTCTAAACTGTATGTAAATAGGGAGGAAGGTTTTATAGGAACTTCATTAAAGAAAGATGAGTTTGTTTGTGATTGTGCAGATATAGATGACATTATCGTTTTTAGAGAAGACGGTACTATGTTGGTAACCAAAGTAGATTCTAAAACATTTGTAGGTAAAGGTATTATTCATGTAACTCTTTTTAAGAAAAGAGATAAAAGAACGGTTTATAATTTAATTTATAAAGATGGTACTCGTGGACCAAATTACATGAAACGTTTTAATGTAACTTCTGTTACTAGAGATAAAGAATATGATTTAACAAATGGTAATAAAGGATCTAAATTACTTTATTTTTCAGCAAACCCTAACGGAGAAGCAGAGGTTGTTTCAATTTTATTAAGAGCAGTAGGTAGTATTAAAAAGTTGAAATGGGACATCGATTTCGCCGATTTAGCAATTAAAGGTAGAAGTGTTAGAGGGAATTTAGTAACAAAACAGAGTATAAAGAAAATAGAGTTTAAAGAAGCAGGAGTATCTACGTTAAAACCACGAAAAATATGGTTTGATGATACGGTGAGACGTTTAAATGTAGATGAAAGAGGAGAGTTATTAGGTGAGTTTAAAGCAGAAGATAAAATTTTAATAATTACACAGTCTGGAAAAGTAAAAGCAGTGACCCCTGATTTGGCAATGCATTTTGATAACAATATGATTGTATTAGAAAAATGGAAGCCAAATAAACCTATTTCAGCTATTTATTTTGATGGACATAAAGAACGTTATTTTGTAAAACGATTCTTAATAGATAATACAGATAAAGAAGAAATATTTCTTACCGATCATGAAAAATCTCAATTACAAATTGTAGCAACAGATTATAGACCTGTAGTTGAGGTAACGTTCTCTAAACGTAGTTTACCTAAAATGAATGTTAATTTCGAAGAGTTTATTTCGATTAAAGGAATAAAAGCAATAGGGAATCAATTAACTGCAGCAAAAATAAAAACAATAAACTTTTTAGAGTCATTACCTTACGAAGAGCCAGTAGAAATAGTGGAAGAAATAGAAGTGAACGAAGAAGAACAAATTACTAATGAAGAAGAAGATGTAAAAACATCTATTATAAGTAAAGAGGATAAGGCAAGAAAAGCTTTAGAGAATGCAATAAAAAAGAAAAAAGAAAATGATGATGATGATAGTCAAACAGCGTTATTTTAATGTCTAATAAATATATATACCAGTTCTTTAATCTAGATTCTTTTATAGGAATATTAGGCTATATTGGGTTTATAATATTTGTAGCATGGATACTTTCTAGAATTATTAAGTATCTAATTTTACAAATTATAAAAACAAGAAAGGTTGATCGTTTTGGTAGAACTAGTATTCAATTTTTAAGAAATTCAGTAAAGTTTTTTGTTGGAATTTTTGCATTAATTTTTATTGTAATAACAGTACCGTTATTTAGAAGTAAAGCTGCCTTTATATTTTCTGGAGCAGGTATTTTGGCAGCAATTATAGGTTTTGCTGCACAAGCAGCTTTATCGAATTTAATAGCTGGTGCTTTTATTGTAATATTTAAACCATTTAGAGTAGGGGATTATATTAAATTAGATGATGCAAGGGTTGGAATTGTGGAAGATATTACATTGCGTCATACAGTAATCAATAATTTTGAAAATAAAAGATTAATAATACCAAATTCAGTTATTAGTACAGATTCTATATTAAATCACTCTATAGAAGATTCTCATGTATTAAGTTTTAATAATTTTAAGGTTGGAATAAAAGCAGATATAGATTTAGCAAGAAAGATTATTCAAGAAGAGGCAATTAAGTTACCTAATGTAATAAAAGATACTATAAAAGATAGTAAAGAAATAGATGTTAGAGTAATTGATGTACATCCAGATCATATACATTTAAGAGCATACGTATGGTTAATAGAACCCTTTAAGGAATTTAAAACTAAATGTAAGTTAAAAGAAGCCGTTCATAAGCGATTTATTGCAGAAGGTGTAGATTTGCCAATACCAATTAATAAGCAAATTAATTTGTAATAAAATACTAAGTAAAAACAACTAAATGAGTCTTTACACAAAAGAAGAAATTCTAGAAGCATTAAATGACGATACTACGTATAATTTTTTTTCTAGATTTAGAGTATGGTTACTTTCATACAGCTGGTAGTAGAATTAATTTATTTGCAGATCAAAACAGATAGGCAATTGTGTTTGAGAAAAGCAGATTTGGAAATAGGAGTGGTAGTGCAGAAATTAAATTACTTTGGTAATTGTTTGGTTAATCTTAATAAAGCAGGACTTAATGACATATATACCTGTAATACAAAATATATAACTTTAATATCAGGAGAAGACTTTGAAAAGGTTGAAGGAGATTTTAAATTAGTTTCTAAGGAAGCTAAAGAGATCAAAATAAAAAATAGTGAGTTTCCTATAGAACATGATAAGCAAAAATATAAAAATAGTGGTATTGAAATTCAAAATTTCGACAATCCAAATGATTTAATTGATCATCAGTCGTTAATAAGATATCTAGATGACAGAACCCCAGAAGTTTTTAAAGCTACAGAAGAAGAATTAAGAACATCAATTCCTGGTAATTTACCACTTTTACTAAAAATTGATAAATGGCATCATAAATCATATTCTGAATATGGTGGGCATAAACCAAGTAGTTATGAAATCTATCAAATGATAGCAAAGGTTTTAGAAAGTAAGGATATAGCGAAATGGAAAACTACTTTAAAACCAAATAATGATTGGAGAAATTGGCCTGAAGCAGGAAGCTTGTAATGTGAAAGAATCAGGAAAATTACTATTTATTCTCATAGTACATGACAAAAACAACACAGATTTGTATAAATAATAGATCGTTATGTTTTTAGTTTTCAGACCTCACAGGTTTTTAAAACCTGTGAGGTCTTTAGAGCCAAATTATTAAAGGTATAGACTAATTTTTGTCATGTACTAAAAATTTATTCTTTAACTCAACTTTTCTTCCATCTAAATCCTTAATTAAGGCAGTTAAACCCCATTTGGTTTCTTTTACTTCTGATAGTATTGTCCAATTTGTACTTTTTAATTGATCTACGACATTCTTTAAGTTTTCAACTTCAAATCCAAGTCTAATTGAATTATCAGCTATAGTCATTGACTTAGTTAACGGGTAAATTTCAAAAACAAAACCATTAATTTCACTAGCATAATGAAAAGGACCATTTCCATGTTGATGATAATCAAATACAAAACCAAGCATTTCATATTGCCTTTTCAAAAGCTCAGGTTTTTCCGTTTTAATTACAAGTAAGTTTATAATCATGTTTAAATAATATTTAATTTATAATAAACAGAATAGGTTTAAACTGATTTTTAAAGATAGAACATGAAAACAATAATTGTAAAAACAGGTTACTCTTCTTCGATTAAAGTATTCAAAAAACTTTCAAAAGTATTTTTAAAATCAACATATTTTTGCCCAGTTGCAGGTCCGTTAAAACCAGTATGAATTTTACGAACTTTTCCTTTTTTATCAATAAAAATAGTAGTAGGGTATGATAAAATATGATTTAACATTGGTAACTTTTCTTGCGCAGAAATTTTACTAGCAGATCCGTATTGAGCCAATAAAACAGGATATGTAATATTTGTTTGTTCTTTTAATCGATGAATAAATTCAAAAGCCTCTTCTTTACTTTTAGCTACTTCAAAAGCTAAAGCAAGAAATTCGACTCCTTTTGTATTAAATTTTTTATATACTTCTGAATAATATTTACTTTCATCTAAACAATTAGGACACCAAGTACCCATTATTTGTAATACGGTAACTTTTCCTTTGTACTTTTCATCATTTAAAGAAACTAACTTATCTTCTTCATTAGGAAATGAAAAAGAAACAGTATCATATCCTTCTTTTAAATAGGTTAATGTTTCATCGTTAGGTAATTGATAATCATTATTTAATTTTGCTGTAAAAGGTTCTTTCCAGTGATTTCCAGAGTAGAAAAAACCATTTAAAGTAGAATCTGTAGCTTTTGCTGTAAAAAGAAAAGCATGTGCTCCATCAAATGTTGAAAGTTGTATTGTATCATTATTAATAACACCTTCTAAATATCGGTAATCTCCTGTAGTAGTTCTAAATGTACCAGTAACTTTATTCCCTTTTTGTTTAAAAATACCTTTGGCTATATATTTGTCCTCTTTTGAATTAGGGCTAAAAACAGTTTCCCAATTTCCACTAATTTCTACTTTAGGTTTTGTAGTAATATTGAATCTAGAATCATTTAAACTAGCAGAAAAAGGTACTACTCTTTTTAAACTAGGTTTTACAAAAAAACCATTTAATTTTTTATCATTAATTTTTGCAGAAATATACCCTTCAAAATAAGGTAATTGTATTTTTACAGAATCATTTTTATAAGTAATTTCATGAACTTTAATTACTTCTTCAGCATTAAAAATAGAAAGTTTATTATTACTTTCTACTTCAAAATTAAAAGGGATTTCTTGTTTGTCTTGAATATGTAATATTGCTTTATAATTTCCTTTTTCAAGTTTTTTAATAGTACTTGTTTTAGAGTTACAAGAAATTAAAATAAAAGTACTTAGTAGATATAAAAAAAATTTCATGTTTTTAGAATTTAGTAACTTTTTATAAATATTAAAATTAATACAGGCAAGCATGTAATTACTCTTTGAAGTAATAGATAGTGTCTGATTAGAATTATTTAGTAGAAATAAAGGAAGAAATCTTACGTAAGAAATAAGTTAAAATGAAAACATCGCCAGTTATGGCGATGTTAATATATTTTTTTAAGAAAATAATTTAATCTTCTCCTATTCTTGATATGTCATTGTCTGCAGATTGTTCAAAGGTAATATTTAAACCTCCTGCTTTCTTTAAGAAAAAGTTATAAATAGAAATAAAAATAAAACTAAAAATAAATCCAAAAATAAAATAAACAATTGGAGCGATAATCATTGTTTTAATTCCACCATCAGATGAAGCAAAAGCCGATAAAAGCATGCCTCCTATTATTCCACCAAAAAGTCGTCCAAGTAAAAAAGAAATAAGCATTAGTATTATTGAAAATACAGCTAATGTAAGAGCAAAAAGAAGTGAATATTTTACAGGGTCTACTTTTTTAAGGTTTAATTTTAAATTACTCATTTGTTAGTCAATTTTTATAAGTTAATAAGCTAGCAAAATAGAAAATTAAAATAACCCTCGCAATTTTAATTCTAAATATCTATTAATAGTATCTCCTGTTAAGTTTTGAGGTTTGGTTAAAACAGATTGAATTCCATATTTTCTTAATTCATTAGCTATCTGTTTCTTTTCATACATAAACTTTTCAGCAATAATTTTGTCATAAACATCATTTACTGAGGTTGCTTTTTCTTCTACAATTTTATTTAATTCAGTGTTTTTAAAAAAGACAACTAATAAAACATGATTTTTAGCAATGGCTCTTAAATAAGGCAATTGACGTTTTAAGGCATCTAAAGTTTCAAAATTGGTATATAAAATAAGTAAACTTCTACTAGGAATTTTTCTTTTTATAGAAGCATACAACAAACTATAATCAGACTCTAAAAAATCAGTTTTTATATTGTATAACGTTTCTGAAATTAAATTCATTTGAGAATTACGTTGTTCAGCAACAATAATATTATCTATTTTTTTTGAAAAGGTAAACATTCCTGCTTTATCCTGTTTCTTTAAAATAATATTGCTAACTGCTAGTGTTGCATTTATTGCATAATCTAACAATGTAATATTATCAAAATGCATTTGCATGGGCCTACCAGTATCAATAATTGAGTATACAGGTTGTGATTTTTCTTCTACATACTGATTAACCATTAATTGGTTTCTTTTAGCAGTAGCTTTCCAATTTAAGGTTCTTATATCATCACCAGAAACATATTCTTTAATTTGTTCAAACTCTAAAGAATTTCCAATCCTTCTTATTTTTTTACTCCCTTGATTAGTTAGGTTGTTAGATATAGCTTTTAAATTAAACTCTTGTAATTTTAGAAATGATGGATAACACTGAATTTTTTTTTGATCTCCTAAAACATATTTTTTTGTAGCTAATTGTAAAGGAGATGAGACATAAACATTTGTGTTTCCGAAATTATAATCTCCTCTTATGTATGGAGTAACTTTATATTTTAATTCTCTTTCTTCTTTTGGATTAAATTTCTCTAAAAGCTTAAAATTTCTATTTTGTAACTGGTAAGGTAACTCTTCAAGTAATGTAGTATGTATTTTTAAATTATAGTTGTTTTTTATTTGTAATTTGATATTATTCTTATCTCCATTAGATAATCGCTCAGGTAAAATACGTTGAAGCGTAACCCCTTTTTTAAATGAAAATAAAATGATAATATCAATAAGAGTTAATACAGAAATACTAAACAAAGCTATTTTTGCGATTGAAAAAAATATAGGTATAAAAAAACCAATAATAAACAATACAACCACTATAGATAAGATATAGAAAAGTCGGTTATTAAGAAATAAAGATTTGTAAAGGTTTTTCATTAATTTGATTAAACTTTTTTCAACGAATTAATTTTAGTACTAATAAAAATTATCTAGGAATTTCTACAGCTTCAATTATTTGTTCAATAATTTGTTTACTGGTAATACCTTCCATTTCACGTTCAGGAGTTACAATTACTCTATGTTCTAATACAGGAATAGTTGCATTTTTTATATCTTCTGGAGTTACAAAATCTCTCCCATTAATAGCAGCGAAAGATTTTGAAGCTTTTAAAATAGAAATAGTTGCTCTTGGTGATGCTCCTAAAAATAAGAAAGAGTTACTCCTTGTATTTACAACAATATTAGCAATGTATTCTAATAAGTTTTTTTCTACTTTTATTTGTTTAATTAGTTTTCTAAATTTTAAAACTTCTTCTCCTGTAATTACTTTTTCTACCTTATCTAGTTTAAGACCTTCAATAAGTTCTTGTTCTCTAGTAACGATCTCTAACTCTTCAGAAGCAGTAGGGTATTCTACGTTAATTTTAAATAAAAAACGATCTAATTGGGCTTCTGGTAAACGATAAGTACCTTCTTGTTCAATAGGGTTTTGTGTTGCTAAAACAATAAAAGGTGGATTCATTTTATAACGAGTACCATCCATTGTTATTTGCTTTTCTTCCATTACCTCAAATAAAGCTGCTTGAGTTTTAGCAGGAGCCCTATTTATTTCATCAATTAAAATCATATTAGAAAATATAGGTCCCTTTTTAAATTCAAACTCAGAGTTTTTTACATTAAAAACAGAAGTACCTAAAATATCAGAAGGCATTAAATCTGGTGTAAATTGAATTCTACTAAAATCAATATCCATTACTCTAGATAATAATTTGGTAGTCATTGTTTTTGCAACCCCAGGAACTCCTTCAATTAAAGCATGACCATCAGAAAATATAGCAACGATTAATAAATCGATCATGTTTTTTTGACCTACAATTACTTTACCTAACTGCGTTTTAACTTTAAATATGCTTTCTTGTAATTCAGATAAGTCAATTCTATTTTGAAACTCTAAATTATCGTTTTTTTGATTTGTTTCCTCCATAATTATTTCTTTTGTAAAAAGTTTTCAATGAGTGTGTTTAAGCGAACCAATTCATCTTGTGAACACTCATACCTTTTATTTAATGCGATAATGGTATTGGTTAAATATTTTGTTGTATGAACCGTATTTCCTGATTTTGCAGCAAGTTTATTTATAAAATCATCATTTAAATTACGAGTTTCAATATGATACTTAGTTCTAATTTTTTCTAAGAAATAAGTGATTTTTTTAGTGGCTAAATTTTTATGATTTTCTTCTTTTATATATAGGTTAGCAATTGTATGTGTAAAGTCTTTAGTTGAATTTTTCAACGACTTCATTTCTGGTATTGCACGTTGTTTTCTTCTTGCATTAAACAGAAGGAAAACTAATAATCCAAAAAAGCCTAAATATAAAGACCATTTTAAGGATGGATGCTTCATGAAAAATTGTAGAGCAGATTTACCATCGTCTTGGTTTTTATTGCTTTTACTTCTTCTAATTTGTGGATCCCAAAAAATTGTTCTGTTTGGTAAATATGAAAATGCATTAGAAGCATAATTCTCATTCTTATTTAGTAAATAATAATTAGTGAAAGCAATGGGTTGTGTATGTAAAAAGATATTTCCATCAAAATGTCGAATCTTTATAAAATTAGGTTTTGAAGTAACTCTATCAATCTTTTGAGTACCTAAAATAGTTGTTGTAAGCGTATCATATTTTGAAAAATAATTTTTCCTAATATTTCTATCAAATTTAAAAGTAGTGTTTTTAAATTGTTTATTCTTTAACGTGAAAGTACTTTCTAAATCTCTTAAATCTTCAACGGAATATACTTCTTCATCAAGATTAGTTGTGTCAAACTTTAAAGATTCTTTTAAATAATCATTAAAATAGTTTAGTGATAAAAAAACATCGTTTCCAGAAGCAACAAATTTTAAAAGTTTTTCTAAGCTTTCTTCATCTAATCTATATGCAGTAGATTTAATACAAATGTAATTGGCAATATTAGCTTCATCTTCATAATAAATATCATTAAAATAATCATAGATATGTTTATTTAATAATGTAAAATCATTATCGCTAAATAAATGTTCGGTTTCATTTGCAATTATGTACGTACCAAAAGGATCTTTAGAACGTTCTCTATAGTTTTCTCTCCAATTTGTTTTTGTATTACAACCCCAAAAAAAGAAGCTTAAAAGAATAAGACAGGGTAGAAGGGACGTTATTTTTTCTCTTTTAATCAATTACAATTTATTTAAAAATGATTGGTATTTATTTTCTATAGTAGTAAATTTTGAATGATCAATAGTAAACTCACCATACCATACATAATCATAGATATATAATAAATAAGAAAAGTTTTTTCTTAATTCAGTCTTTTTTAAATCGAAAAGATATTCAGTATTAGTTTTGTCTTTATCAAATGTTATTAATTCCTTATCAGACATTTTTTTGAGTAGAAACAAATAATAATATCGAGTAGCTTTTCTAAAGTTACCTTCTTTTTTAGCCTTTTCAACTAATTTTAAATAATCATTAAGATGAATGTTTTCATCTTCATTTTCAGAAACAATAGCAACTTTTGCTATTTTCTTTTTTCGATTAAAATTCCAAAGAGAACCATCATTGTTTAAAATACTTTTTACGATAATAAGAATAACGATTAGAGCTAGTAGATACGGAAATATGGTTGTTAAAAAATTAACAAAAGATTTTAAAGAACTTAAATCAGCTGGTTTATTGTTTTTGAATTCTTTAGTTTTTTGTTTTTTTGGAGCTTCATATTCTTTATAGTCAAATTCAAAACTATTATATTTTGACTTCAAATTATTATCAAAAGATCTATTTTCAATAGGTTCAATATCTTTTAAAGAAGATGAATTATTAGAACTTTGACTACTAACCGAAATACTAAGAAAGATTAAAAAAAGGAATACTATTTTTCTCATTCTTTAATTAGTTTTTTAGCAGCTACCTTATGGGGTAATATTAAATAATAATAAGAAATGGATATTAACGAAGTAGCAATAATTAAAAAACAAACAAATCCTGGTACTTTATTATAGTATCTAGTAACATAGCCTTCTAAAAAAGCCGCTACAAAAGTAAAGGGAACTGTACTTAAGAATATAAAAAATGCTTCTCTTATACCTATTTTAAAAGATTCTAATCTCTTTAAAGCTCCTGGGAATAAAATGCTGGCACCAATAATATAACCGCAACCAGCTTCTATAATCATACCAAAAATCTCATAAGTCCCATGAATCCATATACCTTTTAAACTATCTAGTAATGAATTATTTTGATAGAAGAAAGCTTGGAAAACAGCAACCATAATACCATTTTGTATAATATAATAACCAGACCCTATGCCTAAGAATAAACCAGAAAGAAACATATAAATACCAACTCTTAAGTTGTTAGAAAATATTCCTATAAAACTACCCCAGTTACTACCTCCTTTGTAAATAGCTAAAGCATCACCACTTTCAATATTAGCTAGTGTTTCTTCTACATAACCATTACCCAATATTTCTCTAGCGAAGTTTTCGTCATTAAAAGTAGATAATAGTCCTATAAAAAAACAAACAAAAAAAACAGCAAAAGAAATATACATGTATTTTCGATGCTTATATAATAATAAAGGAATCGTCTCAAAGAAAAAAGCTAATAATACATTTTTATCTTGCTTTTTTGTATGGTAAATCTTTCCATAGCTACTTTTTGCTAGCTTATTTAAATAAGGAACAACATTACTTTTTGGATAGAAAGATTGTGCATATGATAAATCATTCATGATTTTTATATGCAAATCGGCAATTTCATCTGGAGTTTTTTCATTTTTATTTGAAATTACTTCTTCTAATTCAAGCCATTTTTCTTTATTTTGCTTTATGAAAGCGATCTCTCTCATAAAGCAAATGTAAAAATTGTATGAAAACACTACAAGTAAATACTACACAAAATGTTAAAATAAATTTTGAAGTAGCAAATGTCGGTCAAAGGTTACTAGCTTTTGTACTAGATAATATTATAAAACTAGCATATATCTACTTCTTAACAAAGTTTGTAGATATGAGGTTTATAGGAGATATTGTTGAACAAGATTATTGGTCTAGAAAAGCTTTGGGTATTTTATTTTTTTTACCAATTACATTTTATTCATTGTATTCTGAAATCTTATTAGATGGTCAAACAATTGGAAAGAAAGTATTGAAAATAAAAGTAATAAATATTGAAGGATTTAAGCCTTCAATTTTAGATTATACAATACGCTGGTTTTCAAGAATTGTAGATTTTAATTTCTTTATATTAGTGTTTGTTTTATTTAATAGCCAAATGCATGGTAAAGATTTTTATATCTGGTTATGGTTCATTTTTTTATTAGGAAAATTAATAGGCTTTTTTATGATTGTTTTTACAGATAGAAACCAAAGAATGGGAGATATTTCTGCAAATACGGTGGTTGTTTCATTAAAAGATACAGCAAGTTTTTCTAGAACTATTTTAGAAAATATTAAAGATAATTATAAACCTACTTATCCTAATGTTATTAAATTATCTGACAATGATGTTCGAATAGTTAAAGATACATATACAAAAGCTAAAAAAGCTAAAGATTATAATACACTTATAAAATTAAGAGTTAAAATAGAGGAAGTTACTGGTGTTTCTAAAGATAAAGAAATTGCTGATGTTAACTTTATAGATACTGTTTTAAAAGATTTTAATTACTATACACAAGATAAATAATTTAATTATTTTTTCATGAAAATAAATGACAAATCACAATATAAAACTTATTTAGCACAAGAGAATAGATATACTAATATGCAATATAATAGGTGTGGTAATAGTGGTGTTTTATTACCTTCTATATCTTTAGGTTTATGGCATAATTTTGGAAAGTATGATTTACAAGCTAATTCTGAAGAAATTTTACGAACTGCTTTTGATAATGGAATTACGCATTTTGATTTAGCAAATAATTATGGACCTCCTTATGGAAGTGCCGAAGTTAATTTTGGACTTTTATATAAGCAAAATTTTAAATCTTATAGAGATGAACTTTTTATATCAACCAAGGCTGGTTATGATATGTGGGAAGGACCTTATGGAAATTATGGGTCTCGTAAGCATTTAATTTCTAGTTTAGATCAAAGTTTAAAACGTTTAAGTTTAGAATATGTAGATGTCTTTTATCATCATAGGCCAGATCTTAATACACCTTTAGAAGAAACAGCAATTGCTTTATCTGATATTGTTAGGCAAGGTAAGGCTTTATATATAGGGATTTCTAATTATGGAGCTGAGCAAATTACTGAAATAACTAAGTTACTTAAAGAATTAAAAGTTCCTTTTATAATAGATCAAGCAAGATACTCTATGTTAGATCGTAAAATTGAAAAAGAAATATTACCTAATTTGTTAGAAAATAAATTAGGTTGTATTGCTTTTTCTCCGTTAGCACAAGGAATGTTAACAGATAAATATATAGATGGAATTCCTGAAAATTCGAGAGCTGCTAAAAGTAAAACGTATTTAGAAAGTAATACTGTTGAAGAAAAGTTACCAGTTATAAGGAAACTTAATGAAATAGCTAAAGCTAGAGGACAAAAATTACATCAAATGGCAATTTCTTGGTTGTTGTGTCAAAAAGGAGTGACTTCAGTATTAGTAGGAGCTAGTTCTTCGAATCAATTAATAGATAACTTAAAAGCCTTAGAAAACAATCATTTTTCTGAAACAGAACTAAATCAAATAAATAACTTAACGAAGCAATTCGTATAATACCTTACCTTTAGAGTGAGGCAGCTCATTAAAAGAAGTGTTTTGAGTAAATACAAAGAATAAAAATAATAAAGAGCAGCTTTTTGCTGCTCTTTATTATTTTTATTCCTCTTCATCCTTTACAGGGTTTCTGAAAACTAATTGATCATCAAATTCATCTAATAAAATTAAAGTATCACTAGTTATTTTTCCTGCTAATATTTCTTTAGATAATAGATTTAAAACTTCTTTTTGTATGACTCTTTTTACAGGACGTGCCCCAAATTCTGGTTGATATCCTTTTTTAGCTAAATACTTTATAGCTTCTTCAGTAGCGTCTAAAGTAATGTTTTGTTCAGCAACCATTTTTTTGACATTGTTCAACTGAATTTGAACAATTTTCTTAATATGTGTTTCTAAAAGAGGAGTAAATAATGTAATATCATCGATTCTATTTAAAAACTCTGGACGAACGGTTTGTTTTAATAATCCTATAACTTCATCTTTAGCAAATTCCATAGTAGTATGAATGTCACCCTTCATGTTATTAAACTTCTCTTGAATAATATGGCTTCCCATATTTGAAGTCATAATAATAATCGTGTTTTTAAAATCTGCAACACGTCCTTTATTGTCAGTTAATCTACCTTCATCTAAAACTTGCAATAAGATGTTAAAAGTATCGGGATGTGCTTTTTCTATTTCATCTAATAAAATAACAGAATAAGGTTTTCTCCTAACAGCTTCGGTAAGTTGTCCGCCTTCGTCATAACCAACATATCCTGGAGGAGCACCAACTAATCGACTTACAGAATGACGTTCTTGATATTCACTCATATCAATACGAGTCATAGAGTTTTCATCATCAAATAAATAAGAAGCAAGTGCCTTTGCTAATTCTGTTTTACCAACTCCTGTTGTTCCTAAAAATAAGAAAGAACCAATAGGTTTATTAGGGTTTTGTAATCCTGCTCTAGATCTGCGAACAGCATCTGAAATAGCCTCAATAGCTTCTTCTTGTCCAACTACACGTTTGTGTAATTCATCTTCTAATCGAAGTAATTTTTCACGCTCAGATTGTAGCATTTTAGTTACAGGTATACCTGTCCATTTTGCTACAACTTCTGCAATATCATCATAGTTTACTTCTTCTTTAATTAAAGAGCTTTCATTTTGATTAGCTAATATCAATTGTTGCTCTTCTAAATTTTCTTGGGCTTCTTTAATTTTTCCGTAACGTAATTCTGCAACCTTACCATAATCACCGTTTCGTTCTGCTTTTTCAGCTTCTAGTTTATAATTTTCTATAGAAGTTTTTAAAGACTGAATAGTATCTACTACTGTTTTTTCAGATTGCCATTTAGCGTTAATATCATTGCGATCTTCTTTTAAGTTCGCTAAATCTGCATATAAAGACTTTAACTTAGTATCATCATTTTCACGTTTTATAGCCTCAATTTCAATTTCTAACTGCATTATTCTACGATCTAAAACATCTAATTCTTCTGGTTTAGAGTTTATTTCCATGCGTAATTTTGCAGCAGCTTCATCCATTAAATCAATTGCTTTATCTGGTAAAAAACGACTTGTAATATAACGTTGAGAAAGTTCTACTGCTCCAATAATAGCCTCATCTTTAATTCTAACTTTATGATGAGTTTCATACTTTTCTTTAATTCCACGTAAAATAGAAATGGCACTTTCAGTATCAGGTTCATCTACTAACACTTTTTGAAAACGACGCTCTAAAGCCTTATCTTTTTCAAAATATTTTTGATATTCATCAAGAGTAGTAGCTCCAATAGCTCTAAGTTCACCTCTAGCTAAAGCAGGTTTTAAAATATTAGCAGCATCCATTGCACCTTGTCCGCCACCGGCACCTACTAAAGTATGTATTTCGTCAATAAACAAAACTAAATCACCCTCAGAAGAAGTTACTTCTTTTACAACTGCTTTTAAACGCTCTTCAAACTCTCCTTTAAACTTGGCGCCAGCGATTAATGACCCCATATCTAAAGAGTAAATTTGCTTATCTTTTAAATTCTCAGGAACATCGCCACGAATAATTCTATGAGCTAAACCTTCAGCAATTGCTGTTTTACCAGTACCAGGTTCACCAACCAAAATAGGGTTGTTTTTAGTTCTTCGAGAAAGAATTTGAAGTAACCTTCTAATTTCTTCATCTCTACCAATAACAGGATCTAATTTCCCATCTTGTGCTAATTTATTTAAGTTTTTAGCATATTTATTAAGTGCATTATAAGATTCTTCTGCATTTTGAGAAGTAACTCTATTGCCTTTACGTAATTCTTCTATAGCTGCTTTTAAATTTTTTTCATTGATACCTTGATCTTTTAAAAGTTGAGCTACTTGACTTTTTGAATTAAAAATTGCTAAGATTAAATGCTCTATAGAAACATATTCATCTTTCATTTTTTTAGCTATAATAGAAGCCTCAGTTAACGTTTTACTGGTTTCTCTAGAAATGAGTATTTCAGAACCAGTTACTTTAGAAAAACTATTTAATTGTTTGTCTAATATTTGCTTAACAAGATTAATGTTAACATTTAATTTTTTTAAAATAAAAGGAAGTATATTTTCATCTGTTTGAAACAACGCTTTAAATATATGCTCATTTTCAATTTGACCATGTTCACGTTCTTGCGCTATTTGTTGTGAAAGTTGAATACTTTCTTGAGATTTTATAGTAAAATTATTAAAATTCATAATTTTATTTTTTTATTTGCTAGTGTCAAAATCAATACCAATCAAAAATAAAAACAAAACAAAGACATTTTGTCGTTTTAGTAATTGAATTAGATGACTTTTTGTCTTTTTTGAAAGGGTTTTGATTTTTTTCCGACAATAATAAATGTAAAAAGTAATAATATGGGAATTTTTGGAAATATATTTAAGAAATCAGATCAACAAGAAAAAAAAGAGGTAAAATCGAATGTTAATTGGATTCCTTTAAAATCTTTAGAACAAATAGAATTAATAAAGAAAAAATCGAAAACTAAACCAGTTGCAATTTTTAAACATTCAACGCGTTGTGGCATAAGTAGGTCTGTTATAAAAAGTTTTGATAGTTCTTTTTCTGAAAATTTAACAGATAAAATTGATGTTTACTATTTAGATTTATTAAATCACAGAGATTTATCAAGTGAAGTAGGATATGCGTTTCAAGTGCTTCATCAATCTCCTCAATTATTGTTGATTAGCAAAGGAAAAGCGGTTTTACATGCATCTCATTATGATATTGCTAGGGTAGATCTTGAAAAAATTGTAAAATAATAGGATAGCTTTTGTAAATTGGTTGTATTTTTGAGTTTTCAAAAAAATAGCCTTTTGAGTAACACTGAGACAAAAAATAAAGTAGGAAAAAGCTTATACGATTATCAAAAAGAAGCATTATTCAGAATTTTTAAGAGTTTTGAAAATGCTCAAAATAATTATCATTTATTATATCAATTACCAACGGGAGGTGGTAAAACTGTAATATTTTCGGAAATTACCCGTCAATATTTGAAACATTACAAAAAGAAAGTGCTTATTATGACGCACCGTATTGAGTTATGTAAGCAGACAGCTAGAATGTTAGGTGAGTTTGGTGTAGAAAATAAAATTATTGATAGTAAGGCAAGTTTAGACGATCAATCAAATTACAGTTGTTTTGTTGCAATGGTAGAAACATTGAACAATCGTTTAAATGATGATATTTTAGATATTTCTGATGTTGGATTGGTAATTATTGATGAAGCGCATTATAATTCTTTTACGAAGCTTTTTAAGTTTTTTGATAAATCTTTTGTTTTAGGAGTAACAGCTACACCTTTAAGTTCGAACATAAAGATGCCTATGAAGGATAATTATGATGAACTTATAGATGGTGAAAGTATTGGTGCTTTAATAGCAAATGAATATTTAGCTAAAGCAAGTGTATATTCTTATAATGTAGGTTTAACTTCTCTTGAAGTAGGAGCAAATGGTGATTATACTGTTAAATCTTCGGAAGATTTATATACCAATACTAATATGCTTTCTAAATTACTACAAGCTTATGAAGAGAGAGCAAAAGGTACAAAAACCTTAATTTTTAATAATGGAATTAATACTTCTTTGTATGTGTACGATACGTTTAAAAGAGCTGGATATCCAATTGCTCATTTAGATAATACAAATACGAAGAAAGAAAGAGATGCTATTTTAAAATGGTTTCATGAAACACCAAACGCAATAATAACATCGGTAAGTATTTTAACAACAGGTTTTGATGAGCCTTCAGTTAAATCTATCATCTTAAATAGAGCCACAAAATCATTGACATTGTATTATCAAATGATTGGTAGAGGGTCTCGAATTCTTCCGGGAAAGTCTACTTTTAATGTAATTGATTTAGGAAATAATTTCCATAGATTTGGCCCTTGGGGAGCAGATTTAGATTGGCAAAAGATGTTTAGAGCTCCTAATTTTTATTTAGATAGCTTATTAACAGATGAAGATATTGAAAGCACTTTTAGGTATGAATTACCAGAAGGAGTTAAAAAAGAGTTTTCAAATACTAAGGAAGAAGATTTATATTTTGATGTTAAAAAAGTATATATAGATACCATTCAGTCGGGACAGAGTTCTAAAAAAGTTTTAGAAAAATCTATTGTACATCATACAAACATGTGTGTAGAGAATAGTGAAGATGTATTCGATGCTATTATTTTAGCAAAAAAATTAGGAGGAGATATTGATGATAGAATTCACAGATACTCTAAATGTATTTGTAAATCTACCCACAATTTTATAGATTGGTTACAAGATGATTACCGTAAAAAACTGAATTCTCATATAAGAAATAACTTTGATGAAGTGTATGAGCAAATTCATGGTCATCCACCACCAGAAGAAGAATAGAACAAATAAAAAATCCATTTCGAAAGAAATGGATTTTTTATTTGTTTTAAGTTTTTTTTAGTGTTTTAATAATTAATAAGTCTTTTTTATATTTATATTTGATAAATTAATCAAAAAATTTAAATTATGTTAAAAGACATTTTAAAGCTTGATAATGTTCAAGAAATTGAAAAAAAGGTTCAAAGAACTGTTAATGGAGGTTTTATTATTTGTAATTACCCTTGTTCTGCTCCAGAACCATCAGCACCATGTATTTGTTTTGAGTAGTTTTAAGTTAAAAAATAAAAAAGGATTAATTCTAACCAGAATTAATCCTTTTTTATTTTTGTTTAACCTTAATTAAAATTCTTTAGCAGGTAATACTTTACCAGTACATTCACCAAAACCTATTCTAACTTTATCATTTTTAGAGTATCCTCTCATAATAACAGTATCGAAATCATTAATAAATTTACGCTCACTACCGTCATTCAATTTTAAAGGATTTTGTCCTTTCCAAGTAAGTTCTAACATAGAACCAAAACTGTCTTTTGTTGGACCAGAAATAGTTCCACTCCCCATCATATCTCCAGCTTCTACAGGACATCCATTTACTGTATGGTGTGCAAATTGTTGCGCCATAGTCCAGTACATGTATTTGAAATTAGAGTTACAAACAACAGTTTCTTTCTCATTTTCTGGTTGAATAGCCATTTGTAAGTTAATATCAAAACTATGTTTTCCTTTATGCTGTAAATAAGGTAAAGGTGTTGGCTCTTGTTTTGGGTTGTTCACTCTAAAAGGCTCTAAGGCATCTAAAGTTACTATCCAAGGAGAAATAGTAGAAGCAAAGTTTTTTCCTAAAAAAGGACCTAATGGTTGGTATTCCCAGCCTTGAATATCTCTAGCAGACCAATCGTTAAATAAAACCAATCCGAAAATATAATCTTCAGCTTCATCTATAGAAATGCGATCTCCTAAATCATTAGAAACAGTAGTTATAAAAGCCATTTCTAATTCAAAGTCTAATAATTTAGAAGGACCAAAGCCTGGAGAAGTTTCACCTTCAGCAGGTCTAGATTGTCCTACAGGCCTACGAATAGGTGTACCAGAAGGTATAATTGAAGAACTTCTACCATGGTAACCAATAGGTATGTGTAACCAATTAGGGAGTAAAGCGTTTTCAGGATCTCTAAATAAAGAACCTACATTTGTAGCATGCTCTTTACTTGCATAAAAATCAGTATAGTCACCAACTCTTACAGGTAATAACATTTCAATTTCATCCATCCTAAAGATTATTTTATCTTTATGATCTGCATTGTCACGTAATTCTCCATTTTTTACATCAAAAACATCTGCAATTCTATTTCTTACTAAACGCCATGTTTTTCTTCCATCTGCAATAAAATCATTTAAAGTGTCTTGTAAAAAAATATCGTCAGTTAAAGGAATACCTTTAAAATATCCTAATTGATGTAATGCTCCTAAATCAATAGCATAATCACCAATTCTAGTTCCGATAGTAATAATATCATCTCTTGTTAAAAAGACGCCAAAAGGTATATTTTGAATAGGAAAGTCCGAATCGTCATTAATCTTTAACCACGATTTTCTATTTGGGTTATTTGCCGTTATTTCCATTTTTTATATTGTTGTATTAATTGTTTTATCAAACCTACATATTTTTTCAATTCGTAACAAACTTTCTTTCTTAAAAAAGTGAGAATTTCTTATTCACACAGTTAATGTAAATATGTTGCTGTTTATTAGTCCAATTCAAAGTGAAATACTACTTTTGCGCCAAATTTAATGTAGTAAAATGCAATCAATAAGAAACATAGCTATTATAGCGCACGTAGATCATGGTAAAACTACCTTGGTAGATAAAATTATAGATCAAGCAAAAATCTTAGACGATCGTAAAGAACGTACTGATTTATTGTTAGATAATAACGACCTAGAGCGTGAAAGAGGAATTACAATTCTTTCTAAGAACGTATCAGTAAATTACAAGAACACAAAAATAAATGTAATTGATACACCTGGTCACGCCGATTTCGGAGGAGAAGTAGAGCGTGTATTAAAAATGGCTGATGGTGTTTTATTATTGGTAGATGCATTTGAAGGTCCTATGCCACAAACTCGTTTTGTATTAGGAAAAGCATTAGAATTAGGGTTAACTCCTATTGTAGTTGTTAATAAAGTAGATAAAGAAAACTGTACACCTGATTTAGTACATGAGAAAGTTTTTGATTTAATGTTTGCTTTAGAAGCTACCGAAGAACAATTAGATTTTACGACTATTTATGGTTCGGCAAAAAATAATTGGATGAGTACTGATTGGCAGAATGAAACAGATAATATAATACCTTTATTAGATGCAGTTTTAGAATCTATTCCAGAAACTAAATATCATGAAGGTACTCCACAAATGCAAATTACTTCTTTAGACTTTTCTTCTTTTACAGGTAGAATTGCGATTGGACGTATATTTAGAGGTGATTTAGAAACAGGTAAAGATTACATGTTATGTAAAGCTGATGGTACTACTAAAAAAGTAAGAATTAAAGAATTACACGTATTCGAAGGAATGGGTAAAGTTCAGGTAGATAAAGTACCTTGTGGAGATATTTGTGCTATTACAGGTATTGAAGGATTTGAGATTGGTGATACTATTGCTGATTTAGAAAACCCAGAAGCATTACCAAGAACTGAAATTGATCAGCCTACAATGAGTATGTTATTTACAATTAACAATTCACCTTTCTTTGGTAAAGAAGGAAAATTTGTTACTTCTCGTCATATTCGTGATCGCTTATTCAAAGAATTAGAAAAGAATTTAGCTTTAAAAGTTGAAACTACTGATTCAGAAGATAAGTTTAATGTATATGGTCGTGGTGTTTTACATTTATCTGTATTAATTGAAACAATGCGTCGTGAAGGATATGAATTACAAGTGGGAAGACCACAGGTAATCATTAAAATGGTTGATGGTAAAAAGCATGAACCAATGGAAACATTATCTATTGATGTGCCAGAAGACGTTGCTTCTAAAGCTGTAAACTTAGTTTCTTTACGTAAAGGAGACTTAATGATTATGGAGCCTAAAGGAGATTTACAACACTTAGAGTTTACAATTCCTTCTAGAGGTTTAATAGGTTTACGTAATAAAATACTAACAGCTACATCTGGTCAAGCAATTATTAATCATAGATTTAGTGAGTATGGTCCTTATAAAGGAGATTTTACTGAAGATATAAAAGGAGCTATAATTTCTGCAGCAGCAGGTAAAGCTACTGCTTATGCATTAAACCGTTTACAGGATAGAGGTAAATTTTTTATTGATATTAATCAAGAAATTTATATTGGTCAGGTAATTGGGGAAAATAGTAAGTCTGATGATATGGCTGTAAACTTAATTAAAGGAAAGCAATTAACAAATATGCGTAAATCTGGTACAGATGATGCTATGAAAATTGCTCCGAAAATTGATTTTTCTTTAGAAGAGTGTATGGAGTATATAAAAGCGGATGAGTATTTAGAAGTTACTCCAGAAAGTTTACGTATGCGTAAAATTACTTTTAAAGCTTAATTATACTTTAAAAATTATATTAAAAAAGCTCAAGTTTTAACTTGAGCTTTTTTTATGCTTATGACAATAGTATTATCTTTTATCTAATAAAAATTGATCAAACTTTTTTTGATTGCTATTAAATTTTAAAAGATCTCTTAAAGTATAGAACGAATCTTTTTTATGAATATACTCAAAGCTATATTTTAAAAGATCTAATCTGTCTCCTTCAAAAGGAAATTCATTTGCAATAGTTCTTATCTGTTGTAAATTTAAACAGTATTTAGCAATTTGTTTTTTTACCAAAATTAATTTTGGTTTAGAAAAATGTTCAGATCTAATTGCTTTTAAAATATAATTAAAATCTTCTGTAGAAGTGTAGCAATTATCTATTTCTGAAGCTGCTTGTATTAAATCGATTTTTCTACGAATAAAATTGTCTAATTCTTGTTTTTGTAGCCTACTAGAAATTAACTGTTTTGTGTAAAAAAAATTCTCTACATCTGAAGTATAATTAAAAGCATATACAAAAAAGTCATAACGATTATTAGTGAATTGAAGTTTTTCACCTAATATCATTACTTGTTTTGTGCTAAAGCAATTGTTTTTTAAAACTTGTTTTAGTTGTAGTAAACTAATAGAAGAAGATCTAATACGATTCATTAACCTTTTGAATTGATAACCTTGCATAGGTTGATTACAATAGTTATTTATTAATCCATTATATGATGTATAGTTAGGATAGTTAATTTGAGGATGAACAGGAGGTGTATTTGAAATAGGGTTTCCTTGAGTATTATGATATAGTTTTATAGCATAAGAAAAAGAATTAAAAACATTATAGGTTTCAAAGAAATTTCTTTTATCAATAATTTTAGGATACGCATTTAAACAAATTTTATACTTCAAACTTTCTCTTGTAAAATAATTACAAATGTCTATTAGTTCAGAAACATATATTTCATTATTTCTAAGAAATGACATTGTTTTGTTTAAAGTTAAATCTTTTGAATATCGTTTTTGTTGAATTTCACTTTTAAATTTTTTGTAATTAGTTTTTGTTTGACTAAAACTAAAAAAGCTAAAGTGAAATAGAAATAATAGAGTAGTAAGTAATTTCATAAGATTAGTTTTAAAATTTATTGAATAACAATTTTCAAACAGTATGCCATTTTTAATATGGTCATAAATTATTAGATTTTTTTGAATTTAAATAATATAGTATTGATTGTTTTTAATTAAAATTTGTTTAACAAATAATCTTAATATAATGTTAAAAAACATGATTTAAACTGATTAAATTAATTTCAATACAATATTTGTTTAACTTTGTGGTTAAATAGTTAAACATAATTTATATATTTAATTCATAACTCAGTAGAGTTTTTTTATCTCAAATGTATTTTTGTTTACTTTTTATCGATAAATATTAAACAGTGTCTAAGATAAGCCGAAAAATGACATAAAAATTAGTAGGCAATAATAACCTAAAAACTATCAAAAATGTTAATCAAAAAAATCAAGTCTAAATTAATTCTCAGCCTATTTTTAAGTATTGGATTTTTAATTTCATGTAGTGATGATGATCCAGAGGTAACAACTCCAAAGTCTGATACTACAGAAGTAGCTTCTAAAACAGATAACTTAAGTTCTTTAGTAACCGCTTTACAAAAAGCAGATTTAGTTAGTGCTTTAAAAGCAGATGGACCTTTTACAGTATTTGCGCCAACAAATGAAGCTTTTCAAAAATTATTAGACTCTAAAGCTGCATGGAACAGTTTAGATGATATTCCTGCTGATGTTTTAAAAAGTGTGCTATTATACCATGTTGTTTCAGCTAAAGCTTTGTCTAGTGACTTAAGTAACGATCAAGAATTAACAACATTAAATACAGGGAAATTAATAGTTGATTTATCAAATGGAGTTAAATTAAAGACAGAATCAGGACAATCAGTTTCTGTTACTACAGCAGATATAGAAGCTTCTAATGGAGTAATTCACATAATAGATGAAATATTATTAACAGATACTTTACCAAAAGATATAACCGATTTAGCAATTGCTACGCCAGATTTAAGTTCTTTAGTTACAGCATTGCAAAAAGCAGATCTAGTAGGTGCTTTACAGGCAAACGGACCTTTTACTGTTTTTGCACCAACAAATGCTGCTTTTCAAGCATTATTAGATTCTAATACTTCTTGGAATTCTTTAGATGACATTCCTGTAGAAACTTTAAAATCGGTATTGTTATTTCATGTATTAAGTGGAGAAGTGAAGTCTACAGATTTATCTGACACCTATGTAAATACGCTAGCTACGGGACCTAATGATGAGCCATTATCTTTACAGGTTGAAGTTACTGGGGCAGTTGAATTTAATGGAGATGCAAAACCAATAACTGTAGATGTACAAGGAAGTAATGGTGTAGTTCATATTATAGATAAAGTAATGTTACCACCAAATGTTGTAACTCTAGCTTTAAATAATGCTGGATTTACTTCATTAGTTACTGCTTTGACTGATACAAGGCATACTACTGATTTTGTTTCTGTTCTTTCTGGAGAAGGACCTTTCACAATTTTTGCACCAACGAATGCTGCTTTTCAAGCATTATTAGATTCAAATATGATGTGGAATTCTCTTGCAGATATACCAATAGCTACTTTAGATGCAGTATTAAAATATCATGTAGTTAATGGGGCTAACGTTCAGGCAGATCAACTTACTAACGGAGATGTAACAACTTTAGGAGGTACTGTAACTATAGATTTAACTTCAGGAGCTCAAATAAAAACGTCAAGCATGCAAACAGTAAATATTTTAGTAGGTGCAGCAACTAACGATGTTCAGGGTACTAATGGAGTAGTACACGCAATTGATATGGTTTTATTACCTTAATAATTGTTATTATAAAATATATTAAATAAAAGCTCAAGTGTTTTACTTGAGCTTTCTTTAGTTATATAATTAAGATTCTTTTAAAACGGTATTTTCTAATTTTTCAAAATCATATAAATTATGATCTAATAAATGAGAAGGATATACATTTTGTAGCGCATTCATCATAATAGAATTTCTGTTCGGAAATTCTTTTTCCCAATCTGTAATCATTTGTTTTACTTTCTTACGCTGTAAATTTTCTTGAGAGCCACATAAATTGCAAGGTATTATAGGAAAATTCATTTTCTCAGAATATAATTCAATTTCGTTTTCTTTACAAAAGGCTAACGGTCTTAAAACAATTAAATCCCCTGCGTCGTTAACAAATTTAGGAGGCATGGTTTCTATTTTTCCTGAAAAGAACATATTTAAGAAAAATGTTTCTAAAATATCATTTCTGTGATGCCCAAGAGCAAGCTTGTTGCAATTTAAATCTTTAGCAGCTTCATATAATGTTCCTCTTCGTAGTCTAGAACAAAGACTACAAGTAGTTTTTCCTTCAGGAGTCTTGTCCATTACAATTTTATAAGTGTTTTTTTCTACAATTTTATAATTAACGCCTAGTTTTTCTAAATAAGTAGGAAGCACTTCTTCAGGAAATCCTGGTTGTTTTTGATCTAAATTAACAGCAATAATTTCAAATGAAATCGGTGCTACTTTTTGAAAATGGAGTAACATATTTAATAAAGTATAACTGTCTTTACCGCCAGATAAACATACCATAATTCTATCACCTTCATCAATCATTGTAAATTGATTAATTGCTTCTGCTACTCCTCGCTGTAATTTTTTAGTTATCTGTTTTATGTTTTCCATAAACGCAAAATTACTATATCAAAAGTGAAGAGTAAAATTATACATAAAAAGAAATTATTTTAAATGTTATTTAAAAGTAAAAAAAGCATGATAAATATTTTTAAAAGATAATCTTGTTTATTTTTGCAGTATGAATGAATTTCAACGATTAAGAGATACACTTAGTCAAAGTGTTTTAGAAGATAGTTTTGTAAAGTTAACATTAAGTAAGCCTGTTAGAAAAAGTGATAATTTACCAAACGTATATGTACGTCAAATAAAAATAAAAGAAGAAGCTTTTTTTCAATTTACATACAGGCATACGACTAATGATCAAACAAAAAATTTTAAGATAGAAGAAGCTGTTTTAGAAATAGAAGAATTGTTATTAGAAAAATTTAGAGCAGCAACATTATTTACACTTTCTGAAGATTTGTTGATTTTTATATCAAAAAAGAAAAAGATTAGTTACAGAAATACTGCTCCAAGTTTTAAAAATAAACTTCCAGATACGCACGATAAACCTAAAGAGAAAAGAGTAGCGTTAGCAGATTATCTTAGGTATTTAAATATAACAGATAAGAATAATAATATAATTCCTAAAATGGCGGATAAATACCGTCAAATAAATAAATATTTAGAAATTATTGAAGGTTTGTTAACTTCAGTAAATACGAATAAAGAATTACAAATTGTAGATATGGGATCGGGTAAGGGGTACCTTACTTTTGCTTTATATGATTATTTGGTAAATACAAAAAAATATAAAGTAACCATTACAGGAATTGAATTGCGAGAAAATTTGGTAGTTTATTGTAATGACATTGCTGAAAAATGTGGTTTTACTGATTTGAATTTTGTAGCACAACGTATTCAAGAATATGACAATGATAAAATAGATATTTTAATTGCTTTACATGCTTGTGATACAGCAACAGATGATGCTATTTATAAAGGTTTAGCAGCAAAGTCTGAATTAATTATTTGTGCACCTTGCTGTCATAAACAAGTGAGGCAACAAGTAAAAGGAGTAGAACAAGAGAGTCCGTTATTAAAATATGGTATTTTTAAAGAACGTCAATTTGAAATGGTCACCGATACTATTCGTGCTTTAATTTTAGAAAAGAATAACTACAATACCAAAGTGTTTGAATTTATAAGTAATGAACATACACGTAAAAATGTAATGTTAATTGGTAGTAAATCTACTAAAAAGAGAGATACTGAGGCTATTGATGCTAAAATTGAAAGCTTGAAAGAGTTATACCATATTGATACGCATTACTTAGAGACTTTATTATAGTTTTATTAAAGTATGAAGTTCTTTCAGATTATTAGTTTACTCTTTTTATTGTCTTGTAACACTCAAAAGAGTAAATCGCTTAAGAAACAAGTAAAAATTGATTGGAAAATAGATACATTTAATTATGTAAAAGAAACAGTTCCAAAAGAAGTTGAACAGGGTATTTATGGAGAATTAAAATCAGTTACTTTAAAAAAAACTGTAATTTCTGAATGTGATGGTTCTCCAGTAATACTAGCAATATGTGCTGTTAAATCTTCGAATACAAAGAAAACTACATGGAGTTATTATATAATAAATCCTTTAACAGATGAAACCTACTTTTCAAGTGTAATAGAGATCAATGGATGTGAATTTGATATTCCAGCTTTTGTTTTTACTGATTTGAATAAAGATGGGAAAGATGATTTTGTTTCAATAGAATCATTTAATAAGGATTGCAAGAATGAATATTGGATTAACTCAAATTTTAAATCTTTAAACGCTACTGTTTTTAAAAGCGATATTGATGTTTATCAAAAATTAAGAAGCAACAAAAAAATAAATAAACGGGTAGATAAAATAGATTCTGAAGAGTTGCAAAAAATATTTGAAGAAATTGTAAAAAATATTTCTTGAGTGAAAAAGAGAGAAATTGAAATATAAAGTAAAAAAAGATGGGGATATGGAATACTTTACATCTTTTTGATGTTCATGAATTTAATACTCAAATTATACCTTGTTTACGAGGAGAAAAAGGTTGTTTCAAAAATGATTATTTAGATTTTTTAAAATCTAATTCTTCAGAGGTACATAATTTATCAAAAGAAGATGTAGAAATAGTTGTTAATAATTCTATATCATCAATAAATGAAATAGCTAACCAATTTGATCTTGATTTTAAAAAGCACAATATATACGACATATTGGAATCACATGCTGATAAAGAAGAATATATAAGAAACATCAAAATACATTATGATTTTACTAAGTTTTTAGAGTATTATATTTTTAAGTACTGCGCTGATTTTTTTCCTCATACTGTTTGTGGAAAAAGAGGGCTTCTTAATAATTTTGATTTGAAAGAGAATTCTATTAGTTATGAAATTTTAAAGAATCTAGATGATGATGATAATTTCTTTAATGGGTATGGAATTGTTAATTGGATTTCCACTGAAGATACTGAGATATTACTAAATAGTAAAAAAGATTTTATTTTGAATTACAATAATGACTATTTTGAAGACTTTTTTAAAATAGTTGAAATAGCTGTTTCAAATAATTTAGGGCTGATTAGAGGTAAAGATATGAATGAATGGAATCTTGAAAAATTACCTCAGTATAAATTAATTTCAAAAAATGAATGGAATAAATACAAATTTCATTGGATATTATTTGAGTAATAATATCGTTTAAATGAGCATTAAAATTAAAGAAATACAAGCTAAAGAAACTTATGAGTTAAGACATCAAGTAATGTGGCCAAATAAGGAAAAAGAATATGTAGTACTCGAAAATGATAAAGAAGGGGTCCATTTTGGGCTTTTTAAGGATGAAGGCCTAATATCTGTAGTATCGTTATTTATAAAATAGAATAGTGCCCAATTCAGAAAATTAGCTACAAAAACTACAGAACAAGGGTATGGGTACGGAACTCTTTTAATAAACCATTTACTTACTTTTATTTCAAATAAAAATATAGATAAGTTATGGTGTAATGCTAGGGTAGATAAAACTTCTTTTTATGAAAAAGTTGGAATGGAGAAAACTTTAAATACATTTCATAAAGAAGGAGTTGATTATGTGATTATGGAAAAGTATTTAAAAATGAAAAGATTGTAATGTATTGTTTTTTACTTTAATATTGCATTGTAAAAATTGTTATTAAAAATGGAAGAAAAAGATTATCCAGGAATATTTGATCGTGTAAAAGCTTCAGCAATAGATTCTATAGTTATTGTTGCCTTTATAGGGGCTTCTTCAGAAATATTAGGAACGTTAGATAGTGCACCTAATTATTATAAAATGATTTGTGTTATACTTATATTTCTATATGAACCAATTATGGTGAGCTTGTTTGGCGCATCTATAGGTCATAGAATGTGTAAGTTAAAAGTACAAAACGCTAAGAATTCCAAAAAAATAAGTATTATAAAAGCCATTATACGTTTTTTAATGAAAATGATATTAGGTTGGATTTCTTTGTTTACTATTTCTAATAACAAAGAAAGAAAAACAATGCATGACATGATAGTTGATTCTGTAGTAATATTTGATGAAGATTATATATAAAATTATTTAAATGTTGCTATTTTTTTCATTATTATTACTTATTGCTATTGTTCTTTTTATCTCATATTCAAAAAAAGAAGCTATTTCAAATTGGAAAGAACCTAACACTTCTTTTTTGGAGAAATGGAAGCTTGTTTTAACAGAAAAAGTAGCGTTCTATAATGCTTTAAATGAGAACGAAAAAAAGCTATTTGAATATAAAGTACATGAGTTTATTTTAAATTGTAAAATAATAGGAGTAGACACTTCTGTTGATATTACAGACCGATTGTTAATTGGAGCCAGCGCTGTAATTCCTATTTTTAATTTTCCTAGATGGAAATACCCGAACATTTCTGAAGTTATTTTATATCCTAAAATGTTTAATAAAGATTTTGAAACTACTGGAAAAGATCGTCGTATTCTAGGAATGGTAGGAAACGGATATTTAGAAGGGAAAATGATTTTATCAAAGCCAGCGCTTCATTTAGGTTTTGTGAATGAATCGGATAAGAAAAATACAGCAATTCATGAGTTTGTTCATTTAATAGATAAGTTAGATGGAGAAATAGATGGAATTCCTAAAGTATTACTAGATAAGCAATATATTATTCCTTGGTTAGATTTAATGAATAAAAAGATTGAAGAGATTTATGATGAAAAATCAGATATCAATCCATACGGAGGAACGAATAATGCAGAGTTTTTTTCAGTAGCTAGTGAATATTTCTTTGAAAGACCTAAACTACTCGCTAAAAAACATCCAGATTTATATGAATTGTTAGATAAAATATTTAAACAAGATATGGATGATAAAAATTTACATTTAAAACGTGTGGATGTTTCTAGAAATGATCCTTGTCCTTGTAATAGTGGTCTTAAATATAAAAAGTGTTGTTTAATTTAAATAATTATTTAGCATGAAAATTAAATTAATAATTCTAGGCTTAATTATTCCAATTTTAATTGGATTTAGTAGATTTAAGAAGAATACTAGTTTCCCAGTAATTCTTCAGGAAAAAGCGGCTCAATGTGGTCCTGTATGTTTAAAAATGATTTGTGAATACTATGGCAAAAATGTAGAGTTAAAAGAGTTAGAAAAATTATCAGGAATGGATAAAAGAGGAACTTCACTTCTTGGGTTAAGCAATGCTGCGGATAGTTTAGGATTAAAAAATGTAGGAATACAGTTATCGTATGAAAAACTATATACAAAAGCTCCTTTGCCAGCGATATTACATTGGAATAATAATCATTTTATAGTTGTATATAAAATAAAAAAAAATAAAGTTTGGGTTGCAGATCCAGCTCTAGGAAAAGTAAAATATTCAAAAGAGGAGTTTTGTAAAAGTTGGCAAAAAAGTAGTAATATAAATACTCCCGAAGAAGGAGTGGCCTTATTTTTTGAGAAAACTATAAATTTTTAAAATATTCGATTAGTACTTTTGTGAAAATAAGTGGTTCCCCCTTAGTTAATTTATAATTCGAGTTTTATAATAGATTTTTTACAAATCAATTTCCTTCAAAGCTTTAATATTATTACGTTCTAAAAAAGCATCAATAGTTTCAAAATGTTCAATAACACGTTTTTCTTTAAACTCAAATACTTTTTCAGATAAACCTTGTAAAAAATCTCTATCATGAGATACTAAAATTAAAGTACCATCATAATTTAACAAAGCTTCTTTTATAACATCTTTCGATTTTAAATCTAAATGATTGGTAGGTTCATCTAAAATCAACAAGTTTACAGGTTCTAATAATAGTTTAACCATTGCTAAACGCGTTTTTTCACCTCCAGAAAGCACTTTAACTTTCTTTTCTAAATCGTCACCACTAAACATAAAACGACCCAATATGTTTTTTACTTGTGTACGAATATCACCTTTGGCAACTTCATCTACTGTTTGAAAAATAGTTAAATCCGGATCTAATAAAGAAGCTTGATTTTGAGCAAAATACCCAACCTTAGCATTATGACCTAATCCACCTTCACCTTCAAAATCAATTTCTCCCATAATGGCTTTTATCATGGTCGATTTTCCTTCTCCGTTTCTACCTACAAATGATACTTTTTCACCTCTAGCAATTGAAAAACTAGCATCTTTAAAAACAGTTAAATCACCATACTTTTTAGTCAGTCCCTCTACCTTTACAGGATAATCACCAGACCTAGGAGAAGGAGGGAAGCGTAATTTTAAAGCAGAAGTATCTACTTCATCAATTTCTACAGGAACTAGTTTTTCTAGCATACGCTCTCTAGAAGATACCTGATTTGTTTTAGAATAGGTTCCTTTAAAACGTTCGATAAAAGCTTTAGTATCTGCAATAAATTTTTGTTGCTCTTCGTATGCTTTTAATTGATGAGATCTACGTTCTTTACGTAATTCTAAATAATGTGAATAGTTTGCTTTATAATCATGAATAGTACCCATAGTAACTTCTACGGTACGATTAGTAATATTATCTATAAACGCTTTATCGTGAGAAATAACAACAACAGCTTTAGCTTTATTTAGTAAAAAGTTTTCTAGCCAAATTACAGATTCAATATCTACGTGGTTTGTAGGTTCATCTAATAAGATTAAATCAGGTTTTTGCAATAAAATTTTAGCCAATTCTATACGCATTCTCCAACCACCGCTAAATTCAGATGTTAATCGATCAAAATCATGTTGTTTAAAACCTAATCCTTTTAAAGCTTTTTCTACTTCAGCTTCATAATTAATTTCTTCTAAAGCATAATATTTTTCTCCTAAATCGGAAACACGTTCTATAATTTTCATATAATTATCCGATTCATAATCGGTACGTGTTTCTAATTGTTTGTTTAAATCATCCATTTCAGCTTTCATTTCAAAAATTCCTTGAAATGCTTTTGAAGCTTCTTCTTTAACAGTGCAATCATCTTCCATTAATAAATGCTGCGGTAAATAGGCAATAACAGTATCCTTTGGACAACGTACAGCCCCTTTCGTAGGAGAAGAAACACCAGCAATAATTTTCATCATAGTAGATTTTCCTGCGCCATTTTTCCCCATTAAAGCAATTTTATCGTTTTCATTAATTACAAACGAAACATCGCTAAATAAGGCATTACCACTAAACTCTACTTTTAATTGATCTACTGTAATCATATCCTACCTATTTTAAAGCTGCGAAAATAGTAATTTTGTAGGTTCTTAGCTGAAAATAACTAAAATCTATTTATGGCACGAGTTTTGATATAGTATATAATGTATGGAGACGTCCATACTCTTTTTCATAGCAATTTCCCCGCTCTTCTTAGAGCGGGGTTTTTTATTATGTTTTAATTTTTATTCATTTTAAAAAAGATTCCTTTCATCTATACTTTGTTTACAATAAACTAATTATTAAAAATATTACTTTATCATTTTGTTATATTTATAATATAGTTTTTAACATTCATTATAGAAAAATATATAGGTTTGTTAAGTTTTCATAAAGAAGTTTTCCGGGGGGATTGCTTCTTTATTTTTTATTGTATATTTAACATAGTAGAAATTAGTTTGTAGTTGATAACTACGTCCGACCCCCGAGTTGGAAAAAATGAAAGCCCTTATTATGAGGGCTTTTTTATTGAATCAATTTTTAATAAGATGCCGTAATTTATATATCATAAGTATGTTATTTAAAAGAATTATAAATGTATATAATAATTGTAATTTTTTTAAAAGTCTTTCGTCTAAAGTAATCCCATTAATATTTTTGAAAAGGAGTTGACCCTGGGGGGGGAAACTTCTTTTCTTTTTTTATGAAAAATATTTATATAAATCACAACTAATTATCAATACTTAGAAAATTGATAACTAGTTGTGGTTTACAAACTTTTTTTTAATGATTTATTAGATTATAGTTTTGTGTTTAAGTTGCATGTTGTTAGTGTTTTATGTTTTTTGTTCCGTATATTTAGATGTTACAAACTTTAAATTATTAATTATGTTAAAAAACATTTCAAACTTAGGGAAGACTTTAAAAAAATCTGAACAAAAATCTATAAAAGGAGGAATTGGTTGTACACCTTATGGCTGCTGGCTCAGATATGGTGGACCATGGCTTACTCCAGAAGATTTCTTTTGTAGTAATAATATTTGTGGAATTGAAGCTTTTTAAGTTTCAGTTTTTATTACATTGGCGGACTCGTTCCGCCTTTTATTTTAAATTATAGAATAAATAAGCAATTACTTTTTTAGGAAAAGGTTAATAATTTTTGATTTCTTGAAAGGAAATATTATTAATGATTATTGATCGATTATATAATTTTGAGTTTAAAGGTTTTTTCCTGCTATTTTTATAACTGATTTTAATTACCTTGCTTTTAAGATCTTTTTATCCCCCCGATAACAACGTCCTAAAAAAGCCTTTCATTCTTGAGAGGTTTTTTTCATTCAATTGCCTTACTTTAATACTGGAATGCAACTATACGATATTACTTCTTATCTAAAGATTTATTTTGATTAATTAACGTACTTAAATTTATCTAGAAGTTAATTAAATTAAAGAATAAATTATAAAGAAGTGTAATGAAGGGACATGCCTTTTTATTTCTGTATTTTTAAAATTCATCACTTAATTTTCTTTAAAATGTAATTTTTAGTTAATAAAATGTTATTTTTGTATTAAATAAAAAATTTATTATTTAGTCGGGGGGCTTTTTAATAAAGATTTTAAGAGGCTGTCTGAAAAGACAGCTTCTTTTTTGCATAAAATTCGGGATTTTCTTAACTTAATAGTATGAAAAGCCCTGTTATCTTCAAAGAATACAATCAAAATAAAATCACCTTATTTCCTGCGAGTTACGATGATTATGTCCCTGTTGTTCATCCAGTTCGCATTGTGAATCAAATTTTAGACGGTATTGATATAAGTAATAT
>CAKZVD010000023.1 GCA_937922085.1 uncultured Tenacibaculum sp. | reverse complement strand
CTATTTTTCGTTGCGACTCTTTTTGATTTGTTATTAAATAATTAATTTCGTCTACGATAAAATTTTTGTGTTCTTTTCTCATGGTGAAGGGGTGTTTTAAAGCCTAGAAGATGCTAATGTTAAGTTTTCTTCAGATTCTATCTGAGATCTACGGAACTTATCCATATTACCTTTAAGCTTAATTATTAATTCTTGATCTTCTATTAGTTTTTCTGGTGTTATACCTGTTCTATGCTTTAAGTTTTCATAGGCTTGTTTGTCTCTTAAATATTCTGTTTCTTTAGCTTTATGATCTTTTAACCATTGTTCTTTATCTCCTGGTTTCATTAAAGCAGGTACAGGTTGTGTAGTTCTTTTAGGTTGGGCATTAGCCACATGTATTATTTTGTTTTCTGCATCCTCTTTAAATAGTTGAACAAAACCATCTAAGAAACTAGGATCGTAGCGAACAATAAATTTATCTCCTACGTGCTTTCTTCTAAATTCTATATCAATATTACCGTCAGCATCATACACTTCAAATAAATGTGTTTTTCCTGCTAAACTGAATCTTAAACCATGTGCTTTATAAGTAAGTTTGTTTTTCTTTTCTTCTATCCACATTTTGTCCATTATATCAAACAAACTAAGTTCTTCACGCATTGGCATTTCGTGGTTGTAAACTTCATTTCTTGATAGTCCTTCTTTTTTAAACTGAGGATGTATTTTACTATTCCATATATTGACAGCAGCCACCCAAGCATCATGCAATTCATCTGTTGTTTTTAATAAACTTTTATTAGCTTTTATAAAATCAAAATTCATTTTATTATCATCACGTCTAACAGTAATGCTTTGACCATCAGAAAACCAAAATTTATTGATCACTTGTTGCTGCAATCTTCTAAATAACCCTTCAGCAGGGTTTCCATGTTCTTTAGCCGCTCCTGGGTAATGCTTCCCTTTCTCTTCAGCGACCAATGAACTATATAAATCTTGCATTCTATCCATTTTATGACCTCCTTGGTTGTCATAGGTTAAGAAATAAGGACGGCAACTAGAAGTAGTAACTCCTTTTTTAATAGCGTTAAAATGCTCTACATGGCTTTCTGTAAATGATAAATCCCAACCGATTATTTTTTCTGAATACACATCGAAAAGAACATTTACTTTAAGTTGAGCGCCCATTTTATTAGAACTATCATCCCAAAAATGAATCCAATCTAACTTTGTACCATCTATTGCCCAATAGCAATTAGGAAACCAATTAGATTTTTCTATAGTGTTTGTACGTTTGTATTTTTTATCATAGGTTGGTTTTCCATGACGTGCAAGCGTCCAAAGCCTTTTATTTTCTGGCTTTTCTAAGAAGGTATATATTGCTGAATTAGATAAATGCTTCCAGTTATTTCTTATCGCTTCAAAATCGTAAAGTTCTTTTACTTCAGGAATACTTAATTTATTAGGTGAACAATAAGTAACCAAAAGATAATCACCTATTTCCTTACTTATTTTAGTGTTGTTTTTATGACCTTCACCAGCATGTAAGATGCTAGAAAGTTTACTTTCTATATATCTATTGTATTTACGTTGTAAAGCTCTAACATTGGTTATCTTTTTAAATTTCCAAATCTTATTACCATTTTCATCTGTTAAACTATATAGATGCTTTACAGCTCTTAAAATTTCTAACCAAGATTTACCAATACCTTTTTTTACTATAACATCTTCCTTTTCATTTAAAACAACTTTAATCCCCTCTAATAACCAAGCGGTATGAGTGAATTCTATTTGTTTTTCATTGCTTAAAAGCAAACCATTTGGTTTTCTATGGGTGGCAAAAAAAGACATTACCGAAAAGTCCTTTTTTATATAATCTTCTAACGAATTAAAAATAATATCTTTAGGATCTCCTAAATAATTTACTACTGCATCCTTAACCCATTGTTCTTTAATATCATAAAAAGAAACCCAAGCTTCATTTCCTTTTCCTTTTCCATAAAAAGTCCTAAGTAATTTACCGTCTCTTGTACACCATTTTTTGTACAAATCATATGAAATTAATTTTAACTCCTCATATATTAATTTTGCTGGAACGGAAAGAATGTTTTGGTGAAATTGATACATAACCTATACTTTATTTTTTATTATATCATCTATTGCTTTTTTAACTTTTAATCCTCTACCCCTAACAGGTAACCTCTCTCCTCTAAATATTTTACCAACATATTTAGTTGTTACGCAATATTCTCTAGCAAGTTTTTGATATAATGTTTCTGATAAACTAGACGGTTTCGATTGATTTTCCATATATTTGAGGTCATAAAGTGATACAAATATATAGAACTTTGTAGTACTTTACAAGTACTTTTTAGAACTTTTTAGTAATTATTATGAAATTATCCGATAAAATAAAGCAAATACTTATTGAAGAAAAAGTTAAACAAACCGAGTTTAGGCTTAAAACGGGTATTTCTAAAACAGCTTTTTATGCGATAAAAAATGGCAAAACTAAAAAGCTCGCGACAGAAACTGCTATAAAAATATCTAGTTGTTATCCTAAGTATTCTTATAAGTGGTTGATGACAGATACTCCTGACAGTATTTCTAACAAGGATGGGATTAATGAAGAGGAAGCAATGAGTACAATTGAGAACCTTTTTTTACATGAAGAATACCTTATGACATTCCCTAAGTTTATAAAATATATTGAGGGAAAAGAGGCAATTGCTCTAAATAAATACTTAAAACAGAAGTTGAAAGAAAGGCTTAAAGAATTATAATACTAGTTATAAAGAATAAGTGATTTTTTAACATGAAGTACTAAAGAATTAAATTCACTATATTTTTTAAATTTTTTGAATCTTCATTTGGAAGCTTCAAAAACTCCTCTATTATTTGATTTTCTTTAACTGCTTCTTTTGTTTCTTCCAAAAAAACACTGTAAACTTTTTTTAATTTTATTAATTTTTCAAGTTCTTCTTTATAAATATTACTTTCTTTTATTTCTTTTTTCGATGAATCATCTATTAATATAACTAACTCTTCAAACTTATCTAAACACTCTTCTTTAGTTAAACTACTGTCAGTTAAACTTTTTTTGTAATTGATTATTTTATTCAGGAAATTCATTAGTCTAGGTTAATTAGAAGATATAAAATTGTTACGCAATATTTCAACAGTCTCTTTCAGTTCTTTTTGTGTTTCTAAAATTTCTTTTTCTCTTCGAAACTTCATTTTACTTATCTTAAAAATAATAAAACTTAGTAATAAATAAAAGAAAGCAGCTCCTATCGCATATAACTGTAGGAAATAATCAACAAATTTTATTTGAGGGTTAAAAACCCAAACAATTTGGATAGTATATATATATATTGGTATTAAATAGGATGTTTTATAGGGTTTGAAAATCGAAGCTATCAACAATAACATTGGAGATAATGACTGAGAAAAAACCCATATAAAAGTTGAAGTTTTTTTAAATCCATAGTTATTTATTAACTCAAAAGTAAAAACCTTGTCTGCAAAAAGTATCAATCCAGACAAGGCTACTAAAACACTTCCTATTATACTAATTACCACCTTGCTCTCCTGGTCTCTCAATATCTTCTCTGTCGACATCATAAATTTGAGCATCTTGAATTCTTCTTTCTTCATTTTTTAATTCTTGTAATTGTTTTGAGTTATCCTCACAACTAGTTAAAATACTTAATAAAACAACTAAACAAACAAATAAAACTACTTTTCTCATCTTACTTAAACTTTAAATTAATAATAAAAAGTAAAAGTAGCGTTTTTAAAAAACCTGTATAACCTTAGTTTACAAGTTTTAAAAACTTATTAATTTGTTTTTTAGGGATCACAATTATTTCTACGTGAACATAGATAACACTATTTTTCTTATTTCCCTATAAATGATTATATTTTTTTAAAAAAAAATTTAGACAAAAATCAACAACTATTGACAATCTCACAAATTAAAAACACCCTGAATTTCATCTAAGGGTTTACCCTTAGAGTCTAAGGGTAAACCCTTAGATGAAGATATTCACAGGTTAAAAGTGTTTTTAAACACTTAAACAACTGAAAATCAATTGTTTTAATATTGTTTTACTTGCTTTTAAACGTTGTTTCACATGTGTTATAGACTATTTTTACATACATTTACACCCCCTTAGTGTTGTTAACATACATTTTAAAACCCCTTTTAATCCTTTTTTTTGTCCCCCTAAGTGTCCCCCTAAGTGTCCCCCTAATACGAAAAACGCCCTAAGTTTTATTTTTTGACATGGTTAGAAAAACCAGCCTTTAAACCTTGTTTAAAAGCTGTTAAAAAACGCTTGTAAAGCTTATAAATAGTAGTTTTAAGGTGTTTATACCTTATAATGGTAATATGTGTAAGTAGATAGGTAATTACTAGTTTTAAAAAAGGTAATTAAATGGTAGTAAAAAGTAGTTAATGTACTTTTTAGTGTATACCTAAAAAACACAGCAAAACAGGCTTAAAGGCTTGTTAATACTGCGTTTTTCGGGCTTTTTATACTTTTATTCTTATGTACTTTTTATATTAGGGGGCATAGAAGGCTTATAAGAAGTATTCTATAAAAAAAATGAACATCACTAATATTTTAGTGATGTTCATTACAAATTTACATTAATCAGTATAATTATATTCTTCCTAAATAAAATTATACTACATACTATTTTAAAGCTATTTAATAATTATTTTACCTTTTAACTCCCTTTCTTTTAATTTAATTTTATAGAAATAAATACCTGCACTTAAATTATATTTACTAAAAGAAATTATATTTTTACCTACTTCAGCATTAAGTTCTATATGATGCACTCTTTTTGACAAAACATTATACATCTCAAAATCAAAACCTTGTATGCTTTCAGAAATAAAATTAAAAGTTGCAGCTCCTTTTATTGGATTGGGTACAATTACGACTTCTTCTTTTAACTGAAAATCATCAGTACCAGCAGTTGCCTCTTTTAAGAACTGTACTTCTTTAAGTTCTAATTCTTTCTTTTCTGAACCTGAATTCAACAATGTGAAGAATAACATTTTTACATCATCTAATTTTAACTCTTCTGTAAATTGCTTAGAAAAATCTTGTTTAGAAATAATATGCTTTTGTTCATTAGCGGTTAAGTTTACTACAATACTAGGTTGTTTTTCCCAAGAAGAAATACCATCTTTAACTAATGTTACTCTTAACTTACCATTCCCTTTTGTTTTAAAAGACATTAGCTCATAACTTGTTAAATCAACTTTATCAAATTTAGGGGTTAGTGAACGGAAAATAGAAACATCTTGATTTGTTTCTGCTGTAAATTTAACATTTCGTTCAATTTCATACATATTATCATCAGATAAAACCTCATTCTGTTCTACTTTAAAGGTTTTTACATGTTCTTCAGAACTGTAATCGATTCCCCACGTTCCATCAGATACAAATAAATCATCCGGAGTCATATTAAAATCATTATTCAACCTAAAACCAAAATCATATAACTTTTCTGTATCTAATGACATTTCATTAATATAATCTGGTAAATCTATTACATAACTTATTTTTTCGCTATCACTAGTTTCCGTCTCCCTTTTATATCCTTCCAATAATACTGATGTAGCTCTTAATTTATTTATAATTTCTAGCTGTATTTTCCCATTTTTATAATTTGCTTTTTTTATATAAACAGGAGGTGCTTCAGAACTTTTATTTTCAATAATAGGTTTTTGAACCTGTACTAATCGTAAAACTTCTTCTGCTAACTTATATAAATCATTAATAGAGCCAGCCCATATTTGAAAATTATAATATCCTTTTTCTTCATATTTATCTAAATTCCAATGAGATTCTACAATAAATGATTTTTCATCATCAGATTCTCTTACTGAAAAGCTAGCAACAAATTCAATCGACCCATCAGGTTGTTTTACTCTAGATTTTATAAATATCGCATCATTTATTTCTAAATTAGAAACAGATAACAGTTCTGCTCCTGTAAATCGATCACAAATATGTTTTGTATGCTCATATACTTTATCTTCTGTTTTTAGTACTAATAAAGTTCCGATACCTTTATCGTTTTTCAAGTAGTCTACAGAAACTACCTCTGTTGCATTTGTTATATCTTTTAAATCTTCAGGAGAACTTTCTACCGCATTAGCTCCAGAAATAATGTCCATCGGAATAAAATCCCAAAGAGAAATTGTCTTTTTATTCGATTTTTTAGCATAAGAACTACTCTTTGTTAACTTTTTTGCTGTTTTAATATCGAACTTATAATTTGTTTTTATTCTTCTAATATTTCTTTTATTAATTTGAGCAGACAAACGATTGTTACTTTCCAATCCTCCTGAATTTCCACTACTAGTCGTTCTAATTTGTGGACACGCTGCTACTCCTGAACAAGACGGATCATCACAATCTACCAATCCATCTCCATCATCATCAATTCCATTCGTACAATCTTCTTGAGGTACTGGTGCTGTAGGACATCTTGCTCCGTCATTACTAGAACTAGAAGGTCCAAATGCAAATAAATTTGAACGTATATCTGCTGCTGTTTCTATATTTTGTACAGCATATACAATATATACAGTTCCTGTTTGGTTTGCTGAAACATAAAAATTCCCATCTACATCAAAATACACAGCTCCGTAAGTGTAGTTTAAACCATCTAAAATTGGTACAACTCCTAAAGATTCTACATTTCCATTAGTAACATCTATTTTATAAAGTGTATTCGTATTTTTTTCTACAGTATATAATTTATTATCTACCGAATTAAAAGCCCAATCGTGAACATTTAATCCTTGAGACAAAGTACCATCTCCTACTCTCGTAAGGTATGTTGCTGAAGTTGGATCTAAATCTATTTTATAAAATGAATTACTTCCATTCTTTAAATGATAAATTCCATCTTGATTTACATCCCCTACAAACGAAAACGGGGCACTTGGTAAAGTATAAGTTGTTGCTTGATAATTATTTCCTATTCTTATAATAGTATTCGCTGGAGATTTTAAAGACCCCCATATATAGCCATCTTTGTTATTATAACCGACGCCATTTATATTTGCTGAGTTTACATCTATTCCATCTAAAATAGCGCTACCAGATGCTAAGTTTTGAGCATATACATCATTGTTTTGAAAAAGATATGCTTCTTCAACACAATTAAAAGGTAATTCTTGTGCTTGTATAAAAGGGGACGAAAAAGTTAAAAAAATTAATAGCAATAATTTTAAAAGCTTAAGGTAAAAATGCTTCATCGTAAAGTTTGCTTGGGGGTTAACAAAATTATTTTCAGCAATTTACTTTTTTAAACTCTAAAAAAAACAGGAAAAAAACGGTATTTAATATTTCTATTTAAAAATAATTAATGAGTGATCATTTTATATTACTTCTATTAATTGCTATCAAATAAAAATGGATGTTACTCACTTACAAGTAACATCCACCATAAATTATACTTAAAAGTATAAATATCTTTTTCTATCTATTCAATGCTATTTAATTACAATTTTACCTTTCAATTCTCTTTCTTTTAATCTTATTTTGTAGAAATAAATTCCTGAACTTAAATTACCTTTATTAAAAGGAACTTTATTTTTACCAGCTTTAGTCATCGACTCTATATGATATACTCTTTTTGACAGAACATTGTATATTTCGAAATCAAAACTTTGAATATTATCTGAAATAAAATTAAAGTTTGCTACTTCTTTTATTGGATTAGGAACTACTACTACCTCATCTTCTAATTGAAAATCGTCTGTACTTGCTGTTGCTTCTTTTAAAAACTGTACTTCTTTAAGCTCTAACTCTTTCTTTCCTGAATCTGAACCTAATAATGTAAAGAATAACATTTTTACATCATCTAATTTTAATTCTTCTGTAAATTGTTTAGAAAAATCTTGCTTATAAATAATATGCTTTTGTTCAGTAGCATTTAAGTTTATTACAATACTAGGTTGATTTTCCCAAGAGGATATACTCTCTTTCACTAATGTTACTCTTAATTTACCATTCCCTTTTGTTTTAAAAGACATTAACTCATAACTTGTTAAATCTACTTTTTCAAACTTAGGAGTTAACGATCGATAAATAGAGACATCTTGATTAGATTGTGTTGTTAATTTAATATTCCTTTCAACTTCATATATATCATCATTAAAAGAAATTTCATTTTGTGCTACTTCAAAAGTATTTACATGTTCTTCTGAACTATAATCAACTCCCCATGTTCCATCAGATACAAATAAATCATCCGGAGTCATATTAAACTCATTATTCAACCTAAAACCAAAATCGTATAGATTTTCTGTATCTAATGACACTACATTAACATAGTTTGGTAAATCTATTGCATAAGACATCTTTTCACTATCACTTGTTTCTGTTTCTCTTTTATACCCTTCTAATAAAACCGTTGTTGCTTTTAATTTATTTATAATTTCTAATTGCATTTCACCATTTTTATAACCTGCTTTTTTAATATAAATAGGTGGTGCTTCTGAACTTTTGTATTCTATTATAGGTTTTTGAACTTTTACCAATCTTAAAACTTCTTCTGCTAATTTGTATAGATCATCTATTGAATTTGCCCATATTTGAAAATTATAAAAACCTTTTTCTGCGTATTTATCTAAATTCCAATGAGATTCTACAATAAATGATTTTTCATCATCAGATTCTCTTACTGAAAAACTAGCTACAAATTCAATCGATCCATCAGGTTGTTTTACAACTGATTTTATAAATAAAGCATCATTAATTTCTAAATTTGAAACAGATAATAACTCAGCTCCCGTAAATCGATCACAAATATGCTTTGTATGCTCGTATACTTTGTCTTCTGTTTTTAAAGCTAACAAAGTTCCTACACCTTCATCATTCTTTAAATAATCTACAGAAACAACCTCTGTTGCATTGGTTATATCTTTTAAGTCTTTTGGAGAACTTTCTACTGCATTTGCTCCTGTAATAATATCCATCGGAATAAAATCCCAAAGAGAAATAGAATCATTTACCGATCTTTTTGCATAAGAGTTCGTTTTCATTACTCTTTTTGCTTTTTTAACATCAAACTTATAATTTGTTTTTATTCTTTTAATATTTCTTTGATTGATTTGAGCAGATAAACGATTGTTACTTTCTAACCCTCCAACATTACCACTACTGGTAGTTGTTATTTCTGGACAAGCAGCTACTCCTGAACATGAAGGGTCATCACAATCTACCAATCCATCTCCATCATCATCAGTTCCATTCGCACAGTTTTCTTGAGGTACTGGAGCTGTAGGACACCTTGCTCCGTCATTCTGAGAACTTGAAGGCCCAAAAGCAAAGAAATTAGAATTCATGTCACTAGATTGAGTTACATCTTGTACAGCATATATTACGTATACAGTTCCTGTTTGATTTGCTGAAACATAAAAATTTCCATCTACATCAAAATATACTGCCCCGTATGTATAACTTAAACCTGATAAAACTGGTACTTCTCCTAATGACTGCACATTACCTGTTCCAGGGTCTATTCTATATAATATATTACTATGCTTTTCTACTGCATACAACATATCATCAACTGCATTAAATGCCCAATCATGATTTGTGATAGCTTCTGATAAATATCCGGTTCCTATGTTTGTAAGATAATTGGCAGATTCAGGATCTAAATCTATTTTGTAAAATGAAGAACTTCCATTCTTTAAATAATAAATACCATCTTGGTTTACATCACCTACATAAGAATATGGCGAATTAGGTACAGTATAAGTTGTCATCTCATAATTATTACCTATTCTTACAATTGTATTTGATGGTGACTTTAAAGATCCCCAAATGTATCCATCTTTACTATTATATCCTACTCCATTAATTACACTAGAAGTAAGATCTATTCCATCTAAACTTGCTGCTCCTGATGCTAAATTTTGAGCGTACACATCATTACTTTGAAATAAATATGCTTCTGTATTACAATTAAAAGGTTCGCCTTGGGCAAATACATTACCAAACGTTAATAGTATGATTATAATTAAACAAGCTCTTTTAAATTTAATGTAATAATTTTTCATGGTACATTTCTTTAGTGGGGTTAATACAAATGTTTACACTAATTTACTAACTACTTATTCTAAGAAACCACAGAAATAGACTACTACCATCATATAAATAGGTAAACTGATACTTTAATTCGATGAATACCTCTTATAACAAAAAAAGGAACTCAAAATGAGTCCCTTTTTTACTTTATCGTGCAATATTGTTACTTAATCTTCATCTTTTCCCTTTTTGTCTTTAGATGCTTTGTTCCACATCTTAATTTCATCGTCTGCAGACACTCCTGATAAGATTTCTATGTTCACTCCGTCAGAAATCCCTAACTCTAATTCTTTCTTTTCAAAGGTATCTTCTCCTGTCTTTATTTCTACATAAGGTTTTTCTGTTTTTTTATCAAAACGAAGTAAAGCTTCTTTAATAGCTAATACACTATCTTTCTTTTGTAAAACTATATCAGCATTTGCAGAATACCCCGCTCTAATAAAATATTGTTCATCTAAAGTTACATCTGCCTTAATTTTAAACTGTACTGCTCCTCCTTCTTCTGTTCCTTTAGGTGCTATAAAATTTAATATTGCAGGAAACTTGTTATCTTCAATTGCTCCTAAAGAAACTTCTAACTTTGTTCCCTTAACCAATTTTCCAACTTCAGATTCATCTACTTTACCTTCAAAAATCATTTTACTCATATCTGCAATAGTAGCAATTGTTGTACCTGCATTAAAGCTATTACTTTGTATTACTTGGTATCCTTTTTTAATTGGTATTTCAACAATCATACCCGACGATGTTGCTCTTATATTCGTATTAGCAGCACTACCTAAACCTGCAGTAGTTCCTTTTTTTACAATATCCATATTAGAACGACCATTCGATAATCGTTGTTTTGCATTATTAAAGTTTAATTCAGAGTTCTCAAAATCTTGTCTTGCTATCACTCCTTTTTCAAATAAACTCTTATTACGATCATATTGAATTTTTGCATTGTTGTATGCTAACTGTGCATTTTTTATTTCGTTATTAGCAGAATTTAAAGCTTCTACATTAGGTACAACCCTAACTGTTGCTATTAAATCTCCTGCTTTTACAATTTGTCCTTCTTCAGCAACTACTTTAGCTACAATACCTGCAATTTGTGGCTTAATCTCTACTTCTTCTAAAGGAACCACTTTACCAGTTGCTACCGTTTTTTTAACAATTGTAGTTTTAAAAGGTTTCTCTGTATCGAATTGTACAATATTTTTCTTATTCTTTTTTGCGAACCAGATTAATACAGCTGCAAATAGTATTGCTACAATTATTAAAATAATTTTTGCTCTTTTACTCATTGTTTTTATTTATAAAGTCTGATTATTTTTTATTTTATTCTTCTCTTAATGCTTCTATAGGTTTTATCATTGTTGCCATGTATGCAGGTATCAAACCTATTGAAGTACCTAATACTATTAAAATAGTAAATGCAATTAATACAATTGGGATATTTACTGTTGGGTTTAATAATGTTGGATCTGGACCAGAGCCAAAAGCACTATCTATAATATACAATACCAACCCTCCAAAAACAATTCCTAACATACCTGCTATTGTTGTTAAAAAAACGGATTCTAATATTACTTGTTGTCTAATTTCTCTTGGCGTGGCACCTAACGCTCTTCTTATTCCTATTTCTTTAGTACGTTCTTTCACCGTGATTAGTAAAATATTACCAATAGCAAAAACACCTGCTATTAATGTGGCAATACCAACAAACCATGTTAAAAACTGCATTCCTGTTAAAAACCCAGTAAACTTACCTATTTGAACTGCTAAATTAATACCTCCAAAAGCTTTATTATCTTCAGGATCTACTTTGTGTAAATTCTTTAATGTTAATTGAATATCTAATTCAAACTGTTCTATATCTACTCCTTCATCAGCGGTTATCATCATCCAATCAATACTATTACCTCTATTGTATACTTGTTGAAAAGTTGTAAAAGGAATATAAGCAGTATCTCCATCAAAATCAATTGCTCCTGATTTATAAACTCCTACTAACTTGTAGTTAACATTATTTATAATCAAATATTGGTTAATTGGATATTCATTTTTTTCAAATAATTGTTTATAAATCTCTTCTTCTATAACAACAACTTTTGCTTTATTATTTATATCATTCTTATTAAGAAATCTTCCATAAATTAAATTTTTCTTTTGAACTTTATCTAATACAGGATAATCTCCACTAACTTGAAAATCTCCTGACTTAAAACCATTAATTATTAAACTAGAAGTTTGACATCTAGGAACTATATATTTTAGCCTCCCTTTAAATTCTTCTTTTAAAACTTCTACATCTCTTGTTTTAAGCTGTATTCTTCTACCTTTTTGAAATCCCTTAAAAGGTTTATCTGTTCTATTGGTCCAAACAACCAAACTGTTTGTTGCAAAATCGCCAAAAGCTTTTTTAAAGTTATTCTCCATTCCACGGGCTGCTCCCAATAGTACAACTAAGAGAAATATACCCCATAAAACACCAATTATAGTAATTATTGTTCTGGTTTTATTTTTACGAATTCCTCCATAAATTTCTTGCCATGTATCAGAATCAAATATAAATTTAAACATAGTTAGTCTGCTCTTAATGCTACAATAGGTTTAATTTGTGCTGCTTTTTTTGCAGGTAAATACCCAGCCAATAATCCTGCTATTATTAAAGTAAAGGTTGCTCCTATAACAATTCCTGAACTTACGCTTGGGTTGTATATAAAATACTCTTCTAATCCGTCTCCTATTTGGCTTAAAATAAATGTACCTAATACCAAACCTAAATACCCAGCAATACTTGTTATTAGCAAGGACTCCTTAACAACCATACTAATTATTGATCCTGGTTTTGCTCCTAATGCCTTACGAATACCAAACTCTTTTGTACGCTCTTTAATAGAAAAAATCATAATATTACTAATTCCTATTATTCCTGCTATTAAAGTTCCAGATCCTACTAGAATTACAATAAAGAATAATGCAGTGGTTAACTGACCAACATTTTTATTTGCTTCTGCCATGTTTCTTATAAACAAAGCACTTTGATCATCTGGATGTATATTTAATTTCTGCCTTAATTCTCTTTCTAATCGATTTCCAAAAGCTACTGCTCTATCTATTGTTAACCTTGGATTATAACCAATTAAAATGTTATCTATATAATCATTATTTCCATATAACATCTGAGCTGTTGTTATTGGCATGTATACATTACGTTCTTCTCTATCTCCTCCTTCATCAGAAAAAACACCTACTATTTTATATGATATATCATTTAGGTTTACATATTTACCCAATGCTAATCGTTCACCAAATAAATCTTTTTTAACCAATCTACCAATAACAATTACTTTATTTTTCTGATTTAAATCTAACTGATTTATGAATCGTCCTTCATCTATAATTGTTTTCTCTAAATATCTATGATCAGGATGAACTGCTCGTATACTGTAATTATCTTGTTTTGTTTTATAAGTTATTCTTACATTTAAATACTTTCTTGCAGAAATATGCTGTACTTTTTCAGAATGTTCTTCTAATATATAATCTAAGTGTTCATTTTTTAGTTGAATTCTTCTACCAGATTGTAATCCTTTGTAGGGTTTTGTCGTTTTCCAAGTACGAACAAACATTGAATTATCTGCATCATCGACAAAAGCTTGCGTAAAAAAGTTCTGTAAACCATTAACAATACCAAATAATAAGGTGAAAAGTAAAATTGCAAAGGCTACTGTAAACCCCGAAAGCATTGCTCGCAGTTTATTTTTATTTATACTTTGAAATATTTCTCGCCAAGCATCTAAATCAAACATATTGTTTCGCTTTTGCTTTACCAGATTCCGTTAATTCATCACTTATAATTACACCATCCTTTAATCGAACAATTCTATCTGTTTGCTCTGCTACTTCTTCTTCGTGCGTAATTACAAATACGGTCATTCCTTCATCATTAATTCCTTTTAATAAATCCATTACAGAATCTGTAGTTGTAGAATCTAAAGCTCCTGTTGGCTCATCTGCTAAAATTACTTTAGGCACTGTTACTAGGGCTCTTGCAATAGCAACACGTTGTTTTTGTCCTCCAGAAAGTTCGTTTGGTAAATGTTCTGCCCATGGCCCTAATTCTACCTTCTCTAAATATTCCAATGCTGTTTTAAGTCGTTCTTTTCTTCCTACACCTTTATAATATAATGGAAGGGCTACATTTTCTACTGCCGTTTTATAGGATATTAAATTAAATGATTGGAAAACAAAACCCAAAAACTTATTACGTAATACCGCTGCTTTTTTTTCATTTAACTTTTCTATCAGTTGACCATTTAAGTAATAGTTTCCTACATCATGTTCATCTAATAAACCAACAATATTTAATAAAGTAGATTTTCCAGAACCAGAAGACCCCATAATAGACACAAATTCGCCTTCTTTAATATGTAAATCAAGTCCTTTTAAAACGTGAAGTGAATCTTTTCCTATTGGATAAGATTTATGCAATCCCTCAATTCTAATCATAAGTTTAGTTAATTTTTATACTAAGATAAGTATATATTGCTACTTTTTAATACACTTATACACACTAGACGCCGATTTTAAATTTTTGTTACAAAAAGTTATTGTAATTTTGAAAAAATATTTTGATTGATTTCTAATGATTGATTTACCTAAGGATAAAAAACTTATTCTTTTTGATGGAATTTGTAATTTGTGTAATAGAGCTGTAACTAAAATTATTCAGCTTGATAAAAAAAATGTATTCCTTTTTTGTTCTTTACAATCTGTAACTGGAAAAGAAATACTTGCTCACATTAAAGTAGATCCTTCTAAAATAGATTCTATTATTTTATATAAACCTGGTATTGCTTATCATATAAAATCATCTGCTGCTTTAGAAATAATGAATACTTTAGGCGGATTTTGGAAGTTCTCTAAAATATTTTTAATATTACCCTCTCCTATTAGAAATCTTATCTATGACTTCATTGCTAAAAACCGTTATCGATGGTTTGGTAAAAAAGAGCAATGTATGATACCAACACCTGAATTAAAGTCTAAATTTTTAAATTAAAATGATAAAAAATATTAAGTGTGTAATTTTTGATATGGATGGAGTTATTATCGATTCTGAAGAATTACATAAAAAAGCATATTACGAAGTTTTTAATTCTTTAAAATTAAATGTAACAGATGAACTTTATAAATCTTTAACTGGTTCTTCTACTCTTAATGCTTTTCAAAAATTAACTTCTCATTTTAATTTAGAAGAAAAACCTGAAGATTTAGTTTTAAATAAGAGAAAAAGGTATGTTAACTTTTTTGAAAATGATCCTAACTTAAAATTAATTGACGGCGTAGAAGATATTATTCAATATTTCTATAATAAAAAATATACTTTAGTTTTAGCTTCTTCTTCTGCTATGGTAAATATTAATCGTGTTTTTGATCGATTTAATTTACATTCTTATTTTAAAGCAAAAATTAGTGGTGCCGATTTAAAAGCTTCTAAACCACATCCTGAAATTTTTGAAAAAGCAGCAGTTTTAGGAGAACACAATAGAGAAGAATGTATCGTTATTGAAGATTCTGACAATGGTATAAAAGCTGCTAATGATGCAGGAATTTTTGTTGTTGGGTATAAAAACCCATTAGTTACCAATCAAACTCTAGAAAATGCCGATATGGTTGTCTCTAATTATACAGATTTAAAACTTCATTTTTAAAAAAGCTATGAAAATTTCACCTTATGTAATTGCTATTGTTTCTTTTATAGGTATTCTTTATTTTATTGAATTAAATAAAGAACAATCTCAAGAAATGAATAATGAAATATCTGAGAAGCATGCCTTAGCTATAAAAGCAAGTAATACTATAGATTCTATTAACGAAGCTTCTAAAATAGAAATAGAAACTATGGATTTAATAATTGAATTAACAGACGATTATGAAAAACATAAAAAGATAGGAGCTAAACTTTCAGATAAAGAAATAAGTAATTTTGAAGGTAAAATGGGTTTTAATATTCCTTACTCATATAAGCTCTTTTTAAAATATTTTGGTGATGGAGCTCATAGCGTATATAAGAATTCAATAAGCAAGATATCTCAATTTTCTTGGCTCTCTGAATATCAAAAAGAACTAAATGAAAAAATTGAAATTATTAATGATAAAGAAGTTAATACCGATTCTTTATTGTGTTTAATGGCAATAGATTCAAATGGAGGTACTTGGTGTTGGTTGACTTCTGAAAAAAATAAAAATGGCGAAAGGCCATTAGTTTACTATAATTCTCAAGATAAAAAACTGCATCATAAAATTCCTAATTTTACAGACTGGTTAAAATTATTAGTTAAAAACAAATCTGATGTTATTAACTCATTAAATATTGATCACAAAAAATTCGGATAACTAAAATTCTAGCTTAATATTTTCTTTAAAAAAGCAAATACTTTTTTCTCTGAATAATCAACAGTACCATCTGCAAAAAACACTTCTTTAATATTGTTTAAAAGTGTTCTTTTTTCTTTTTCAGAATATTTATTAGTCAGTAAATAATGTTTTATTTTTTGCACATTCTTAGTAGTATCTTCTACCACTATTTCAGTATGCATTTTATTATAAATTACGGTATCTACTTTAGAAAGAATATAATCCGTTTCTTCTTTTGTTTCTAATAAATTACAATGAGCTGCGTATAATAATACATATACTTCAAACTCTTTTTTTGTCCAATTTAAATTCATTTATTTTTCTACTGGTAAATTAATTATACTTCCCCACTCTGTCCATGAACCATCATACACAGCATAATTTTTATTTTCTGTTATTTCTAATCCTAGTGCTAAAATACAAGCAGTTATTCCTGTTCCACAAGAAAAAATGTAATTTTTATTATTTGGATTTATTTTAGTGAATATTTCTTTTAACTCTTCTTTAGTTTTCATGAATCCATCCTTCTGTAATTCTGAATATGGTAAACTTATTGAATTCGGAATATGTCCTCCTCTAACTTCTTCTCTTGGTTCCTTTACCTTCGCATGAAATCGATCATTAGAACGAGCATCTGCCAAGCAAAACTTATTAGAAGTTAAATTTATATGTACCTCATGAAAATGAATATATTTTGATGGATCAAATTTCGCTTCAAAATCTCCTCTCTTTATTTCGTTTTTAATAGGCGCCTCAACTAGATAATCCTCTTTTTTCCAAGCAGGTAACCCTCCGTTTAAAACAGCTACATTTTCAAAACCAAAAGTTTTAAATAACCACCATACTCTAGCTGAAGAATAAAGACCTATATCATCATACACTACAATAGTACTATTTTGGTTGATTCCAATTTTTTGAACTTCTTCTTGAAAATGCGCTTCAGACGGAATTGTATTTGGATAATTCCCTTCTTTATTTAAAAATACATTCTTAAGATCGAAGAAAATCGTATTCGGAATTTGTTTCTTTTCTTTTTCAACATCCCCTCCTGTTACTTTAGGAATCGTAGCATCTAAAATTACCATATTTTCAGCAGTTAAATTTTGGTTTAACCAGTTTACAGAAACTAAAGGTGTGAGTATTTTTATCATTATCTAAAATAGTTTTTCATTTCTTTTATAGCTGAATTTCCATTCTACTATTTACTTTTATATGTTGTTTTGTATTTACCGACGGGCTATATTCTGTATCTAGAATATAAGCTAACTCAGATAAAGCAGGAAACCACTCTTTAGGTAATTCATTTAATGCTTTAAGAACAACCTTACACAGTGCTGTCTCTGATTTTTTATTAACCTCTATATCAGTAATACTTCCATTTATTAATACTGTAAAAGAAACTTGTGTTCCTATCAGTTCTTTATAATTTGTTAAATATGATTTTAAATAAGCTTTACTTTTTGGTGCAGTTTTATGTACTTTAATATTATAAATTGCTGGTTGATATAAATGTTTATTTAAAATAACATGAGGACTCCAATTTTCGCATTCCGCATAAATTTTACCTACAAAAGCTTTAGTCATATTCTTTTTTGATAATATCGCTTTTTTCTTTGTAATCGCATATGAAATATGAGGTTCTATTGATTTATCTTTATACTGTTGAATTCCCATAAAACCAGCATAAACCTCCATAGAAGTTTCTTTTCCATTTAATCGATTATTCCATAGTACATCTATTTGAGCAACTCCAGATGAAAAAACATCTGTTGATAATGTTGACATTAAATAATCAGAGCCTTTGTAATAAGGATTTTTTATATACTTTTCCTTTACTTCATATCCTTGCCTCTCTTCGTTATACTCACCTGTTGACGCTCCTTGAATTTTTAAATAAGGAAAAAACTTAACAATCCATCCAGAAATATAATACCCTCCATACTCACTTGCTGTTTTATAAATTTCACTCCAAAATTTAATATCTACATTTCCTTTAGAACTTTCAATACACTGCGTTAAAACAGGAGTTAATCCATCTATCCAATCATCTAATCCATATCCTTTTAATTTCTGAACATTCTCTTTCAAATATTCCCAATCTTTTGTGTTTCCTTTTAATGTAACATAAGGAATACCGCAACCCGATTCTCCTACATATTGAAAAGCTTGTTTAAAACTCTCTAATAATGTAATTTGATAGGTAGAAGTAATAATTGGCGTAGTTGTTGAAAACTTAGGTACATACATCTTATAAAAGTCTTCATTCGTATATTTTCTGGTTTCATTCGCTAATAAGTTAACTAATTCTCCCCATTCTGAAGCATTGTTTGATAAATCATTAACTGTACAACGAATCTCTTTCGGCTTATTTTTTTTGAATATTTTAGATTCAAGGTCTTTAAAATTTTCATTAATATGTATTGAAAAGCCTTGAGTTATTGCCAACCAAAATGTATCTGGTGATAATACTAATGGATAATGGTTATCATAAGCGACTTGTACAGATTCTAAAAAGCAATTATTGCTGCTTCCTGTTAATTGTAACTTTTTAGTTTCATTTGGAATTAAAAATGGGTCTTTCCCTATTTTATTACTAACTATTTTTCTAGCTTTATCTTTTTTTAAAAAGGTATTTGAAACTACAACATTATCAACTTTAAACTGTTGTATATTCATTCTAGCAAAGTAGGCAGATTTATTTTCAATAAATCCATCAAAAACATATCCTTGTCTATTCTTATATTTAACCTTTACCCAAAAACCAGATATTACTTTACCTTCATCTTTAATACTTAATGGCTTAATCGTTTTTTTTATTATTTCAACCGTATTCAAATAGGGAATTTTACCTATACGCTTTCCTTTTAAACTGGGATAACTTCTTACTGACAAACCACTCATAGCAGTTACAATCGGAATTGAATCTTTTACTACTACACTTTCTACTGTGCTTGCATTTAAAATTAAACAACTAAAGAAACTACTTAGCATAGCTACTAAAAATACTTTTATCATCCTCGATGTTTTTTTTCTTTTAAATATCATTTTTGCTTTTAATTGTTTTATACTATTTTCATATTATGACTTCGTATTAAAACCTTAACAAAGGGTTCAAACCCCTTGTTTTCTTTGGGAATAGCATAAATTATTATATGAAATAATTAAATATAAATAGTATTACGATAGTTTAATGCTCTAAATTAATGTAATAATAAATAAAAAAAAGCATCAAATACAAATGAGTATGTTGATGCTTATAAATATGTTTACTTTCAGTAAATATTTGTTTTATAAATACTATTTTACTTTTTCATAATTATCATCCCAATTTTTAGGTTTAGGTTCACCTAACTTCCCTAACGATTTAGCTACCATCATAGAAACAGTTGCATCACCAGTTACATTTACAACCGTTCTACACATATCTAAAGGTCTATCTACTGCAAAAATTAAAGCCAAACCAATAGGTAATAAATCTGAAGGAAACCCAATAGATTCTAGTACAATTACTAACATAACCATACCTGCACTTGGTACTGCCGCACTACCTATAGAAGCTAATAATGCTGTACCAATTATAACCAATTGATTTGTAAATGTTAATCCTTCTGGCCAAATTACCTGCATAATAAACACAGCTGCTATCCCTTGGTATAAACTAGTACCATCCATGTTTACCGTAGCTCCTACTGGTAATACAAATCCAGAAACTTCTTTATCAACTCCTAAATGTTCCTCTACACGTTCCATAGTAACAGGTAAAGTAGCTGCACTCGAACTTGTTGAAAAAGCTAGTAATTGTGCAGGAGATATATTTTTTAAAAACCACATTGGTGATTTTTTCGTGTATACTTTTATTAGAATAAGATAAAAAACAATCATTAATGCCAAACCACCAACAACACAGAATCCATAATTTAATAATTTTAAAAGAATTTCGGTATCATCAAAAGCTGTAATTACATTTGCCATTAAAGCAAATACTGCGTAAGGAGCAAATAACATGATTAAATCGACCATTTTCATAACTACTTCATTTAATGAATCAAAGAAGAGTTCCAATGGTTTTGCTTTTTCTTCAGGAATCAATAATAAACAAATACCTACAAAAAGTGCAAAGAAAATAATTTGAAGCATTTTTGCGTCTCCTAAAGATTTAAATATATTTTTCGGGAAAATATCTACTAAAGCTTGTAATGGTCCTGCATCTTTTTGTGCAGAAGCTTTTGTTAATTTATCTACTACTCCTGCATCATTTTCATATTTAGATTTTATTTTTTCAATAGTATCTTCCGACATTCCTTTTCCTGGCCCTACTATATTTACGATACTTAAACCAATAACAATAGCGATTAAAGTAGTACCTATGTAAATAACAATAGTTCGTAATCCCATTGTTTTTATCTTAGATATATCTTTTAAATCAGACACTCCTTTAATTAAAGAAGCTAAAATTAACGGAACAGCTATTAATCTTAAAAGGTTTATAAAAATAGTTCCAAATGGTTTTATCCAATCTAACACAATATTTTTACCTCCTCCTACAGAATTCATAATAAAGCCAAAAATGATACCTAATACCATTCCTATTATTATTTTCCAGTGTAATGCTAATTTCTTCATAAATTATATTTGGTTTCTCTAATGTGTGTAAAAATAGGAAATAGATTGTAATTCTTGTATGCCTAATTTATTCTATTTGTGACTTTGTTTTCGTATATTGTGTCTGTATAAGTGTGACAGTAATTAAATTATAAAATAAAATTATATCAAAATGGAAGGAATCTTAGATTTATTAAATGGCCCTATCGGAAAAACAATTATTAGTGGTGTAGCTGGTTCTACAGGACAAGACAGCTCTAAAACTGGAAGTGTTTTAACGATGGCTTTACCAGTATTAATGAAAGCAATGCAACGTAATGCTGCTACACCAGAAGGTGCTGAAGGATTAATGGGTGCTTTAAATAAACACGACGGTGGTATTTTAGATAACCTTGGTGGTTTATTTGGTGGTGGAGTTGACAATGGAGTTGTTAATGATGGAAGTAAGATTTTAGGCCATGTTTTAGGAAACAGACAGCAAGGTGTTGAACAAGTAATAGGTCAAAAAGCAGGAATGGATTCTGGTGCTGTTGGAAGCATTTTAAAAACTGCTGCTCCTTTATTAATGGGACTTCTAGGTAAACAAACTCGTCAAAACAATGTAAGTAATGCTAGCGGGTTAAGCGGTTTACTTGGTGGTATGCTAGGTGGTAGTTCTACTGAAAAAGAACAAAGTTTCCTAGAAAAAATATTAGATGCTGATGGTGACGGTAGTGTTATCGATGATGTAGCTGGTATGGTTTTAGGTGGCGGAGGTCAAAAGAAATCTGGAGGTTTATTAGGCGGACTTTTAGGTGGGTTATTTGGTAAATAAATAAGATTCAAGATAAATATATAGAAAAGGGTAAACATTTTTGTTTACCCTTTTTCTTTTTATATTTTTGCGCCATGGAAAAATTAAAAGCACGCTGGGGCTTAAAAACGAATTGGGATGTAATCGCTGTATTTATAGTTTTTTCTATAAACGGTACTTTTGCTACTTGGATTGCTAAACCAATAACTGCTTTTTTTGGTTTATCTCCTGAAACTGTGAGTCCTTGGATCTACTATCCTTTAAGAATACTTTTAATATTTCCTATTTATCAAACAACACTTCCTATTGTTGGTTGGCTATTTGGTCAGTTTAAATTCTTCTGGGAGTTTGAAAAAAAGTTTTTAGGACGATTAGGTTTAGGTTTTCTATTTAAAGAAGAATCTAATTCTTAATAGTTATTTCATTCTTTATTATACACACATTACCTACATTAAAACAAATATTGTGGTATCGTATCTATACATAGCATTGTTTTTTTAATAAGAACAATTATTACTATTTTTATCTTTATTTCATTTCCTCATTTTGGTTATTAGATAAAATAATATTGGTATCCCTACAGTACCTATAAACTCAATTAAATTAGGCCTTCTATAAGAAATAGAACCTTCTATATCAAAACTAAAAGGAACGCTAATTTTTGGTATTTACTTTCTCTTTCTATATTTTATTTCTTTTTTAAGTAATATAACAGTAACAATACTATATATTAGACACTAAAAACAGAACAAAGTAGCACTTTAAATGAAGTTTTCATATTTCAAAAATAAAATTAATCATTTACAAAACAATAAATTAGGAGGTTTAGAATCTCAATTTAAGTTAGTTCCTGAAATTAGAAGTAACTTTTCTGAAGAAAAAATTAAACAACGTGTACCAAGAAAAGCTGCCGTTTTAGCATTATTTTATCCTAATGAAAAAGATGAAACTCTTTTTCTACTAACAAAACGTGCTAGCTATAAAGGTACTCATTCTGCTCAAATTAGTTTTCCTGGTGGAAAATATGATGAACAAGATCTTTCTTTACAAGAAACTGCTTTAAGAGAATTGGAAGAAGAAGTTAATGTCTATCAAAAATCAGTAACTATTATACGATCAATATCAGAAACTTATATTCCGCCAAGTAATTTTATGGTGACTCCTTTTATTGGTTTTACTGAACAAAAGCCTCTATTTACTCCTAATGAAGAAGTCGCTGAAATTATTGAAGTAAATGTGTCTGATTTAATTGATGATACTAAACTTTCTAGTGTTATTATGGAAACCTCTTACATGAAAGAAGTTGAAGTACCTTGCTTTAACTTTAATAATCATATTGTTTGGGGAGCTACTGCTATGATTCTTTCTGAAATAAAAGATTTAATGAAAGAAATTGATTAGAAATGTTTTGTAAATTTGTTTAACTAAAATAGTTTTTATGCCCTTATTTAAAAGGAATCCATTCGGACATATTCTTTGGATTAAAAAATGGATTATTAGAATTCTTGGAGTTGTATCGCATGGTCGTTATAGACGTTTTAATGACCTTCAAATAGAAGGATCTGAAATTATTAGAAATTTACCACATCAGAATGTATTGTTTGTATCAAATCATCAAACTTATTTTGCAGATGTAGCTGCTATGTTTCATGTTTTTAATGCCGCCTTAAAAGGTCGTGTTGATAATATTAAAAATATAGGATACATATGGAACCCTAAATTAAATCTCTATTATATAGCTGCCGGAGAAACGATGCGTTCTGGTTTATTGCCTAAAATTTTTGCGTATGTAGGCTCAGTATCTATTGATAGAACTTGGAGAGATTCTGGTAAAGATGTGAAACGTCAAGTAAAAATGTCAGATATTTCTAACATTGGTAAAGCACTAAATGATGGTTGGGTTATTACTTTTCCACAAGGTACAACCACCGCTTTTAAACCTATTAGAAGAGGAACAGCTCATATTATAAGAACTTATAAACCTATTGTTATTCCTATCGTTATTGATGGGTTTAGACGTTCTTTTGATAAAAAGGGCTTAATGATAAAAAAGCGTAACGTATTACAATCTATGGTTATTAAAGAACCATTAGAAATTGATTACGAGAATGAAGATATGAATAGTATTGTTGAAAAAATTGAATACGCTATAGAACAACACCCTTCTTTTTTAAAAGTTTTAACTCCCCAACAGTTAAAAGAACAAGAAGAATTTATTGAAAGTAGAAGTTTTTGGGGACCAGATAACAAGAAGAAAAGCTAGTTATTGACTAAAAATAAATTTAAAAAGATCATTTAAACATTAATTATATGTCTAAAAATAAATCAATATTAAATAAAAAATCACTAGATTTTCTAGAAAAATATCTAAATAATGCAGCTCCTACAGGTTACGAATGGGAAGGACAAAAAATTTGGATGGACTATTTAAAACCTTATGTTGACGAGTTTATAACAGATACCTATGGTTCTGCAGTTGGAGTTATTAATCCTGACGCACCTTATAAAGTAGTTATTGAAGGACATGCTGATGAAATTTCTTGGTATGTAAATTATATTTCTGACAATGGGTTAATTTATGTAATTAGAAACGGTGGTAGTGATCATCAAATAGCACCTAGTAAAATAGTAAATATTCATACTAAAAACGGAATTGTAAAAGGTGTTTTTGGTTGGCCAGCAATTCATACTAGAGATAAAGGAAAAGAAACTCCTCCTAAACCAGATAATATTTTTATTGATGTTGGTTGTGCAACCAAAGAAGAAGTTGAAAAATTAGGTGTGCATGTGGGATGTGTAATTACGTATCCAGATGAATTTCATGTATTAAATGGCGATAAATTTGTGTGTAGAGCATTAGATAATCGTATGGGTGGATTTATGATTGCAGAAGTCGCTCGTTTATTGCATGAGAATAAAGATAAACTACCTTTTGGTTTATATATAACAAATTCTGTTCAAGAAGAAATAGGTTTACGTGGTGCTGAAATGATTACTCAAACCATTAAACCTAATGTTGCTATAGTAACTGATGTTACTCATGATACAACAACTCCAATGATTGATCCTAAAAAACAAGGTCTTTTAGAAATAGGAAAAGGTCCTGTAATTGCATATGCACCAGCTGTACAGCAAAAATTACGTGATTTAATTATTGAAGGAGCAGAAGAGAATGACATTCCGTTTCAAAGATCTGCTTTATCTAGAGCCACAGGTACAGATACTGATGCTTTTGCTTATAGTAATGGAGGTGTTGCTTCTGCTTTAATTTCTTTACCATTGCGTTATATGCATACTACTGTAGAAATGGTTCATAGAGATGATGTAGAAAATGTTATTAAAATGATTTATCAGGCTTTATTAAAGATTGAAAACGGAGAAGATTTTTCTTATTTCAAATAAAAAATAAACAGTACAGGCATTCTTGTGTCATTTTGAACTTTTGTGAAAATCTTATGTTAGTTTTTCACGCTGTTCAAAATGACATTTTTATTTTTATACAACTAAACCTTACACAAATGAGTCTACAAAATCAAAAGCATATATTTAATATTCCAGATAATATTACTTATTTAAATATTGCTAGCTTATCCCCTTCTTTTAAAAGTATTGAAGAAGCAGGTATTAGAGCAGTAAAAGAAAAAAGTAGGCCATTTCTAATTCCTAGTTCTGATTTTTTTGATCCTGTTATTGAGGTAAAAAAATTATTTGCTAAACTTATTCATGTTACAGATTATAATAGAATTGCTAACATACCTTCCGTTTCTTATGGTTTAGCCACTGTTGCAAATAATATTGCACTAAAAGAAGGAGATGAAATTATTTTAATTGAAGAACAATTTCCTAGTAACTATTATGTTTGGGAGAAATTAGCAAAAAAATACAATGCTGTTATTAAAATTGCCAAAGCCCCTAACACAAAACAAAATAAAGGCAAACTTTGGAATGAAACTATTTTAAATTTAATTTCCGATAAAACCGCTTTTATTGCTTTAGGAAATATTCATTGGGCAAATGGTACTATTTTTAATTTAAAGGCTATTAGAGAGAAAACATTACAGCACAATGCGCTGTTAATTATAGATGGAAGTCAATCTATTGGTGCTTTGCCTTTTTCTGTAGAAGAAATTCAACCAGATGCATTAGTTTGTGCTGGTTATAAATGGCTTTTTGGCCCTTATGGCTGCGGATATGCCTATTTTGGTGAGTATTTTGACAAAGGGACTCCTATTGAAGAAAATTGGGCAAATAGATTGCATAGCGAAAAACTAAGTGAACTTACAAACTACCAAGAAGAATATAAATCTTTAGGGAATAAATATTCCGTTGGTGAACATGGAAGTTTTATTTATGTGCAAATGCAAATTGCTGCTTTAACACAACTATTGCAATGGAGTCCAAAAGATATTCAAACATACTGTAACAAAATAACTACTAGTGCTATAATCGAATTAAAACAAGCAGGCTGTTTTATTGAAGAGGATACTTACAGAGCTAAACATTTATTTGGAATTGAAATTCCTAGTACAATTAATAAAGAGAAACTAAAATCAAAATTATCTAATGAAAATATTTATGTTTCTTTTAGAGGGAGTTTTATGCGAATTTCATGTCATTTATACAATACATTAAATGATTTTAGAAAACTAACCGATATTATTTTATCTGAGTTTTAACTAAGACTAGTGTATGTCAATTAATAATCTAAAAGTTAACGTCTTAGAATAAAAAACATTTTCAAAAAATAATTTAACTTTTCACTCTAATTTGTTTTTATCTTATTTTTAATTAAAAACCTAACTTACATATATACAAAGAGCTTTTTTATGCTAGAATTAATCTCTTTTTTAATGCTATATTTAAATGATTAAATTAGTTTTATTAAAAATTAAATATCATTAAAATGGCAGATGAATTAATTGATATAGTAAACGAAAATGGAGAGGTTTCAGGAAAGACTTGTTTAAAATCTGAAGCTCATAAATATGGATATTTTCATACAACTGTACATATTTGGTTATATACTTCTGATAAAAAAATACTATTACAAAAAAGAGCTTTAACTAAAAAAGTATTCCCTGGTTTATGGGATATTTCTGTAGCAGGACATATAGGCGCAGGTGAAAAAATAATACCTTCTGCTATACGAGAGGTTAAAGAAGAAATTGATTTTAATTTAGTTGAAGAAGATTTATTTAAAATAGGAACTCGTAAACATCAAGTAAATCATACAAACGGTATTATTGATAATGAATTTCATCATGTTTTTATTGCTGAATTAACTACTACTCTCGAAAAACTTACTTTACAAGAAAGTGAAGTAGCTGAACTTAAATTATTCGATTTAAACATTTTATTGAATACTAAAAAGCATGAAAATATTTTACTTCCCCAATACCATGAATATTATGCTTCTGTTTATAAAGAAATTATTAAAAAATTAGGGTAATTCATTATTAAAACAAGTAACAATAGAACGCATTCATTAAAGCTATTGAATCTACTCTTTTAATATTTTTACAAAAATTTTTCTCTTATTCTTATTTTTTATAATTTCGCACGCTATTTAAAAATAAATCCCTAAAAAATAATTAGTTATGAAAAACAATCCTTTTTTAATAGTTACATTCTTTTGTTCTATTTTTTTATCTTCATGTATTTCTTCTATAGACTATATTAATAATATTTCTAAGAACGGAAGTCTCATTAATGATTCTCAAAAACAAATAATTATTATCGGATCTGGAGAAGTAAATATAGATAGTTTTGAAAAAACTTATACTAAAAATTTTGATAATGATGATCATTTTAAAAACTCATATTTAACCGATTTCATTAATGCTTCTAAAGAGAATGATTTATATAACAATATAACAGTAAGTGAAAATCAAGAATGGGATTTATTAAACCAAGGTTATAATTATAGTAACAATATTAAACTAGACACTTTGTTTAATAATGCACAAGAAGATTATCTAATTCATTTTTCTGGCTTTAGAATCACCAATAGAGTGGTACATTCTTACTCACATGGTTTTGGTCCTGGAGCAATGATGAATAACAATTCTACAGAGTTTTGCGTAGTTAATTTAAATGTAACTATTTACGATTTAAAAGCTAAAAAAGAAATACTTAGTTTTGTTTCAACTGGTGAAAGTTCTGTTTTTATGTTTGATTTTACTAAGACATTTTTAAAAGCAAAAGAACGTTCTATAAAACATACTATAAACTATTTAAAAGACGGAAAAACAACTTATAGAAGTTTATAACTAAATAAGTTTGGTTTATTTTTCAGTATATGATTGATCATTAAAAGGAACAATCATTTTTATTTTTTATCATATTCTTAGATTTTTTATATTTAAAATATAATTGAAAAAAATTAGTTAACACTTAATACATCATGTAATAAAAATGTCGTTAATTATAATTTGAATCTTAATTTCAACCAATTAGATTAAAAATAATATAGATAAGTACATACGTACCTATAAAATCATTTACTTGTTTATGAAAAAGGTAATTTTTATTTTATTAAGTTTAATTTTCATCTGTTCTTCGTGTAATCAAAAAATAAAAAACAAAGAGGTATTAAAAAATAAACCTATAATAGATAGTATTAAAGTTTTTACAAAAAAGAGTAGCCTACCTAATGAATACATTAATTTTAACTCTCCTTCTGCTATAAATAAAATAGCAAAAATTGAAAATGAGTATTTTAACAATTATACTTCAAAAATAAGTAAGTACTATGGTACACAGTGGTATAATTATATAGGCCAAAGTATTGCTGAAAATGATTCAATCTCAATCTTCAAAAAATATTCTTTAGAAAAAAACAATATCAAATTAGATAGCATGCATTGTACTATATATGCAATAGAAGCTTTAAAAGCTGGTTTTGGAGAAGAGTTTAAAAAGATAAACGAAAAACATACTAATATCTGGTCAGACCGAGAATATGCAGGATGGAGCATTGGATATATCTTAACTAAATTTTACAATTGGAAAGCCTATCTTTTTATTTCAAAAAGTTCTAAAGAATATACTGCTTGTTTAAAAAACTATAAAAAAGATAAAAAATATCATGTTTGGAAACAGCCAAATATTCCTCTTGAGAATTTTTTTGATATGGATACAGATAAAGAAAAAATTAATATTCTTTTAAAAGAGAATGAATTTGGTTGGGGATTTAGCAATCAAGGTTGGCATACATGGATTACTCGGTTTAATTATTTAAAAGAATGTAATTGGTTGGGAGCACCTGCAAGAAAATACGACTCTCCAAATAGTAAACCCTTATTTATTAAAACCAAGTTTACTAATTTCTATGATTATAATTCTCATATAATCATTTTTCCACCGAAAAAATAAGTAATTATAAAACTTACTACCTTTAATATTTATGCTTTTACTAAAGAAAAAAGGACTCTTTATCTAACAGCAAATTATGAAGGAGTTGTTAATTGTTCTACGCATTTATATCTTTTTGAAAACAAAGATTTTAAAGAAGCTAATTTTTGTTTTGGTACAACTACAACAAAAGGAACTTATAAAATTTCTAACGATAGTATCTATTTTTTTGTAAAATCATTAGCAAAAAATAAAAAAGAATATTTTAAATATGCTATTATTGACAGTAGTAGAAATAAAATAACTCGGTTTTACAAAAATGATTCAATAAATAGAGCTAAACTTACTATTAGAAAAATACCTTCAAAATAAATTTATAAGACTATTTGTATCTAATAACTTGCCATTACAATGAGGTACTAAAAATTGTATTCAGAATTAATCCCCTCATTTTGTAACAAAAAAAGAAGAAACTACACTAATTATTTGATGATAAAAGATATTCTATTTCAAATAAAATACACATTTTCTCAAATAACATTTAATCGTAAAAAGAAAAGAATACAAAGATTAAAAGAATCTTTCGGAAAAATAAAAAGTGGTTCTTTTAATTTTGAAAGCATTGAAAAATACTATAGAAACAAAGACAATTCAGAAGCTTATCAAATACTTTCAGATAAAACTTGTAACGATTTAGATTTTGATGATTTATTTATGTTCTTAGATAGAACGAATTCAAAAGTAGGTCAGCAATACCTTTATAATAAACTCCGAACTATTGAGTTAGACGAACAACAAACAAAATTAAATGAAAGTTTAATCACCGAATTATCAAAAAATACCGAATTAAGAATTTCGTTTCAAGAAAAAATAGAAAAACTAAATCACAAAGACGCGTATTATATAACCACACTTTTTCAAGAAGAACATATAAAACCTCCAAAATGGTTTTTCATGGTAAAACTGTTGTCCTTCGCTAGTTTGGTTTCATTAATCTTATCCTTTTATAACCCTGCTTTTTTATTAGTTTTATTAGGTATCTTCTGTATTAATTTTGTTTTTCATTATTGGAATAAAAATAATTTAATTCAATATGTTGGTTCTATTCCACAGCTTTTAAAACTTAATAGTGTTGCTTCTCATTTATTTGTAAACCCATTATTTAAAAAACTAAATCCTAATTTATCAAAACCTATTCAATTAATTAATACTCTTAAAATTAGAATGTCTTTTTTTAAACTCGAAGCAAAACTTCAAGGTGAGTTTGAAATCATAGCTTGGTTTCTTTTTGACATTTTTAAAACATTGTTTTTATTAGAACCTTTATTATTGTTTGGTGTTTTAAAAAGGTTGAATACTAAAAGAACAGAAATAGAAAACGTTTTTCAATTTGTTGGACATATTGATCTGTTAATTTCAATAGCATCTTTAAGAAGCGGACTTCAAACTTTTTGTTTACCTAACATTACTAATAAAAATGAAATAATTACCAAAGAAATTAGTCATCCTTTAATTTTTAATTGTACAACAAACAACATTCATATTTCCAAAAAATCGATACTACTTACAGGCTCTAATATGTCTGGTAAAACTTCATTTATTCGCGCAATTGGTTTAAATATAATTGCAGGGTTAACAATTAACACTTGTTTTGCTAAATCAATGTCTTTTCCCTTACTAAATATATTTTCTGCTATTCGAATAAGTGATGATTTAATGAATGACAAAAGTTATTATTTTGAAGAAGTACTCACTATTAAAGAAATGATTAAAGAAAGTACAAACGGAAGAAGAAACCTTTTTCTTTTAGATGAACTTTTTAAAGGTACAAATACAGTAGAACGTATTTCTGCTGGAAAATCTGTTTTATCTGCGCTTACTAAAAACAATAATCTAGTTTTAGTTTCAACACACGATATAGAGTTAACAGATATGCTTTCAAATGAATATGAATTGTATCATTTTAGTGAAACAGTAAATAACAAAACGGTTGGGTTTGATTACAAATTAAAAGAAGGAAAACTTAAAAATAGAAATGCAATAAGAATACTCGAAATTAATGGTTACCCTAAAGAAGTTGTTAATGAAGCCATAGAAATTTCAAAAGAATTAGATAAAATATATTCTCTAAAAAATAATTAATAATAATTTTCTTAGAAATTTATGTTTATTTGTAAAAAATACTACCAATGAATAAATAATAGATGTTCTTAAACAAATCATTTCCATATACTGTTTCCTCAAGAGTTCATATTTTTATAGGTCTTTGTTTAGGCCTTTTTATTTTATTTATTCTTTTTTATTTAGAACCTTTTAATTCCGGAAGTTCAAATTTTTCATTTAAAACCTTTTACCTTTCTGTATACGGTTTAATTACTTTTACTACTTATTTTATTTTACATTTATTTTCATCTGTATATCATAAAAAAAATAAGATTTGGAATCTTTTTGAAGAAATCATTTTTTGTTTAACTTTTATTACAATATCCATTTTTATTGCCTTTTTTTATACAGAAATTATTATAAATAAAAATCCAAATCGAGTAAACTTACAACATTTTTTAGGCTGGTTTAAAGCTATTTTTTCAGGTTTTGGAATCCTTTTATTTGTTACTACAATCTTATTAAGAAAACAATATTCTAAAACTGTTATAGAAAATGAACCTAAAAAATTAAAAAAAGAAAATTCTAACAATACTAAGAACATTACTCTTACAGGTAGTTTAAAAAAAGAATCTTTTATTATTAATAAAACAATTCTTGTTTATATAAAGTCTGAAAACAATTATGTTAGTATCCTCTATTTTGAAGAAAATTTATTGAAAGAAAAATTACTTAGAAGTACACTTGCCAATATAAAAAAACAACTTCCCTCTTTTATTCAAATACATCGTTCTTATATTGTAAACCCTAACTTTATGCTTTCTTTAAAAGGAAACAAACAAAATGCTAAATTACATTTAAAAAATACCGAGCGTAGTATTCCTATATCCCAATCTTTTTTTGATACTATAAATACACTTCTTAAAAACCCCAAATAAATATAAATTCACCCCAAAGATTATTCATTGACCACAAAAAATGGTCTTCAACAACTTTTATTTTCTTTCTATTTTAAAACATTCTTCTTTTGCTGAAATAATTAAAATTTCAATAAATGAAAAAAGGGGTTAAAATTTTTGCACGAATAGTTAGTATACTGTTATTAGTGCTAATTATTATAATTTGTTACATAAGATTCAGTAGAGCTATCGATCCGTATATTTATAGAGCTAGTTCAAGTAAAGAGAAATTCAACAGTGCATATAAACATCAAGAATTGATACTTAACTTAGAAGATAACACAAAAATACATGCAGCTATTTTTAAGCCAAATTCTGTAAAAGTAAAAGCTAGTATTTTTCATCATTTAGGAAATGGAATGGATTTAAATAATGCGCAATTAACCTACAAAGCACTTCTCGATAGCGGTTATCAAATATTTGCATATGAAAGAAGAGGTTTTGCAGGATCTTCAGGAGAAGATGATAATTCACTAACATTAAAAAAAGACGCGCTAGAAATATTTGACATCTTTAAAAAAAGAGAAGATATTAAAAATACTGATATTATTATATGGGGAGTTTCTTTAGGTGGCATTTTTGCTACAATGAATGCAGCAGAAAGAAATAATGATATTAAAGGACTTGTTTTAGAAGGTACTTTTAGTTCTTTTCCTGATGTTGCTAAACATTATGCTAGTGAAATTAACTTAGAAAATTATAAATGGTTAATCCCTTTAATATTAAATAATGATTTTCCAACAAACAAAGAAATTAAAAAAGTAACTAAGCCTGTTGTTATTATACATAGTACAGAGGATAAACTTATTCCTTTTAACTTAGGTAAAAACATTTTTAATAATTCTAATAAAATTAATACTACGTTTTGGAAAATAAAAGGAGCCCATGTAAAAGGAATTATAAACTACGAACAAGAGTATTTAAATAAATTTAATGAAATGTTATCTCATTAATAATAAACAAAATCAGAAGGTCATAAAAAGTGAAATACTGGAAACAAACTCCACCTACAACTTACTTTCTTTATAAAGAATATATCCAAAGAATTTGATATAACTATACTTAAAGTAAGTTAATGGTCTTATTTACTAATTAAAACGATACGTTCACTCATTCTTACTTTAAGAAAAAAAATAATAATCTAAATTAGAGAAAAAAAAGATGAAAAAATTAGCTCTTTTATTATTCATTTTAATTTCTCAAAACTCTTTCGGGCAAGAATGTTTAAATGTAAAATTTAAGCTTCGGGGGTATTTTCATGTTGGAACAAGCCAAATTGATACAACCGCACTTGGTGGGTTTTATAAAGATAAAAATGCTCCTAAAAAATTGACTTTAGAAAACACCTCTTTATTTGAAAAAAATAAATTACAAGTAATTGTAAAAACAGACTCAATTGTTTCTTTTCAAAAAGGAATACAAGGCTTTAAAGTATTCATTATAAACAAAACAGATTCAATTGCTGAAGTTCCTGCACAAGACAGTCGATTATACTTAAAAAGACAAGTTTTTCATAAAAACAAATGGCAAGACATAGAATACTTACCAAGTAGCTCGTGTGGTAATAGTTATCATAGTGTATTTATAAAACCAAATGAGTATTGGGATTTAAAAGCTCCTTGTTTAAAAGGGAAAATAAAATCTAAATTTAGATTTCAACTTTATATTCACGAAAACTTAACCATCTACTCAAATGAATTTGAAGGTAGTTTTAACAAAAAACAATTAAAAAAAGAACAAGGCTATAAACCAATAGGAATTATGGATCCTTATAATAATTAAAAATGCTTTATATTTTCACTCTAAAAAAATAAACTCATATTTCACTAATTATGAATAACATCCTTTATTTTGAAAATAAACAAATAAATATTGAATGGAATATCTCTTCAAAAATCATTGAAGCTATTAAAAACTCCCCTTCTTTACAAGGTGAAGCAAACAATATAGGAGGAGAAGTTTTCTTTTATCAATATGATTTAGATATCGCTTTTAACGGAGAAGAAAAAGAAGTTTTCGATGTAGGAGATGTCGTTTATTGGCGTTCGCAAACTGACACTAAAAAATTTGGAATTTTATTTATGTATGGTAATACTTCATACGGAGATGGAACAAAACCTAGAACTTCTAGTCCGGGTATTAAAATTGGGACTTTTAAAGATCTTACAACTTTAAGTGCTATAAAAACAGGAATTATACTTAAATTGGGCTAAGAACTTTTATTAAAACCACCTCCTAATAATGTTATCAAAACAAGAAAAATCTGATTTAAGAAGTAAATTATTTCGTCATTTAGATGGAATCGTAACTTGCCCAGCAGCTTATACATTAAAAGAAAAAGGAATTATTGACCATTTATTAGATAAAGAAACAGTAAATGTTACCGAATTAGCTACTACTTTTAAAGCGAATGAAGGCTATTTAAATGTTGCTTTAAGAACTTTGGCTTCACAAGGATGGTTAACACAACATATTGATCACTCAAAAAATGAAGTACTGTTTAAAACTAATGAGTTTTCAAAAATTGCTTTTAAGCATTTTCATTTATATAAAGATGCCTTTGCATTACTAAAATTTTCTGGAAACTATAGCTCTCGAAAATTTGAATTAGCTCCCTTTTTAAAACTAGAATCTTTATTTACTCAATTTAGTAATCAATTTGGAATGGAGGTTTCTTCTGATGAAAAAACGAAGGTTATTCAAGAGCAAATCCTAAATCATATTGAAGGTATTATTATTGGTCCTACTCTAGTTTTATTAGGAATGAATGGAATGTTTCATAAATATTTTATGCAAACAAAATTTAAAGCAGAAGAGTTTCATAAAGAACCAGGAAATTTTGCTCGTTTGTTAGATATGCTTGCTCATTTAGGCTGGTTTGTTAAGTTAGGTCAATCTTATGAATTTACAGACAAAGGTTTATTTTTTGCTAGAAGAGCTAGCGCTTACGGAGTTACTGTTTCTTACATTCCTACACTTAGAAAATTAGAGATTTTAATTTTTGGGTCTCCCACTAAGTTACTATCTGAAATTCATAAAGAGGAAATTCATGTAGATAGAGCTATGAATGTTTGGGGAAGTGGTGGCGCTCATACCGCTTATTTTAAAGTGATCGATGAAATAATCATTAATTTGTTTAATAAACCTATTCATGAACAACCTAAAGGTATTGTTGATGTAGGCTGCGGTAATGGTGCTTTTTTAAAACATTTATTTAATATTATAGAAAATCAGACTTCTAGAGGAAAGGTTTTAGAAGATTATCCTTTGTTTTTAATTGGTGTAGATTACAATGAAGCTGCTTTAAAAATTACAAGAAAAAACTTAGTACAAGCAGATATATGGGCAAAAGTAATGTGGGGAGATATTGGAAACCCAACATTAATGGCTAAAGACTTAAAGGAAAAATATGGAATTGATTTAAAGGATTTATTGAATGTTCGTACTTTTTTAGATCATAATAGAATTTGGGAAGAACCAACATTGGTTAACGAAATTGAAACAACAACTTGTTCAGGTGCATACGTTTCAAAAGGAAAAAGGTTAAATAACAATCTTGTAATTTCTTCTTTAAAAGAACATTTTAATAAATGGAAACCTTACATCAGTAATTTTGGTTTATTGTTGATAGAATTACATACTTCTAAACCAGAATTAGTTTCTAAAAACTTAGGAAAAACAGCTGCTACTGCTTACGATGCTACACATGGATATTCAGATCAATATATTATTGAAATAGAAGAATATATGAAAGCTATGGAGCATATCGGATTGGTTTCTGATGATAAAACGTTTAAAAAATTCCCTAATTCAGAGCTAGCTACAGTTTCGGTTAATTTATTTAAATCGAAATAGAAGATTAATGAGACAGGATCTAAAATTTATTAAATTACTATTCTTATAAGAAATATATAGTTACTTTGGTAACTATATATAATTGTTAGCAAATATTATGAAAAAATCATTTTATCTATTAATAGTACTATCCTGTTTTGGGTTAAAATCTTACGCTTGTGAATGTTCAAAAATGTTATGGGCTGAATGGAGTGAGAATGGAATAAAGAATAGCATAAATAATAATGGATTGATAGTAATCGGTGAATTAATTTCATCTACAACTGAAGGATATAAATTCAAGGTTATTGAGGTTTTTAAAGGAACAATTAAGAAAAATCAAATTATAGAGGGAGCCTATCCTACTTCTTGTTCTGGAAGACCACATCCTAAAAGAACGGGGAAATGGATTTTCTATGGGAATTATGAGGAATATGAGAACGAACAAATTTTGGATTTTAATACTTGTGGACCAACGAGGAGTTTGGAATATCCTTCTATATTTTCTAAAGAACAAAATAAAAATTATTGGAAACAGGAATTACAATTATTGAATATTGAGTTTAAGAAAACTGTAAAATTCGAAATATAAAAACTTGATAAAGTAGCCATTTTTAATCAATTGTAGAGTTGCGAAACAGCTACAATGGCTATAATTAATACGGGTTTTGGTGCTTAATTCAAAGTTTAGTGTAATTTCATAAAGTTCGCCAAATCTTTTGATTTGGCTTTAGAACAGAAAAAGATAAAACAAAATAAAAAGTTTTGGCTAATCGCTTAGTCCGAAATTAAGTGTATTTTTAGTCCCGTACTAACAATAGCCGAGCAGTTGGCAGTAAGTAAAAAAAATGAGCAAAAAAGAAATATTTGAATACGTAAACAAATCGTTGATAAGTCTAAAACAGGAAAATTTAATGTTCCGACCGAACCTAAATATGCCAAATGAGATGATTGATAAAAGCGTTAATCAGAAAGATGATTGGATTCCGTGGAAAGCAATTCCCAGCATAGTAACTGATAAAGATCTAACTGAATTAGAGGATAAAATAGGATTAAAATACCCAAAAATTTACAAGGATTTTTTAAAATATAAACATTTCTATGAATTAGAAAATATTGAAGAAATTACTTTCTTTAAGCATTGTATAAGAGATTGGAAAAATGATTTGTTAGAACAATACTTTGAATATTGGGAACCTGATGAACTTATCAAAAAAGGTTTTATTCCTTTTGCAGATTATAGCGATTGGGGAATTGTCTGTTTTGATTCTAACCGAATGAAAAACAATGACTGTCCAATTGTTAGATTTGACCACGAGACTCTATACGATGAACCAGTGCCAAACGAAGAATTATATCTGAATTTTGAAATAATGATTAAAGACTTATTGTTTGAATTAAACGCTGAATAAAAACTACTACCAACAATGATAACCGTTGCACAACCCCATAATTTCACAAAAAACAACTTTAAATCCCCCTTTTTAAGAGGCTTGTTTTTTTAGTAATTATAAACTGTTTTTAATTTATAGTGGCTTAAAAAATAATATATAAAGAATATGAACATCCATTTTATTAAAGACAATGCATTTATGGTCTTAGCCTTACTTTTTATAGTCTTTTTTATAAATTTTAAATACAATTTAAGGTCGTTGCTCGTTTGCTACATCTGAATTTCCTACGGAAATTCCCCCGTTACGTTATAGTTTAGTGCTACTGCTAGTTTTCAACTAGTAGTGGGTAAGAGTAAGCAACAACACTAATTAGATACATTTAACCATAATACTATAGTTTTAAGTTTAGCTAAAAAAGTTAGTTAATTTGAGTGCACCACTAGTTTTGAAAACTAGCGGAATACGAGGGTACACCCTTGTACACTTCTAAAAAGTTTTGTTTGAAAATTGTACAAAATATTTAACAAAAATAAAGAGGTATTATCCGTAGTTTATTTTTTCAAAACATTAAAATAATATAACAAAATGATACTATTTTATAAAAATTATATAATAAAAACATTGTGCCTCTATTATTATTTTATAAATTTAAGCTCGAAAAAAAGATTAAGAAATAAGTGACTAAACCTCCTATTCCTTTATTATTTTCTCACATAAAAAATTATTTTAAATAATATAAAAGGTACACTTTATACCATTATTTGGTTGTATAAATGTAATAGTACATTTATACAGTTGTTAGGCACAATTTGAAAAAAATATGACAAAGAACAGAATTACAAGATTTAAAATAACCAAATTATTTGGTTACCAGAATATTAACATAGATTTTGATAGCAGATTTAAAATCGTTGTTGGAGAAAATGGACTAGGAAAAACTACTGTCCTAAATTGTTTATATTACCTTTTAGATAAAAAATTTAAGAAATTAAACTCTATAGTTTTTGAGGATATTGAGTTACATTTTTCAAATAAGAATAAAATCTCATTTTCAAAAAATGATTTAGAATTTTTTGTGGATAGACCTGCAAAATTTCAAAGCGGTGGATTTTATAACATACTTAAAAATGAGTTGACTAAAAATGACATTAAAACGTTAAAAGAAGCCATAAACAACAAAAAACTTGCCGAACAAAAGAAACGGTTCCTTGTGGTAGAAATTCTTAATAAAATAAACGTAAAAGTTAATGCGCCTACAAAATTTATTTATGATAATATCATTAAATTTATTGGAGAAACAGAATCAATTAATTTTCAAAAAGTAATTGATACTCTTGATAAAAACATTCAGAGTAAAATATTGTACTTTCCTACTTTTAGACGTATTGAATCACAACTTGAAAATTTAAAAAAGCAATTAAAATCTAAACACGAATATTATGACAGTCCGTTTTTCGATGAGGATGAGTTTGAGAGTTCTAACGATGAATATGACGATGTAATTCAGTTTGGAATGCAAGATGTTAGACAAAAAATAGATAGTTTAACAGATGAAATTCGCCAAAAATCTTTAGTAGGTTTTTCAAAAATATCTGGAGATTTACTTAGCCAATTATCTAAAGAATTCCCTAACTATAAATTTAAAAATCAAGTAGATAAAAACAAACTACAAATAATTTTAGACAGAGTTGGTAAATCAATTTCTGAAGAAGACAAATTAAATATTATTCAATATGTAAATTCTGGAAGTAGAACAAATAAAGGACTTTTATACTTTATTGATAAACTTATTGATTTATATAATCAACAAGAAATTTTAGATTTAGCAATAAAAAACTTTGCTGATACTTGTAATAGGTATCTAAATCTTAAAAACTTTAAATACAACGAAAGTTCAATTAAATTAGAAATTATAAGAGAAAAATCTTCAGATATAATCAAACTAGAACAACTATCTTCAGGAGAAAAACAAATTGTATCTCTATTTTCTAAAATATATTTAGACTTAAATAAATCTTTTATTGTATTATTTGATGAACCAGAATTATCTTTATCAATAGATTGGCAACAAAAACTATTACCAGATATTGTAAAATCTGAAAAATGTAATTTCATTTTTAGTGTTACTCATTCACCATTTATTTACGATAACTCAATGAGAGAATATGCTTATGGTTTAACTGATTATACTAGTTTTTAATAGATGAAACCAGAAGACTTACTCAAAAAAAGCAGAAACTCATCAGTTGTCGCTTTTCACAGATTTGTATTATTACATAGAGAATATAAAACAGACTTATTCTGTTTCTATGAAGGTAAAGATTCTCATTATTACTTTCCCAGAATCAATGCGAATTTTGGAGAGAATCATCATCCAATTATTTGTGGTAATAAAAAATCTGTAATTCATACATATGAATCAATTAATAATAAATATCCAGATTTTAAAACTGCATTTTTTATAGATAAAGATTTTGACGAGGAGATTTATGAAAATGATATTTACAATACACCTTGCTACTCTATTGAAAACTTATATTGTACACAAACTGTGCTTAAAAGAATTCTTAAAAATGAGTTTATGCTTAAAGAAACAGACTCAGAATTTACAGAGATTATTGACTTGTTCAATGAAAATCAAAAAGAACATCATAGAGCAACATCTTTATTCAATGTTTGGTATTCAACAGCAAAAGAAAAGGCTCGTTTAAATAATTTACAATTGAATATATCTTTAAATGACAAATTCCCTAAAGATTTTGTAACCATTAAGATAGGAGAAATAAAATCTGATTATAATTTAACTAAAATCAAAGAAAAATTTCCTGATGCTATAGAAATTAATGAAAATGAAATTAAAGAAAGTATGAAAGATTTTTATACTATACCACCAACAAAAAAACATCGGGGAAAATATGAAATTGAATTTTTAATTATCTTTTTAAAATATTTAATAGAAGATTGCAATAAAAATAAAAACATATTGAAAAAAAAGACAACATTTAACATTGACAAATCTCTTATTCTTACGCAATTAAGTCAATATTCAGAAACACCAGAATGTTTAATTGAATACATAAAAAACTGTGCCTAGTCGAGTAGGTAAAGGGGAATTTCACCCCTAAACCTCTCACTGAACCGTATCCCGTATCAGGTACGGGACAGGCTGTGAACCTCTCAATTCATACGGCTCTTATTATGCTGTTAATTCCTTTAGGTTAACTGATAACCTAATACCCAATGATAAAACAGGTTTGGATAATCTATAGTTATACCTCTTAGCCATTTTACAGCTAAGACTCTACTTCTTTTAAAGCGTTTATACTTGTTCAATATCCATTTAATTATCCGATGATGGAGATAATAAAAAACAGGTTTAAGAGCGTTGTTTTTAATTTTTCCTCAGTAATTTATCCAGCCTCTAATTTTGGGGCTTAGCAGTATTGCCCCTCTGCTAGCGCCCGAATCCTTTCGGGTGATAAGTATGAGTATGCTCAGGGAGCTTTTTAATTTTATTATAGACCAAACAAATTATTTATAAATGGTACTCGAAGGGATTCGAGCACTAGCGGGGGTTACTTCAAAATAATCCTTCAGATGACTCCTTTTGCTAGTTTTATTTACTAAATTTAGTGATTTTACAACGCAATCAAACATACACAAACACTTTGGTACCCCTAAAAAAACATACAGCTATGAAAAAATATTTTTTATTATTATTTCTTTTATTTTTTTCAATATATTCTTTTGGACAGATAAAAGAAAGTCAGGAAATAGATAGTGTTTTTTCCAAATGGAATAATAAATATGCACCAGGTTGTTCCATGGGTATTATAAAAGATCATAAATTAATTTATACTAAAGGTTATGGATTAGCCAATATGGAATATAATATTCCAAACTCAGAATCTTCAGTATTTAGGATTGCATCAACTTCCAAGCAATTTACAGCTGCATGTATTTTACTTCTTGTAGAAAAAGATAAATTAAGTCTTGATAACAATTTGAAAAAAATATTCCCAGAATTTCCCGAATATGCTAAAAAAATTAAAATTAGACATTTACTAAATCATACGAGTGGTATTAGAGATTACTTACAAATTGCTTATTTAAAAGGATTAAATGATGATGACTATTACACTGATGACAATGTTATGAAATGGTTAGTAAATCAATCTTATTTAAACTTTGTTCCTGGGGAAGAATATTTATACAGTAATTCTGGTTATTGGCTTCTTGGTCAAATTGTAAAAAAGATAGCAGGGATAAACATGGCTGAATTTGCAAAAAAAGAAATATTTACCCCCCTTGGAATGGACAATACACATTTTCATAATGACCATACACAAATAGTGAAAAATAGAGCGTCTGGATATGTTCTAGATAATAACGCTAATTATAAAATTAGCATGACAACTTTAGATATGATTGGTGATGGAGGTATATTTACTACCATTAATGATATAAAAAAATGGGATGACTCTTATTATAAATCTAAGACTTTGAGTAGACATTTTTGGAGTATGATGACCGAACAAGGCATATTAAATAATGGTAAAATTATTGACTATGCTTCTGGATTAAGGATAAGTAAATATAAAGGGTTAAAAACTATCACACATGGAGGGGGCTTCGTTGGTTTTAGAGCAGAATTATTACGCTTTCCAGATCAAAAATTATCGATAGCAATATTTGCCAACAGAGACGATATCAATCCATCAAGTATAGCTTATAAAATCGCTGATATATTGTTGAAAGATAAATTTACTGAAAACATTTTTAAGAGAGATAAAAAAAATAAGATTGATAATCCAGAAGGTAAATTTAAACTAAGTCAATTATCAGGTGATTATGAATTAAGCCCAGGTTTTATTGCTAAGTTCTTTATTAAGAACGACTCTTTAAAATTGTTTCAACGTTGGGATAAATCAAATCATGATCTTAAGAGATTAAGTAACAATATATTTCAAATATCAGGAAATGAATATGTGAGTTTTTCATTTTCTAATTTAGAAAATGGTTTCACACAGACACTTAAAGTTATGGAAGGTAGTAGAAAGACAATAACCACAACAAGAAAAAAGGAAATTGACATTACTAGAATTAATTTAAAAGACTATTTAGGCGTTTATTACAGTAAAGAATTAGATGTGAATTATAGTTTTGAAATAGAAAACCAAACTTTGGTTCTTAGAATTGATAATAAAAAATCAACCATTAAATCTACTATTAATGATATAGATGAATTTTCAACTAATCGAGGTTTAGTAAGGTTTCAAAGAAAAAATAGCCTGATTTATGGTTTAGAGTTAGATTCAGGAAGAGTTATAAATTTGATGTTTAAAAAAATAACTGATACTAACAAAAACTATAATTAAAATAAAAAGTTTTGGTTCAGGGCTTAATCTAAAATTAAATGCAAATTTAATTTTGTACTAATCATAGCCGAACCAATAGTCACAATAGAAAAAATGAAGAACATATTTTATATTTTAATATTAATTATTACAGTTTCTTGTGCAGTAAAAAAAACATTGATATTGAATTCTGATGAAATCGAACGAATAGAAGTTTATAAAGGATTTCCTGGAACTGAAATTCAAATGAAAAATGGTTTTGAAAAGGAATTTCTTTCAGAATTAATAAAATCAACAGAATTACCCTCTGCTAGCGCCCGAATCCTTTCGGGTGATAAGTATGAGTATGCTCAGGGAGCTTTTTAATTTTATTATAGACCCAACAAATTATTTATAAATGGTACTCGAAGGGATTCGAGCACTAGCGGGGCCTACTTATCCAACCTTACAGCCTCATATCCAGTTCGTGTTCCTCAGAACCAACCTCGCAGTCTGGCTTACTTCAGTTCTTAGATCACTCCAAACAACCTTGCCACTTGCTTTACTTAGGTACGTTACTTCCTCGTATAA
>CAKZVD010000022.1 GCA_937922085.1 uncultured Tenacibaculum sp. | reverse complement strand
TTAGTCTCGACATTGGTTTTAATCATTAGAAAAATAGGTCAGATCATCTTTCTAAGATACTAAAAATCAATGTCTTTTCCTATTAAAAACAAACCTAAATCACTTATTGTCAAAGATTTGTTTTTTTGTCATGTACTTAGGAATATTATAATAAATTCCATAAATGCACAATCTAAATTCAATATAACAGAGTTATCACCATTACAAAACTCAAAAATTGTATTACTTGGAGAACAAACGCATTATGATGGAGCTGTTTTTGATAAAAAAGTGAAAATTATAAAGCAACTACATGAAAAATTCGGCTTTAATATTATAACTTTTGAAAGCGGAATGTATGATAATTATAAAGCCCATCAGTTATATAAAACTAAAAAAGAAAGTATCTCTATTTATAACCAAAGTATTTTCTCTATGTGGACAGAAACGTCTGCTTTTAAAGAATTACTAGATTATGTTTCACAAAATCCTGAAATGAAAATTTTAGGATTTGACAACCAAGAATCTTCATTATTTAAAGAACATTTTATTCCTGATTTAAAAAAACTCTTAAACAGAAATAAAATAAACCTATCTAGTCAAATATATACCAAAATTGAAAAAACATTAGTCTATCATGATTTAAATGAATACAAAAACAACAAAAAAGATTCTTTAGATTTGTATAAATTGTTTAATTTAATAAAAAAGTATCTTTCTAACATCAAAAATAAAAGTCTTAACGCTAAAATTATTGAACAAACATTTAAGAGTGTTGTTTCTGATTTTGACTTCACATTAAAATCTGCTCAAAAAGAAAAAACCCACATTCAAAATCCGAGAGATAAACAAATGGCAGAAAATTTAATTTTTCTACAAAACCAATTTCCAAATGAAAAAATTATTGGCTGGGGAGCTAGTTATCATTTTTCAAACAAACTTCATAATTTTAAGTACACAAAAATTACAGAGAATTACCTCACTAAATTTCATGATTTAGAAAAAAAGACATCTTATAACCATTCAACCTTAAAAGAAGAGATTAACAATATCAAAGAACTACATCATGCTATTCCTATGGGAAAAATATTAAAAGACTACTATGGAAATGAACTGTATAGTATGAGTTTTACTTCATATAATGGAGCTTATTTTAATATAACAAAGGATGAAACTCCCATTATAGAACCACCTAAAAACAGTATTGAGATACTATTGTACAATAAAAATTCTAAAGCTCAATTAATCGATAAAAAAGAATTCCCTAATGCTTCTTTTTATACATCTTGTTTAGGTTATTTACCCATTTATGCTAATTGGCACAAAATTTTTGATGGTATCTACTACATTCCTAAAATGTACCCTCCTAAATACAGAGATTATAATGAATTAGCTGATACTATTAATATTGCTAAAACAAATAACCTTGAAGGTGTTATAAAAGAAAAAAAATCTAATCTTCCTATCCCTTATGTTGATGTTTATTATTCATCAAACAACAAAAGCACAATAGCAAACAGTAAAGGAAAATTTAGAATTATTAAAAGCCCAAATGATTATCTTGTATTCTCTAGTTTTGGATATAGATCTGATTCTCTCAAAATAGAAGAAGTAATTAATTCAAAAAAAACAATAGAAATATTACTTCAGAAAACAGAAAGTTCAACAACTATTTTAGATGAAGTTATTTTAAAAAGTGTAAAAACACTTTCTGCAAAGGATATTCTTAAAAGAGCAGAAAAAAAAATTAAAGATAATTATGTACAAACTCCTTTCAATCAAACCTTATTTTACAAAGTACAATGGTTTAATAAAGACTCATTAGTATTTAATGAGGAAGCAGTATTAGAAACATATTTTAAGAAAGGAAATAGCGGAACTAATAACCCCGACAACAACATTTTTGGTAATATTCTTCAATTAAGAAGTACAACTAATAATTTTAGTAAAAAAAAAGATAGAGGTATTGGGAGTTTATGGCATATTATTATTAGAGACATTATTTTGAGTAAAACAAATGTTCTTTACAGAACATCGAGCTATGAATTAAAAAAAGAAGGTTTAGTCGAATACGATGGTAAAGAAGTTTATAAAATTAGTTTTATAAATAACTCTCCAGGTTCATATTCTACAGGATATGGTTACCCTGCTCCTATTAGCTCTAATGGCATTATATATATTGATAAACAATCTTTTGCTGTTTTATATTACGAACATTGTGTAGCAAGGGAAAAACAAACCTCAAAACATTATAAAAACAAACATCAACTTTTTCATAAAATTATTCAATCTTATAAAGAAGTAAACGGAAAATACTTTACGAATTTACTTAAGGTTATCAATAAAACAAATTTTTATTCTAAATCGGATGATACTTTTTTGAATAGTGTTTATCAGATATACTCATTAATATCAACAAATATTGAAACTCAAAACATAAAAACGATAAAACGACCTATTAGAGATTTAAAACAAAATATAAAATTAGATTTTGAAACCGATTTTTGGAAAAAAAACAGTTTCTATATTGAGGATAATGATTTCAAATTTGAGTAACTATTATAAAACTCTATAAGATTTTTTATTATTCCACCACTCTATTACTTCAATAGTCATTTCTTTAATAATAATATCTCCTATAGAAAACCCATAATTGTTATTCAATTCAAATTGAATCTTTCTTGAAATTTCAACTTCATTTGCATCTTTATATAACAATTTCAAGAACAAATGATTTATCGAATCAAATTCATCTATTGGAGAATCTAGTATTAATTCCCATGAGTTAATAATATCTCTCAATTCATTAAATAATTGCTTATATTCTTTATTTAATTTAGATTTCATACGATTTTTATATAATGATTTCGTTTTCAAACTGTAACAAGGGGTTTAAACCCCTTGATCTCTTTCAAAATTGAATAAGTTATTATAAAAAACTACACTTACTATTAAAATTACTTTCATCATATATTCAAAAAAACACTACCCAATAACCGTACTTAATTTAAACATTGGCAAATACATTGCAACTAAAATAACTGCTACAATACTTCCTAATACTAAAATAATTAAAGGCTCTACAGTAGCACTTAACATTTTTGATTGGTGCTCTATCTCTTTAGTATATTGATACGTTAATCTGTTAAAAATAGTTTCTACCTGATTGGTTTCTTCTGCTACTTTTATTAAAGAGCTCATTTTAGGGTCGAATATAGATTCACTCTTAATACTTTGATGTAAACTTTTACCTAATAAAATATTTTGCTCTACCTTTCTTAATGCTTTTTGTAACGGATAAAAATCAATCATTTTTTCTGTTATCTGAATTCCATTAAGTAATGGTACTTTAGCACTTACTAATAAGGTGATTGCTTGTGTAAATTGTGCTATTTTAATTTTCCTTACAAAATTACCTACAAACGGAACTTTCAATAAAAAAGAAGTGTATGCCTTTTTATACCAATCTTTATTTTTAAAAACACGAACAAATACAAATACTCCTATAATGAAGAGAAATAAAATCCAATAGTACTTTTCAAAAGTATTTGATAGCGCTATAATTTGTTGCGTAATCCAAGGTAACTCTACTTTGTTCTGCTTAAAAATATCAGCAAACATAGGTACTACAAAACGTAGCATAAAAAAAACTGCTAAAATTGCGGTACAAATTACAACAATAGGATACGAAAGTGCATTCATTACCAATCGTCGTTGCTCATTTTTACGCTGATAAAAAACACCTAATTCCCCAGTTACTTTCTTTAAAGTCCCTGTTTTTTCTCCAATTTGTAATGAATAATACTCATATTCAGAAAAATATTTTTGTGTTTTTATTGCTTCCGATAAATTTTTACCACTAATTAATTCGTCAACAATATTTTGAAATATTTTTTTATCAATATCTTTCCTTTGCTCTTCTCCTATTAATTCTAATGCATCCTTCAACTCTAAACCAGCATGTAACAACACACTTAATTCCGTATAAAATGCTTCCTTCTTTTTATTAGAAAAGGACGTTCCGAATATTTGGATTTCTTTTTTTAAAAGTGAATCCACGTCAAAAGAACTTTCGTTCTTTTTTGTTTTATTGGTATTATCTAATTGAAAAGCCATTAATCGTTCATGTAAAAAGTAGCATCTTTAGTTTTAAAAATAAAAAGATGGGTATTTCCAAAGATAGGAGAAGTTTCTATTTTAACAGCATCTACAAAACCTGTACGCACTTCCTTTCCGTCTAAAAAAAACTGTTTTTCTTTTATTTTCACTAAAAATGTATCTTGTTTTCTTAATATATATTCTTCATTAAACTCATATTCAAACTCCTTCGTTGAATTTGCAAAAAATAATGCATCTTCTTTTTCAGAATAAGTTATTGAATATGAATTAAAATCGTTCCATAAAATTCGTTCTAAAGATTGTAACTCTTGCTTATTATTTAAATTCTTTCTTATTACACCTACTTGTTTTTGCACCATAGATAGCGTTAAAAAAGCAATTGAAATAACAATGCTAGATATTACTAACACTACCAACATTTCGCTTAACGTAAACGCTTTTATTTTAGTGTTAATTTTCATTGCGAATAAATTTTCGTTGTATTTTTTTCTTCGTCTTTAAATGTGATGCATTTATAAGTATAAAATTAGAATTCTCTTCTTCTTTTTCTACAGAAATATTCCAGTCATTTACGCTATCTCCAAAAGGAATTTTTAATTGTTTGTGCTGAATTAAATACTGCAATTCATTTATCTCATTCTCTATAGACTGCCTGTCTTTAGCTCTTACAGATTGTAGAATATTACTTAATACGGTTACCGTTACTCCAAAAACTATTGCAATAATTACGGTAGCTGTTAACACCTCTGTTAAAGAAGAGGCTGCTACTTTTTTAAATACGTTCTGTTTTATGTTTTTTAATACACCCATTTCGCTACTTTTTGAGTGTTCTCATCTATAGCCAATCCACAATACTGAATCGGTAATTTTTTATGGTTAATTTCTGCATTATAAAGATGATTTACATACACACTTCCAAACTGTTTTGTTATGAACTTATTAGTATAAACAGTACCATACACAGTACCTAACAATTCTAAATTTTGATTACAATACACTTCGCCTGTAATCATCGTATTTTCAGCAATAACTACTTGCTGATTAAAATTAATCTTTTGTGTATCTTCATTTATAAATAATACAATTCCTTTTAACTTTGTTCGTTTTTTTATAAAAAAAGAAGCTTCTTTAGCTGCTGTATTTTTCTGACTTTTATTAGATAACAACACCAAAGCACTCGGATATTTTAAATCGCACCGCTCCCCTACTTTTAATTCTTTGGTAGCAAATGCTTGAAAATTACCAACTGTGTTAGCACCTATTTCTATAATCGGAGCAATTAATAGCACATCTTCTAATATTGCTGATTTATCTACCTTAATTTTCGTATTAGAATACACTATTATGTTCCCTTTTAAGGTAACACTTCTTAAAATCACCGTTGAATTAGACGCGTTAAAAATAGTTTCTTCAGAAAAACTATTCGTTTTTTCTATTCCTTCTTCTAAGTCAAAAAACTGTGTTTCATTATTTCCTAACACACTATTTTTTAATGATTTTAGATAGGTCAAATTTTTAATAGAAGGCAATGAGGAAGTACTCAATTTTGTTCTTCCGTAAATTAATTGATTCCCATAAAAAGAAGTCCCGGCAATGTTTCCTGTTTTTACACCTTGTTTAGGTAACGATCCATTTCCTACAATTTTGGTTTTTCCTACAACTACTAAAGGTGTATTGTTTTCTTGAAGATATAGCGCATCTTGTTTCGGATTGTTATTTCCTACAATAGCACTTTTTGTAAACGATTCGTTGTTTATTTTAGAAGTAATGGTAACAATATCGAAAACGCCCCAATGTTTTTTTGAAATAATTGTATTCTCTAATCCAATATTTGAAATTTGTATTTCTTTCTCTTCATTATAATGAATCGTATTATTTTCGAGATACTGAAAACCAGTTTGCACATTACGAATTGCTTCTTTAAATACGATGTTTTTAGACTGCATTCGCTGTTGTAAAGAAACCAAGCCTATAAAAGCAAAAACAACCAATGCAATAATTACTCCTATAATTAATACATATTGTAAGGCACTTGCTTTTACTTTTTTTAAAAGATTCATTTATTTTAAATCAAATGATTTTGACTCGTTATTAAATTGCACGGTAATTTTTTCTGAGCTTGCTTTTACTAGTTTGATGTTTTTAATCGTTTCTCTTAGTTTAAATAACTCTTGTTTCCCGTTTACGGTTAAAACATACGATTGTACCCCTCCTCCATTTACAACACCATTATACACAATATTTGGAAAAGGTTTTGTAGGATCCGTTTTTTTCATTGCTTTCTTCCTTTTCACAACCTTTTTCTTTGTTTTAATAGTTCCTAAAAAAGGATCACGATACGTTTCGTTAATTGAATACGCTACTCGTTGTTCTATATTTTTGGGTTGATACTTTTCAATAGCTGCCATTTCTGTAGCTATTTCTGTATCATTCCCCAACTTACTATAAATTTGATATCCAATTACTCCCCATACTGCAATTACAGCGACTAAAAGTACATATGTTTTTTGTTGCTTTGTCATTTCTTATGAAATTAATAAAGGATAAATTTCTTCTATAGAAGTAGTTCCATTTGCTACTAATGAAATAGCATTGTCTTTTAATGTTGCTATTTTATTTTCTTTTAAATACTCAGAAACATCCGATTCTTGCTCTTCAATACACTTTACCAATTTTTTAGTAATTGGAATTATTTCATAAATCGCTTTTCGTCCTCTATATCCTGTATGATAACATTCGGAACATCCTTTCGCTACAAAATGAGTTTCTACTGCATCTGCATATTCTTTCGGAAGTTTTTCATCTGTTATTTTTTCTTCCACTTTACAGGAAGGACATAACTTACGAACCAATCGTTGTGCTACACTTACATTTAAAGTACTGGCTATTAAAAATGGAGGAACTCCCATATCTATTAATCGAGATACGGTAGCCCAAGCGGAGTTGGTGTGTATGGTAGAAAGCACCAAATGCCCTGTTAAAGAAGCTCTAATTGCCATATTTGCGGTATCTACATCTCTAATTTCCCCAACCATTATAATATCTGGATCTTGACGTAAAAAAGTACGTAATGTACTTGCAAAATTTAACCCAATACTTTCTTTTAATTGTACTTGATTAATTCCTTCTAAAGTATATTCTACAGGATCTTCTATCGTTAAAATATTGGTATCGCTTGTATTTAACAATTTTAAAGTTGCATACAATGTCGTTGTTTTACCAGATCCCGTAGGTCCGGAAATTAAAACAATTCCATTTGGTTTTTTTACTGCCGATTTATAGGTATTTAATTCTTCTTCTGTAAAACCTAAATTATCTAATTGAATATTTACACTGTTTTTAGATAAAATACGAAGCACTAATTTTTCGCCATGTAATGTTGGTAATGAAGAAACACGAATATCGAAATCTCCTTCGCCGGTTTCAATATTAATTCGTCCATCTTGTGGTAATCTTTTCTCAGAAATATCTAAACCACCCATAATTTTAATTCTATTTACAATTTTTGGGTATTCAGAATGATTAATAGTATAACGCTCTATTAATTTTCCATCAATTCTAAAACGAACTAAATTTTTCTTTTCAAAAGTTTCAAAATGAATATCACTACTTCCAATATTTTTTGCTTCATGAATCATACTTAGCAAGAAATCATCAGAATATTGTAAAGCCGATCTTGTTAATTTCTTCTCTTTTTTACGGTAGTTTTTTCGTAAAAGAAAATCAACTGTTTCCTTTCCTACCTTTTCTAAAACAACTTCTTGGTTTAATATAATTTGTAATTCCTGTTGTAAACTTTCTAGCTCCTCCGTATCTACAAAGAATTTTAATGTAGGGCTTTTAGCTACAGGAATCATCCTATAATTGTATGCTTGTTCTGCGGTTATTGTTTGAACAATTTCTGTAGTTAATTCTAATTCTTCTTTTTTCAATTAAATAGCGTATAAATTAATAATATTAAATAACCCGTTTATTACTAAAACAATTCCTAAAAACAACGACTGTAATCCTGCCAAAGGCACTGTTTTATCTTTTAAATTAGGCTTTAAAATTAAGAACAAAAATAGCGAAAAAAACAAAGAGGTTGAAAACAAGACTAAAAACGTCATGGTAGGAAAACTAAGTGCTAAAAAAAAGAAGAAAAACAAATCTCCAATTCCTATAGTTTCTGTGAGGTTTTTCTTCATTTTAAATCTTGCATATATATACAAAACGGATGCTATTATAGTAATAACAAATATATTGACACCTGCATTCATCAACAGAAAATTCATATAAGCATTCAAGTAAAAGAGACTTATCCCAAAAAAAACAGCTAAAACAAAAAGAAATACCGACACTTCCCTTTCTTTAAAATCTTGATATGCAATCGCTGATAAACAAACAATAAGTAACAGTAATATGATTTGATTCATGATTTATTATTATCAAGGTATTCATTTCTGTTCAATTCTCAGACAAATACTGAATACATCCCTCTCTAGTTTCCCAAATTTCATCAAACGTTTTTTGGATCTTCTTTTCTAAAATCCAAGTTTTAATAAAATCTTGATGATACTTTACTTTAAAATCTGCCACCTGATCGGGTGAAATAATAATTTCAGAAATTATTTCTTTTTCTATCTTTTTAAAGCTTGCATTATTTGACGTTACATCTATTCGCTCTCCATTAATCTTCAAATAACAATGTGCTTCTGGAATATACTCTAATCCAGAACCTTCTAATACATCTCCAATATTCGTGTTTTTAGCATTCATTTTATAAATTGCTAAAACTAATTGAATGTTTGTTTGTGAATTTTCTATTGCTACCTCACGTAAAAAAGCATGTTTGGAACTGCAACTTCCTTTTTTTTCTTTTAAAACTAATGATAAATCCGTTCTATTTTCATTCCTTCCATAAGGTAGTTTTTGAACGTAATTTACCAAGTTACCCCAATTATGAATTTCAAGTTCCCTTGTTAATTTAGATAATTGTTTAGAAGCTGTTATTGGAAAATTCATTAAAAAGTATTTACCAACTTCTTTATCGCTACTAAATTCGTCAATAGTTTTTCTAAATAATCTATATGTAACATATTTGCTCCGTCCGATTTTGCATTTGCAGGGTCAAAATGTGTTTCTATAAACAAACCATCTACATTATTAACCACTCCTGCTCTTGCAATTGTTTCAATCATATCTGGTCTTCCTCCTGTAACTCCCGAACTTTGATTTGGTTGTTGTAGTGAGTGTGTTACATCTAAAACTGTAGGTGCATATTGTTGCATGGTAGGTATTCCTCTAAAATCTACCAACATATCTTGATATCCAAACATCGTTCCTCGCTCTGTAATCCATGCTTTCTCATTTCCAGAATCTTTTACTTTTTTAACAGCATGTTGCATTGCTTCTGGACTCATAAATTGTCCTTTTTTCAAATTCACAACTTTATCCGTTTTTGCCGCAGCAACTACTAAATCTGTTTGTCTTACTAAAAAAGCAGGAATTTGTAATACATCTACGTATTCAGCCGCTTTTATAGCATCAGAAACTTCGTGAATATCTGTTACCGTTGGCACATTAAATGTTTCTGAAACCTTTCTTAGAATTTTTAATGCTTTTTCATCGCCTATACCTGTAAAGCTATCTATTCTACTTCTATTTGCTTTTTTAAAACTTCCCTTAAAAATATATGGGATCTCTAGCTTATCTGTAATATTAACAACTTTTTCAGCTATTCGTAATGCCATATCTTCTCCTTCAATAGCACAAGGACCAGCTAGTAAAAAAAAGTTATTTGATTTTGTGTATTTTATATTCGGTATAAGTGATAAATCCATTCTAAAATTTTGAAGCAAAAATACGAAATGAATAACCTCGGTGCAAGCATATAAGCTATCTATAAAAACCTTCATTATCTATCTTAAAACTAGCCTCAATGAATTTAATCTTTAGCTATCACACTGCGATTTAATTTAGTTATATTTATCAAAAACAAATCAATTAAAAAATGAAAAAAATAACAGCCATATTAATTGTTTCTTTAGCTCTTTTCTCTTGTAAAGAAGCAAAGAAAGAAAATCCTAAAACTTCAACTTTAGCCTACAACGAAAAAAGTAATCCAACAACTACAGAAATCGATACTGTACTTGTTCGTAAACATTTATACACGCTTTCTTCTGATGAAATGGCAGGAAGGAAACCTGGAACTGAAGGAATTGAAAAAGCAGCAAAATATATAGAAAATGAATTTAAACGAATTGGATTAAAAACATTTAAAGACCTTCCTTCTTACAGACAGAATTTTGACTATAATGATATAAAAATGTTTAATGTATTAGGTGTTTTAGAAGGTAAGAGTAAAAAAGATGAGTTTGTAATTGTATCTGCTCATTATGATCATTTAGGTGTTAAAAAAAGCGGTAAAGGTGATCGTATTTATAATGGTGCTAACGATGATGCTTCTGGTGTTGTTGGTGTATTGGCCTTAGCAGAATACTTTGCAAAACAAAATAATAATGAACGCAGTATCCTTTTTGTAACTTTTACAGCGGAAGAAATGGGTTTAATAGGCTCTAAACATTTTGGAAAAGATATCGATGCTAGCAAATTTGTTGCTGGTATTAATTTAGAGTTAATTGGTAAAGAACCAAAAACAGGCCCAAAAACTGCTTGGTTAACTGGTTTTGACAGATCTAATTTTGGAAAAATCATTCAAAAAAACTTAAAAGGAAGTGGATATCAATTATTTCCAGATCCTTATGTAAAGTTTAATCTATTTTTCAGATCCGATAATGCTTCTTTAGCAAAATTAGGGGTTCCTTCTCATACATTTTCTACAACGCAAATAGATATTGACCCAGATTATCACAAGGTCTCTGATGAAGCAGAAACTTTAGATGTTGGTATATTAACAGAAACTGTAAAAGCCGTAGCAAAAGGTACTACATCTATTATCAATGGTATTGATACACCTACTAGAGTTATTATTGAATAACACTGGTATTTTACAAATTTCATAAAAACACGCTTTAAAAAAATGCATCTTAAAAATTAAGATGCATTTTTTTATCAAACAATTACCTCAACTACACATTTACAACTAAAACCATGAATATTCTGCTTTTTTTTAACTTTAACATCTTTTTTATTAACAAAAACACAATATTATAACACAAACAATAAACATATCGTTAAATTTTAGTAAAATTTTTGATATATTCGCCTCTGAATCTAAAAAACCCTTCAAAAAAATGAAAAAACTAATACTTAGCTTAGCGATAGCTACTTTAATTGTTTCATGCTCTAGAGATGAAGAAATCCCTCAATCAGATCTACAATTAGAACAACAGAATGAACTATTATCAAAAGAAGAAATAAACAAAAAAATTCAAGCTTCCATAGATAACACTGGAGATTTTGATTGGATGGAAACAGATGCTAGAACCATCTGGAGCGCTATTAAACATGGAGACAACTTATTAACTATTGGTTATGGAGCTTCTCCTGATCAATATCAAAGAAGCAGTAATACGGAATCTATTAAAGACAATATAATTCAACTAGTAAGAAATATTGAAAATAGTGATTCTGCTGCTGCTAAAAGTAAAGATCAACTATATGTAGATGAAAACATAAACGTAATTGACATAAGAGTAACCAATATAAAAACGATTCAAACATTATTAAATGATTCGAGAGTTCGTTACCTAGAACCTGCCTCTTATTTATTAGCTGACGACAATACGCAAGCAAGATCTTCTGGTGGTTTTGGTTGTGGATATAGATCTGACAATATTTCATCTTCTGATTACAGAACAATAGCTCCTGGAGCAAGAGTGCCTTGGAATTTTGACAAACACAACATTCCAGCTGCATGGAATTACAGTACTGGTAAAGGTGTTACTGTAGCTGTTATAGACTCAGGTTTATCTCCTGAGCAAAAGTTAATGAACCAAGATTTTAATGATGGTTACTCATCTGGAAGAAGAGTTCAAAAATATGGTACTTACGTAGATTCTATATGGCCATGGTCTAATAACTACGATGGTGTAGATGATAAATGTGCTCATGGTACAAGCATGGCTTCTGTTGCTACTGCACCAAGAAACAATAACAATTTACCTATGGGAGTTGCTTATAACGCAAACCTAGTAACCTATAGAGGTACAGCTAATGTATTAATTGATGATTACCATGAAAAAAGAGGTGTTTCTGAAGCTTTAACTGCTTTAGGAAAAAGAAGTGATGTTAAAATCATTTCTATGTCTATAGGTTCTCCTTTTAGTATTTCTAGAGTTAAAGACGCTATTAAATATGCTTATAGTAGAGGAAAAATGATTATAGCTGCTGGTGGTACATCTACCTCTTTTACTACTTGGTTTGGTGTAATTTTTCCTGCTAGCATGAATGAAACTGTAGCTGTTACTGGCTTAAAAGAAGGAAGATACGTAAGATGTAGTAACTGTCATTCTGGGTCTAAGATTGATTTTACTATTGAAATGGAACGTAATTCAGGAAAACTAGTTCCTGTTTTAAGTTATTACAATAATGCTGCTAGATATGTTGGAGGTTCTTCTGTTGCTACAGCAACTACCGCTGGTATTGCAGCATTAGTTTGGGCAAAAAATCCTACTTGGTCTCGTTCACAAGTACTAAACAAAATGAAATCTGCTGGTGAATTTTACCCAAATAAAGATTCTCAATTTGGATACGGAAACATTAACGCACTTAAAGCTGTTAAATAAATTTAAAGAATCAATAATAAAAAAAGGATTGTGCTTAAAACACAATCCTTTTTTTATGTTTTAAAATCTACACACTTCTTTTCATACTTTATTGAAAAACAATAATTTTCACGAACTATAAAAATAAACTAAAACACTTGATTCCTATAAAAAACAAACATTCTTTTTTACTATAAAAATTAGTACCAATAAACCAGTTTGGCATGAATTTAGCATATTTATTTATAGACAATTAATATTCATCATAATTTAAACCCCAATATATTATGTTTTGTAAATTGCGGTCTTAAATTTAATACGTTAAAACATGAAAAAAATTACACTAATCATTTGCTTTGTATTATTCTCCACAAATCTTTTAGCACAAAATAGAGAAGGCTCACTTTTTTATTCAAGTGTTGAAAAAACTGATACGGAATATAAGATTAATGTAGATATTTTTGAAGTAGGTAAAATAGAATACATTAAAGTAGAGTTAGTAAATGAAGATAAAACGGAATTAACCTCAGAAATCGCTCAACTAATTTCAAGGGATGGAAAATATTTTTTAAATTTCAATGATGAAGAAAAACGAGTATACCCTGAAAACATTAATTTAACTTTAAAAAATGAATATAACGATATAAGTTATCCTCAAGTAAATGTAAAACTGATGGATAAACTATTAAGAGTAATTGATTACTCACAAAAAGTATTTTATTAAAAAAGAAAAATCCCGAGTTAAAACTCGGGATTTTTTATATCTAAAATTATTTGTAAATCTTAGTATAAGTAATTTAATGCAGTAACATCATTATTGTTAAACTCACCATCAGAATTTCCACTGAAACAAGCTAACATGATTGAAGTTGGGTCATAACCGTTTGGAGTTCCTGGAATTGGATTTGCTCCAACACCTGCAGAACCTTCGTTAGAATTTTGCCCACAACTCTGTCTAGTTGTATAATCACTATGACGGAAACCTACTGAGTGACCAATTTCATGAGTAATTACATGTTCATTAACATTGTTACTAAAACTATCTAAACCATGAATTTGAACAAATTTGTGAGGTCTTCCTCCTGTAGGGAAACCTGCAGAACCACCACCACCACTTATATTTGGATTGTTATATACCACCATATCTTTATCTTGATAATTGGTACCAAAAGTTAAATTAAATCTAATAGATAAATTTAATCTATTATAGTTGTTTACCGCCCATTGTAAACCTGTTCTTCCTTTTTGAGAAAGACCATTACCTCCACCACCAGTGAAACCAATGATATCGATAACTGTATTTTGAGCTACTAAATTATTAGTGTGATAGTTTTTACCTGTTACTCCTTGTAAGTTTGGCAAATCTAAAGCTTGCGCTTCAGTCATATGGATATCACCTTCCATCTGAATCATTGGAGTTGTTGTACCATCTGGTAACATAAAGTCTACCATCTTAACATCATTAGTGTTAACATCATAGTTAGCTAATTTTGCAACTATCTCAGGAGAAACTTCATTTACTGCCGCAGCATCCAATTGTTCATTCTTTTCTGATTGACATGCAAAAAAACTAGCACCTACTAATAGTAAAGCAACTCGGGAGAATTTCATTTTTTTCATTTTTAAATTGTTTTTATTGATTAATGATTAATTTTTAACAAAACTATATCATTTTTTTTATTTTTTTAACAAAAATTTAAAATTTTACCAGAATAAATATTATTGTTTATAATTATACATTTAACATTAAAAAAAAACATTTTAAACATAAAAAAAACATATAATTTTTATTTTTTTACACAGTAAACTTTATAAATCAAGTATTTAAAGGCTTTTAGAAGACTCTTGATGATTATATCAAAAGACAAAAATCACACTCTATATTACAACAAAAAACCCTCTTAAGCTTAGCTTAAGAGGGTTGAATATTTTTTATACAATATGAATATTAGTATAAGTAATTTAATGCAGTAACATCATTATTATTAAACTCACCATCTGAACTCGTACTAAAACAAGCTAACATAATAGATGTAGGATCATAACCATTAGGAGTACCTGGAATTGGATTTGCTCCAGTACTACCTGAACCTTCATTAACATTATCTCCACAACTCTGTCTAGAAAAATAATCTGAGTGACGGAATCCTACTGAATGACCAATCTCATGAGTAATTACATGTTCATTAACATTTGTACTAAATTCTTCTATATTATAAATTTGTACAAACTTAAAAGGGTTTCCTCCGCTAGGAAAACCAGCAGAACCTCCTTGACCTTCAACTCCATTCTCATCACGAGGAGGATTAGGGTTCGTATACACTACCATATCTTTAGATTCATAATCTGTACCAAAAGTTAAATTAAAACTAATAGATAAATTTAATCTATTATAATTATTTACTGCCCATTGTAAAGCAGTCTGAGCTTTACTAGATAAAGCATTACCTCCACCACCAGTAAATCCGATAACATCAATAACTTTATTTTGAGACACTAAATTATTTGTATGATAGTTTTTTCCTGAAACATCTTGTAAGTTCGGCAAACCTAAAGCCTGTTCTTCAGACATATAAATATCGCCTTCCATTCTAAGCATAGGAGTTGTAGTACCATCTGGTAACATAAAATTTACTTTTTCAACACCTTTAGTATTAATATCGTAATTAGCTAATTTAGTTACTATTTCTTTAGAAACATTGTTTAAAGCTACTTCTTCTTGTTGTTCATTCTTTTCTGATTGACATGCAAAAAAACTTGCTCCTACTAATAATAAAGAAATTCGGGATAATTTCATTTTTTTCATTTTTTTGGGTTATTTAAAATGTTATTTATTACTTAGCGACGAAAGTATATTATTATTGTTTGTTTTTTAACAACTACTTAATAATATACTAATTTTAAATTAATGTTTATTTTTAAACTTTTAACAATGAATTCAAACATTTAAAGCGTTTTCCTCTATAAAAAACCATATTTACTGAAGACCAAAACATTAAAACAAACATTTTATTTTTAAAACAAAAAAAAAGATCTCAAAATGAGATCTCTTTTTGTCTAACCAAACTTAGTATAAAAACTAACTACTACTATTATTAACTATCTATATTATTTTTCAATGTAAAATGAGCTTCTTTTTAAAAGGACATACTATAAAAAGAAGCTCTTATTTTGGGGATTATACTTTTATTAGGGATTATAGTATAATTTTTACAATGAACTTACTTTAATTACTTTACTCATTATTATGACACTTTATTTTTTAATTAGTCACATTTTATTTAGAAATAAATTTATTATAAAAAAACCTCGAACTTTCATTCGAGGTAATCTTGTCTAACCAAACTTAGTATAAAAACTAACTACTACTATTTTTATGTTTACCTATCTTACTACAATAGATAAAGGGAACTTCTATTTTTTTTAGATTGAAAATTCTTTAAAAAGAAACCTCGAATTTTCATTCGAGGTAATCTTGTCTAACCAAACTTAGTATAAAAACTAACTACTACTATTTTTATGTTTATCTATCTTATTACAATAGATAAAGGGAACTTCTATTTTTTTAGATTAAACAATCTTTTAAAAGGATTGTTAATTTGAAATTTATTTTTCAATGAACTTTTTAATCAGTCTTATTATTTATTAAGACACTTTATTTTACAACTAGTCACTTTTTAATTAAAAATTTATTTTTAAAAGAAACCTCGAACTTTAATTCGAGGTAATCTTGTCTTAACCAAACTTAGTATAAAAACTAACTACTACTATTTTAAAACTATTTAACTTTAAAGTTGAGCTTCTCTTTTCTGATATACTTCTTACTAAAAGAAGCTCTATTTTGGGAATTATACTTTATTATTTACAATGAACTTTTTGTCTATTTCTACACATTAAATAAGACACTTTATTTTTTAATTAGTCACTTTTTATTTTTTTAAAAAACCTCGAATTCTCATTCGAGGTAATCTTGTCTAACCAAACTTAGTATAAAAACTAACTACTACTATTTTAAACTAATTACTTTTAAAAATTTATAAAAAGTATTTAGGGAATACCTTTTAAGAATTTCTATTATTATACTAATTATTACAATGAACTTATTTATTTAAACAACTACTTGTTATTTCGTTGCCTCACTATTAAGACACTCTCTTTTTTAATTAGTCACATCCCTTATTTAATTTTTTTAATAAAAAACTTAAACTTCTGTAATTAATAAAAACATCAATAAAAAAGACCGTAAAACAATGTTTACGGCCTTTTCGTCTAACCAAACTTAGTATAAAAACTAACTACTACTATCTTTATAATTACTTATTTATAATCATAAAATTTCTTTTAAAAAGGGATTATATTAAAGAAATTTATTTGGGGATTATTAATATATTTTTTTGAACTTATTTCGTTATTACATTCTTTAAGACACTCTCTTATTTAATTAGTCACATTAGAACAAAAAAAAAACTCAAAAAAAGTTTTTTTGAGTTTTTAATATAAATATTTTCTTAAAACAACACGGTGTTCTGGCAGTGATTTATCGTAGTTTTCAACTAACAATTCTAGTATTTCTGGAGGTTTCATCCCTATTTCATTTTTTGAAATAAATTTCGAAACATACAAATTATAATCTGCACCTTTTTTCTCAAAGATCAAAAAATGTTCTTCATTTAATTCCGAAAATGCTATTTGACTTCCTGAAAAAGCTTTCGATTTATCCTCAAAAAAATCTGAAAACTCATAATATCTTAAAACATTTTCCACAATTAAACTATTTCAGCTGATAACCCAAGATCTAACAATCTTGTACATTTAGATTCTAATTCTTTATAATCTCCTGTTTTAACAGCACATTTACCTTTATAATGTACCAATATTGTACATTGTTCTGCTTGTTCAGGTGTGTGTTCACAAACAGTGATTAAACTATCTATTACAAAATCGAATGTATTTACATCATCATTATGTAATATAATTTCATGCTTTCTAGTTTCCTGTACTAATACATCTAATTCTTCTTGTATCTTTTCTATTGTACTCATCTTCATCTATTTTATACATTTAAGAGCCGTCCAATTATTTCTTTCTATAATTTTATCTATACTTAAATTGTATTTACTAATTTCTTCTTTTATTAAAGGAATATCTTCTTTATAAAATCCGCTTAAAAGTACTATTCCTTTCTCATTTAAACAACTCGTATATTTTTCAATATCTGTAAGCAATATGTTCCTGTTAATATTTGCTATAATTATATCATACTTTTTCTTCCCTAAAAGGGAGGCATCCCCTTCATAAACTGAAATATTTTCACATTTATTTCTTTCTACATTCTCTAATGAATTTAAATAACACCAATTATCTATATCAATAGCATCTGTAAATTTAGCACCTCTCATTTCTGCAAATATCCCTAGAATACCAGTTCCACACCCCATATCTAGTACTTCCTTTCCATTTACATCTATCTCTAAAAGATGTTGTACCATCATATACGTTGTTTCATGATGCCCAGTTCCAAAACTCATTTTTGGTTCTATTACAATATCATACTTCAAATTTGGGTTATCATGAAATGGTGCTCGAATACTCACTAAATCATTAACTTCAATAGGGTTAAAATTTTTTTCCCATTCTTCATTCCAATTCGTTTGAGCTACTTCTGTTTGTTCATACGTTATTTTAAATTCTTCTGAACTTAAAATAAAAATATTATTTAATACTGCATTATTCCAGTCTTGCTTTTGAATATAGGCCGTAACCCCATTTTCATTTTCTACAAAACTTTCAAATCCAGCTGAACCTAATTCTGCTATTAATATCTCAGTAGCTGGTTCCTTAGGTTCAACTATAAAATTATATTGTATGTATATATTATCCAATTAAATTGCTTTTACTATTGCTGAAAAATCTTTCGCTTTTAAAGAAGCTCCTCCAATTAATCCACCATCTACATCTGGTTTAGAAAAAATTTCTTCCGCATTGTTAGGTTTTACACTTCCTCCATAAAGTATTGATACACTCTCTGCTAATTTAGCATCATACTTTTTAGACAAGGTGTTTCTTATAAATAAATGCATTTCTTGAGCCTGATCTGCACTTGCTGTTTTACCTGTTCCTATAGCCCATACAGGTTCATATGCTAAAATAATATTTTTAAATGCATCAGCTGGCAATTCAAATAATACATTTTTTAATTGCACTTCAACAATGTTAAAATGATTCTCAGATTCTCTATCTTTTAATTGCTCTCCAAAACAAAAAATAACATCAAAGTTATTTGCTATTGCTGTATTTACTTTTTCTGTTAAACTCTCATCTGTTTCATTAAAATAAGCTCTTCTTTCTGAATGTCCTAAAATTACCGTTTTAACTCCTATAGATGTTAACATTTCTGCAGAAACCTCTCCTGTATAAGCACCACTTTTAGCATAATGCATATTCTGTGCCACAACTTCTATTACATTATTTTCTGTGTTTTGAATTGCTTGCTGTAAATTTACAAAAGATGGAGCTATAATAACTCTAGTATTTGCAAGTTGTACCTCTTTTAACTCTGTTGTTAAATCTTCAATAAGTGCTTTTGTTTGATCTAACGAATTGTTCATTTTCCAGTTACCTGCTACAATATTTTTTCTCATTATTTAATTACTTGATATTATACTTAAAGTTAACAAAGTATCTCTTAAAATACTTTAAGCTTAGTTCACTATCTAAATTGAACAGCTATATACAAAATTACTTTTTTAATAGTGAAGTTTTTAAATTATATACTCATTTTTTTACGAAATCGTAATAATTAAATTATACATTTTATATCAAATTAATGCAGATACTATCTTTTTGTCATTTGCTTTTATAGCATTGAACACACTTATTTTTCCTTTTTCATCAACAACCAAATATCTTGGAATCCATGACAACCCCAAAAAATCACCAAAATCACCGTCCCATTTTGAAGGTAGCAAATAATGCTCTCCCATCACATTATATTTTTTTACTCCATCTCTTAAATCCTCTAAAGAATTATCTATCGATAAAAACAAAAAAACGACATCTTTATATTCTTTCTGCATTTTCACAACAGTAGGCATTCCTTTTATACAATCTCCGCACCAAGAAGCCCAAATATCTATTAAAACTTTTTTCCCTTTATACTTATTAATAACCTCTTTAAAATTTATAGATACTCCATCTAAAGACATAAAGGTTTCATTTAATGCTTTATTTGAAAATTCAGTTTCATTTTTAGCAGTGCATCCTACTAATAAAATTACTAGTAGTATTTTTAAGTATTTCATTTATTTTAATTTATCTGAAACTTTAGACGTTTTAAAAACAGTGATATTACCCTGTTTATCTATTTTTAGAAATCTAGGTATACTTTTTAGTTTTAAAAATTTACCCAAGGCTCCTTTTCCTTTTTTAGGAATATAATAAAACTGACCCTTAACCTTCATTCTTTTCAATCCGTTTTTCCAATCATGATAACTATGATCTACAGATAAAAAAACATACTCTTTATCTCTATTTTCTTTCTGAAAAGCAATTACATCATCAAAACTATCTTGACTCACAGGGCAGTATGTAGCAAAAATTTGAGCAAAAATTTCTTTACCCTTATTTTTCTCTAAAATCTCTTTAAATGTAATAGAATCTCTTTCTATTGTTACTAATTTTTCATCAAGTGCATTATTTGTAAATACTTTAGGCTGAAAAGCACCACAACTAATTAATAAAAAACTAACTAATACATAAAAAAATAACTGTCTCATCTTAATTCAATTTTATTCTAGGATCTAACCAACTATACATTATATCTACCAATATATTAATAATTATAAATAAGGTTGCTACAACTAATACACTTCCCATAATTACTGGTAAATCTAATGTATTTAGAGCGTTTACAATTTCTTTACCTAAACCATTCCAATTAAAAATATACTCTACAAAAACAGCTCCCGCCAACATAGACGCAAACCATCCAGAAATAGCTGTTATTACCGGATTTAATGAGTTTTTAAGTGCATGGTTTTTTATTACTTGGTATTTACTCAACCCTTTTGCCTTAGCAGTTCTAATATAATCTTGATTTAATGTTTCTAATAATGAATTTCGCATTAATTGAACCACAACAGCTAACGGACGAATACCTAATACAATAGCAGGAAGCAGTAAATTTTTCCATTGAATTCTAATTCTCTCTCCAAAATCATCCACTTCATACAAACTACCTGTCATTTCTAAATTGGTATATTCATGTAAAACGAAACCAAATATCCAAGCTACTAAAATTGCAGAAAAAAAGGAGGGGATACTCATTCCTAAAGTACTAATTACCGCTATTATTCTATCAAAAAAAGTATCTTTATATAATGCTGAAAATATACCCAATAATATTCCAAAAACTAATGCTATTACAATAGAAACTATCGCTAAAACAGCTGTATTTGGTAATGTTTCTTTAATTACATCTAAAACATTTTTTCCGTTTTTTTGAAACGATTCTCTTAAATAAGGATACTTTACAACTACATCTGTAGCTCCTATATTTAATACTTTAGCTGAAGTATATTTTTCTGAAGCTAAAGATGTATAATTATTAGCATCTGTACTATGAAATGATATAGGTGATAAATCATTCAAATAATACATATATTGTGTTGTTAACGGTTGATCGAAACCATATTTCTTTCTAATGTTCTTTAATTGTTCGCTGTCCTCTCTTTGTCCCATTAACATTCTAGCAGGATCACCTGGCAATACGTTAAATAAAAAGAAAATAACTGTTACCACTCCAAAAAGTGTTAAAAAACCATAACCTAATTTACTAAAAATGAATCTGATCATTATTTTATTTCTTTTATTCGCTCTTCAAATATTTTCTCAAAATCAGTAAGTTTCATACTTCTATATCTATCTACCGCTTTACTTCTACCAAGAGAATCTGTATTATGTAAAAAATAAGAGTATGAGTATTTTAAAATACTATCTATTTTTATAGTTGTTAATGAATCATTTTTTTCGTGCAAGGTAACTTTATAATGTGTTTCTATTCCTACTGAATCTTCTAGAATAATATAATAACCATTATTTAGATATAATGGTTCATATCCTAATCCATCCCATATATGCTCTTTTTTCAAAAAAACTACTAACTTCTTTTCTGACTTCATCTCTAATTTCTCAACATGTGGTGGTCTATGAATTCTTTTTTGCGTAGTCGCTAGAAAAGAAAAACAGGAAATAATAACAATAAAAACATTAACTCCTTTATTCATTTTAAAACTGATTCCTTCTTTTCTATACTTGTAGGATATTGGAAGCACTAAAAACGCTATAAAATCTGTATAATCTACAACTCTATATATATTTAAGTTTAAATTATTCAATAAATTAATGAATGGTTGTGATATTCCTGTTTTCCAGTAAACAAAAAATATAGCAGTCAAAAAATAAACCAATTTAATTCGTTTTGTAAACAAACTCATGAAATAAGGAAAAGCAAACAATCCTACAAAATCAGATATTTTACCAGTTAATACATTATGGAATTGGTTTTTCAGAAAAAAATCATTTAATAGCAATAAAAAAACGGCTCCTAAAAACCATTTTTTATACAATAAACTTTCATTGAAGTTTTTCATAAATGTTATTCTATTTAAGCAAATATAATATTTACTTTTGTCAAACTTATTAACGATTACCATGACAACACAACAATTAATAGCAGAAATTAAAAAAAAGAAATCATTTTTATGTATTGGCTTAGATGTAGACTTACAGAAAATACCAGAACATTTATTAAAAGAGGAGGATCCCATTTTTTCTTTTAACAAAGCTATTATTGATGCTACACATCATTTATGTGTTTCATACAAACCTAATACTGCTTTTTATGAAGCTTATGGTATTAAAGGATGGAAAGCTTTAGAAAAGACTATAAATTACATCAATGATAAATATCCTGAAATATTTACTATTGCTGATGCTAAAAGAGGAGATATAGGAAACACTTCTACAATGTATGCCAAAGCTTTTTTTGAAGATCTAGCTTTCGATTCTGTTACTGTTGCTCCTTATATGGGGAAAGATTCTGTTGAGCCTTTTTTAGCTTTTGATAATAAACATACAATTATGCTTGCTTTAACTTCTAACAAAGGTGCTTTTGATTTTCAAACAAAAATTATTGATGGAAAAGAAGTTTATAAACAAGTTTTAGAGACTTCTAAAACTTGGCAAAATTCGAAAAATTTAATGTATGTTGTTGGAGCTACCAAAGCTGAATATTTTACTGAAATAAGAAAAATAATTCCTGAGAGTTTTTTGCTAGTTCCCGGAGTTGGTGCTCAAGGTGGAAACTTACAAGATGTTTGTACTTATGGAATGACAGACAATATTGGCCTCTTAATTAATTCTTCTCGTGGTATTATTTATGCTGGTAATGATGAAAATTTCGCTACTGCTTCTGCTAATAAAGCAAAAGAATTACAACAACAAATGGAAACTATTTTAAATAAAAAAAGTCAAGGTTAACAACTCCCTTGACTTATCTGATTAATTCAAACAACTGCACAATTTCAAAGGCTTGATAAGTTGCTCTATGCGAATTTAAGAGTTAGATCTTTTTCATTCATATGATTTGATGCGAATGCTCTTATTTTTGAATTGAATGCAAAAGAAAGGCTGTCAAAAAATGACAGCCTTTTTTCAAAATTAATTCTGATCTGATTCAGATATATTTGGATTTTTATCAATCTCATCTTGAGGAACTATCAAGTTATACGATTTGCAAAAAAACATTTCGTAAAGTTATATTTTCAATTCAAAAGACATTAAAGAGTATAAAACCTTTGTTAAGGTTAACTTGCGAAATTTAGGAATGATCCCTGAAAATGGTATAAAAATAAGAAAGATTAAATTTAATACGGATTGTTAATCAATTTATAAAAAATATAAAAAGGAGTAGAATTATTAAAATCCTACTCCTTCAATTTGATTATTCTTTAAACCTTTCAGTGACCTCTTTTTTTTGGAGTGGTCTCATAAGGTTATTTGTTTTGACTATCGATAAAAGGATTATCTGTTATTTCTCTTTGAGTAATAGAAAAAGTAAGTCTAGGATCATTATGAGCAAATGTTTCACCTTTTTTATTTAAATGATTAGAACCTCTAGTATTACTAAGTTTTCTTCTTTTCATTAATAAATAACTCTTACCTTCTGCTAATAATTCAATTCTTGTTTGGAAAACAATTTCATTAATAAGGTCTTGACCAGATAATGCATCTACATATGCATAATCAGCCACATTGTCAAAACGCTTTTCTAAAAGTTTTTTAAGTGTAATTTTTGCTGAAGCATCATCTCCTTCAACAGCTGATAGCTCAGCAGATAATAAATACATCTCAGCAACTCTCATATAAATATAATCATCTTCAATTGGGTTTTGGGAAAACCTTTCTTTTTTCAAGTTATAAAACTTTCTAGCTGGTATTAAAGGATCTATTCCTTCTTCAAATGAACCATCAGGGTTAGCTTTACCAAATTGTTTTTTTCTTATATCATTAGCATTAATTTTATCGTATAAACCTCTGTCTATCCCTCTATTGTTACCTACAGCTTGGTAAGAGTAACTATAATAATCCATAAAACCATGCCAAGAAACTAATCCTAAACCATTAGCTGTAGTAATATCGAATCCCCACATCCATCCTGGTGTAGTTAGCTTTGTGAAACCACCAGTCACTTCATTCTTATCCATTAAAGTAAATTCACCTGAATTAATTACTTCATCAGCTAACTCCTGTGCTAAACGATTTGTACTACTTTGCCCCATAGAGCTATAAACATAAGCTAGTAAACCTTTAGCAACATTTTGATTAATAGAAGCTTTATTTGGTCTACTATAATTAGCCATAAGACTAATTGCAGAATTTAAATCAGCAATCATTAAATCATAGACTTCACTCATTTTACTCTTAGGTTGAGATTGCTGACCTGGTGATGTATATATAGGTAAAATAGGTAAATCTGCATTATATTCCAATGCGTAAAATTGAGAAAGATAAAAATAGGCATATGCCCTTAAAGCTTTAGCTTGACCTAAAACAGCTTTTAATTCATCTGATTCAGGTATCGTATCACCACCAGTAGCAGATATTACCAAGTTACTACTTTTTATAATTGTATAGTAAAATCTCCAAGCTGTAAAATTAGGAATGTTAACAGATGGATCATTTGTCCAAGATAAATTAGAAAAAGGAACGAATCTATTATAAGCTGCTGTAACTTGCGCTAAATCACTTGATAAAATGTCACTCATTATATCAAAAGATTTTTGACCAAAATCTTCTTGACTTTCTGTTCCACCTATGTAAGCCGTAACCATTTGGTTATATATTCCAGATAAAGTAGAACTAGATAATTCAGGGTTTATTTTAGAAGATGCTTCGTAATCTTCTACAGAAATATAGTTTGTAGGCCTTTCATCCAAAAAAGTTTCACTACATGATACAATTATTACACTTGTAATAAATGCACTAAATAAAAATTTTATTTTTTTCATAATTAAATGTAATTTATAATTTAACTCGAACACCAAGAGTGTAAGATGTTATAGGATTATATGTATATCTACCAGATAAAGCAGTTGCAGAAACTGTTGGGTTATACCCTTCTCTTTTAGATAGCAAAAACAAATTATCTCCTGACAACCAGATGTTTAAACCTGAAATACCAATTTTTTCAGAAACAGCCCTAGGTAAATTATATCCTAATCTAAGATTATTCAAAGCTAAATAATCTGAACTCGTAATAAATCTTGTAGAAGCACGGTTAACATTAATTTTTTCATTAGAATATAATCTTGGAACATCTGTTATATCTCCTGTTTTTTTCCAACTATTTTTTATGTCAGTATGGTAATTAGCACCACCTACTTGTCCATTACTCATAAGATTAGCATACATTTGGTCGTATCCATACCCTCCTAAACTATAACCTATCTGTGTACTTAAAGAAAAATCTTTATATGATGTATTAAGTCTAAAAGCACCTCTGATACTAGGTATTACAGACTTTTTACTAAATTTCCTTGTTGCATTAGCATAGTTGTTTGTTAATCTTTCTTTAATAGTTTGGTTAGGGTTCTCAGAAGTGTATACTGCTAAATCGTCAATACCTTCACCAGTATCATATGTATCATTATTATTTGTATCTACCCAATGTTCTATCCATTGAGGATCTCCATTATCTTTATTAACCCCAGCCCATTCTCTAAGGTAATAATCATAAATACTTTTACCTTTAGCCTGTGCATAATAACCAGAAATATTAATAACCTTTAGCTCTCCTGTTGAATTATCTATAGGCATTTGTAACATTTCATTATCAAATATTTCTCCATTTATAGCAAGAGATAATTTGAAGTCTTCTTTTTTGAATATATGACCAGTTATATCAAATTCAAAACCTTGATTTAATAACGCACCATCATTTGTTCTAATTACAGCATCACCTGTTGATGGGGCAAGTCTTTTATCTACAAATAAATTACCTGTCTCTTTTCTATAATAATCTACACTAGCTTCAATTCTACCATTAAATAGTTCAAACTCTAAACCAGTTTGAAATTGATTACTAGTTTCCCAAGTAATATTAGAATCAACTATAGGTCTTGGTATTAACGAGGGAGCTCCTAATAAGTTTTGAATATCAAATCCTCCTTGTCCTCCATAATAATCAGCTCCTACATAATTTTCTTCATCTGTAAAAGTATTAACCCTAGTATTAACACCTCCTTGATCACCAAGAACACCATAACTTACTTTAAATTTCAAGTAGTTTAATATGTCAGAAGAGTTTAAAAAACCTTCTTTACTGATAATCCAACCAGCACCTACAGACCAAAATGTACCCCATTTATTATTCAAGAATCTAGAAGAACCATCTCTTCTTAATGTCGTAGATAAATAATATTTATTATCAAAATCATAATTAACTTGACCAAAATAACTTTCTAATTTAGACTTTCTAGTGAATCCTCCAGAATTACCATTTTGATCAATATAATTATCTGGAGTTAATGCTGCTTCTGGATTCAAATTAACAATTCCTTTTTTACTTAAGTCATTAAAAGTAAAAGAATCTTCATTAGTTTCATGAGCTACAAGTGCTTCAATACTATGTTTGTCTTCAAACTCTGTTCTATACCTTAGAATTTGATTAAAGTTTTGAGCCATATAATTAGTATTACGTATAAATAGAGTACCTCCTGGTGCAACACCAGAACTTCCTTGAAGAGAGTTTCTTGTTCTACCTAAATTTGAATCATACATGTTAACACCATATGTCGTTTCTAGAGTTAACCCCTTAAATAAATCTGCTACAAGGCTAATGTTGGCATTTACAGAATTTGTTTTTGTTCTATTAATATTATAAATAGCTTCACCAATACCATTGTAAGTTGCAGAGAAATTTCTTGCATTGCCAGCTGTATTATCTCCAAAGTCATAAAATGGTGCGTTTAAATTTTCATTATTAACAATGTTACCATCTTCATCTCTTAAGAATACTGAATATATACTAGGTGTATAATCTAACATGTAAGTAACAACTCCTCCTCCATAACCTGTAGCATCATTATTAATACTATGCGAGTAACTTAAGTTTGTAGAAGCCTTAAGCCAATTTGTTGCTTTTGTAGATAGATTTAATCTAGCAGAATATCTATCATACTGAGAGTTATTTATATAACCTTCATCGTCAAGATAACCTAAAGAGAAGAAATGTTTTGTTTTCTCTGAACCTCCAGCTATTTTAAAATTCATTTCTTGTCTTATACCTGTTCTATATCCAAGATCTGCCCATTTATTAGGAGTAAATTTTCTTGTTACCCCTTTTTTAACCTTACCTGTGGTTACATCTATAAGTTCAGAACCATTAGCTACATTCCACATATTGTATAAAGGAGCAATACCATTAGTACCATCAAAAATCTGATCTAAGGCTGTTTGTGTTGGATCAACTATTGTAGCATCAAGTTCAGCAGAGTTTTTAAGTCCATTATATACTAGTCCAATATAATCTTCCTGGTTGTCTACTAATTGATAGTTAGGTAATGAACGTGTATTCACAGTTACTTTACTATCAAACTCAATATAACTCTTCCCAGATTTTCCAGATTTAGTTGTAATCACAATTACACCATTGGCACCCCTTGATCCGTATATTGCAGTTGCTGAAGCATCTTTTAATATCGTTGTACTTGCAATATCATTTGGATTGATGGAATTTACCCCTCCTGAAAAAGGAACACCATCTACAACATAAAGCGGGCTTCTGTTACCTTGAATAGAACTAAAACCTCTAATTCTTATATCAGCAGAAGCTCCTGGTCTATTATTTGTTCTTATTACTGAAACTCCAGATGCTTCTCCTGCTAAGGCTTGAGCTACATTCGAAACAGATTTCGCATCAATATTTCTAGAATCTACAACTTTTGCAGTTCCTGTAAAAGATTCTTTTGTAGCAGTACCATATCCAACTACAACTACTTCCTCTAGAAGTTCATCCCCTTGCATTATAATATTCATATTATTTGATGACCCTACAGTTTTTTCTACAGTTTTCATACCTACAAAACTAAAAACTAACACATCTCCAACTTTGACTTTAATTGAGTATTTTCCATCAAAATCCGTTTCTACTCCTTTAGCTGTTTCTTTAACAATTACATTAACCCCTGGTAATGGCCCTGTATTATCAGAAACAAGTCCTTTAATTACTTTCTCTTGTGCATTTATCTTAAGTATAATACCTAGAAAAAACAATAAATACATTGCTTTTTTAAAATGTAAATTCATAAATTATTTAATTTAAATTGATTAGTAAAAGGCTAAATATATTTCCAGTAATCGCTCCTTAACATCACTTTGATGTAAACAACCGCTTTTTTGATGTAAAAAATCACTTTTTTGAGATAAACAACAACTATGTTAAATTACAGTTATTTCACTGTTAAAAATCAGAAATGATTCTGTATTATTTATTACATTAGCGATCTATATCAACTTAAATATCCCTATATATAATGAATATTAAATCCATTATAGTTGATGACCAAAATATTGCTATAAAAAGAATAGAAAAATTATTAAATGGCCATGAAACTATTGAAATTATTGGAAGTTTTTCTAACGGATTAGAAGCCGTAGACTACATTAATTATTTAAAACCTGATGTTGTTTTTCTTGATATTAAGATACAAGAGGTTTCAGGTTTTGACATTATTGATAAAATTTCTACAGATTTCAAACCTTTATTTATTTTTATTACAAAACATAATGAATTTGCTTATAAAGCTTTTGATTACTTTGCTTTTGACTATATTATAAAACCATACGAAGAAACTAGATTTTATCAAACAATTGATAAAATTGTTAAATACAAAAGAAAAGAAGAATTAATAAGCCTTCAGTCTAGTTTAAACAACATCTTATCTATTGTTCAAAACAAGGAGACTACAGGTAACAGAAAAATTAACATCAAATCTGGAAATAAAATATTTTTCCTAAATCTTGATACTATTAAATACATTTCAGCCTCTGGTTATTATGTAGAAATTTTCACAGATGACAATAAAAGACATCTATTAAGAGAATCTTTATCTAGTATAATTAGAAGGTTAAACTCAAGTAGATTTATTCGAATTCATAGATCAACTATAATTAACACTGATTTTATTGAAGAAATAATTACTTCTAGTTATGGAGAAACAGATGTTAAAATTATGGATTTAAAACCTACTTTTAGAGTAAGTAAAGGTTATAAAAAAGAGTTTCAAGAATTAATGGGAGTAAAATAGTTTTATTTTTGTAGTTGTAAATAGATTATTTTGAAAATTAAAGATCAACTACAAAGAGAACTCGATATACCTAGAACACCAAAACGTATTATTTGTTTAGTTCCTAGTTTAACTGAATTATTGTATGATTTAGGCTTAGAAGAATTTATTGTTGGAATTACCAAGTTCTGTGTTCATCCCTATCATTTAAAACAAACTAAGACAATTGTAGGTGGAACTAAAAACATTAAAATTGATAAAATAAAAAAGTTAAATCCTGATATAATTCTTTGTAACAAGGAAGAAAATACAGAAGACATTGTAAACGAATGTTCAAAAATAACATTGGTTCATGTTTCTAATATTTTTACTTTAACAGACGTACTCCTTCTTATTCAACAATATGGATTACTATTTTCTTGTAGAACTGAAGCTAACAAAATAATCCAAAAATTAAATTTTAAAATTTCTGATTTTAAAGCATTCACCAAAGAAACACCTACTAAAAAGGTTGCATATTTTATTTGGAAAACCCCATGGATGGTAGCTGGTAATAATACATTTATAAATCACTTATTACATCTTAATAAATTTGAAAACATCTATAATAACAAAGAACGTTATCCAGAAGTTGAATTAAAAAAAATACGTTTAGAAGGTGATCCTGATTTAGTTTTTTTATCCTCTGAACCTTTTCCTTTTAAAGAGGAACATGCTTTTGAAATAGGGCGATTTACACACCATGCGAAAACAGTTTTTATTGATGGTGAACTGTTTTCTTGGTATGGAAGTAGACTCTTGAAATCTTTTGACTATTTTAAGAAATTACACCAAAGAATTATCTAGGTATTTCACTCTATTTATTTTTTCTAGAATCTTCATTGCTTTATATGATGCAATATCACTTTTAGCCTCATCTACGTATTTATAATCACTAGAGCGTTCCATTAGTTTTCTGTATCGATCTTCAAGATGTCTTCTATATCTAAAAAGTTGTTTTAATTGAGACATAACTATTGAAATTCAGTTTAAATATAACAAATAAAAAACTGAATTTCAACAATTTAAAACACTATTTTAAATATTCTTTTAATGTTTTTAATTCATAAATAGAACTTCTTTTCATAAACATATTAAAAAAAGCTGCATGCGAAGCTCCTGAAATAATCAGTACCCTATCTTTTTTTGTCATTGTTATATTATTTATGTTCCCAAACATTCGTAAATTTCTTTTGTAATACTTTGCAGCTTCATCTGCTCCTTCAAATTTATCTTTAGAGTTTATATATGTTAACATATCTGCATTTCCTGCTATAAATAAATCATAAGATTCTTGTAAATTAAAAAATAACAAACTTTTTCTTAGGCCTACTTTCTTCGGATCGTACATTTCATTTTTAAAAGAAGAATAAATACTTTTTTTAACACGAAAGTATTTTTTCGCATTCACCTTATTCGCCAAACTATCTAATAGATAATTGTAACTCATTCTATGATCAATTCCATAAATACGTTTAACACCTGTCAATTTACCTACAGCAAATCCAATTAAACCAGTTTCAGATTTACCATAGTAACCAATATCTGAATTAGAATCTTTAAGATACTTTTTATACGCTTTATCTAAGTTTTGTTGGTATTTAGGTTGTACTTCTACTAAAATTATAGTTGGTTTAAATTTACTTATACTTTCAACTATTTGCTTAATCTCTTTTTTAGCTCTTTTTGAAGCTTCATTATACTCAGTGCTAGTTTCATCAGATGTTTCTCCCATATGAAACATCCCTATATTTAATACTTGTATTTTTTTATTTTCTTTTAATTCTTTTTTGCCTTGAGCATAAGTAACAGTCATAAATACTACGCTCGTTATTATTGTTAGTAAAATTTTATTTTTCATTTTTTTTATTTAAATTATATGTTATTGACTCATCTACAGGCAAGATTAATTGATAATCATATCCTTCTATTATCTTTTTTAATGAATGATAATCTCCATTTGTTGGTAATTTTATTTTTTGGTTTTTTATATCTTTTCTAATCGATTTTAAATCAATTATTGTCCATTCTTCTTTTTTAGAAAACATGGTAAATAGCGCTAATCTTTTATAGTACTTTTTATATTTTTTCAAATTATTAGTTATAGAGTCTTTTTCCTTATAATAAGGTCTCCATGAATTAATACTACTACTTATAGTATTGTTTTTAATTGCTAATTCTTCTGTAAAATTCCCAATATCATAAGCTTTGTTTGAAATTATTCTTGAAGCATGCAAACTCCCTATTTTTATAAACATTTTAGCTTTAGAATTTTGCTTATATATGTCATATAAATTATTTCTCATATAACTAATTCTATCAACATGAGAATCTTGTCTCCATCTCATGTAGATATCCCAACTTAACTTTAAATCGTTTATTATTTTATTTGCCTTAGTATCTTCTTTATCAAACTGATTAAAAAAATTAAGAATATCTATATCTTTTAATATTTCCTCCAAAGCACTTTTAATTTCCTTTTTTTCTTCTTTTCTAAAATATTGACAAATTTTTTCTTCTGCTTTCACTTTCATCTCAACAATTTTTTGATAACCTATTTTTTCTTCTGCTTCCTTAAGTAACTCATCCATTAAAAAAAGTATTGAAAAATAATATTCTTGATCTATTCCTATTATTTTCATATTATACTTACTCATTTCTGAAAGAAATTCAGCATCCTCTATTCCCGCGAAAAACGGAATAGGATCTGCACTTTCTCCAAATTCCTTAAACTTATATTTCGTGTTAAACACTTTAAGTTGCTCAACAGTATTCTCATATGAAGTTGACAATTCTTTTAATTTATTTGCCGAATTGGGACCTACTTCAACAACAAAATTTGTGTAAGATGCTTTTGCTAAAAGTGGAATTAATGCTTTTGTTAGTATTGATGTTTGTTTAGAATAATGATTCTCTCCAAAAACAACAAATTGTGATTCTTTGATCATCTTTTGTAGTATTTTCTTACCTGCTCCTTCTATTTTAGCATTATTTATTGTGAAATAAGATAATTTACTTCTTATATAATCCTTATCAATCTCTACTACCTCTTTTCCAATATCTCTTTCTTTTTCTTGCTCACACCTTGCCAAGAAAATAGCTAATAAAATTATTACATATTTTTTCATACTCTTCCTTTATTTAAATTCATTACAAGAGTACAATTGAATATTTGGTAAAAAAGTTAAATTATATCAACAGTCTATTTTTGATTATTAAACTAGCAATACAATACATTTATATTTTCATTGTATAAAAACTAGGGTTTATATAAAAAAGGAAAGGTTTTATCCTTTTTTTATTGAATTAGATATAAATCATTTTACATTTAAGTTTTTATTATGAAAAACAACAAAGAATTCTTATACAACTTATACATTATCATCATTTTAATATTGATAGATTTTGGATGGGGAATTATCATGAAAGGATCTAATAAATTATCTTTAGGACACGGAGTATTATTAACTCTTACCTATAGCATTAGTTTCTTTTCTATTTACTTTTTAAATTATTACTATTTCTTACCTCATTTTTTAAATAAAAAAAAATATGTTTGGTTTGGTTTTTCTATTATTTTAATGATTCTTTTATTTGCAGGTATTCGATTTTTATTAGAAGAAATTATTTCACCTGCTCTTTTTAATCTCAACAATTACAATTTAAAACATAAAAACATTACTTTCATTTATTTAACCGACAGTTTTATTTATGCTTTAAAAGCTTGTTTATATAGTAGTGTTATTTATTTACTTTTTAGAAATAACGAGCATAAAGATGCTTTACACAAACTAAACATTCAACATCAAAAAGCTCAATTAACAACTTTAAAATCACAACTGAGCCCTCATTTTTTATTCAATACCCTAAATAATTTTTACGCAGAATTATATGATGAAAAACCAGAGACTGCTCATGATATTTTAAAACTTTCTCAATTACTCCGTTATGTTACTTATGAAACTTCTGATGATTATGTTTCTTTAGAAAAAGAAATTCAATTTATAAAAGATTACGTCTATTTTTTTAAACGTAGATATGAAAACAATTTGCATTTAACACTTCAAATTAATGGCCCTATAATTCAACAAAGAATACCTTCTCTTATTTTAATACACTTTGTAGAGAATGTATGTAAACATGGCATCATAAATAACATTAATAAGCCCGCAAAAATAATAATCACTGTTACTTCTCATTCATTGGAAATTACAACTAAAAACTATATTAATAAAGCTGAAAAATACATGGAATCTGGTATTGGAACTCAAAACATTCAAAAACGATTAGAAGTTATTTTTAAAGGTAATTTCATTTTAGAATCTAATGAAGACGATCTTATTTTTAAAACGTATTTAAAATTACCTTTATGAATGAACAATTAACTTGCATCATCATTGATGACGAACCACCAGCTATTCGTTTATTAGAAAAATATGTAGAAAAAGTGTTTTTTTTAAATATTGAGGCAACTTACACCAATCCTTTAGAAGCATTACAACATATTGAAAAAGGAACAATTGATTTAGTTTTTTTAGACATTCAAATGCCTGAACTCACAGGTATTCAACTCTCTAAAATCATTAATGGCAAAACAAACATTATTTTCACTACCGCATATCCTCAATTTGCATTAGATAGCTATGAGGTTTCTGCTGTTGACTATTTGTTAAAACCTTTTGAATTTGAGCGTTTTTATAAATCAGTATTGAAAGTTCAACAGCAAAAAATAACTTCTCCTAAAATTGAAATTACAGACAACCATTTTTTCTTTTTAAAAACTGATGGAAAAAACAAATTTGTAAAAGTTTTTACAAACGAAATTTTATATGTTGAAAGTTTAAAAAACTATGTAAACATTCAATTAAAGAATACACAAGTAATAACTTACAATACACTTAAGAATATTAAAGATCATTTGCCTTCGTCTCAATTTATTCAAACACATAAATCTTATATTATATCTATAAAACATATTAATAAAATAGACAACGATTCTGTATGGATCGAAAAAAAAGAACTTCCTATAGGAAACACCTATAAAAAGTCCTTTTTTGAGACTGTAAACAATAATAAATTGTAACTAATTTTATCTCTTATCTTGTAAAGCAAATACTTTCTTTAACAAACTTGTATTTCTTAATCCTATTTTATTTCTAATTCCTTTTTCCTCTACTCCAATCATTTTAAAAACACCTTTTAATGCTTGGTTTGTAACATAATCTGTTAAATCTGGATTCACTTTATTCACAAAAGGGATAGAATTATATTTAGATATTAAATTACCCCACACTTTATCTGCTCCAACTCTACCAAAAGATTTTTTAATTACTGGATTAAATTTTGAATATAACGCTGAGTTTGTTCTTCCTTGAAGGTAACTAGTTGCAGCATTATCATTTCCTAATAAAATATTTTTAGCATCATTAAAACTAATATTTTTAACAGCATTTACAAAAATTGGTGTAGCTGTTTTTACTGCATCCTCAGCTGCTCTATTCAACGATTTAATTCCTTCATCAGCTAACTTACTTAACCCTATTTTACGCAATCCCTTATCAACTGCTTGTAATTCTTTAGGTAATAAAATTTTAACTAACTCATTTCTATAAAAACCATCTCTTGATGTTAACTTAGATACCTGGTGCTTAATACCATTATCTAATGCCTGACGTAAACCAGAACCTATTTGTCCTTGCGTTAATGCTCCACCAGCTTGAGGTAATTGACTTGCTATTTTTTGTAATTCTGCACATCCTACAAATTGAAATGCTACAAATGCTATTAATATCTTTTTAATCATTTTTAAATTCTTTATTTATTATTTTGATACTTTTTTTACTAATAAGTCACCATCTCTTTATTCTTATTCTCTTGTAGCAATTTAAATTTAATATAAAATTGAAAAGATTTTTTATTCTCTTCTATACTAAGTAACTTTTTCATTAAGCATTTATCATTAACATCCGGACATTTAAAGTCTTTATACAAAAAACCTTTCTTTATAGCTAGTTCAGCTTCTTTGTTCGAAAAACAAACCATACCTCCTTTTACTTTTGTTTCATCTATTATAAGTTCATGGTTTACTATGTACTCATAAAAATGGTTTATCCAAAAAGGATTTAAGTCTAATACTTTTTCTTGTTCCACAAATTTACCACACAATTGAATTGCAACAAACTTATCTGCATCAATCGAATCTTCTAAATATAAAGATTCTAATTCTTTTTTATTTTCGTTACTTAGTTTTTTCCACCAATTTTCCACTTCAAGTATTTTCTGTACTGGTACAACCGCCTTAACTTTTTCTGGTAAACTCATGTTATTCACTACTTAATCACTTAAAACTATCTGTTTTTTTATCATATCCATATGGGCAATGTTTACATCCACTTTTACAACAATACCCCCTTCTTAAATGATACGCTTCTTTAAAAACTCGATATCCTTGTTCATTTACATAATACTCATCTACATTAGGTCTCAATATTTCATTTCTCATACCACAAATATAATTGTTTTTAGAAGTTAAATTCTTGTTAGAAAATTATTCGTATTAATTCTTTATTTTTGCACAAAAAACACAAAATGAAAACAAAATCCCTTATTCTATTTCACTGCCGTCCGAAAGTTTTAAAGATCTCCTATATTTAGGTTGTTACCTATTGTAAACAGGTGTTTTTTTTAAGTTTTCACAGAAAATAAGTCTTGTTTAAAGTCTATTTTTGTTTGTGGTTTTCCTCTGATTTTT
>CAKZVD010000021.1 GCA_937922085.1 uncultured Tenacibaculum sp. | reverse complement strand
TTCTGTATCGATAAGGTGGGAGAAATACATGTTGTTGAATTCTTTTTTGGTTTTGGGTGGTTAATTTTATTAATTAACATGATTGTGATTTCAAGGAAAAGAAGCGAAACAAAATATTATGTTTTGGCAATGTCTGTAGTTCTAGCATTTGTTTTAATAGGTATTATGAATATTTATTTAACAACAGAAGTTACAGGAAAAGTGTTTTTCAAGATAGGAACAACTCTTGAGTTTGTTATTTTTACATATACAACTGCTCTTATTTTAAAGGGAAATATCAAAAAAGTTCAAGAGTATGAGCAACAACAAATAGCTTTAAAGTATACAAATGAAGAACTTAAATTACAATTGATAAAAATTAATAATGCCCAATTTAAAAAAACAGATCTACTAAGTATATTTAAATTGTTAGAATATAATTTAACAAATAAAGAGGAGTGGATTAGCTTTAAAAATAAATATCAAGAATTGAACCCTAATTTTTTATCAAATTTACTTAAAGTCCATTCGAATCTTTCTAAAACTGAATTACGTTTACTTATTTTAGTGAAAATAGGGTTTACTCAAAAAGAGATATCTACAATGTTATACATCGTTGAAAGCAGTGTTAAAAAAGCAAAACAGCGGGTTCGAAAAAAAATGAATGTGAATAATACACTTTCGTTATCTGGTTATTTGTCAGGTTTTTAGCAGGTTTTGGATATCTGTAACTACCGTTTTTACTAAGTTTGATAGAATGTCTCCTTATTTGTCTCCCTTCAAAAGGAAGAATTTTAACTCTTTATTTTTTAAGTTTGATATCGTAGATAAATCAAAATAAACTGCAGTGATTTCATCTTTTAAAAAGTGCTGATACACTTTTTAAATAAACCACAATTTATTTAATATCAGTTAAGTTTTTTGTGTCGATATGTACTAACAGGAAGCCGAAAATGTAACTATTTATATTGTGATTTTCAATTTAGAGTAGGCAATCAAATAAAATTTACAATAATGAAAAAAGTATTTTTTTTATCAAAAGGATTAGAGAAGTTTTCAAACCTTGAAATTAATGATTTAGACTCATTTAAAGGAGGAGCAATTCATGTTCCAGAAGAAATATATTACCCAACTATAGCATATAGGCCATGTAAGTTTAATGAAGTATGGTCAGATAAACTAAATAGATGTGTAAGTAAGTTAGAAGAGGAAAAAGAAAGAAGTGTTGTTTCTGCGTAAAGAAGGTTAACTTTAAAAGGGAGTTGTAAGTTAATTTTAACTTATGATTTCCTTTTTATAACTAATATTAAAAAAAGCATTATGAATTTTAATTCTTTAGTTTTAAAAATAGCCAGTAGATGTAATTTAAATTGCTCATATTGTTTCATGTATAATTTAGGAGACACTACTTACAAAAAACAACCAAAATTTATGTCGTCTAAAATAGTTGATGCTGTTTTAGAGAAAACTAAAAGATACATACAGAGATATAAAAAAAAAGAATTCTCTTTTACTTTTCATGGAGGTGAGCCTTTATTAGCGTCTAAAGAATTTTACACAACTTTCATGCATAAGTTTAAAAAGTTACAAGAAGAGTTGAAAGAAGTTTCTTTCTTTTTTGATATTCAAACGAATGGTGTGCTTATAGATGAAGAGTGGATAGATTTATTTAAAGAGTTTAATATTTCTCCAGGTATTAGTGTAGATGGCACTCCAAAAGCTCATGATATGTTTCGAGTAGACCATAAAGGAAAAGGTAGTTATGCAGAAGTTTTTAAAGGAGTTTCTTTACTAAAAAAAGAAATGAATTATGCAAGTATAGCATGTGTTATTAACACCAAGGAAAAACCACAAGAAATATATGATAGCTTTAAAAAAATGAAGGTAGATCATGTGAATTTTTTAATTCCAGATTATACACATGATAATTTTCCTTTCGATAATTCTAAAACTGAAATAGCCGATTGGTTAGTTGAATTATTTGATATATGGATTGATGATACTGAAAGATTTAAAATACCAATTTTCATTGGACTAATTAATAATTTTTTAAGATTAGGAAAAGAATCATTGAATGAATCTACAGTTTTAGTTATAGAAACAAACGGAGAAATAGAAGCGATAGATTCATTAAAAGCATGCGGACATGGATTTACCAAAACAGGATTAAATATAGCCAATAATGAATTAGAAGATATAGAGAATACTTCTTTAGGTAAATTATATTTTAATGATTTTAATACAAAACTATGCACGCAGTGTAGAGAATGTCCATTAAAAGAAGTTTGTAAAGGAGGTAGATTGGTTCATAGGTATAGTAGGGAAAAAGGATTTAATAATCCATCAGTATACTGTAGAGACTTAGTAACTTTTATTGCCCATGTACAAAATTACTTTATAAAATGTTTTCCAGAGATGCATGCAAAAGAAAATGTTGAACCTATAGATGTAAATGAAATTATAGAATATTTAAAGACAATTGATATAGGTGTTTCCAAAGAAAAAGAATTAGAATCATTTTCTGTTGAAAATAAAGTGCTATAGAAAACTTATTACTTCAAATAATCAAAATATTAAAACTTAATTAACCATGAAAAATCAATTTTTAAAATTAGGGAAAACTTTAAATAAATATGAACAACAACAAATTAGTGGAAGGGGGCCAATGATATCATGTGGTATTATATCATGTTCATCTTCTCAATGTTGCCTTAGACCGAATGTATGCGTCACACGACCACTTCATACAGCTTGTGGAAGAAGAAATGAAGATTGGGCAGATTCATAAAAAGTGTATATCATGAAAAAAAAAATTCAAATTTAGGAAAAGCTTTAAATAAAGAAAGACAACGACAAATTAATGGAGGAAGTGTGCAATGTGAGCGCCATTCTAATTGCGGTCAGATTAAATATGGAAAATATACATCTTGTTGCGTTAATAATTTATGTGTATCCAATAATTATAAAGCAGGAGCCTGTCCTCAATATAGTTGGGTAGGTATAAAACTACCTTAATATTCAAATAAACAATATTAAAAACAAAGATACCTAATTTTTTAGGTGTCTTTGTTTTTAATAAAATATTGAAAAGACAGTTTAAAAAAGATTAAAGATCTTGTTTATTGAAGACAGTTTTTTACATTAGATTTTGAAAAAGAAATAAGAAGTTTTTTATAAAGTTCTTATAAAATTAAAAGCTATGATAAAAAAAGAACCTTCACAAGATGCTAAGAACAATACATGTGTTTTCTTTAATGAAGCTGATAAAATTTTATTAGATGCTGTAAACAACAAAGAGTTAAAACTTTCATTAAAGTTAGATGAAAATGGATGTATAAAGAAAGAACATGTTTCTGATGTTCATATTAACGAGTCTTTTGAAGGGAAATCATATGAAAGACCAGTTATAGATTTAGTTCAACAAGGAGGAGGAATGTATGGGATAGCTTTGTTAGGATATACTTACATTATGGAAAAAGTAGGAATTCGTTTCTATAGTCATGGAGGAGCCAGTGCTGGGGGAATTAATGCTTTATTTATGGCCGCTATTGAAAATAATATCTATAATAAGAAATCTGATTTTTGTAAATCAGAAGAAAATCCTCAACCATATTTAAAATCTGAAGTATTAACTGATATTCTTGCAAATACAGATTTTAGTTCCTTTATGGATAAGAAAGGATTTATAGGAAGGCTTCAAAAAAGAGCATTAAAAAACATTAAATATTTTAAAATGTTTATGCTAATTTTTAGCTTAATAATATTGATTACTATTTATACTGTGTTTGGTTTTATTTATAGTACAGAGAATGGTTTGTCTGGTATAGAAATAAGGTTTTACGATTTTGTAATAGGAACTTTAAACGTTTGCGCACTAATGGTTTTCTTATATATATTATTTGTGAATATATTAGGTAGAGGTTTTGGAATTAATAGAGGAAAAGTTTTTTATAATTGGGCAGATGATGTTTTAAAATCAATGAATGTTTTTTCTACAGAAGATATAGAAAAAAGAATGTGCGATGTAGATTTAATAGGTGTAAAAAAGAATAGTAAGCCTAAATTGGTTTTAATTTCAACAGATTTAACACATAATAAAATTGTAAAGTTTCCAGAAGAGGCTAATTTGTATTGGGGGAATTATAAAAATGTAAAACCAGTAGCCTATTTAAGAGCTACAATGTCTATTCCATTTGTTTTTAAAGTTTTTACACCTGATTTAAGCCATTACCACGATAAAAAAAAAGATGAAAACAGAATAAAATTAAAAGCAAGGTTTGTTGATGGAGGAATGCTTTCTAATTTTCCCATAAGAGAATTTCATGCAATAGAAGAGTTGGTTCCTAAATATCCAACCTTTGGAGTGCTATTGACTGAAAGAAAGAAGGTGAAAAAAGCAGAAAGAAAAACTTCCGTTTATAAATTAAAAAAAATTAGCTTATTAAAATTTATTACCTCAGTAATTGCTACGTTTAGAAATTTTTATGATAATGATTTTATGCATAAAAATGATGAAATAAAAATGAGAACAGTTACAGTAAACACCAAAGGGTATAATTGGTTGAATTTTTGGATTTCGGAACAAGAAAAAATCAATTTATTTAAAGAGGGAGCAAAGGCTGCAATAGAACAATTAGAGAAATTTAATTGGGAAGAATATAAAAGAATGAGAAAAAATGAATGCTAGAAAAATGAACAATGAATTGCGATTAGATACTTATAGTAGGTATTGGTTTTATACTTTGATGATTACTTTTATGTTAACTTCTTTTTTTTACTTTATAGATAGTATAGAAGTTGAAAATATATTAAAAATACAGTTTTCAAATAATTATGATAATCTTATATCTAATATAAAATCAACAGTTGTTTTAAGAAGTAACATATATTACGATTTTTGTTTTATTACTTCCTATACATTGTTGTTTTGGATGGCTATCAAAGTGTTTGATTTAACGCTATTATTAAATATTAATAAAAAATTATACTTTTTAATATTAGTTCCTGGTTTTTTCGATTTGTTTGAAAATATTTACCTTTTAATGGTAATTGGAAATGTATTAGAGAATAATATACTATTTAGTTTTTTCTGGCTTTTTGTTAGAGCAAAATGGTTGTTTTTAATTCCTTATATACTTATAAATCTTGTTATCCTTTTCTACTATATTGTATTAATATTTAATAGAATTATCAATAAGTACTATTTAAATAAAGTAATTTCTAAAAAATGAGGTTTTATCCTACATAATTAAAAATCTCAATAAATAAAAAAGTAATTCGAACATAATAAAGAGTATGGGTTTTAATTGTTTTTGTATCTAATTGTTAGATGCATTACTTATTTTTGCCTAATGTTTTTACGTACAAAGCGCATTTTTTTAATTGATAATTTAAGTAGTTTTAAAGAACGGTTGCTTGCTTGGGGGCAACAGTATGAAACTATAGTATGGTTAGATAGTAATAATCATAATCAATCGTATTCAAATTTTGATGGAGTTTTGGCTGTTGAAGAGTTTACCTCCATAAAAACAGACTCTTTAAATGCTTTTGAAAAACTTAAAGAATATCAAACATATACAAGAGATTATATTTTTGGATACCTATCTTATGATGTTAAGAATGATGTAGAAAAATTAAATTCAAATAATTATGATAACTTACATTTTTCAGATGTCTATTTTTTTCAACCACAAAAATTAATTTTTATAAAAGAAGGAATAGTAGAGTTTCAATATTTAAGAATGATAGATGATGAAATAGAAGATGATTTTGAGGATATCTTAGGGTATAATACTCAATCAACCTCTTCTTTAGAAACATCAGAAATGAAAATTCGATTACGTATTCATAAAGATGCTTATTTTAGTAAGGTAAATAAAGTTATAGAGCATATTCATAGAGGAGATATTTATGAAGCTAATTTTTGTCAAGAATTTTATATTGAAAACGCAACTATAAACCCATACGAAACCTATAAACATTTAAATAGAATTTCACAGCCACCGTTTGCAACTTTCTTTAAGAATGATGATTTATATTTGTTATCTGCTACACCAGAGAGGTATATAAAAAAACAAGGAAGTAAAATAATTTCGCAACCGATAAAAGGAACCGCAAAACGTTTTATAGATAAGATAGAAGATGATAAAATTGCTTTCGATTTAGCTAGAGATGAAAAAGAAAGAGCAGAGAATATCATGATCGTAGATTTAGTTCGAAATGATTTGTCGAAAACAGCAAAAAAAGGAACTGTAAAAGTAGAAGAGTTGTGTAAGGTATATTCATTTAAGCAAGTTCACCAATTAATATCTACAATAGTTTCAGAAATAGATGAAGATACCCATCCAGTAGATGTAATTAAAAATACATTTCCAATGGGAAGTATGACAGGAGCACCTAAAGTTTCTGCTATGCAAATAATAGAAGAATTAGAAGAAACTAAAAGAGGATTGTATTCAGGAACTGTTGGTTATTTTACACCTGAAGGAGATTTTGATTTTAATGTGGTAATTCGAAGTATTTTATACAATGAAACCACTAAATATGTATCTTATTCTGTAGGAGGAGCAATTACAGCAAAATCAATTCCTGAAAAAGAATATGAAGAATGCTTATTAAAAGCGAAAGCAATGAAGTATGTTTTAACAAATACTTAAATTGATTTTTAATAATATAAAACTAACCTATGCTAAATCAAACGTTTAAATTTAATTATTGTAAAACGGACTTTCACGGAGAATATTGGACTGCTGAAAAAGGAAAAGCAGTAGTTGTTATTGTTCATGGTTTAGGAGAACATTTAGGACGTTTTCATTATCCAGTAGCTAAATTATTAGAAAATAATTTTAACGTAGTTGCTTTTGATCATTTCGGACATGGTAAAACCACAGGAAAAAGAGGTCATAATCCAGGTTATGAAAATGTTTTAAAAAGTATAGATATAGTTGTTGAAAAAGCAGCAAAGTTATTTGAAGGAAAACCTGTCTTTTTATATGGGCATTCTATGGGAGGAAATGCAGTAATTAACTATTTTTTAAAAGATTCAAAGAAATTAAAAGGAGGAATTGTAACAAGTCCATTTTTAAGATTGGCATTTCAACCTCCAAAATGGAAATTGTTTTTCGGAAATATTATTAAGAAAATAGCACCTTCTATCACTTTAGGGAATGAAGTTAATTCAGCTTATATTTCAAGAGATGAAGAAGAGGTAAAGAAATACGTTAATGATCCTTTAGTACATAATAAAGTAAGTCCAAATTTTTCTTTAGTTTTTATGGATAAAGGAGAATTGGCAATTTCTAAAGCAAGTACATTAAAAACACCAATGTTATTGTTACATGGTACAGGAGATAAAATTATAGATTATAAAGGAACTAAAGAATTTAGTGATAATTCTAAAATGGCTACACTAAAATTATATGAAGAAGGATATCATGAGTTGCATAACGATGTATGTAAAAAAGAAATGATGGAGGATGTTATAAATTGGTTATTACTACAGTTATAAAAAATGCTTGAAAAATTAAAAACATTACTACAAAAAGACTTCTCTTTTATAGAAAATAAAAAAGTGTTGTTAACGATTTCTGGAGGTGTAGATAGTGTTGTATTAGTGCATTTATTTCATCAATTAAATTATGAAGTTTTTTTAGGACATTGTAATTTTCAATTAAGAGGAGAGGAAAGTGATTTAGATGAAGAATTTGTAAGAAAATTAGGGGAAGATTTAAATATAAAAACGTTTGTTGTTAAGTTTGATACTAGTAAATATGCCCAAGATAAAAAGGAATCTACTCAAATAGCAGCAAGGAATTTAAGATATGATTGGTTTGAGAAAATCACAATAGAAAATAGCATTGATTACATAGCGACAGCACATCATTTAGACGATAATTTAGAAACTTTTTTAATAAATTTTTCTAGAGGAATGGGACTAGATGGGCTAACAGGAATCCCTAAGAAAAACAGAAATATTATTAGACCATTATTGTCATTTTCTAGAAAACAAATTTTAGAATATGCAACACAAAATGGCATTGATTGGAGAGAAGACGAATCGAATAAAGAAACAAAATACAAGAGAAATAAAATTCGTCATAAAATAGTTCCTGTTTTAAAAGAAATCAATCCTAGTATTTTAGAAGGTTTTGCAAAAATGATTTCTTATCTAGAACAGAGTAAAGAGGTAATTAATGATAAAATTGAAGAAATAACGCCAAAAATTATTACAGATGAAGGAAAATTAAAAAAAATTAAGATAAATGAATTGTTAAAATTATCAAATACAAGAGCTTACCTTTATTTCCTCTTAAAGCAATATAATTTTACTGAATGGGAGAATGTTTATGATCTTTTAACGTCACAAACAGGAAAAACAATTCATTCAAAAACACATTCTTTACTTAAAAATAGAGATTTTTTAATATTAAGAGAATTAAGAGCTGAACCCCTAGAAAACATAAGGTATGAGGTAGGTTTAGGTACAGTGAAATTGAATGAAGAAATAAGTATTTGTATAGAAAAAACAGATAAAAATCGAGTACAATTTAAAAATTGTATATTAGTTAACAAAAATTTAGTAACTTTCCCGATGGTAATGAGAAAGTGGGAAGAAGGAGATTTCTTCTATCCAACAGGTATGTTAGGTAGAAAAAAAATCAGTAAATTTTTCAAAGACGAAAAGCTATCTAAATTTGAAAAGCAAGAAACTTGGTTACTTTGTAATAATAATAACGAAGTAATATGGGTAGTTGGTATGCGACAAGACAGAAGATTTTCAATTACCCCAAAAATAAATAGAGACAGTATTTTAAAAATAAGTATATAAAAATAACCCCAATGACAATGAAAAGAGTTTTTACCTTACTTTTATTAATTCTAGGTTTTACCCTAACAGGTTACGCACAAGACGATGCCCCTGTAGAAGTAGAAACCTCGGTAAAGAAAATCTCAGATACAGAGTATGATCTAATATTTAATGTTTTCATAGATGATGACTGGCATTTGTATTCTCAATACAACCCACAAGATGCATCTTTACCAATGACAATAAAACCTTCTGAGGGTGAAACTGGTTTCACTGTAGTAGGTAAAGCAAAAGAGAGTGAAACAACTACCGAGTTTAGCGAAATTTGGGGAGTTGAAGAAATTTTCTTTGTAGAAGAAGCAACAATAGTACAACGTATTAAAGTAGACGATCCTAACTTAAGACAAGTCTCTTTAAATATTGATGCTCAGGTTTGTAAAGAGTTTTGTTTACCTTATGATGATGATTTTACATTTCCTTTAGATGGAGGAGAAGTAGTAAAAGAAATTGAGGATGTTGATGATAGAAGTAAAAAGATAACAAATTCTTTAAAATTAAATTTAAAGAACCCAGAACTTTTAGAAACTGATATTAGTAAGAAAGAACAAGAAGAAAAAGGAAATTTATTAAATATTTTTCTTTTAGGATTTGCAGGAGGATTAATTGCATTCTTAACACCTTGTGTATTTCCTTTAATACCTTTAACGGTATCTTTCTTTACAAAACAATCGGATAAAAAATCTAAAGGAATTACAAATTCAATTATTTATGGTCTTTTTATTGCTGCAATCTATGTAGCTTTAAGTTTGCCTTTCCATTTTATGGATAATTTAGATCCTGAAATCTTAAACACAATATCTACTAACATGTGGTTGAATATATTCTTCTTCATTGTTTTAGTTTTCTTTGCAGGATCTTTCTTTGGTTTTTATACAATAACATTACCAAGTTCTTGGAGTAATAAAGCAGATAACGCTTCAGGTATTGGAGGTATCTTAGGAATATTTTTCATGGCTATTACATTAGCAATAGTTTCTTTCTCATGTACAGGTCCAATTTTAGGATCATTATTAGCAGGTTCTTTAACTTCTGATGGAGGCCCAATGCAATTAACAGCAGGTATGGGAGGATTCGGAGTTGCTTTAGCATTACCTTTTGCATTTTTTGCATTATTCCCTAATTTATTAAAAGCATTACCTAAATCAGGTTTCTGGTTAAAAGCAATAACAGTAATGTTAGGGTTTATAGAATTAGCATTGGCATTTAAATTCTTATCTAATGCAGATTTAGTTGGTCAATGGAATGTTCTTAAAAGAGAAGTTTTTATAGGTATTTGGATATTAATTACTGTTTTAGCAGCATTATTCTTATTCGGAGTAATTAAGTTTCCAGGAGGAGCGAAAGTAAAACGTGTTTCTGGATTAAGAATTGTTTTAGGATTAGCAGTATTAGGATTTGCAGTTTATTTAGGCCCTGGAGTTTTACAGAAGCCTACTTGGAATCAAAACTTATTAAGTGGATTTGCACCACCACAATTTTATAGTGTGTATAAAGCAGATAGTGATAACTGCCCATTAGCTTTAGATTGTTTTAAGAACTTTGATGAAGGTATGGCGTATGCTAAAGAAGTTAATAAACCTGTGTTATTAGACTTTACAGGATGGGCATGTGTAAACTGTAGAAAGATGGAAGAAAATGTTTGGAGTGATCCAAATATTTACTCTACCTTAAAAAAGGATTATGTATTAATCTCTTTATATGTTGATGATAATGAAAATACGTTACCACCAGAAGAGCAATTTGATTTTGTAAAGCCAAGTGGTAAAATTAAGAAGATTAGAACTTACGGTGAAAAATGGTCAACATTACAAACTGTAAACTTTAAGAATGCTTCTCAACCTTTCTATGTATTAATGACATCAGATTTAGAAGTATTAAACAAGCCACAACAGTATACAGATAAATTATCTTACCATAGTTGGTTAAAAGATGGATTAAAGAACTTTAAGAAGTAATTAAATCCTATATTATAAAATAAAAGACCGCAATTTTGCGGTCTTTTTTTATGAGTTTAAATTACTGAAATTTGATAAAAGAAAACAATTTTAAAGCTTTGATAAAATATCTTTTCTGTTGAAATTATGTCAAATCGAAAAACACTCGAAATGACAATTTGAAACTTTAAAACCTTCTATTGTAATCACATAAGTTATGTTTTTGAAACTATTTATATGAGGTTTTTTTTCATTTGTGTTTTAATTCCCTCCATTCTTCCCAAAACTGACGAAAACCATTTAAATCAAACTCTTCATTAGGAACTTCTTTTTCATTAGGATTACCATAAAAAGATTCAATTTTATCAGTAAAATCGAGAACTATATTTTTATATAATTTAAATGAAATTATAGTAGTTGTCCCTTTTTTGGTTGTCAATTTCACATTTCCATGCTCGTGCTTAATATTCCAATCGATGCCTTCATTACAACCTATAATAGAAACATAATTTTTATGTTCGTTCGGTATTATAAAATGTCCGCAACAAGGAACTAATTGACTTGCGAAATCTTCAATAGTATAATTAATACTAAGAGTTCTGAGGAGGTATAATCCAGTAGCTGTTAAAGCCCAAGATCCCGATTCAGAATCAGATAAAACTTCATTTCCAATTTTTATATATAAGATTCCATGTGAACATAAATCAGTGTTGTCATTAAGTCCATCATCTTTTATCCAATGCTGTCTTAAAATTGTTATTTCAAATTCTTGGTTTGTCATTTCTGAAATTAGATATAACCGTTTAATTCAGTTTCTCAAGTTTATGAAGTAATTCTTTAGCTTCTATGTCTTTGAAGTTTTTATCATCATTTAATAAAATTTGTAATTCCATTTTTGTTGAATTCAAATTATTCGATTTAAGGTATGATAAAGCTAAGTACCAGTGGGCTTTAAAAGTATCTAAAGAATCTCTTTTAAGTAAGTCTTTGAAAATACGTATTGCTTTCTCCTTTTTATTTAATTCTAAATTTAAAATACCTTCATACATAAGTATTTGAGAATCTTGAGATGTAGTTTGTTTAAGTTGCTCTAAAAGAAGTAACGATTCTTTATATTTCTTTTGTTTAAAGAGAGCTTCTACACTTGTAAAATTATTATTATCACCTCTTAATGTTAGTGAAGGAAGTTCTTTCCAATCGTTTTTATATTCAGCATATAAATCGGTATTTGTTTCTTTCGCTTTTAATAAGAAAAAACTGATAATAAAAATAGCAGCAATAGAGCCTACCATTAAAAATAATTTTCGAATTCTTGATGATGTAGGCTTTTCAGAGAAATAAAGATTTGCTTCTTCTGCAATTACATTTTTAATATTTTCGCCTTTTTCACTTCTCAAAAAAGTTAACGATCTATCTATTTTAGGATGTTTTGTAGAAAGGTTTTCAATATTCCAATCATCATCATTATAAATAAGCTGCATTTCTTTATAAATTTCAACAGCTTCTTTTAATTTTTCATTGGAGTTCATTTCTTTTATAAACAACGCTCTTTCTTCTTTATTCATTTCGTTGTTAAGAAATCGTTCTATATTGGTATCCATTTATTTATCTTTTAGAGGGAATCAAGTTAAAAATGTTTTAAATCTACATAACGTCTATCTGATTGAATGAGATCTTTTAATTTAGACTTACATTTAAAAATTCGTTGCTTTACTGTATTTTCAGAAGCATAATTCTTTAATGAAGCGATCTCTTTATAAGATGTTTTTTTGAAAAAAAGTTGTAATAATTCCCTGCAATTTTCAGAAATTTCTTGCAACTTCTCTTTAAAAAGTTCCCATTTTTCTTGTTCAAAGGAACTCATTGCTACATCTACATCATCATTTACTAGATTCATAGAAGTGTCATTGGTTACCCTCAATTTTTGCTTTTTTGCTTCCCGTATCCATAAATTCTTACAAATAACTATAAAATAACCATCAAAACTAGAAGTAATACTAAAATTAGTGTCTTGCGCTCTAGTAGATAACTGAATTAATGCTTTCTGCATAATATCTTTAGCATCTGCTTCACTACCATCTCTTTGTAAAATATGTTTTTTTACTTTAGGGTATAGCTTTGCATAAATTTTTCCAATACCTATATTATCACCTATTCGTATGCTTTCTAAAAAGTATTCACTATCCATTTTAATTCTTTATAGAGTAATTGTTTTAACAGTTAAATTAATCTCTTTTTAATAGCTTGTAAAGGAGAAAAACACCAATAGAAATATAGTGGTTTTCATAATTTTTTTGAAAAATAAAAAAAAGAATAAAGATACGGGTAACCTTTTTATAAATTCGTGCTCCTTAGGTTGAATAAAACAAAAGAAACTTAAAATTAAGAAGATGAAAAAAGGTGTATTATTTTTAACCATATGTGTAATTACAATGTTTTGGGCTTGTACTCAAGAAGAAATTATAGAGAATGAAGAAATTTTAGAAAGTAAAAAAACGAAAACAGAGAAGGTTTTTGGTAAAACAACAAAACCCCATCCATTGGCTCCAGATATTGTAAAAGATCAAATTGTAATACAGTATAAAAAGAAAACAATTGAAGAAGGAGAAAAAGAAGAGATTAAATCTTCTTTAGAAAACAAATTTTCTTTTAAAGTAAAAGAAACAAAAAAATGTAAATGTGATGATTCTAGTATTGAATTATGGGTTTTAGATTTAGTGAATTCAAATTTTGGTGATATTGAAGATTTAGTAGATGAATTATCAACAGATAAGGACGCTGTAGCAAAACTGAATGCAGATTATCAGTTTTCTCTTTTTGTTAAAGAGGAGAAGAAAAATTTAATGGATGGCTACTTAAACTCAATAGAGGAAATGGTGCATCCTAATAATTCTGAAAACAGAGTAAATATAGCTGTTATTGATACGGGTATTGATTATGATTATTTTGATACTCCTTTTTTGTATAATAATTCAGAAGATATCTCGAATTGCTTGGGTGATGAAATTTCTGGGTGGGATTTTGTAAACAATGATAATGATCCTAGAGACGATCATGGGCATGGAACTTTTGTGTCAGTAATTATTAGAGATATTTTAACACAAGAAAATATACCCTATCAAATATTACCAGTAAAAGCGTTTGATAGTAATGGAAGAGGAACTTATTTTGATATACTTTGTAGCTTGCAATTTATAGCTTCAAAGCAAAAACCTTTTTTAGTAAACTGTAGTTTTGGCTTTTATAATTTAAAAAACCAAGTAATATTTGAAAATATAGTAGAAAGTAATTCTGAAAATTTATTATTGATGGCTTCTGCTGGGAATGATAATCAAGATACAGATTCTTTGGGAAATGAGCATTTTCCTTCAGGTTATGAATCAGATAATTTATTAGCAGTTGGAGGATATATAGGAGATTTTTTTGGAGCACCTTATGTAGGAATGCAAAATGTAGGTGGATTTGACTTAGCTCCTGGATCTAATTATGGGAATGCAAGTATTGATGTAGTAGCTTCTTTTGAATATGAATTTAATTTAAAGAAAAAGAAAAGTAAAAATGGAATAAAGTTTTTAGAGGAGGGAACTTCTTTTTCTTGTCCAATAATTACAGCAAGAGCTGCTGCTGTTTATTTTAAAAACAATTTACCACCTAGAGATTTGAAAAACAAAGTGATAAGTACAGGTTATAAGGATTTTAGTTTAAGAAATAAAATAAAGAATAGTAGAATTATAATCGAAGGGTATTATAATACAGGACCTGTTGGCCCAGGTCCTAGTAATCTTGGTTCAGGACCAATGTAGATATTGTTCGTTCAATATTTTAAACTTAGGATTAGGAAAAAGCTTCTTTTTCTTGCTAGTAACTCTGAATTTTATATTTTTAAAATATGAAATTCAGAGTTTTTATATTTACAATAACTATTTTCTTATTAATCCCTTTTTTAGGACACAGTCAACAGTATTTAGATAGTTTAAAAAGTATTCTTCGTTCAAAACTTTCAAATCATGTAAAAGAAGAGGAGGCAAAAAAGTTTATAGTTAATAATGAGATTAAGATTATTCCAAATGAATTAGGAAACTGTTATCAAGAGTATGGAAAATGGTTTTTTTTAATTGATATGAGAAATGAAGCATATTTAAAGAAAGCTATTTTATATACAGAAAAAGCTATGATTTTAAAAAAAGAGAACAATGTAGATTCAAAATCCTTAAAAGGAACTTTATATAACCTTGCCTATTTTTATTCTAAACAGAATAATTATTTTAAAGCAATTGAATGTTATCAACAAATTAAAGAATTTTCAGAAATAGATTCAAATACTTTAAATGCTTTAGGAGAACTTTCAAAAATTTATAGAAAAACAGGGGATTATTATAAAGCGCTAACTAATTTAAATAACTTAATAAGCCTTTCCTCTAAAGATTCAAAGTTGAGAGAGGTTACAGTTCAGGCATATAATTACAGAGCTATTGTTTATTCTTATATGGGGCGTAAACGTTTTTCAGAAAAAATTAAAAGTGATGTTCAAAAAGCAGATTCTATACTAATTATTTTAAAAGATAAGAAAAAAAAATATGATTATAGATTTTATCAATTGGAAGGAAATCGATTACTAGAAAATCAAGCTTATAAAAAAGCTATAATATATTTTGAGAAAGTACTAAAAGGAATTCCTAAAACAGATTCTATAGATTTAGCAAGAAGTTATAATAGTTTAGGGCAATCTTATTCAAAGCTAAAAGAATATAAAAAAGCTTTTTCTTATTTTGAAAAAGCTCTTTTATATAATCCGTCTTATTCTTCTCCAAATGAGAATAAAGGTGATATTTATGTAGAAGAAAAAGAATATGAATTAGGCTTAAAAGAATATCAAAAAGCAATTAATACATTATTAATAGGAGAAAAATTAAAAGTTAATGATGTAATCTCACAAAAAAAATTAGAAGAAGTAAAAGAGAAATATTATTTATTGCATCATTTGATTCAAAAAGCAAAGGCATTTGTAAAATATTATCATCATGATAAAGACAAAAGACATTTAAAAGATGCTTTATCAACTTTTGAAACAGCCGATAAATTAATAGATATTATTCGTTTTGAGAGTACAGAGGTGCAATCTAAATTATTTTGGAGAGAACAAGGAGCTGCTTTATATTTAGGAGCAGTTGAAGTATGTTATTTGTTGAAAAATCCAGAAAAGGCATTGTACTTTATGGAGAAAAACAAAGCAATTCTACTATTAGAAGATATTTCAAATAATCAAGCAGTAGAAAATGCAAAACTTCCATTAGATTTAGCCAATAAAGAGTTTCAATTAAAAAGTAAGATTAATACACTAGAAAGCACGTTACAAGTTGTTTCTAAAAATGAAGATGAAAATGTAGAAACAGTAAAAAGAGCGTTATATCTTTCTAAAAGAACCTATGCTACATTTATAGATTCTTTAGTATCTGTTTACCCTGCGTATGGAAAGTATAAAAAACGGTTGCCAATAATTTCGTACAATAAAGTAAAAAAGCAAAGTGAAGATCAAAATAGATTTTATTTACAATATATTACGAATGATGATAAAGGGTACGGATTATTAATTGGCTCCTCTGGTTCTGAGTTTTTTGAAATTGAAAAGGCAAATGAATTACCAAAACAAATAAAGAAATTCCAGAACTTGGTTACTCAAAAAATAAGTACAAGTAAAGAACAAAAGCAGTATCATCAAATAGCAAGTACGTTATTTGATAAATTAATTCCAAAAGAAGTTTTTCAGCAAATAAAAGGAAAAGAAGTCATAATTATTCCTGATTATAGATTACAAAAAATTTCTTTTGAAACCTTGACTACTTCAAAAGAACTTACGAGTTATTTTATCAAAGATGCTACCATAAGTTATGTGTATTCACTTTCGCATTTAGAAAGTAATAATGCAATAAAAAGAATTGCGAAAAAAGGTTTTTTAGCGGTTGCCCCGGTTGATTTTTCAATGTTAAATTTACCTTCACTGCACTATACATTATCGGAAGTAAATACAACGAAAAGTATTTTTGGAGGAGAAACGTTACTAAAAGAACAAGCAAATAAAAATAACTTTCTAGAAAAAGGAAATGCCTATAAAGGATTGCATTTAGCAACACATTCTGAGGTAAGTGATTCTGAACAACCTTGGATTGCTTTTAATGACGAAAAAATGTCTTTACAAGAAATTTATGGTTACAAAAATGAGCATGAATTAGTAACATTAAGCGCGTGTAAAACTTCTTTAGGAACTTTACAATTAGGAGAAGGTGTAATGAGTTTAGCACGCGGGTTCTTTTATGGTGGAGCCAAGAGTGTGATTTCTAGTTTATGGGCATCGAATGATAAAAGCAATGAAAAAATTATAGTTAACTTTTATAAAGAATTAAATAATGGAATCTCTAAAAGTGCAGCACTAAGAACCGCAAAATTAAAGTATTTAAAAAATCATGAAGGCATCGAGGCTTCTCCTTATTATTGGGGTGGATATATGCTAATAGGAGATGTAAGTTCGGTAAATTTAAGTACTAGTTCTTTTAGTTGGAATTATGTTATAGTAGGTTTGTTTATCCTCTTAATTATTATTATAGTTTTCTTTAAAAGAAAAGCTTTGACTAATAAAAAATAACATTGTCGCTTCGAGACTGATTACAAAAATTTTGTAAAACAGATGTAATGACGTTTTATTGAATAAAATTCGACCTATTGATAAGAATTTTCAAAATCAAAGCAGCAGCGTTGGAAAAAAGATGAAAAGCTGTTTGAGCGATAGCAAGTTCTTTTCATCTGTAGCTAGTGGTGCCGTAGTATTTTTAAATTCGTATCATTAGTCTTGATTTTTGTTTCTTTTCATCAAGGAAAAGAAAGAGGTATCTTAAAAGTATACTATTTTGATTTTTAGGTGTTTAAAGTTGGTGTCAATGGGGGGGTGAAATTATTTGTAATAAAATGAAAAATAATTTAGCAATTCGATTGCCGCTTAGCAGAACTATCGAGAAGTAATCAAATAGTTCTCGATACATTTTTTATTACGTTAGCTCTTCATAGAAATCGAACTGACATATAAATAATTGAAAATAAATTTTAAAATAAAACAAGCCTAATCATATAATTTAATTAGGCTTGTTTTGTAATTCTTTGTTAAAGAATTTTTTAATTGACATCTTCTTCTTCATCTTCAGTAACATCATGTGACCCAATTACGCCAGAATTAAGTTTATTAAGATCATTTTCCATTTCAGCGACTACCTCTTGTTCAGAAGACTCTGTACAGTACAGCTTTGTAACGTTAATGTGATTAATGCCAGTGCTAAGAATGCAATTGTTTTTCTTTTCATAATATTTGTGTTTAAATAATTTTGATGTAAATATATAGTTTTTCTCATATTTCAAACGAGCTTAATAAAATTTCATTTTTTAAGGGTAACCTTTTTTAATTATAAAACTCCTTAAGGCAAATAAGCAATTGTTTTAAGGGTTGATCTTCCTTATGTATTCATATCACAAAGTTGTGGTCGCTAAAACCGAAAAGCGTAATAGTAGGTAGAAACTAATTAAAATAAATACAATGAAAAAAATATTTTTAGGGATTATAATCTCTATGTTCATGATAGGATGTCAAGAAGAAGAAGTAATTACAGATATCGAAAAAGGAAATACTTCAGAAGTTAATTTAACTAAATCAGAAAATAAGAACGTACTGAGTTTTGCAAATTTTGATGAATTAGAAAAAACAATATATGAAATACTAGAAAGTGATGTAGATTTATTAGAAAGATCTATTACCGATTTTAAAGAAAAAGGAAGAGTTTCTTTATTAATGGCCTCTAATTTTGGAGAAGAAGAGCTTAGGGAATACGGGTTAAAAAGAGAGAATATTGCTAAGGTAGATACGGGAGATCGTGTTTTGTTACATTTATTAAGTTATGAAGGAGAAATTATTATTGAAAGAACTATATATAAAATTGACGAAGATTTTGTTTATATTTTAAAAGATAATAACAAAGAAATAATACGTAAGTTTTTAACAGAATTTAAAGAAGGAAGAATAGAAGTCACCAATAGAAAACTATTGAAATATAATGAATCGTTACAAGTATATAAGCACGGAAATAACAAAAAAGAAGAATATGTATCTGTAAAAAGAACAGAGTATGGGAATTTTCCAAATGATGGAAGCGTACGAGTAAAAGCACGTCAATTTGATGATCATTGGTTTTTTTACAGTTCAGTAGGTGCACTTACTAAGACAGAGCAATATTGGAATAGTTGGGTAAATGTAGAAACGACAAATAGATTAAAATTTTCTGTATATTTTGAAGCTTTCTCTATTTTTGATGCTCATACGCCTGTATTTGGTAAAACTCTTAAGGATGATATTATTAAACGTACGTATGCAATAGATAAAGTATTCGGATTTAATGTGGGATCGCCAGCATTATTAAATTTTAAGGTTCAAAATGGTTTAACGCAGCACCAGGCAGGTTGGTATGGTAATAATTCACATACAGTTAATTTATATTATTAAAGTATAAAGGACCTCTTTAATTTTAAGACCTCACAGCTTTCTAAAAAAACTGTGAGGTCTAAATTGTAATGTTATTTTGAGTTATTAGAATTGGTTTTAGCTATCTCCTTGCGATTAAAAAGACCAATTTTTATAACTGTGACTAGACTCTAGTTTATTTTCAAGTTCATTTGGTAAACTAGGAAAAAAATCAATACCTGTTTTCTTTTCTAGCTCATCAATAGAAACTACGAATTTATATAAAGGATCTTTACTTTCTTTATGAGGAATTAAAAAAGCAATCGCTTTTATTTCTGGTTTCCTATAATCTAACAATACTTTATAAAAAGCATTTGGTACACTCACCTTTTCCTTTCCTATATATTTTAAATTGTTATCTGTTAAAATACCTCCAGTAATTACATATAAATGTTTGTATTTCTTTGCCCAATAACGAGTTTTCTGTTCTAAACGATTCCATACACCAGCATTAAAATTATGTTTTTGAGGAGAAATGTTAGAAGTGAAAAAGGTTTCATTAAACGCTTTTTTTGAAAACTTTCGGTCTCCAGCAGGACATAAATGACCTCTGTCATATCCAGATTTCTTATAATTTCGCCAGCTAGCAGATTTTGTTTTTACTTTAGGATCATCAATAAAATATGGGCGCTTAAACTTGGTATGAGCAATATCCTTTTTGTCTAAAGAATAGGCAACCCATTCTGCTTGCTCATGTTTTTCACTATATGATAAAGAGTAAAAATTATGACGAACAATCGAATTCGTTGTTGAAGTAGGTAAAAAGTCAAACCCAGAAATAGGTTGTTGACCTGATACTTCTTCTATAATTGCTACATCACTAGGCTCATTATTAAATTTATCTTTAAATAAATAACCAGTTAGTAAAACTATAAGCGCAATAGTTGAAATTATTTTTTTATAGTTTCTCACTATTTTAAAGGTATTTCTTTAAAATCTTCCGTTTTTTCAGCATCATCAAAAATTTCTTGAAACTTTTTAGGAGGAACCGTTAATTTTCTTTTCACTAAATCTAACCAAGCACCATACACATTAATAACAGCAGATAGTTTTCCTTCGCTATTAAATACTTCATGTTGAATTTTCCAACGCTCTCCTTTACTAGATAACCCGGTAATTTTTAAATTAACAGAAATGTCTTCCCCTAAATGTATTTCTTTTAAAAAACGAGTGTTTTCTTCAAATAAAATAGGTCCTACTTTTTCTTTGGTAAAATCGTGTATAGTAATCCCATATTGATTAAAAAATCGTAATCGAGATTCAGCAGCATAATCATTATATGCAGTATGACGCATGTGAATATTTGCGTCGAAATCAGCCCATCTAGTGGTAAAGTTTACAGTAAAATTCATGAATGTAAATTATAAATCAATTTTAGAACAAATATATAGAAGAATATTAATTAATCTTTTTAAATCAATAGAATTCCCATACGCTCTAATCTGAGTAAAGAAAGAAGTTTTGTAAACTAAAATTTTATGAAATTGAAAATAAGGTTTTTTAGTTAAGTAACTCTATAGTTCTGTTTCGAAGGTTAATACTAGAATGCATTATGAAATTCAAAAGTATATAGATAGTTTGCTCTATATACTTCTTTCAATTTATAAATTGAAAGAAGGTTCGTTTTTATTTTTGATTACTTCTAAATAGTTTTGATTCAGTCGATTTAAGTACTTAGGTACTAATAAGAGATCATTTTCGCGAAGAGAGTCATGAGCCTTGAAGGTCTTTAAAAATTCAAGGATTTAATTAATTTTTAAATCTTATTTATTATGAAAAAAACAATTCTAGTTTTAGGAAAAAACTTAACTGTTGTTCAACAAAAACAAGTTAATGGAGGAGTTACACCTCAAGGAGCTTGTCATGATGTTTGCCCGCAAATATATAATGGAAAATACACTGGGTGTGGGTTTCCACACTGTCCAGGATACTGTGATGGTAATGGAGGCTATATTATTTATTAAAATCAAATTTTTATCAACTTTAAATTTTAGTTATTATGAAAAAAACAGTTTTAAATTTAGGAGAAAGCTTAACTGTTAGTAAGCAAAAAGAAATTAATGGAGGAGCTTTTGAAACAGGTGCTTGTGAAGATATTTGTTATGGTAATAGTCGAAAAATATGTGGAATTCCTCATTGTCCAGGAAGGTGTGATGGTAATGGAGGCTTCATTATCTTTTAAAAATTAACTTAAAAAACATCAATTATGTTAAAAAATATTTTAAAATTAAACGGAACTAAAGAATTGAATAAAAATGAGCAAACCTCTATTAATGGAGGGTTTTATCAAATAACAAATATTGTGTGTAATACTGCATTAGACTGTATTGAACATGGAGCCGATCGTTGTTATCGTGCACCTTATTATTCTTATGGAAGATGTGTTATCTTTTAAATAAAAAAAAGTGCGATTTAACTAAGTCGCACTTTTATAATATGTATTTATGTCTTAAAATTTAAAAAAAATCAAAACTATTAGAGTCGATCATTTTTTGAGAACACAAAGCTTTTTTTTATTATTGGTATTGATAGTTAGATGTTTAAAGTTGTTTAAGTGTGTTGGTGTAAATTAGTTTTTGTATCTTTCAATAGATAAATAAAAGATTCTTTTTTATTTTAAATATTGGGGAAAACAAATTCAAATAAAACATTTTTTGTGAAAAAATTAGACGTAAACCTTGAGGGTCTTTAAATATGTCAAGGACTTAATTAACTTTAAAATCTTATTTATAATGAAAAAATCAATTTTAAATTTGGGAACAAAATTGACTGCTGTTGAACAAAAAGAAATTAATGGAGGAACATTAGCAGCACAACCATGTGATATTGTTTGTGCGAGTAATTATTCGTACAGTGGTAGGTGTGGGTTTTCACCTTTATCTCATTGCCCAGGAGCCTGTAATGGTAGAGGAGGTTATATATTTTATTAAACCAAAATTAACTAATAGAAGTGCGACCTAATTATAGGTCGTACTTTTTTATTTACTATACAATAATTGAACTTAATTTTTCACATCTAACGCATCTCTAAGTGAGTTTCCTAATAGCATAAATACCATAACCAAGCTCATAATAGCTAAACCAGGAATTAATGCTAAAAAGGGTTTTCCTAAAATAATATAATTGTAATGATTTTTAATCATTCCTCCCCAAGAAGGAGTAGGAGGTTGTGCACCAATACCTAAGAAACTTAAACCACTTTCTATTAAAATTGCAGCAGCAAAATTAGCAGCAGAAATAACAATAATAGGAGCTAAAATATTAGGAAGTATGTGTTTAAATATAATCCTTAAATCAGAAAAACCTAAAACTTTAGCAGCTTCTACATATTGTTGTTGTTTAGTAGTAATTACCTGACCTCTAACTATACGAGCTACTTCTACCCACATCGTTAAACCTACAGCAATAAAAACTTGCCAAAAACCTTTACCTAAAGTTAATGTAATTGCAATAACTAATAGTAGAGTTGGTATAGACCATGTAATATTAATAAACCACATAATTAAAGCATCTATTTTTCCGCCATAGTATCCAGAAATAGCACCTATTGGAATACCAATTAATAAAGAGATAAAAACGGCAACAAAACCAATAAAAAAAGAAATTCTAGTTCCTATCAACAGCCTACTTAATACATCTCGTCCATATTTATCAGTTCCGAAATAGAATGTTTTTTCTTGTATATAATTTTCAGGAGTATTGTTGAAAATTGCAGTATCGAATTCTTTAGTTAAACCATCTGAGTACTTTACAACTTGAAGTACATTTTCTTTTATAGTAAACGATTTTATAGGAAGTTCATCAAACTGAGTTTCTTTTCCATATAAAAAAGAAGTAAACCAAGATTGTTGTTCAGTATTGTTTAAAGAAATTTTTAACATTTGACAAGAAAATCCCATCGATTTAGAGTGAATTTCTAAATGCATTTGATTTGCAGCATTTGTATTATCAGGAGCTATCCAATAACAAAATACAGCAACGAAGCCACAAAAAAGAATATAAAAAAAACTTAAAACACCTAGTTTGCTTTGTTTAAATTTCTCTAGGGCTAAATTGTGTAAAGAATTACTTTTAGAACTCATTTTTTGAATCTTTCAAACTAACAATATCCAGACTTGAAGGGTTTTCAAAAACTTCTAGATTAAAATAAGGAACACTAGCAAAGATATGATCGAAGATATCTGCCATAACTCTTTCATAAATAACCCATTGTTTCTGACTGCTAAAAGCATAAATTTCTAAGGGAACTCCGTTTGGAGTAGGTGCCAATTGGCGACTCATAAAAAGTAGGTCTTGATTTATTTTTGGATGTTGTTTTAAATAAGAATCTAAATATTTTCGAAACATTCCAAAATTAGTAAGGTTTCTACCGTTTATTAACAATGACTTATCAACATTATTATCTGTATTGTATTTTTCTACTTCATTAGCAATAGTATTGGTATACTCACTAATGAATTCTATCTTTTTATAAGAGTCAATTTCTTCATCAGTTAAAAAATGAATACTGTTTATTTTTATGAAAATAGCTCGTTTTATACGTCTACCACCAGAATGATTCATGGCGCGCCAGTTTTTAAAAGAATCTGAAATTAAAGAATAAGTAGGAATACTCGTAATTGTATTATCAAAATTCTTAACAATAACAGAAGTCAAATTTATTTCTGTAACATTACCATCTGCACCGTATTTTTCCATAGTAATCCAATCTTGAAGTCTAACAGTATCGTATACAGAAATTTGAATACTGGCAACAAAACCTAAAATAGTATCCTTAAAAATAAGTAATAAGACGGCTGAAAAAGCTCCTAAAGCTGTGAAAAAACGTAATAAAGGTTTTCCTGTAATTATAGAAAAAGAAATTACAAAAGCAATGATCCATATTAAAATCATAAAAATTTGAACATAGCTTTCTAAAGGCTTGTCTTTAAAAGCAGTTAAAGTGCGTAGAAAATCTTTAATACTTTGTAAAATGCTTTTTACCAACCATATAAAACTAATGACAGTAAGTAAATTAACTAAACGCTGTGCAAAATCTAAAAAATGTGGAAAATCAATTAAAATGTATTTTGAGGCTCCATAAGTTATAAATAGTACTAAAACTCTTGATAAGTTTAAGAAAAAGGAATTTTTAATTAAAATATTATCAAACTCAGTTTTCGTTTTGTTTGCAACACGTTTTATAAGCTTACTACCATAATATCGTATTACTTTAAAAAGCAAATATCCAAGTATAGCAATAATTAATAAGTTACTTATTACATTTAAATAGGTAGCAACTTCATGAGATAAACTCATTTTTTCTTTTAAAAAATTATAGAAAAATCGATTCAATTTTTATGTTTTTGTATTAAATATTCTGAATTTCTTCACCAGGCTGCAAGTTAAATTTTTTTCTGAAGAAATATACAGCAGCATATAATAAAGGAGTATCTAAAGCAGCAATAAGTATTTTAAAGATGACACCGCTAATTAATAGTCCCCAAAATTTATCCCATGCTATTATTTCAAAAGAGCATAATAATAATAGTACTGTTAAGGTATCTATAAATTGAGAAGAGAATGTAGAAAAATTATTTCTTAACCATAAATGTTTCCCTTTTGTATAATTTTTCCAAAAATGATACACTCTAATATCTATAAATTGCGCAAATAAATATGCAAGCATAGAGGCAAGTACTGCTAATGGAGCAGCTCCAAAAACTAAATTAAAAGTAGTATCATTTACAGGAGACCAAGATGTAGCTGGTGCTAATTTACCAGCATAAATAATTAGTAACGAAAATAAAGAAGCAAAAATACCAGCAATAACTACTTGATTAGCTTTTCTTCTACCATATACTTCAGATAGAATATCTGTAATTAAAAAAGTAATAGGATAAGGTAATAAACCTACTGAAATTTCAAATAATTTAACATCAAATATTTTAAAATCAAAAGGATACCAATAAAAAAATTTTTGAAATATTAAATTAGAAGCTACTAAAGAAGCAATAAATAAAGAAGCTAAAATAAGGTAAATATTTTGAGCAAGTAGTTTATTTTTCTCGGTCATAAAACGAAAATAGCAAAATTTAAATTGATTATGTTTGCATAACAAAACAAATGACAAAAAGAAACTTATGAAGGCATATGTTTTCCCTGGGCAAGGAGCTCAATATACAGGAATGGGACTCGATTTATATGAGAAATATCCAATAGCACAAGAACTTTTCGAAAAGGCAAATGCTATTCTTGGATTTAGTATTACTGATGTAATGTTTGAAGGATCAGCAGATGAATTAAAACAAACGAAAGTTACACAGCCTGCAATTTTTTTACATTCAGTTATTTTAGCAAAAGTTTTAGGAGAAGATTTTAAACCAGAAATGGTAGCAGGTCATTCTTTAGGAGAATTATCTGCTTTAGTAGCAAATAATGTACTTTCTTTTGAAGACGGATTAAAATTAGTAGCTAAAAGAGCGATGGCAATGCAAAAAGCCTGTGAAGCTCAAGAATCAACCATGGCTGCGGTATTAGGTTTAGAAGATGATGTAGTTGAAGAAACATGTAAAACTATTGAAGGTATTGTGGTGGCTGCAAATTACAATTGTCCTGGGCAATTAGTGATTTCTGGAGAATTAAAAGCGATTGAAAAAGCATGTGAAGTTTTAAAAGAAAAAGGAGCAAGAAGAGCATTGGTATTGCCTGTTGGTGGTGCATTTCATTCTCCTTTAATGGAACCAGCACGTGAAGAGTTAGCGAAAGCAATAGAAGAAACAACTTTTAACGAACCAAGTTGTCCTGTATATCAAAATGTAGTAGCAAAAGCGGTTACAAATCCTGATGAAATAAAAACAAATTTAATAGCGCAATTAACAGGGCCTGTTAGATGGACGCAGTGTATACAAGCGATGATTAAAGATGGAGGAACTGAATTTATAGAAGTTGGTCCTGGTAAAGTATTACAAGGTTTAATGCGTAAAATAGATAGAAGCGTTACTGCAAGTGGTGTTTCAATAGAAGAATAAACGTTTGGAATAATAATATTACTTCCTTCTTTACTTAGATAAAGAAAACCTTTATTAATTTAATTAATAAAGGTTTTTTAAAATCGATATTCCATTTTTAATAGAATAAATCGAGAGAGTAATTTATATTCCGTTGTAGATGTTCCTATGTCGCTAACGCTAAAGTTTTTGAATTTTTTGGAGTTAAACAAATTTTTACCAGTAATACCAAAAGTTAATTTGTTTTTTATTAATTTATAATTTGCATCAAAATCTAATAAAAGGTAGTTGTTATTTGTTTCTAAATTCCCAAAATGATAGTGTTCAGATTGAAAATGCATATCAAGTTTATCATTAAAAATAAAAGATAAATCTAGAAAACTTATATTGTCAATGAATGAATTGTTTGTAGTAGTTTTTATTTCTGTTGAAGTCCACTTTGTTCCAATATGATAGTTAATAACTCCTTTAAAAGAAGAACGTAACTCCAAACCTAAATTGTAATTACTAGAGACTACTTTTCTTAAGTTACCGTTGTTTATACTGTTTTTAAAATCACTTTTGGTGTAGCCTACATCTAACTTTAAATTAGAAGATATCGATTTAAAAAAATAGTTAATGTTAGAATTGATGTTTAGAGACTTTTGATTTTTTATAAGTATTTTTTCTCCCAATGAAAAATTTTGATTTAAGGTAGTATTTGTGGAAAAAAAATCATGGTTTTTATTGTAAAAAATAAAAGTATTAACAAAAAAACGGTCGCTCCAATTTCCTAATTGATGATTAAAAGTAAAATTAGAGGCATTTAATTGATTAAAACTACCAGTACCTTTTGAAAATGAACGGAAACCAGTTAATACAAAATCACTAAATACATCTAAAATTTTTGCGTTTTTTGTATTGAATGAATAAGAAGAAGTGATTATGTTTTTATTATTTATTTTCCAATCTAAACCTAAACTAGGATTAATAAAGAAAGGGGTTTGATTTTCAAAGATACTGTTGTTTTCTAATCGATTAAAAAGTTGGTGTATGTTTAATTTTCCTATGAAATCAAAATCGTTTATTTTTAATTGAAATTTATTTTTAAGGTATAAATTATTGACTAAGTAATTAGTTTTATTTTGATAATCATTAGGGGTATTTAAAATTTTATCATTTTCTAACAGTGTAAAAGAAGTAGATAATTTATCTTTTCTAAACTCATTACCAAGTTGAAATTCTAGTAAATTACCATTTTCTTTACGATCTAATAGGTGTGCGTTAATGCCTGCAAACTGCATTTGGTTAACACTTTCTTGCGAAACATTATTTACAGCCATAAAGGAAGGGAATAAATCATGATACAAAAACCTATTTACGGTATAATTTTGAGGTGTTTTTTCATTAATAAAACGCCCTGTAAGTAAAAAAACTTTTTTGTCTTTAAACTTATTAGTATAGTTTATTTTCTGATCAAATAAAGAACGCTGACTTTCTAAATTTTCAAGAGTAGAAATAGTGTTAAATAATAAATTAGAAGAGTCATTGAATTTACCAGTGCTGTATTTAGTAGTTGTTCTTAACATTTTAGTTTTAGAAATGTTATAGGTAAGGTCTATTTTTCCAAAAAATATCCTTTTTTTATTCCTTAATTCATAATTTTGATTATTCGTAAAACTGATGTTATTTGTATTTACAACATCTGTTTTTTTTCTTGAAAAATCGGTTTCATCCCAATTTAAAAAACCAAGTGTTTTAATTTTAATTTTTTTTGTAGGATTAAAAATAGCATTTAAAGAAGCTAATTCAACATTGTTAAAATTAGACCTTCTTTTTTTTAAATAGGGAGTAGTAGTAGATAAGTTTAACAAGTTGTTTACAGATTGATTATCACCAATACTTGAAGGTTCATTATAACGAGTGGGGTTTATTAAACTTTTAATATCTCCAACGGCATCTGTCCCTATATTATTAAAATTGGCTAAAAAGTAATATTTATTCTTTTTTCCAAAATTCATTAAATTAAATTTCAATTGGTAGATATTTTCCGAAAACAAACCATAATCACTATTAATGTTTCCAAACCAAATCCGTTTAGATTTATCATTGAGCTTTAAATTTAAAGCTATTTTATCACTGTTTTCAATGCCTTTTAACAGCCTATTATTAGAAAAGTTTTTAAGAATTTCTACTTCTTCGATGGGATGAGCAGGCATGTTTTTAGATAAAACTTTATAACCTTTCTCAAAAAAATCATCTCCTTCTATCATTAATTTCTCTATTTCTCTATTTCCTACTTTTATAGTACCTTCACTATCTATTCGTAAGCCTGGTATTTTTTTCAATAATTCTTCTACTGTTTGTTCAGTACCATTTGTAAAATATTTTGTTCTAAATTTAATGGTGTCTTTTTTTAAAATTAAAGGTTTCTTTGTTCTTATGATAACTTCCTTCAATTTTATTCTTTTTTCTTTTAAAATAAATTTCAATTGTTTTTTTGTATCTATTTTTTGAAAATCAAGTAGTTTTTTTTGTGGTGAAAACCCTAATGCAGAAATTCGTATTTCTAGCGTATTAGCTGTTGTGTTTTTAATTGTAAATAAACCATTTTCATCGGAAGATAAATAGATTGATGTATCTTTAGCTAAATCGATAACTTCAATAATAGCAAAAGGTATTCTTTCTTCATTTTTATTTGCTATAATACCACGTATTGTTTTTTGAGTATACATAGTTTTAAAAAAAAACAAAGAAATAAAAAGTACAATTATTCTTCCCATTCAAACTTAAGTTCTACTCCTCTATATTCTTTTATTTCAGACTGATTTGTAACTCTGGCACCTTTGGGTAATTTGGCTATTATCATTTTAATTTTATTTTTCACATCTTCATTAAGTTTAATAAAATGCTCTTTTAAGCTAATAACAGGATACTTATTTTCTTGTTTAGGGAAATCGAAATCAAAAGTTTTACTTTCTTTTAAATGTTTTATTTTTTCAACCGTAAATGTTACTTCATTAAGAGCATCTTTTGCCTCTAAAATTAAACCTGGTAAACCGTTTAGTTTCCAAGGTCCAAATTTAACAGGTATTTCCGTAGTAAACCATACGGTGTATACACGACCTCTAAACATACCTGTAGCTTTTTTGCAAGTATATCCTAAAATAGTACCTTTACTTTTAGGGTCTATTTTCCAAGGTATTTTTGTTGTTTTTTCTTTTTGTAGAAAAATGCTATCTCCTATAATTGTTTTAAAAAAAAATAAATTTGTTTTTAAATTGGTATTGTATCCATACTTTCCTTTTAATTCTGTTTCTTCCTGAATTATTTTTTCACCTTCTTGTTTTTTTGGGGTATCAGATTTTCCTTTGGAATAATAAGATATACTGTTATTGAAGATAAGCTGAGCATTAAAAGTATAAGGACGATCAAAATTATATTTTACGTTATATATTACTTCCGTGTTGTACGTGTTTTGCGTAATCCCTTTAAAGGAGATTAAAAATAAAACTATGTAAATTATTTTTCCCATTCATATTTAAGTTCTAAATTTTTAGCTTTTTTTACTTTGCCTTCACGGATAACTTTAGTTCCTCTTGGTAGCTTAGCAATCATAGCTTCAATTTTATTTTTTAGATCATTATAACGTATAGAGATACCTTCTTTAAGGCTAACAACAGGATACTTATTTTTTTCTTTGGGAAAATCAAAATCAAATTTTTTAGGTTCTTTTAGATGTTCTATTTTTTCAACTGTAAATGTTACTTGATTAAGAGTGTCTTTTACTTCTAAAATTAAACCAGGCAATCCATTTAATTTCCAAGGTCCAAATTTAACAGGTATTTCTGTAGTAAACCATACAGTATATACGCGGCCTCTAAACAAACCGGTAGCTTTTTTACATTTATAACCTAAAATAGTGCCTTTACTTTTAGAGTCTATTTCCCATGGTATTTTTGTTATTTTTTCTTTTTGTAGATAAAATCGGTTATTCAAAAATGTTTTTAAAAAAATCAAATTTGTTTTTAGATTGGTATTATAAACGTCTTTAATTTTTTTTTTATGTTTAATTATTTTTTTATCTCCTTGTACTTTTGGGGCATTTGATTCTCCCTTAATATAATACGATGTACTATTATTAAAAATAAGCTTAGCATTAAAAATATATGGAAGGTCAAAATGATATTTTACTTTATAGGTTACTTCTGTATTGTATATGTTTTGTGTAAGCCCTTTAAAAGAAATTAAAAAGAATACAATGTAAATTATTTTTTTCATAAAAAATATTATTTGTTAAAAGCCACTTAAATAAATAAGTGACTTTTGTTGTTTTAATCAGTTATTCAAACCAACGTATTGTAAACCCACAATCACTTTCTTTAATTGATTTAAATGTATAACGATGTTCTCCACCAACAAAAACAGAAGTATAATGAATGCAAGAAACTTTATCTGTAACAACTTTTGTTATTACAGTTTCTCCATTTACATTTTTACTTTCAGTTATTTTAACAATTTCTGACTTTTCGTTAGTTTCCACTTTTAAATCACTTTTAGCTGTGAAACTAAATAATAAAAATAATACAGGTAAAAAAAATAGTTTTTTCATTTTTTTGGTTTAAAAGCTCCATTAAGGTCTTGAGCGGTTAATTTTCGACCAAATAATAATTCAGTAGTATATTTTGCTTACTTTCCTCAGTTCAATACCCTTTTAAGCGAGTGACTTTGGTCATTATGAAGTATGACTTTTTCTTTTTCTGAATCTAGGTTTCTTCTAAATATATCTATTGAATTATTAATAAAATAAATGTATTTTGCTGTTGCAATTTAGACGCAATATACATTTGTATTTTAATAAAAACAATGTTTTAACATAAAAAGCATGAAAAATATTTTTTTTTATTTTTCAATCTAGTTAATAAACAATTAAAGATTTTTTTTAAGATAAATTGTATCTTACAAACTTAAATTGCATGTAAATAATGATTAGATCTATAAAAATAGTACTGATATTAATGATTTGTTTTCTAGTAAATACAGGAAATGGACAGTCTCAAGAATCTTTTAATAGATTAATAAAAGAAACCAATGGTTTTCTTAATAGTCATAATGTTTTAAATGATTATTCTGGTTCTTACAACAATTTTATTTCGTTCAAAGGATCAGGGTTGTCGAAAAAAAGAATAGAATCTGCGATTGCGAATAGTGATTATGAAGATGGGATTTCAAAAGGCAAGGATTCTATTTCTGAAGCTTATTTAATTTCTGAATTAAATGAATTAATAAGAAGTAATGTTTATAAAATTATTTCTCATACTAAATTTAAAGCACAGAAAATCGATAGTTTATTAAATGGTGGGATTGACATTGTTAAATCTGAAGATAATAAACTGTATAACTTTTCATTTTATGAAAAAACAGGAGGTACCTATAAAAGTAAAATTTCAATCATGTATTTTTCTGATGCGGATAAAAATAATAACCTAAATCTGTACAAAATTTTCGAAGGTGATGGATTTAATAAAATACATGCTATATCAACAAAAGAAGGAACAAAGTATGTTTTAGAAAGTTTTGTAAGAGGATGTTCATGGTGTTTTCAGTCTCAGATTATGTTGGTGGAATTTAAAGATGGAATTTTTCATGAAAATTTTATGTATACTTTAGATTCAAGAGATCCAAATGAAGGGATAGATTATGATTCAAAAACCAAAACAATAACAGTGGATTATATAACAGATGATTTAACTACCGATTGTTATTGTAATAATTCTCAAAAAACAGAAGAAAATTCAAATGAAAGAGAAGAAGTAAAAAAGAAATGCCATTGTACTTTTCAATTTGATGGGCTTAATTTTTTTTTAAAGAAGAAAGGTTCAGAAAAAGTAAAAGAATAAGAGGTTACTCTGTTTCAGGTTTTACAATTTGTAAATCATTTAAAGAACGGTTTAAACTTCTTAAAGTAATACCTAAATAGTTCGCAATATCTTGTTTTGGAATTATATTAAGAACAGTTGGGAATTCTTGAAATAATTTGAAAATATTATCTTTTATAGTTCTGTTTTGTTGAAAAGCAAAACGAGGTCCCTTTTCACTTAATTTAGTAACTAAGCTTTTTAATACTATAGTATTAAATGTTTTATTAGAATTTAAAAGAGCAGTAAAGTTTTCATGTGATATTTTATAATAAACAACATTGGTAATTGCTATCATAGCACAATAAATGGCTTTGTTATTAAAAACTTCTAACTCACCAAATTTCATTCCTTCGCTAAAAAATTCTTGAATGAATTCATTTCCATTATCATCGTTTAAACTACATTTAGCGATTCCTTGTTTTATAATATAGACCCATTTTGTTCTGGTGTCTTGTTGTGCTATAATCGTTTTTGAAGTACAGTTTTCTTCAATAAAATAAAGATGTTCTTCTTCTTTTAAATTAGAGATAAAATTAAGTAAATCAATATTCTTTCGTATCATTTAAAGGAGTAAAGACAAATGTCCTTTTTTAAATTAATAAAGCACAAGTTATTTGTAGTCTCAAAAATAATTAATAAAAAGTAAAAATGGAGATAGAACGATTATTAAAGCAATTAACCTTTATTAAAGAGATAGATAAAATAAAATATATACAAAGAAAAAGTAAATTATTTAATAGTGATAGAAGAGAAAATGATGCAGAACATTCTTGGCATTTAGCAATGATGGTTTTAATATTAGCTGAATATAGTAATGACGCCATAGATGTTTTAAAAGTACTTAAAATGGTATTGATTCATGATATTGTTGAAATTGATTCTGGAGACATTTTTTTATATGACACTAAAAAAAATCATAATAATACAGTGGAGGAATTAAAAGCAGCCAAACGTATTTTTGGAATGTTACCTTCTGAACAATCTGAAACATATATAAAAATATGGTTAGAATTTGAAAAAGGAAGTAGTAAAGAAGCTAAATTTGCAAAAACAATAGATAGATTACAACCGATATTACAGAATATTGTAAATAATGGTGGAACTTGGAAAGAATTTGAAGTGCCATTTTCGATGGTGTATGAAAAATCAAAATCGATAGAAAAAGGATCTACCATTATTTGGGAATATGTCGAAGAATTAATTAACACACATTTTAATACATAAATGACTACAAAAAATACGATTTACAGTTTTAAATTTATTTTAATTTGTATTTGTTCCTTATTGTTTTCAACAAGTTTTAATATGTTAATTCCTGAATTACCGCAGTATTTAAGTGATTTAGGAGGTTCCAATTACAAAGGGTTAATTATAGCATTGTTTACACTAACGGCCGGTTTATCAAGACCTTTTAGTGGAAAGTTAACAGATACCATTGGTAGAAAACCAGTATTGTTGTTTGGTGCATTTGTATGTGTAATTTGTGGTTTTTTATATCCTGTACTAACAACAGTTTCAGGGTTTTTATTTCTAAGATTGTTTCATGGGTTTTCAACAGGATTTACACCAACAGCAATAACAGCATATGTAGCAGATGTGATTCCTCAAAAACGTTGGGGAGAAGCAATAGGAATGCAAGGATTGTTTTTTAGTACAGGCTTTGCGTTAGGACCTGCATTAGGGAGTTTTATAAAATTACATTATTCTTTTAATGTCTTGTTTTACTGTTCTTCTATAATCTCTTTATTAGCAGTAATAGCTTTTTTAAATATCAAAGAAACTCTAATAGAGAAACAACGATTTACCAGACAAATTTTATTAATATCTAGACATGAAATTATAGCTAAAGAAGTGTTTCCTGCTGCTATAATTACTTTTTTATATTATTTCCCTTTTGGTGTTATTTTAACTGTAATTCCAGATTGGAGCTCTCATTTAGGAATTGTAAATAAAGGAACTTTCTTTATTTATTTTACAATTGCATCTCTAATAGTACGATTTGTTTCAGGGAAAGTATCCGATTCTTACGGAAGGTATATTGTAATGAAAATTGGATTGATATTATTGTTGTTGTCATTATTATTTCTAGGTTTTTTTATAACAAAAAATCAATTATTTATTGGAGCTTCTTTGTATGGAGCAGCAATGGGAATATTATCACCAACAGTAAATGCTTGGACTATAGATTTAAGTATTGCAAAGTATAGAGGAAAAGCAATTGCAACTCGGTTTATAGCGCTAGAAGCGGGTATTGGATTAGGAGCGTTGTTTTCTGGATGGTATTTTAAAGATTCAGTAACTACAATACCGCATTTATTTTTTATTTGTGCATTTATGGTTTTTGTTAGTTTTATTTATTTAATGAGATATTTGAAGGGAAAATAGGGGTAAGCTATATTTTTTTAGGAGTATAGAAAGAAGTTAAGAAGTTAAGAAGTAGAGGAGTTATAAAGATAATTTTCTACTTCTTAATTTTTTAATAGGGTTATTTACTAGGGAAATGTTCTTTTAAAAAATCAAAAACCAAATTAAAATGTTTCAAGGGGGCTGAATGTTTTCCTTTAATTGGAATGTGTTTTTTATAATATTTAAAATCCTTGTTTTTTAATCTATTTATAATTTTATCACACATTTCTTTAGTAGGAGCAATTTCATCCTCTGTAGCTGATATTAATAAAATTGGACCTTTAATTTTTCCCACTTTAATTAAAGCTTTTTTTTCAGCAATGGTATCTTTAAGCATGGCGCTAAATGCTCCTCGTAAATCTCTTTTCATTATAAAAGGAACGGAAGCTTCATTAACAGGAATAAAAGGAAGTTCCTTTTTATTGTATGTCCAGCTAGAACTTGTAAAATGATTGGTGTTACCAGGAAAAATAGCATGACTAGGAACTAAACCAATTACACAATTGATGTCTTTATAGTAACTGGCAACTAACATAGCTAAATCTGCACCTCTAGAACCACCAATGATTGCAATTTTTTTAGCATTTACCTTTTTATTTTTTATAGCTGTTTTAATAGCATTGTAAATATCTTCGATAGCTATTTTTTCTAATAATTTAGGCGTTCCTTTTGCTCCAAAATATCCTATAGCTAAAAAGGAGTATCCTTTTTTTAAGAATTGATCTCTAGTTTTTTTCCAATAATCACTAGACCAAGCATTACCACCTTCAGAGCCTCCTAGTCCAACAATTAGAGGTTGACATTTATTTTTACCAACATATAGAATAGTTTCAGTATTCGAAGTTTTTAAATGTATTTGAGCCTTAAGATTGAAAATAATGATAAAAGGAATTAATAATATAAATCTCATAATTTTAATTTTTACAAAGCTTGAAAAATTAAAGATTTATTTTTTTGATCTAAATCAAAAAGTGATAGGATTTGCTGGTTTTTATAAGAAATCAATGGGTTTTAATCCATTGTTAGCGTTAAAATTAAAAAAGTTATCATTTTAAATTGAGTTATTTTAACGAACGAATTCTACTAAGAGTTTCTTGTGTGATTCCTAAATAAGAGGCTATCATTCCTAACGGTATTCGATAATGTATATTAGGGTATGTTTTGCAGAAATAGTCATATCGTTCTTTAGCAGATGTAAAACGAATTGATGTAATTCGATCCATAAAAAGACCAAAAATGGTTCCCATAGATAATCGAGCATAACGTTCCATTTCTGGAAAGTTATTAAACAAATAGACCAAATTACTTACATCTATTACATAGGTTTGTGTATCTTCAATAGCATCAATATAGTAAATGTCAGTTTTCCGTTGCATAAAACTTCTTGGGGAATTCATCCATTCATTAGAACTACAAAAAAACTCACTAATTTCTCTACCATCTTTAATGAAATAAGAACGTAAAATGCCTTTGGTAATAAAATAGCTTTTAGTACATATCTTATTTGCATCTAAAATTAAACTCCCTTTCTTAAATTCAACTAAGTGAAGATGTTTATCTAGTTCAATTTTTAATTTCTCAGATATAGGAATGAATTGTTGAAAATGATTAAAAAGAAGGTTTTTGTTTTCGATGATATTTTGTTTTAATAAAAAAGGATGTTTTGAAAAAACTAAAAAGGGTAAATCCTTTAATATAAAATTAGTGTTTTTTGAAGAATAAAAAAAGCTATCAATTTCACTTGATAGCTTTTTTATTTTTACTGTTTTACTTTTTCTTGAAGTTTATTTAGAATAACTGGGTCTCCAAAACCTAATTCTTTCATCCTTTTTAATTGAGTTTCTGCATCACCAACAACCAACCAAATCATTTTATTGGCATCTAAGTATTTTTTAGAAAGCTCTTGAATTTTAGGAATTGTTATTTCTGTAACAATCTTCTCACGATCTTTTACATAATCTGAGTTTAAATTATAAGTGCTTATATTTTCTAACATTCTTAGTTTTGCTCCCATAGTTTCAAAAGCACGTGCATTACTTTTTATTAAGAAGCCTTTTGTAGTAGCTAAATCTTTTTCATTATAGTTTTTACCATAATTTTCTAAAATTTGCTTTACAAGCTTTGATGCTTCTAATGTAACATTACTTCGTACTCCACTAGATATTGTAAAAGCCCCTTTTTCTTTAGAACCAGAAAAACGAGAACGTACACCATACGTATATCCTTTTCCTTCTCTTAACTCTTGTGTTAATTGTGAAGCAAAACCACCACCACCAAGAATGTAATTCATTACGGTTGCAGGGTAATAATCTTTATCATTAAAAGCCAGTGCAGGTGCACCAAAACGTAATTGAGATTGTTTTGCATTAGGAATATCATAGAAATATACAGTAGATTTTTTTGGAGGCTCAGGTGCACCAAAACTAGGTATGGTAACTTCTTTTGCTTTCCAAGCTGTTTGTAAAGATTGTAACGAGTTAATTATTTGCTCCTTACTAATATCTCCAACTACATGCATTTTAGTAACAGAAGGAGAAATATAATTTGTATAATAAGTTTTTAAATCATCAATTGTAATTTGATTAACCGATGCTATAGTACCTAATATATTTTTAGAACGAATATTATCGTTTCCATAAATTAATTTATTGTATTCGTTTGAAGCAATTGCTCTAGGGCTGGCTTTTTGTTGTCTTAAATTTGTAACAGCTCTCTTCTTTAACAACTCAAATTCTGTTTCATCCCATCTTGGGGCTAACAGCATTTCTTTAACTAATTCTAAAGTTTGATCATAGTTTTTAGCTAAAGTAGTACCAGATACTCTAATATTTCTTTTGGTAGCGAAAATGTCAATTGAAGCTCCTAACTGAGCTATAGCATCTTGTAAATCACTAACTGTTTTGTTTTTAGTTCCTTTTTCTAACATGCTAGCGGTAAGATTAGCAACACCTAACTTATCCATTTTTTCTAACAACTGTCCACCTTCAATAACAAAATTAAAATTTACTAAAGGAACCTCGTTGTTTTTAATTCCAGAGATATTTAAACCATTTTCTAAATTATCTTTCCAAACTTCAGGCACTTTTACTGCTGGTTTTTTACCATAAGGAGGTTCTATAGAACGATCAAAAGAAGAAGGTGTTTTTTCATAAGTTGCAGCAATCGAAGAATCAAAAGAATCTTCAGCTCCAACCACAATCTTTTCTTCAGCAATTATAGCTTCTTTAGAATTAGCCAAAGCCAATTGCTTTTCATTTTTAGGAACAAAGCTAGTAGCAACAAAACTTTTGTTTTTAATATATGTATTAAAAGCATTGATAACATCTTCTTTAGTTACCGCTAATGCGTTCTTTAATTCTTCTGTTGCATAGCCCGGGTTACCAGTATAGGTGTTATATGAAGCTAAACGAGATCCTTTTCCTAAAACACTTGATAAACCTTGATAAAAATCGGTTTCAAAACCAGCTTTTATTCGATCTAAATCTTTTTGTGGAATTCCATTTTGTTCAAAATCTTTGAAAGCTTTGTCTATTCCTGTTTTTACACTGTCTAATTTTGTATTGTTAAAAGCTCTAACTATTAATTGTGTTTGACCAGCTACTTCAGAAGAAAAACTAAACATGGTAGTTCCTGAAGTTAATTTTAAATCATCTACTAATACCTTATTTAGAGGAGCTTTTTTTCCGCTACTTAAATATTCTGTTAAAATATCTAAAGCATAAGAATCTTTATGGTATTGTTCTACAGTAGGCCAAGTAAGGGTTAATTCTGGTAATCGTGCAAAATTATCTTCATAATACAATAACTTATTTTCTGTAAGTACCCCTGGTCTTTTTTTAATTGCTTCAATTTCTTCGCCTTTAGGAATTTCATTAAAATATTTAAGAACCCATTTTTTTGCTTGGGTTACATCAATGTCTCCAGTTAATACTAAAGTAGAGTTATTTGGTACATACCACTTTTTGAAAAAAGTTTTTACGTCGTCTAAAGTAGCATTTTGTAAATCTTCTAAAGATCCAATTACTTGCCAATTATATGGATGATCTTTAGCGTATAAATTTTTACCTATTACGTATTGTCTATGTCCATAAGGTCTATTATCAATACTTTGCCTTTTCTCGTTTTTTACTACTTGTTTTTCTTTTGCAAGAACAGGATCGGTAACAGTATTAATAAACCAACCTAATTTATCTGCTTCAGCCCAAATCATTTTTTCTAAGGCATCGCTTGGTACAGTTTGTAAATAATTTGTTCGATCTCTAGAAGTAGAACCATTGGCTCCAGAACCTCCAATTCGAGCACTCATTTTATCGAGACCTCCTTTACCAAGGTTTTCTGATTCTAAGAATAGTAAATGTTCAAATAAATGAGCAAAACCAGTTCTTCCTTCAACTTCTCTAGCAGAGCCTACATGAACCATAAGTTCTACAGCTACTACAGGGTCCGATTTATCTACATGAAAAACTACATCTAAACCATTGTCTAATGTAATTTTTTCATAATCTATTTTTAAATTTTCAGTGTCTTTTTTCGTTGTTTTAGTATCGTTATTATCCGTATTACAACTGCTTATTATTAAGATTAATAAAGCAAAAAGTGTTTTTTTTATCATGGTTGATTGATATTAGAAGCCATGAAATTAGTAAAATTAAAAAGAATAAATGTTAAATAGATTTTATGACCTTATCTTTAGATTAAATAGATAGTGTTTTCTTCTTTATTAAGTTTTTTGATTATAAAGCTTAATATCTACCAAAAGATTAAAAACTTTTGGTAGATATTAAAACTAAATTCTTGTTTGAAAAAAAGGCTTACTTACTCCAAGCAAATTTTTGGAATGGCTCGTCTACAGGTGTACTAGCTAAATGGTTTGTATAATTACTCAATATTTTTTGAGAGTAGCCTAATAATATTTCCAATAAATGTTGATTTGTATAACCAGCATTTTTAAAAACACTTACATCTTCATTAGAAAGTTCACCTCTGTTATTAACAATTTTTAAAGTTGTTTCATGAAGAGTTTGTAATTTTTCATTAGGTAAAGTAGCGCTATTTCTTAAAGCTTCAGTAATAGTAGCATCTACTTTCATCATATGGGCAATGGCTGTATGGGCAGGAACACAATAATGACAATTATTTTCTACATTAATAGTTTGCCATACTACTGTTAATTCCTCTGCATTAAATGCAGTTTTTTCTGAAAATAATTGATGTAATTTTTGATAAGCTTCTAAAGTAGCAGGAGATTCTGCCATAACTCCATGTAAATTTGGAATCATACCAAAAGCTTTTACAGAGTTATCTAATAATGATTTGCTCTCGTTTGGAGCTGTTTCTGATGTGTGAATTTTAAATGTACTCATGATAATTATATATTTATTTAAATAATGAAATAACTAAACAACCGTTTAGTTATTGGCTAAAAAAATTATTTCTCTTTGAATATGTTTTTTATAAAAATTTGTAATTGCGATTCATTAAAAAGTTTTGAAGCTGAAGCCAAGCCAAACATTGAAATGATAAAATAATCAGCTTGGTCATTTCTTTCTTGTTCAGTAAGCGTTAATTCTTGCTTTAAATTGTTTAGAAATAAACTCCTTATATCATTGGTGAATATTGATAACTTAGATTTAATTTTAGGATCAGAATCTGCGTTTAATTCATTAGCTGTATTTGTAACTAAACAACCTTTCATTAAATTAGTATGATCTTTCTAAGTACATGACAAAAAAACAAATCTTTGACAATAAGTGATTTAGGTTTGTTTTTAATAGGAAAAGACATTGATTTTTAGTATCTTAGAAAGATGATCTGACCTATTTTTCTAATGATTAAAACCAATGTCGAGACTAAAGATAGCAAATTAAGTTTAGTCCTTAAAAGTAAGTTTGAAGGAAAAATTAATTTAGCTAGAATTAAATTGATTTCTCACTTTATAATTGCACTATGTAAAGTACAATCAGTAACTTTTGAAAAATTAGCTAATGCTTTTGATTCAGAAGCAGATTCAGCTTCCTCTTTAAGAAGAATCCAGCGATTTATAGCTCATTATACATTAGATTCTTCACTAATAGCCCGATTTATTTTTGATTTACTTCCTTCCCAAGAAGAACTTATTTTAAGCATAGATAGAACAAATTGGAAGTTTGGAAAAGTAGACATTAATATATTCATGCTTGGTATTGTCTATAAAGGAGTAGCTTTTCCTTTACTTTTTAAAATGTTAGATAAAAGAGGTAACTCTAATAGTACAGAGCGTATTGATTTGATCAATCGGTTTATAAAACTGTTTGGAAAAGAAATTATAGACTGTATTGTTGCAGATAGAGAATTTGTGGGTGAACAATGGGTTGATTTTTTAAATAAAAATGAATTGCGATACTATATTAGAATTCGAAATAATTTCAAAGTGTTTTTGCCACATAAAAATAAAGAAATAAAAGCTTTCCATTTATTTAATAGTCTCAAGGTAAACCAGTTTATGCAATTCTATAAAATTGTAAAAGTTAATAACCAGTTATGCTATTTATCTGGAATGAAACTTCCTTCTAAAAAAGGAAAACAGGATTTTTTAATTCTTATTTCTTTTAATAAACCTGAACAAGGTAAAGAACAATACAAAAAACGATGGCAAATAGAAATGTGTTTTAAAGCCATGAAATCTAGTGGATTCGATATTGAAAAAACTCACTTAAATCATATTGATAGAATTGAAAAATTGGTGTTAATTGTGATGATGGCTTTTGTCTGGTGCTATAAAACTGGAATCTTTTTAAATCAAATTAAGCCTATTAAAATTAAAAAACATCATAGAAGAGCTAAAAGTATATTCAAATATGGATTGAATTTCATTGCTAATATATTTTTAAACGCTAAAAATCAAAATAATATAAATATCTATAAATTTTTGTCATGTACTTAGAA
>CAKZVD010000020.1 GCA_937922085.1 uncultured Tenacibaculum sp. | reverse complement strand
GTACCAGTATTCACCAGTTCCAGCCCAACCATCAGCGAAATCAATAGAATCATCACCAGAATTAGTAGCTACTAAATATTTACCATTTACAGTACCTCCAAAGAATTCGATACCATCATCACCACCTTCAAAAGATTGAACGTATTCAACAGTAGTTCCAGCACCAACACCGAATAAAGATAATCCGTTAAATTCTTTAGAAGAATTAAAAGTTGCACCAGTATACTCTATTCTTAAATAACGAATAGAACCAGAATTATCATTAACATCTGTACCTCCATAAGTTAAACCAGCAACTTCAGAAGTAGCAGTTGCACCTACATTAGTTGGCGCTTTACCACAAACAACTAAACCACCCCAGTTTTTTGGAGCAGGAGAAGAATTACCTGAAGTCATTACAACAGGGTTATCTTTACTACCATCAACAAAAATTTGACCTCCTTGAGCAACAGCAATATAAGAAGAAGTACCTCCAGTAGCTTCTATTTTTGTACCAGCAGGAATTCTTAAAATTCCTCCGTTTTGTACAACGTAAGCACCAGTAAGTTTATAAGTAACACTAGCATCTAAAGTTACCTCAGTAGTAATCTCTCCAGTTAAATCTGAACTAGCACAAGGTTGACAAGCAGAACCACCACAGTCAACACCAGTTTCATCTCCATTTTGAATTCCGTCTGAACAACTTGCAGTCTGAACTGGATCATCATCACCACACGATACAACGAATGCAAACGTTGCTAACATGATCATCAAGCTAAAAATTTGTTTTTTCATTTTAATATAAATTTTATGTTTTGGTTTTATAATCACAAATCAACTACAACTACTTTAAGTTAACGTTCATATAAGATTAACCTTGGGTTATAGCTATGTTAATTAAAAGTTATATGATAATGAAAGTTTTAAATCAAGCCCTCTTCTATAAGAAAGAATAGTTACATCCTGATTATCTTGAAATCTTTCTATTGCTGGGTTTAAAAGGTTTTTAAATGAAAAACCTAAATTAATATGATCATTAATTTTTGATTTTAGAATAAGATCTAAGGTACCGTAGCCTTTATCTACTAAATTACCTTTACCTTCAGTACCTAATGCATAAATTCGATCTGTAAAATAATTAAAAACTAAAGTTGATTGAATGTTCATCCCATTATTAAAATCTTTTAAATAAGTAAAATCAGTATTTACTAAAAGATCAGAAGCACCAGAAAAACCATCTTCTTCTTTAGAGAAATCAACACTGTTACCAGGGTTTTCTTCAATAATTTTCTCTTTGTTTAGCTCTTGGTTGTGTATCATATATGATGCATTTAAACCAAAAGTTAATTTATTGTTTAAAGTTCTATCATTAGTTTCAGTTTCTTTATCGAATAAAGATTTTCTAATTTCAAGTTCAGCTCCATAAGCCAATCCCCAATCTCCTGTATTAGCATAACTAATGTCATTAGAAGCAGAGTTAATAGTTACTTCATTAATAGGATTTTCTATATATTTTCCAAAAGCACCTAATGAAATAATCTCACTTTTCTCAGGGAAGTATTCCCATTTTAAATCTACATTATAATCATCTGAAGAATATAAATTAGGGTTACCTAAAGTATTATTAACAACATCTTCAAAAAGGAAAGGAGCTCTTTCTTTAAATTGAGGTAGTGTATATGTTTTACTTGCTGCAAACTTTAAGTTATTTTGATCATCTAAAGTATATTTTAATGAAACAGCAGGTAAAAATTGGTTTTCATCTAATTCACTTTGTCCACTGAATAAAGAGGTGTTATATAGTAAAGATTGTTTAATTTGTTCTCCTCTAAACCCGAAAATACCACTTAAATTATCTGAAAACTTATATTCTAATTGAAGATAAGCAGCGTTTATATTTTGATTACCACCAAAAGTTTGTGGTAATAAGACATCTATTGAAGCACCTAAACCACCTCTAAAAGTATTAATAGTATATAAACCAGCATTAAGATTTTGTTGATTAAAGTAACTATCTAGGTTATAAACATCATTAATTATTGGTTGATTTACTCCTCTTATTGTAATTGCAAAATTGAATTGAGTTGCATCAAAATCAACATTTTTAAACCTACCACTATAACCAAGTTTCAATTTACCTTTATAAACTTCATCTTCATCTTTATTGAATTTATAGGTAACACTTGCATTACCTGCAATTTCTTCTTCTTCTAAATCAGAATAAAATCTATGGTTATCAGAATCATTACTAATTAATAAAAATGACTTAGGGCCATTTGGTTCTTCGTTTACATTAGGTAATACTGTAGATTGTCTTCTATCTGGAACTGTATTTTTATTAAAGTTATAAGCTCCTCCCCAATCAAAATCAAATTGATTATTAATTTTATGTTCTCCTAATAATTGATGAACAAATAAAGTGTTTCTTTGAAAAGTATTTCTTTGAATTACAGCACCACCTTCTGGAGCGTTATCAAAAATATCATATATACCTTGGTATTCATCGTGGCTATTGCTTGAGTTATTTACCATTAAAGCATTATACTTAATTTCGTTTCCTTTATGTTTTAACCTTAAATTACCCATTAAGGTAGCATTTGTATTATATGAATAAGATTCTCTTGTAAGATCTCTTCTAGCAACACCAGAAACATTTACATTTCCTCTAGCAACACCTTGTTTGTAAGTGTAGTCACTATCATAAGAACCTACAGCAAAAAAACTTAATTTTGTGTTTTCTGTTAAACTGAAAGAATTCCCTCCTTTAATGGCAATAGAAGTGTTTACTGGTGCTCCTCCTTCTTTTCTATCCCAACTAGTCGTAAAATTATAATTGTTAAGAGGGAAAGCAGGATAATTAGTATCGTAAAAACCAAAATCTCCAGGTCCATCAGCACCATAGAAATTTCCTTTTTTATTAGCTACAGTATTCATACCAGAACCTAAGCTTATTTTAGCAAACCCTTTTCCTTTATGTACTTTAGAAGCTATGTTTATATTAGCTCCAGCAAAATCTCCATAATTTTTAACAGAATATGTTTTGTCTAATCCTATATATTCAACAATATCTGTTGAAAATATACTTAAATCAATATTTTTTCTTGAAGGATCGTTAGATGGTAATGGCAAACCATTAAGAGTTGTAACATTATATCTATCTCCTAAACCTCTAACAACCACACTACCTGAACCTTCTTGTTTAGAAACTCCAGTAGTTTTTGTAACAGCAGTGGCTACATCACTAACACCTTTTCTTGATAATTCTTGAGTTCCTATTTTCTGTTCAATAGTAACTGCTTTCTTTTGTTCTAATAAAAGAGCACTCTCTTTTTCTTTACTAACAGTAGCGTTAATCTGAACTTCTTCTAGTTCTTCCCCGCCACTAGCACCAAGTAATTGATTTACAGATAATGTTTTTCCAGCTACAACCGTAATTGGTTTTTCGATAGTTTGATAACCAACAAAACTGAAAACAAGTGTATGGTTACCAGCTCCTACAGAAATAGTGTATTTACCATCTAAATCTGTAGTACCACCTATAGATGTACCCTTAATGAATACATTTGCAAATGGTAATGGCTCGCTATTCATCTCTTTATCAGAAACTGTCCCCGTAACAGTTCCTTTGTCCTGCGCAAAAACAAATTGACAAAGACTAACTAAAGCAATTAAAAAAAATTTCTTCATTTTTATTTTTATATAATCAACTGCAAAAGTGTGGCTGTACTGTAAAGAAAAGGTTACTTGTAAATTATGATTTTATTATTAGAATGTTTATTTAATGTTAAGTGAATTTTGTTGAATTTATCACTTTGAAATAGTTTTCATAAGGATGTTTAACAAGTTTTTTGAATTTAAAAAAGTACTAGCCTCAAACAAAATTTCGTTTTCAGAAGATAAAATAATGGTGCTAGGGTAAGTTAACTTGTTACTTGTTAGTGCTACAGCTATTTCATGTACACCCGTATTGCCATTTGGTTTGTATTTAAAAAGATGATTGTTAAATGAAACATCTTTTTTAGATTCAGCATTAAAAGAGATAAAGTAAAAACGTTCATTCAAAATTTTTAAAATGTCTTTATTGTTAAATGTGTTTTTTTTCATTGCGAAACAATACTTGCACCAATCGGTGTGCAAAAAAACAATTACAGGTCTTTTTTCTTTAGATTGTAATAGGGTAACTTCTTCAAAAGAATGTTTGATTAAAGTTTCAGAAATATTCTCTTGGCTAAAAGAATTTAAGGATATAAACAATGATAAAAAAAGAAAATGTTTAAGCATGCTTAAAATATTTTATATCTAAGCCCTAAAAAAGCTCTAGCCCCTTGGTTGGAAGCATATACATATGTAGGGTCAAATGTTAAATTAGGAGCGGCAGGATCTAAGTTTTTATCAAAAGGATCAAAAGAACGTAAGATACTATTCGCAGCTGGAGTAAAGTTTAGTATATTTTTTACCCCTCCAAAAATCTCAAAATTAGAATTAAACTTTTTTGTTAACTGAATATTCTGGATACTATACCATGGTGAATTAGGATCGCGAGTATCACCTATACCTAGTAAGGGTAATTCCATTGGTGCATATACATTACCTGTGTAGTCTAATTTAAGATCAATTGAAGGTATATTATAAGAAACATTCCAAGTGGCACTAAAACTTTCAGTAAGTAATTGTCTTTCTGTAATTCCATTTTCTGTAGTGGACACATCCATCAATGTTGCTCCGGCAATAATAGATAAGCCATTTTGCCAAGTAATATTGGTGTTTATAGAAACTCCTTTAGAGGTAGCGTATCCGTCTAAATTCGCATAGATAATTTGATTTACGTTAGTTTCGTAATCAGGAATTATTTTATTATCAAAATGTGTGTAAAAAGCCGTAGCATCAAAATTTATAATGGTACTATTTTTAGTAACAATATTTTTCACATAATTAATATTGGCATTCCAAGAAGTTTCGGGTAATAATTCCCCGTCAAAGACAACATCTCTAGAACCTGTAAGCGCTGCATGATCTTCTGTAAAAATATTAGCAACTCTAAAACCGTTGCCAATGCTAATTCTTAAAACATCTTCATTGTTTTCAGAATTCCATTTATAATTTAATCTAGGAGAAAAAATACTACCATGTAAACTGTTATGATCATAACGTAGACCTAAAAGAAGTTTGTTGTTTTTTGCTAATTGTATTTCATCTTGTACAAAAAGACCTGGTAAATGAATGATTGAAGGTTGATTATTGATTCCTGCAGAATCTAAAGTAGCAAAAGTATTGTCATCATAATAGGTATATCTATATGCAGCCCCAACAAGGATGTCATGGTGTTTTCCAAAAGAGGTATCCCAAGTTAATTGACCAAAACCTATGTATTGATCTGCATTATAAGAAGTATCTCCATAGTAGGAGTTTTGATTATGTCCATTAGCACTAAATTGTAAGCTTAATTTTTCACTGGTAGGTAATTCATAAGTTCCAAAAGTTTCCCATCTACTTGTAAAAATACTTTCGCCATAAACATCAGTACCGCCTCTATGTATAGGTTTCCAATCAACTTCTCCACCAAATCGATCTTCATACATATATCTACCAGCAATGGTAAAAAGTTTATTACTTTTTCTATTAAAAGTAAATTTATTGAAAATGGAGATACGATCTTGTAAAGTAAGATCGGTAAAACCATCGTTGTTGTTGTCAATAGGGTTTTGATAATTAAAATAATTAATACCTAACAAACCATCTGTTTTTCCTAAAGTGTATTTAAAACCTAAATCGGTATTAATTTCTCCCCAAGAACTTCCAAATGTTTCAACAGTAAGTTTTGGTGCAGATGAAGGTTTCTTAGTAATTATATTTATAATTCCTCCAACAGCTTCAGATCCATATAAAGTAGAAGCAGGTCCTTTTACAATTTCAATTCTTTCTACTAAAGCTTGTGGTATACCTGTTAAGCCATATACGGTAGATAAACCACTAACAATTGGCATACCATCTATTAAAACAAAGGTGTAAGGTCCTTCTAAACCATTAATGTGTATATCACCTGTGTTACATACACTACAGTTTACTTGTGGACGAACTCCGTTTACATTTTGCATAGATTCAAATACAGAAGGAGCCGGATTCTTTTTAAAAAACGTAGGTGAATATACTTCAACAGCAACAGGACTGTCTAGTTTTTTAACAGCTTTTAGAGTTCCAGAAACAACTACTTCATCCAAATCTGAAGAATCTTCAATTAAAGAGAAGTTTTGAATGGTAGCAGTGTTTGATTTAATAGCTTTTTTTCTTGCTAATGTTTTAAAACCTAAAGCAGAAACTATGATTTTTTGTTTTCCTACTGAAACGTTATTGATAGTGTAATCACCATTTTCATTTGTTGATGTCCCTAAGCTTGTTCCGCTAATATAAACATCAATGTAAGCCATGGGTTTTTCTTTAAAAGTAACTTTTCCTTTTACGCTCCCTTTTTGTGCATAGGAAAGAAAAGATAAAGAGCATAAAAAAAAGAATATATAAGTTTTTTTGAGATGCATCGTAATATAAATTTAATGCAAATATAAAATGATTTTTAGACATGACTAAAAATTATATTCCACATGTCAAAAATTTGTATATTTGTGGTAAATGAATAGATCTAATGTTTTCACAATCTGAAGAAAATTATATAAAAGCAATTTATCATTTAGCCGTTGATTCTTCTGTAAAAGGGATTAGTACGAATGCTATTGCTAAGAAGTTAGCAACGAAAGCATCTTCAGTTACAGATATGATAAAGAAACTTTCTGAGAAGAAAGTAGTTGTTTATAAAAAATATCAAGGAGTAACATTAACCGATTTTGGAAAAAAAACAGCAACGAATATTATTCGTAAACATCGTTTATGGGAAGTTTTTTTGGTTGAGAAACTGAATTTTTCTTGGGATGAAGTACATGAGGTTGCTGAGCAATTAGAGCATATAAAATCGCCAAAACTAATTAATGAACTAGATATTTTTTTAGGTTTTCCTAAACGCGATCCTCATGGAGATCCAATACCAGATAGTGAGGGGAATTTACAAATTATAGAAAAAAGTTTGTTGGCAGTTTTAAATAAAGGAGAAGAAGGAATTTGTGTGGGAGTAGATGATACTTCTTCAGAATTTTTACAATTCTTAGATAAACAAGGGATTGCATTAGGTAAGCGAATAAAAGTGATAGAAAAAGAACCTTTTGATGGGTCTCTCCTTATTCAATTAGATGATAAAGAATTATCTATTTCAAATAAAATAGCGAATAACTTATACATTCAGCAATAAATGAAAAAATATATATACGCAATAGCACTATTATTAGTAGTAAGTTGCAAACAAAAAGAGAAATCTAAAAATGGAAAACTTCAGGTAGTTACAACTACTACTATGATTACTGATTTAGTAAAAAATATTGGAGGTGATAAATTAGAAGTTAAAGGATTAATGGGGGCAGGAGTAGACCCTCATTTATACAAAGCAAGTGAAGGAGATGTAGGAAAGCTATTTAATGCAGATGTTATTATTTATAATGGAATACACTTAGAAGGAAAGTTGGAGGAAGTATTTGAAAAAATGCGTCATCAGAATAAAGAAACAATAGCGGTTTCTGATGCTATTGAAAAAAGTACATTGATAGAATCTGCCTTTTTTGCTTCAAATTATGATCCGCATATTTGGTTTGATATTTCAAACTGGAAAATAATTACGAAGTTTTTGGTTAAAAAATTATCAGCCTTAGATGTTAAGAATGCAGGGTTTTATCAGGAAAACGCGAATGCGTATTTAAAAAAATTAGCAACATTAAAAGAGGAAATTACAGCCACTATTAATCCATTACCAATAGAAAAAAGAATTTTGGTAACTGCACATGACGCGTTTAATTATTTCGGAAAAGCATTTCAATTTAATGTAGTTGGTTTACAAGGGTTATCGACAGCAACAGAAGCAGGTGTAAAGGATGTGCAAAAAATGGCAAGTTTTATTATTGAGAATAAAGTGAAATCAATTTTTGTAGAAACATCTGTGCCTAAAAGAACTGTAGAAGCCTTACAAGAAGCAGTAAAATCTAAAGGACATGAAATTACTATTGGGGGTACTTTATATTCTGATGCATTAGGAGATACAGGTACTGTTGAAGGAACCTATATAGGAATGTATAAACATAATGTGAAAACAATAGTTGATTCTTTACAAGAATAAATGAAGGTTATGGAGCAAAAAAAACTAGCAGTAACCGTAGATGATTTAACTGTAGCTTATAATTATAAACCTGTTTTATGGGATATTGATTTAGCAATTCCGGAAGGTGTAATGATGGCTATTGTAGGGCCTAATGGTGCAGGAAAATCGACTTTAATAAAAGCAATTTTAGGAATTATAGATCCGATTGCAGGAAGTGTTGCTATTTATGGAAAACCATATAAAAAACAACGAAAATTAGTAGGATACGTACCACAAAAAGGAAGTGTTGATTGGGATTTTCCAACAACGGCTTTAGATGTAGTAATGATGGGAACGTATGGTAGTTTGGGTTGGATAAAACGACCTGGGAAAAAAGAAAAGAAAATAGCGCTAGAAGCATTAGAAAAAGTAGGTATGCTTTCTTTTAAAGATCGTCAAATAAGTCAATTATCTGGAGGGCAACAACAGCGTGTTTTTTTAGCAAGAGCATTGGCGCAAGATGCAGCTATTTATTTTATGGATGAGCCTTTTCAAGGAGTAGATGCAACTACAGAAATAGCGATTATTAATATTTTAAAAGAACTACGAAAAGCAGGGAAAACTGTAATTGTAGTGCATCACGATTTACAAACAGTTCCTGAATATTTTGATTGGGTTACTTTTTTAAATGTAAAGAAAATTGCAACCGGACCTGTAAAAGAGATTTTTAATGATGATAATTTAACCAAAACATATGGTATAAATTATAAGGTAAGTGTGCAGCAGTAATAATTATAATGACTAATGAATTATTTTAGAAGGGGAGGCGAATATGGGTATTAATAATATTATACCAACTTTTATGATATCAGCTCTTGTTTTATTTTTTATAATAGGTGTAATTTATACAATCAGAAATAATCGTTCTCTAAAAAAGGTTTTAATTGATAAAAAAATAATAGGATTATTTAATGATCTTAGTATAAGAGATGTTGAGTCAATGGGAATCAATTTTTGGAGAGGAAAGATGACAGTTTACGAAGGTTACATTCTTATTGAGAAAACGGGTTATTTTCACCTTATTGTTAAAGATCAAAACTCTTTAATAAGAAAAGAACCAATGACAATTAGTTTTCAAAAATGTATGCTGGATAAAAAAAATAATATAATAATAGAAGGAAAAAAGCATAGAGTTTTTGGAAGTAGTAATATTAGAATAAAAATAAGTTCGAAAAAAACGAATGATTTACATAAAATTACTCAATTAATAAATAACATTTAAATATAGGGAATTATCAACTTAACAGAATATTTCGATTTATTAATTAACGACTATACCTTACGAACAATTAGTTTAGGGACTGCTATTTTAGGCGCAATTTGTGGTATGTTAGGAAGTTTTGCTGTATTAAGAAAGCAAAGTTTATTAGGAGATGCTATTTCACATGCAGCGCTACCAGGAATTGCAATCTCTTTTTTAATAACAGGAACTAAAGAAACAAATGTATTGTTATTAGGGGCTTTAATTAGTGGTTTAATAGGTGCTTTTTGGATTCGTGGTATTACCAAAAGAACACATTTAAAAACAGATACCGCTTTAGGGTTAATTTTGTCTATTTTTTTTGGTTTTGGAATGGTTTTAATAACCTACATACAAAAACAACCGAATGCAAATCAGTCAGGTTTAGATAAGTTTTTATTTGGTCAGGCAGCTACTTTGTTAGCAAGGGATGTTTGGTTTATGGCAATTGTAACTTTTATTTGTTTAATTGTATTATTACTATTTTGGAAAGAGTTTAAAATTTTATTATTTGATACAGATTATGCTAAAACACTTGGTTTTAACACGAAAGTAATAGATATATTAATAACCTCATTTATTGTAGTAGCCATTGTGTTAGGGCTACAAACTGTAGGTGTTGTTTTAATGAGTGCAATGTTATTAGCACCGGCTGCTGCTGCAAGACAATGGACAAATAGTTTGGCAGTGATGGTTAGTTTAGCGGCTGTTTTTGGAGCAACTTCAGGAGTTGTAGGAACAGGAATTAGTGCAAGTCAAAATAACTTATCTACAGGGCCAATTATTGTTTTAGTTGCAGCAATTTTTGTAGTTTTTTCTTTTATTTTTTCTCCGTCTAGAGGTTTACTGTTCCGACAAATACGATTTATTAAAAACAGAAAAGATTTACAACTACACAAAACATTGGCTTTTATGTTTGATATTGCTAAGAATCATAAAAATATTTCTCACCCACATACGGTCAAAATTTTGAATAATTTTCATGGGTTTACAAAACGATCATTAAGTAAGTTAGAACGTAAAGAATATATAAATGTAAATGGTAAAATGTGGTCTATGACAGAAAAAGGATATCATTTTGCAGCTAATTTATACAGTCAACAAGTAGAAGAGAATGAATAGTGCTCAAATAGAAATACAATTAATTGTTAGTTTAGTGGCAATAGCATGTGCTATACCAGGAACATTTTTAGTGTTACGAAAGATGGCATTAATTAGTGATGCAATAAGTCATTCAATATTACCAGGTGTAGTGGTTGGTTTTTTTATAACAAGTGATTTAAATTCTCCTTTATTAATATTAATGGCTGCTTTATCGGGGGTAATAACAGTAGTTTTGGTAGAGTTTATACAGAAAACAAAGCTAGTGAAAGAGGATACTGCTATAGGGTTGGTTTTTCCTACACTATTTAGTATTGGAGTTATTTTAATTTCAAAATATGCAAATGATATACATTTAGATGTTGATGCTGTTTTAGTAGGAGATTTAACATTAGTGGCTTTTGATAGAATTTCTATTAATGGCTTAGATCTTGGGCCAAAATCATTATGGGTAATCGGTACTATTCTGGTAATAACAGTAGGTTTGTTATTAGCTTTCTTTAAAGAGTTAAAAGTGAGTACGTTTGATCCTGGTTTGGCAACGGCTTTGGGGTTTTCTCCAGTAGTATTGCATTACGGATTAATGAGTGTAGCCTCTATAACGACTGTTGGTGCTTTTGATGCTGTGGGTGCAATTTTAGTAGTCGCTTTAATGATAGCCCCAGCTGCGATCGCTTATTTATTGACGGATGATTTGAAAAAAATGTTACTGCTATCTGTGTTTTTTGGTGTTATCAGTGCTGTTTTAGGATATTGGTTGTCTCATTGGTTGAATACATCAATATCTGGTTCTATAACAACAGTGCTAGGGTTAGTTTTCTTACTAGTATATCTTTTTGCACCGAAAAAAGGATTGATCTCCGTTTTATATAGAAATAGACAGCAGAAAATAGAAGTTTCATTATTAACTTTTTTATTGCATTTAAATAATCATACAGAAGAGAGAGAGCGTCATATTAATCATTTAAATGAGCATATAAATTGGCAAAAAGTAAAATCGAAATCAGTTGTTGATTTAGCGCTTAGAAATAATATGATAACAATAGAAGCTAATATTATTTCTTTAACAGAAAAAGGGAAGAGTTTTACAGATAAAGCAATAGATTATATAATTACCAACGATGATTCAGAAATAGAATCGATGAAAGAAGATTTCTTTTTGTTTAGGGGGTAGTTAATTTGTTAATGATAATGTCTTTTAATTTTTCCAGATTTTTAATTTAGTATTTTGATTTAAGATAAAAAAGTTGAGAATAAGTTTTAAGTCGTTTTTAGTTAAAGTAGCAAATTCTACTTTATCAGTTCCTTCAATTAATTTAATAGCATTAATTGTGTCATTAACATCTAAAAGTAAAGAAGAGGTTTCGTTAAGATTATTGAAACCAATAGATTCATTCCATTCTTTGAGTAATTGAATGTATTTTGATTTTCCTTTTTTCCAATTATCAAATAGTTTAGATGTTAGAAATTCAAATTCTTCAGGGCGAATTAAAATTCTTTCATTGTTGTCAACTGATTCTATAATTACATAATCATCAAAAGTCCCATATAGAGGCTTTTATTTTGACCAAATTGTTTTTATTTCCTTCATTTTAAATAGAAAAATAGTGTTCTAATTCTTTTAAAGTTTCTGGAGAGGTATTAATATCTTTAACCAAAAGTCCTTTTTCTAAAACAACTATTCGATCACAAACTTCAGTTACATGATTCAAATCATGACTAGAAATTAACACCGTAATTTCCTTATTATTTGTTATGTTTTTAATAATTTCTTTTAATCGAATTTGAGTTGTAGGATCTAAATTAGCAAAAGGCTCATCTAAAATGATTACTTGTGGATTGCCCATCATTGCGGCTACAATACCTGCTTTTTTCTGGTTTCCTTTACTTAAATCGCGTAAATATTTTTTCTTCCCTAAAATCTCATTGTTAAAAAAATCATTAAAAAGAATTAAAAAAGCCGTTATATCAGCTTTATTCATTCCTCGTAAATTTCCTATAAATTCAAAATATTCTTCTGGAGTTAAATAATCGATTAAAAAACTTTCATCTATAAAAGAGCCTGTAAATGTTTTCCATTTCTCACTCTTATTAACAATAATATCATTATTTATAATTTCTCCTGATGATGGTTGTATTAAATCTAATAAAACATTAAATAATGTGGTTTTACCAGCACCATTGTTACCCACTAAGCCAAAAGTTTGTCCTTTAAGAATTTCTATTTTATCTATATTTAAAACTTCTTCTTGTCCGTATTTTTTTGAAACTTTATTTATTGTAATCATTCTTACTTTTTTAAGTTTTCTATTGTCTTACATTTCTTTATTGAAAGCATTAATCATAATGTATTTATCTTTTTTATATTTATTTTCAATCAAGTTCATAAAATAATTCTTAAAGATCAATCCTATTGCTCCAGCTAAAGCTATTACTATAAATCCCGAATTATATCCAATAAATTTATCAAAAATAAAAAATAGCGACATTGGTAATACAATTAGTAAAGCTTGTATTAAATACTGAATTATACCTGTTCCTTGACTATTGCCAAAAAGACCATTATTTAAATTAAGTCTTTTTCTATTAAACGATCCAAAATATAACAAAACCAAAGAATTAAATCCAATGTTAAAAAGGGTTCCTACAGAAATCATTAAAAAACTATTGAGACTAAAATATAAATAAGGTATACTCATAAAGTATAATAAACAAGTAACAATTACCATTAAATACCATTTACTCTCTAAATATTTTCTGTAAGAAATGTTTTGAGTCATTAACATGTTAAAATGTTGACTGTCCCATGTAGGAATAAATTGACCATAATTTTGAATAAAACCACCAGTTACAAATAAAGAAGCAAATACTAAAAAAGGAAATTCGTTATTAACTAATGATGAATCTTTAAAAAAAACAACTCCAAAAAAAACATGTACAATAGAAATTAACAAGATTGTTTTTGCTCTTTTGTTTCTTTGAATTAATCGAATATCATTTTTAATAAATGGGGCGATATCTCCCAGTTTTTCAGTAAAAGATAGATTAGTAGTATTTGCTTTTTTTACAGTTGTAGAGTTATCTAAATAAATGCGAGTTCTTAGCATTCTAAAATTCGCATAATAGAAAAGCAAAGTAATAACAGCAGGAATTAAAAACAAAATTGAATTTGTGAAAATTGTATTGAATATTTGTTTACTATAAAAAGATACATCGAAATTGGTGAAATTTTGGAGTACTAATAAACTAATTAATAACACAGCGATGAATGTGAATATATACCCCCAAAAATAAAAAGTACATAAGAACAAAAGTATAAAAAGCCCGAAAAACGCAGTATTAACAAGCCTTTAAGCCTGTTTTACTGCGTTTTTTATTAATTATTAAAAAGTACATTAACTACCTTTTATTACCATTTAATTACCTTTTTTAAAACTAGTAACTACCTTCTTACTTATACTTATTACTATTATAGTTTAAAAACACCTTAAAACGACTATTTACAAGCGTTTTAAGGTGTTTTAAACAGCTTTTAAGTATGATTTTTAAGCTGTTTTTTCTTATGGCATTGTAAACTTTTGTTAATGATCTTTTTATTGTTAGGTTCTCACTTAGATACTCAATTAGGTTCTCAAATAAACCTCAATAATAGGGTGTTAAAAATGTATGTTTAACGGTTTTAATAGGGGTAAAACATGTTTTTTTTGTTTATAACGCACGTGTAGTTACATTGTTTTTATATCGATAATAAACTTAAATATTTGATAAACAGATTATTATGTTTTTTTATGTGTTTTTGTACTCTTCTGCATTATAGTGTTAGTTCTTTTTAGACATTTAATTGTTAAAGAGATTTATGTTTCAATCTAAGGGAAAACCCTTAAAACTATCTAAGGGTTTTCCCTTAGAACAACTAACGAACATTTTTATTTGATTAAATATTATTGATTTATTTTAAAATAAATTTTATGTTTGCTTTGTATTAGCCTTTTGTTGATAATTAAATTTAATATTCATTTAGTTATCATATTTATGATTTATTTTTACTTTATAAAACATTAAAGTAAAGTTAATTATGAAAAAAATATTTTTAATATCTGTTGTAACAATAAGTTTCCTTTTTTTAACAAGTTGTACTGATAATGATTTAGAAAAATTAGTAACAGAAGAGTCTACTGCAAGTGAAGAAGTAACAAAAGAAAAAAGTATTAATGAAGAAACGTTTTCAGCATTTACCGACCCAGAAGATGACGGAACAACAGGTTCAGGACCAAGAGAAACAGGAAGGATCAAATAAAATTAAATCTTTCATCATAGGCATGGTTTCCTTTTTGATTGTTACTATGTCTATTTTTCATTTTCCTTTCAAAAGGTTTTCTAAAAATCAAATAGATCATGAAGCTAAATATGATCCTATAATAAAATCAAGAAATTCAGCACAAGATTCGTTATTAAATCAATTAGGTAAGTCTCTAAATATTAAAGAATATAAAAAAGCCAAAAAAGCATCTTGGGGATATTATCAAGCGAAATTAAAAGAATTTAATGTTGATTATAAAAAATATCAAAATGAACATAAGTTTTTGGGTCGCTCAAATTTTAAATTTTGGCTTTTTCAATTTGGTATTATTTTAGGTTGGTTTTATTTCTCAGTAAGATCTTTAATTTATGATCTAGGAAGTGAAATTAAGACAGGTCATGAGTATATGTCAATGATATCTGTTTCACTATGTTTGCTTTATTTTTACCACTTGTTTTTCAAAACTGCGGTTGATTTTTATGATGAAACATATCTGATTTTTGAAATTATAGCAAGTGTAATAGCTATGATGTTTGTTTTTAGATTAGTGAAATATTATTCAATTAAAGAAAGTAAAATAAAAACTTTATTAGAGTTAGTATTTAGAATAAAAAGAGATCACTATAGAGATATGACTGTAAAAGCATTGTATGCTGAGAAGTATGGTAAATCGGTAGATAGTATAGAGACAGTTCGAAATCAGTCTAATAAATTTGATAGAGACGTAAAAGAAACTGTAGAAAAAGTTATTAAATAAAATAAGAGAGATGATGTTTAAGAAGGGGTTGAATAACTTTTTTAAGAGAAAAAGAAAAAGCTTAATAACTGTAGAACAACTAGAGTTATTAGATCAAAGTAACATAGAAGAAGCTGAAAAAATAGTAGAGACCTTAAAGGAAGAAGAAAGTGAAGCTCGGTTAAAACTTGTTGAAAACTTAAAGGATATTTTTAACGACTTACCTATTGTGTTATTTTAAAATATCCTTGTTTCTTTTTAACAACTCTTTTATTTGCTTAATTTCTTCATTTAAATTGTTGTATTCATCTATATTTCTAATAGAGTTTATAGCGCTAATTAATTTTTTTAAACGACCACTTGCTTCTATTTGCTTTACATTTATTGTTAGAAAATTAATCATTTCAGATGCACTAATTTTCACACCTTTTTTCTCTAAATAAAGTTCTTTTAAAACAATATCACCTCCCTCGTTTTGTTCTCCTTCTATAACTATTGTTAGTTTCCTTATTCTTTCTTGATTAAGAGATTTTCTTTTATGCCCCATTCTCAAGGTGTCAGGATTAACACCTATCATAGCTCCTAAATCACTATATGTTAGCTTGTTTGCTTCTTTAAATTCGTCTAGTTTTTCATAAAAATTATCCATAAGCATTTAAATATAAATGAAAAAACATCGTTTTGTTCTTTCATAAACGAGATTTGTTCGTTATGTTTGTACCTCTAATTAGGTACAAATATATAATAATTATGTCCGATCTTCTAAAAATTATCAAAAATCAATCTAAAACATTATATCAGCAGTTAGCAGAAAAATATAAAGTTTCATCTCCTGCTTATGTTGGTAAAATTGCTAGAGGAGAAAGAATTCCTCAAAGAAAAAATAGTAAAGGTTATAAGATCAAAGAAGAATTAGAAAAATTGAAAAACGAACAATCTTAAAATTTATAAGTTATGTATCAATATCAAGACAATGTATTATCCATACCTGCTAAATTATTATATAACGAACTTAGCTTGATAAGCTATAAAACTTACCAAAACTGGTGTGAAAGAGGTAAGTTATTACGAACAAAATATGGTCGAGGAAAAGGTAATACTGCTTGGATTTCTTTTTATGATATAAGTGAAGAATGGATAAAAAATGCTGTTAAAGCTTTTTTAGGTGACCCGAAGAAAGTAGTTATAGTAAATGAGTTAGAAAAGTATATTGAAATAGACAGGAATGCATATAATTTTTTTGCAACACATAAAACTCCAAAAGGAGAACATTTAACGCCAGATAAGCAAATTGAAAAAGCTGACACAGCGATGGTTTTTAATGCTATTGAAAAAGTATTTAAAGAGCGTGGTGCTTTAGTTAGAAATAAACCAAAAGCTTGGTTAAATATTAGTGAAGCTATTAATGATTTAGCTACTAAATTAAATGAAGGCTACGCACCTAAGTATAAATTTAAATTACCTAGCAATTCAAGGTCATTAAAAAGAAAGTACAAAAAATACCTTACAGAAAGATACAGTTCATTAATTCATGGTAATGAAGGACATGAAAATAGTAGAAAAGTAACTTCTAAAATTGAAGGGTTAATTATAAGTCTTTATTGCTTACCTAACAGACCTTACTCTGTTACTGTTCATGATTTGTATTTACAGTTTTTAGGAGGAGCAATAGAAGTATATGATATAAAAACTGGTGAAATATTCGATAGAGAAGATTTTTATGATGAAAACAATAAACCTGTTGAAATTTGTGAAGATACTGTTAGAAGATATTTAAAATCACCAAAGAATGATGTAATAATAAAGAAGAGGAGAAATAAAGTACATGATTTTAATTTAAAAGTACGTCCTCATGTTCATAGGTATGCACCTAATTACTCAATGTCAAAAGTAACATTAGATGATAGGGATATAATGCATACTAGGCTTAAAAATGGAGGAAAAGTAATGGCGTATTATGCTTTTGATGATATGTCTGGAGCCATGATTGGTATTTCTCATTCTAAAGAGAAAACTCACGACCTATATTTAGATTGTTTACGTAATATGTTTCGTTTTCTTTCTTCTAAAAATATAGGAACACCAATGCAAATGGAAGTTGAACACCATTTGGTAAAAGATTTTTCTGAAGGCTTAATGAAAGCAGGTAACTTATTTCCTTTTGTTCGTTGGTGTAATCCTGGTAATTCACAAGAAAAGTACGCAGAAAACAGAATCCGTGTAAAAAAGTATGGTGTTGAAAAATTGAACAATCAGAATGTTGGTCGTCACTATTCAAAATTAGACTCAAATAGGGTTATAGAGCAAAAAATATTTAACGAATTAAATGATACCTATAAAAAAGCTTCTGCCGACTATAAAAAAATAATAGAAAACGAATTAAAAGAAATGGTTATGTATAATAACCAACTACATCACAATCAGAAGAAATACAAAGGATTAACAAGAATGCAAGTGTTCTTACAAAATGTGAATCCAGATGTAACACCTATTAATAAAGCTTTGTTAGCCAAGTATATTGGTTTTTCAACAGAGACATCTATTAAAAGGAATCAATATGCAAGAGTACAGTATATGGATTTTCAACTAGAAACTCCTCAAAAAATAAACTTATTAGAGCCTAATAATTACGATGTAACGGCATATTATTTACCAGAAAACAATGAAATTAAAGAAGTCTTTTTATATCAAAAAGACAAATTGATTTCTGTTTGTGAACCTGTACCTAATTTTAACAGAGCTAATGCAGAATGGACAGATAAAGACAAAAAAGGATTTTTTGAGGCCAAGGTATACATTAGTGATTTTGATGAAATGGTACGAGAAGATACAAAGGATAAACTTCAAAAGGTATCGATAATAAGAAAAGAAAATATTCCAATAATAGATATAGAAGTTGAAACTATTGATTACATACCAAATAAAGAACCGAATTACGAATCTACTATTACAGAAGAAACCGAAGAAGAAATAAAAAACAGAGCTTTTAACGAATTATAAACCCTTCATTATGTTATCAACAAAAATCAAAAATAAAATAGTAAAAGAAATAGCAGCTAAGCGTGAAAATTATGATAGTGATAAGAAGCATGCTATTGCGTTAGGTATAAACAATGCTCAATATTCTAGAATTAAAAAAGGAGAAATTGTAAAGGTTATTTCTGAATCTAAATGGATAACACTAGCAAGGTTGCTTAAAATAGCCTTGAATGATGAAATAGAATGGAAAACAGTTAAAACAGAAACGTTCACTTACGTAAATACTATTTTAGAAAGCTGTCAAAAAAGATCGTTATCGAGGATTATATGCGATATAGCAGGTATAGGAAAAACGCATACAGCACAAGTGTATGCTAGCAAAAATAAAAACGCTGTATTTATAGATTGTTCACAAGTAAAAAGCAAACAAAAATTAGTTCGCCAAATTGCTAAAGAATTAGGTGTTGAAAACAAAGGACGTTATGCAGATGTGTATCAAGATTTAGTGTATTACATACGGGTTACACCTAAAATATTAATAATACTAGATGAAGCAGGAGATTTAGCATACGATGCATTTCTTGAACTTAAAGCGCTTTGGAATGCAGCACCAAATCTTTGCGGCTGGATAATGATGGGCGCAGATGGATTAAAAGAGAAAATAACAAGAAGAACAGAACTAAAAAAAGTTGGTTATACAGAGATTTTCGATCGTTACGGTAATGGATATAAAAAAGTAACAAAAGAAGGTAAAGAAGAGCTTCAATCCTTTTTATTTAAACAGGTGTCCATGGTAGCTAAAGCGAATAATTCAAAGTTAACAGCCTTACAAATGTTTGCTAAAACAGGTGGTAGTTTAAGGTTAGTAAAAGATCAAATAGAAAAACAACAAATGATTTAATAATTTTTATTGATGGTGAAGAGAGCGAAAAGTAGTGAAGATATAACAAGAAAAAAATTCACCTTTCTAAAAATAGAGGGAGAACTTAAGAGATTCTTGGGAAATGTTGAAAGGTCAGGTAGCATTTTAATTATGGGAGATAGTGGTCATGGTAAAACAGCTCTTTCTTTTCAAATAGCTAAAGAATTTGGTAAAACTGAAAAAATAATATACAACACATGCGAAGAAGGCGCACGTGCTAGTTTTCAAACAAATTTTTTATTAAACAATGTAAAAGTGTTAGGTAAAAACTTCAATTATGTAGATGAAGATTATGAGGACTTTAACACTAGGCTTCGTTTAAAACGACAACCAAACATTGGCTTTATAGATAGTGCTCAGTACTATTTTGATGACAAAAAAAAACAGCATTACATGAAAATGGTAAAAGAGTTTGATAAAAAACTTTTGATTTTTCTATCTCATTATGAAAAAGGACGACCTGTAGGAGCTGTTGCAGAAAGAATTAAGTACGATGCTCAAATAGTGATATTAGTTAAGGATTGGAAAGCACATATAATAAAAACAAGATGTGGTAGCGATCAAATGAATCCCTATATAATTAATAAAAAATTAGCAGACGAGCGAGAATTAAAACTTTTAAAACAAGGATAGGATGAATTTAACAAGTGAAATATTACAAGTAACAGGAATACACGAAGATTCTTATGATTTTTTGGTTTTCAAACAAATTACTCATTCTCTAGATAAGAATTCTAAATCTCCTAATCATTTACAATTATTATTACAAAGCAAGCCAATAATAAATTGGTATAAGGTTCAACTACGAAAAATAAATATTGAATTTATTGAG
>CAKZVD010000019.1 GCA_937922085.1 uncultured Tenacibaculum sp. | reverse complement strand
TAAATGAATATTTAGAACATCATCGGAAATCCAGTAATGATAGTGATAATTTCATATTAGAGTGATCACATTTGATTTCGAACTGCTGACTTTAGTCAGATTTTATAACCTATGGACTTCTAGTCCATAGTGGTTAAGTTTAAAGGTTTTTTTTTTAAATAAACAAAAGATACTACTCAAAATGAGTAGTATCTTTTTATTAATTATTGATCAATAATTGGTGTTAAGTATACTTATTATTCACTTTTAATGTGAATGATAGTTGTATTAATTGTTGCGTGGGTATCCAATTTGACTACCAATCACACTTTCTTCTGGTTGTGTAATTACAGGACAATTAATAATCGCTCCAGTAGCTGTTAATAAATCAGATAATGAATTTTCTAATGGAGATGAATTTGCATTTCCTCTAAAAGGAATTAATGTTCCATCTGCTAATAATTGATTAATCTGATCGAAGCTCCTTAAAATAGGACGCTCATTTTCTGGTACTGTAAATTCTGTAATATGTGCATCCCACATAGGTGCATATCGAATATCGAAAGGATCAATTGGAAATGTATTGGTTGGGTCTTGTACTTGTCTGTCACTTAAAGAAGCTGAATTTAATCCTTGCACACCAAAACCATCAGTATCAACAGTTCTTCCGTTAGCAGTTGGACTAAAAGGAAGCATCGATCCTCCAGGAAACACTCCGAAAGTAGGTAGGTTTGCTAATCTTGGAGCAAAAACACCTAACTCAATAGCTGCTGGTCCTGGATCTGAGGTATCTGTAACAATATGAAAATAAAACTTTCTATTATCATGCCATCCATCTAAAAGTTGCATAACTACAGAAGCTTGTCCAATACCAAGATTTGGGTTGTTTAAATCATCTTCTTGAGCAGGACCATTACCAGCTGGATTAGGAATTCTGTCATGAATACCTGTTGCATTAGCAACCATCTGTGCATTAATAACTACACCGCTAGGTAATACTACATATGAAGACCACGCTGAATTTGCTACGGCACCAGCAGTAACTGAAGCAGGAGGAAACCCGGCTAATAACCCATTAGTTTGACCAGGGGTTAATGTTCTTTTAGGAGAAAAATCTACAGACCCTTCAAATACAAGCCTTCCTTTTTTATTAAAATAACCTCGTTGTTCACCACCAGAGCCAATTGAAGCGGCCATTCTTGGTGAAAAAATAACACCTAGTTTTTTTGCCATAGCCTTGTTAGATGCTTCGGTAATTACATAATAACATTTTCTTAGTCCATTAGAAGTAGTTTCTAATCCTTGAAACATAGGTAGTCTAACAGTAGGACCCGCAGGCACTATTGATCTGTCAATTCTGTAATCGATACCTAAAACACTTGGAATAAATACATTTTGAGCTCTAGAGAAAAATAGAGCAGGTCTTTTTACATTATAAGGTGTTCCTCCATCTTTTTTAATACTATTAAGAAGTATAATAGATTCTTTTAAAGCACTAAATTTTTGTTTTTTAGAGGAAGTTCTTAAAGCTAATTCTACATTGTTTGTGTTTTCGTTTTCTAGTACATTATCTTCTGTACTACAGGCAGTAAGAAGTAATACCGATAATAGCGGTAATACTAATCGTTTGATATTTTTCATTTTTAAAAAATTTAGAAAAACAACTGGCCAATCGTTTCAATCGTTAATAAAAGGTTTAATTAAAATTTTAGACGACCAGGAGATATGTATCTTACAAGAAAATATTTAAGAGAGGGTATAATAACTAAAAAACATATTGATTTTTAAATTAAAACAACTGAAAACAAGTGGTTTAAGTAATGTTGTTAAAAAGTGTTAAAGGAGTTTTTTAAGTGGTTAATTGTATTGTTTTTTTTATAAAACTCTTCTTTATCATGCTTTTAAATTATAGATAAGTTTTATAATTAGAAACTAAAACATTTGATTCTTATTTATTAAAATTCTAAAAACTTTTGTAATGAAAAAATATAAATTAAATTTAAGATTCCTTCTCCCAAAAGAACTCCAGATAAGCATTTTTTAAAAGATATTTTTAATATTGAAGAAGTGTATATAATTAAATCTGTAGGAACCATTGGAAGGATACTCCACCCAAAAATAATAGGAAATTCTACCTTAGAAAGAGCTTTTTTTAACTTGATTATTTTTTTAGGGTATTTAGTTTGAAAACTTTCATCAAGATTTAAAAATTTTGCAAAATAATATACAATTGCAGATGATGTTAATATTCCAATTAAACTATAAATATATACTTCAATAGAAGGAAATAATACAATACCTGCTAAAACAAAAGGGGTAGATGGAATAAAAAATAAGCCAAGTACAGAAAGGACTAAAATATATATTAAGACAGCAATGATCTTATAATTACCAGTAAATTCTTGTAAGAAAGAAAGACTAAAAAGTTCGTTGTTTGTTCTGTATAGAATAAAAAGTAAAGTGATGGTTAGTAGCCATATGATTAATTTAAGTTTGTTTTTTTTGAGATGAATCATAGTGGTTTTTAAATGTTATAATTTTTCTTGTTTTCAAATTTTAAAAGGTGAATTTTTAGCAATTTATTTACCTTTAGTTCTTGTTTTATCTTTTTATAATATTACTATTTTAATTTAAAAAGTTTCAATAAAAAAATATGTACTATAATTAAATTTTAAGGTTAAATATAGTACTATTATATTTTTTTGCTTTTAGATCTCTGTTCTAAAGAAAAAAAATCATTATTGATAAGAAAACGATTGTTAAAAGAAAATGTTACAGTATTGTTATTTAAATTTTACTGAAGAATAAAATTAAGGAAGTAATTTAATCAATTTAATACTGCTTTAGTAGCAGAAAACAACACGATTTACAAATGTAATTTCATGTTAAATTCTTTTCTTTATTAGAAGGCTGTGTACTGTTTGTGTGAAATAATAAACAGTTACTGTTAATTAGTGGAAATTCAAAAGTTAACAACCACAATCTGTACCGCAACCTTTATTTTTTTTAGATTTGAAGAGAAACTTCTTACTTAAAAAAACAATGGCTACGATAACTAATATATATGTAATAATTTGTTGAATCATTTTAAAAATTGATAAACTATTAATGCGGATAAATAAGCTAAAACACTCATTCCAACCAACTGAATTATTGGCCATTTCCAACTTTGTGTTTCACGTTTTACAATTGCTAATGTAGCCATACATTGCATTGCAAAAGCATAAAAAACGAGTAATGACATACCGGTAGCAAAGTTAAAACGTTTTTTACCAGTTACTGGATTTATTTCTGCTTGCATTCTTTTTTTAATGGTATTGTTATCTTCAGGTTCAGATTCATTAAAAAAAGCTTTTACATTTTTAAAAGGAATAAAATTAGCAGCATCACTCTCTACTTCTTGAATGCTATAAATAGTAGCTAAAGTTCCTACAAAAACTTCTCTTGCAGCAAAAGAAGTAATTAAACCAATACCAATTTTCCAATCATAACCTAAAGGTTTTACAGCTGGTTCTATTGTTTTACCAGCAATACCAATAAATGATTTTTCTAATTTAGTAGCAGCTATTTTTTGTTGTAATTCTTGTTCAGATAAACTTTTGTTAGCGGCATTCTCTGTAACTTCTTTCTCTATATTCGCATAAGATGAAGGTCCATTGGTAGCTAAAAACCATAGTACTATTGAAATGGCTAAAATGATTTTACCAGCATCAAATACAAAACTTTTTGTTTTTTCTAATACAGAAAGAAATACATTTTTAAAAGAAGGAATTTGGTAATTAGGCATTTCAATAACAAAAAATGATTTGCTCTTTACATTTAATGTTTTGTTTAAAATATAGCCAGAAATTATAGCCGCAGCAAAACCTAAAATATATAAGCTTAATAATGCTAATCCTTGTATTTTTAAAAAGCCAAAAATTGTTTTGCTAGGAATAATAATAGCAATTAAAATAGCATATACAGGTAAACGAGCAGCACAGGTTGTAAAGGGAGTTACTAAAATAGTAATTAAGCGTTCTTTCCAATTAGAGATAGTACGAGTTGCCATTACTGCTGGTATAGCACAAGCAGTACCGGATATTAATGGAATTACACTTTTACCACTCATACCAAAACGGCGCATAATTTTATCCATTAAAAAAACAACTCTACTCATATAACCTGTTTCTTCTAAAAGAGCAATTAAGAAAAATAGAATAGCAATTTGAGGTATAAAAATTACAACACCACCAATTCCAGGAATAATTCCATCGGTAAGTAAATTAGTAAGCATTCCTTCTGGTAGTTTTTGTTTTGCAAGTTCAGAAAGATCCCCAAATAAAGCATCAATAAAATCCATAGGAACAGTAGCCCAATCAAAAATAGATTGAAATATTAATAGTAAAATTCCAAAGAAAATTAAGTAACCGAAAATTTTATGAGTAAATATTTTGTCTAATTTACTTCTTAAATCGGTAGCTTTATTAGAATCAACAGTGTAAGTTTTTTCTAAAATTTTGTTTATTCTTTGATATCTATAGATGGTTTCTTTATGTTGATATTTCTTTAGTTTAGAAACATCATGAGAAAAACTATCTAGGTTTATATTTTTATTTTCAAAAAAATGCTGCTGCGTTAATTGTAACCAAAGATTATATAAAGGTTTTTCATGAGCCACTTTTTGTAAGTCATCAAAATATGCAGCATCAATTTTTTTTGCAATAGTTGTAAAATTCGTAACAGAAGATAATGAGTTATAATTGTTAATAGTTTCTTTTAACTCATTAATACCTTCATTTTTTTTGGCAGAAATTAAAACTATTTTGGTTTGTAGTTCTTCTTCTAATTTAGGTAAATTAATAGAAATCCCTTTCTTTTTCATTTGATCGGCCATATTAATTGCTAATATGGTTGGAATTCCTAAATCTTGAACTTGTGTAAAAAGTAATAAATTACGTTTTAAATTTTCTACATCAGTTACAACTAAAATAACATCAGGATAATTTTCATCTGTTTTATTCTGAATTGCCTTAAGAACAATACTTTCATCTACAGAAGTAGGGTTTATACTATAGGTGCCTGGTAAATCTGTAATTATAGCTTCTGTTTCTGAAGATAATTTACAGATACCTTGTTTTTTATCAACAGTAATACCTGGGTAATTACCTACTTTTTGATTTAATCCGGTTAATTGATTAAATAAGGATGTTTTACCAGTATTTGGATTCCCTATTAATGAAACTTGAATGCTCTTTTTATTCATTGATACAATTATCGTTGGTAATTTTAATTTTTGAAGCGATTTCTTTACGAATGGCTAAATGACTTCCATTAACACAGATATATAAAGGATCCTCTAAAGGAGCAATTTGTATTAGTGAAATTTCTGCGCCAGGTAAGCACCCCATTTCTAATAATTTTAAAGGAATTATATCTAAACTTTCTTCAGAAATAATACCTTTTTGTCCAATTTTTAAAGAAGCTATTGTATTCAATAATGATAGGTTTAATTAAATATTCCCGCAATTGCGGGAATATTGTGAATGCAAAGATACTAAATTAGAATCGTTCTAAAGAGTTGGTTTTTTTCTGATAAGAGAACTTGTATATTTGTGGTATGGTATTCGACGAAATTATAGGACAAGAACATATAAAAAAGCATTTGTTAACTTCGGCGAATAATGGTCGAGTACCACATGCGCAATTGTTTGTGGGTAAGGAAGGTAGTGGTACTTTGCCTATGGCAATTGCTTATGCGCAATTATTACTTTGTAGTGCTTCTAATGATGCAGAAGTATGTAATATAAAATGTAACAAATTACAGCATCCTGATTTACATTTTGTTTTTCCTGTAACAACAAACGATTCTGTAAAAAAACACCCAATCAGTAATTTGTTCTTAGAAGATTGGAGAAAATTCATAGCAACATCACCTTATGGAAGTTTGTATGATTGGCTAAAGTTTATAGGAGTAGAAAATAAACAAGGTTTAATAGGGGTAGATGAAGCAGAGGAGGTTGTAAAAAAATTGTCATTAAAATCTTATGAAGGAGGTTTTAAAGTGATGGTTATTTGGATGGCTGAGAAAATGAATATTGCGGCATCTAATAAATTACTAAAATTAATAGAAGAACCTCCTTCGAAAACTATTTTTTTACTGGTTACCGAAGATGAAGGAAAGATTATTAATACGATAAAATCTCGATGTCAAGCATTACATTTTCCTTCTTTAAGTGAAAATGATATTGCAACTACACTTGTTAATAAAGAGCAAATTCAACAAAATGAAGCTATAAGGTTGGCACAACAAGCTGAAGGGAGTTACAATAAAGCCCTTCACTTATTAAATAATGATTCTAATGATTTAATTTATGAAGAATGGTTTATTACTTGGATTAGAAGTGCTTTTAAAGCGAAAGGAAATGCAGCAGTAATTCAAGATTTAATAGGATGGAGTGAAAGTATTGCTAAATCGGGGAGAGAAACCCAAAAACAATTTATACAATATTGCTTACAGTTTTTTAGACAGGCGTTATTATTAAATTATGGAACACCAGATTTGGTTTTTTTAACACCTCAAACAGCAAATTTTAAATTAGAAAAATTTGCTCCATTTATTCATAGCGGAAATATTCTTGTTATTGAAAAGGAATTAAATGATGCGCAGTATCACATTGAAAGAAATGGAAACGCAAAAATTATTTTACTAGATTTATCTATAAAATTAACACGTTTATTACATACTAAAGAAGAAAAAACGCAAGCATAAATAATTATGAAACTAAAATTAGTAATTATAATATTTGTTTTTGGACTGGTTTTTGTTGCTTGTAAACAAGAAAAAAAAGAGGTTAAAACTGAAGAAAAACAAGTGTTACAAAATTTTATGATTGGTGCTTGGGAAACTCAATATATTAAAATAGAAATGCCTACTGTAAATAAAACGGATAGTACTTCTATTTTTGAAGATGATTTTAGTAAACCTACATCTGGAAGAGCTCAATCGATGTATAATGTTGATGGAACTTTTTCAGCATGGTTTAAACAACCAGATAGTTCTAAAGTAGGTGAAACAAAAGGAAAATGGAAAACAAAAGGAGATAGTTTATATGTAGATTATTTTTACTTAGGAAACCAAGTTCAGGTATGGTACCTAATAAAACAAACGAATACTGGTTTTACAGGGAATACTGTTTATGATTGGGATAATGATGGTGAGTTTGACGATAGTTTATTAATGAAATCTAAAAGAATAAAATAAAATTGCTAAGTTTAAATAATATATCACTACGAATAAGAATCTTTATATCAATGATATTATTGGTGTTGTTGGCATCAATTTTAATTGTTGGCGTTACCATTTATCAATATGATGAACAAACAAAAGATTATAATTTACTTCGATTTGGAAGAAAAGAAAGTGCAACGAAGCACAATATTGAAATAGAACTAAAAAGGAAAACTACATATCCTGTAACGACACAAAATCTTTCAAAAATTTTTCAAGATAGAATTTATGAAATAGCAAACGTTCATAATCTTACAATTTCAATGTACGATATGAATGGGAAACTGTTAAAATCATCAATACCTTATAGTTTTGAAACAGTAGATGAAACACCTCTTTCTAAAGAAGTAGTTATTGAGTTGGCAAACAATTCAAATTACAAAATTTTAAAAACAAGAAAAGTAGGAAGTATTTCGTATCAATCTTCTTATACCTACATTAATGATCCTCGTTTTAAAAGAATTGGAATATTAGAATTAAAAATAGCGCAAAATAACGAAGAACAAAAGAAAGAGTTAAGAGAGTTTATGGCTAGGTTGTTAGTTGTGTATGTTTTAATGTTTGTAGCTGCTATTGCATTGGCATACTTTTTATCTAGTTACATTACTCGTTCTATACAAACGATTTCAGAAAAAATAAAAGAAACACGTTTAAATAAAAGAAACGAGAAAATTACATTGAATGCTGCCAGTTCAGAAATAAATTCTTTAGTAGATGCATATAATAATATGATAGATCAACTGGAAGATAGTGCTGTTAAATTGGCTCAAAGTGAGAGAGAACAAGCTTGGAGAGAGATGGCAAAACAAGTAGCACATGAAATTAAAAATCCATTAACACCCATGCGTTTAACTATTCAAAGTTTTTTAAGAAAATTTGATCCGTTAGATGTAAATATTAATGAAAAAATATCAGAATACAGTGAAACACTTATTCAACAAATAGATGTTATGAGTTCTATTGCTTCTGCTTTTTCCGATTTTGCTAAAATGCCTACACAACGAAAAGAAAATTTGGAAGTAGTTGGTGTTGTTAAACATGCACTAGATATTTTTAGCGAAGATTATATCTATTATTTTCCTGGAAAAGATGAAATATATGCACATTTGGATAAAACACAATTGATTCGAATTATTACTAATTTGGTGAAAAATGCTACCCAAGCAATGCAAGAAGGAGAAGATCATAAAATAGAAGTAAAGGTAAATGTCGATGCTAAAGAAGAAAATGTTATAATTATTATTTCAGACAATGGAAGAGGTATATCTGAAGAAAATAAGGATCTTATATTTGAGCCTAAATTTACTACGAAAACAAGTGGAATGGGCTTAGGGCTACCTATGATAAAAAATATAATTGAAGCTTATAATGGTGAAATAACTTTTTCTTCAACTTTTGGAGTAGGAACAGTTTTTACCGTAATTTTACCCAAAACTTAACCAATGGATTTCGAAAATATCTTAATAGAACAGAATGACTATTTAGCGAAAGTAGTTATTAATAGACCTAAAAAACTGAATGCTTTAAATAAAGCAACTATTGAGGAGCTTCATAGTGCTTTTCAAAAGTTAAATAAAGATCAATCAGTAAAAGTTATTTTACTAACAGGAAGTGGAGAGAAAGCTTTTGTAGCAGGTGCAGATATTTCTGAATTTGCTCATTTTTCTGTGAATGAAGGTGGTAAGTTAGCTGCTAAAGGGCAAGAATTATTATTTGACTTTGTTGAAAATTTAACAACGCCAGTTATAGCGTTGGTAAATGGTTTTGCTTTAGGAGGAGGTTTAGAATTGGCAATGTCTTGTCATTTTAGAATTGCATCTGATAATGCAAGAATGGGGCTTCCTGAAACTTCTTTAGGAGTAATTCCTGGATATGGAGGAACACAAAGGTTACCTCAGTTAATAGGAAAAGGTAAAGCAATGGAGTTAGTAATGACGGCAGGAATGATAAATGCAGAAGAAGCTAAAGAATATGGGTTGGTAAATTATGTAGTGCCTCAAGAAGAATTAATACCGTTAGGTGAAAAAATAGCAAGTAAAATAGTAAGAAACTCATCAGTAGCTATTGGTAAAGCAATTAAAGCTATTAATTCTGGTTTTGTTGATGGAGTAGATGGATATAAATCTGAAATTAATGAATTTGGTGATTGTTTTGGAACCGAAGATTTTAAAGAAGGAACAACTGCTTTTCTTGAAAAAAGGAAACCAGATTTTCCAAATAAATAATTTTAAAAAGCCAGAATTTTATTCTGGCTTTTTTTTTGAATTATAGTAAAAATTACTTGTTCTTAATAAGTTTAACAAAAAAATATTTTTTTTTGTGTGAATGGTTGTTTTTTTTGTATAAATTGCAAAAAATAACTATTTATCATGTTAAAAGCTATTATAGTCGATGATGAGGATAAAGCTATTAAGAGCTTATCTTGGGAGCTTTCTAATTTTAACGATGAAGTTGAAATACTTGCTACCTTTTCTAATCCGCAGAAAGCATTAGATTTTATTGACAAAAATAAAATTGATTGTTTGTTTTTAGATATAGAAATGCCAACTATGGACGGTTTTCAGTTTATAGAAAAACTTCCTAGAAAAGATTTTGCGATTGTAATAACTACAGCTTATAATGAATATGCTATTAAAGCTTTGAAAAAAGAAGCTATAGATTATTTATTAAAACCAGTAGACACCGATGATTTAGAGCAGTCTCTAAAAAAAATATCTAAGTTTGCCAAACGAGTTTCTGATGTAGATACAAATGTTAAGTTTGAGAAAATACTGTTTAGCTTTAATCAAAGATTAGAAGAGAAAAAAATAATCATTAATGCAGATGGAAGGTTAATATTTTTAAAGCCTCAAGAGATACTTTGTGTAGAGTCGGATGGGAATTATAGTTCAATTCATACTACAGATAATAAAAAAATAGTTGTAACTAAAAAATTAAAAGAAGTTAATCATCTGCTACCAGATAATCAATTTTTTAGAATACACAATTCGTATATCATAAACCTTAATAAAGTAAAAGAATATTACAAGACGGATGGTTATGTGATTTTAGAAATGAATCATAAAATTCCTGTATCTAGACAACGAAAATCAGAATTTTTAGATAAGTTTTAAATGATGGTAAGAGGACTTGTTTTTTGTTTTTTAATTCATTTTAATTTTTTAATTTTTTCACAAGAAGAGAGCACGAAAATTAAAGAGAATCTTATAGAAGAAGTTATTCGTTTAAAAACGGATGATTATTTTAGTCTTGATTCTTTATTTTATGCAAATAGAAGAAATAAGTTTACAGAGGAAGATTATTATAAGCTATATGAGAGGAGTCTTAAGAAAAAGTATATAACAGGTCAGCTTTTCGCAGCAAATAGTTTAGGAAGCTTCTTTAGGAAGAAATCAGACAATAAAAAATCAATAAAATATCATAAAGAGGCTCTGAAATTGTCTAAGGTGATTAAAAATTTAGATGTTGAGTTATTATCATTAAATATGATAGGTGTTGCTTACAGAAGACAAGGAGATGTTAGAAATGCTTTGAATTATCATCAGACAGCCTTGACGATGGCACGTAGAATAAAAAAACCTTCAATAAGTAATAAAAAAAGCATTAGTATTTCTGAAAATAGTATAGGAAATATATATTTGGCGCTTAGACAGTATGATTTAGCCTTGCAACAATTTGAAAAATCTATTCAAATTCAAAAAGAGCTTCAAGATAAAAGAGGTTTAGCTATTAATTATCAAAATATAGGTTTTGCACAAGAGAATCTTTTGTTGTTAGATGAAGCGTTAGAGAATTATAAAAAAGCATTAAAGTTTGATGAAGAAATAGATTCTAAGGTAGGGAAGATAATTTGTGAAAATAGTATTGCCAGTGTTCATATAAAAAAAAGAAATTATGAAAAAGCATTGGATATTATGGAAAGTGTTTTGCCAGAAGCTATTGATTATAGTAATAAATATTATTTAGCAAGAACTTATAATAATTTAGGTTGTGCGCAATTAAAAGTTGAAAAATATAAAGAAGCAGAAGAAACATTAAAGGAAGGATTGAAAATTTCTAGTGGATTTGAGAATAAGAAAAATGAGATTAGAAGCCTTTACTTACTGTCAGAACTTTATGAAAATACTGAAGATTTACAAAAATCTCATAACTTTTATAAGCAAGCATCGCAGTTAGAAAAAAAGACACTTGATGAAAAAAACATTTCGTATGTAAGCAATCTTATTTCTAAACACAATATGCAATCTAAACGTAATGAAATTGATTATCTAGAAAGTCAATCAAAAATTGAATCATTATTGTTTTTAAAAAATAGAAATATTTTAATTATAACATTAATTACAATTGCTTTATTAAGTATTGCCTTGTATTCTATATATCGTCAAAAACTTATTAATAATGATAAAACAGTATTGTTATTAGAACAGCAAGCGTTACAAACACAAATGAATCCGCATTTTTTGTTTAATGCTTTAAATTCTATTAAATTATATATTATAAATAACGATCAAAAGCAAGCTGTATACTATTTAAATAAGTTCTCTAAATTAATACGTAATATTTTAGATGTTTCTAAAGTAAAAGAAGTTAGTTTAAAAGAAGAAATAGCAACTATGGGTTTGTATATGAGTATTGAAAACATACGATTCTCTAATGAAATTAAATATAGTGTAGATGTTGATCCCGATTTAAATACAGATACCATAAAGGTGCCGCCTTTAATTTTACAGCCTTTTATTGAAAATGCTATTTGGCATGGGTTGTCTTCTAAAGAAGAAAATAAAGAAATAATACTATCTGCAAGTAAAGTATCTGAGAATATTGTTGAAGTTACTATTGCTGATAATGGAATAGGTAGAAGCGCGGCAGCAAAAATAAAAGAAGGAAAGTCATTAAAAAGAAAATCGGTAGGAATAGAGTTAACTAAAGAAAGATTAAAAACTTTTTCAGACGATTACGAAGAAGAATTTGAATTAGTTTATCACGATTTAAAGAATGAAGATAATACGCCAGCAGGAACAAAAGTTTCTATAAAGATACCATTATCTTAAAATTCAAATTGTAATTGAACCCAAATAGGTTTTTTAGTCTCAGTATTTAAATTGCTAAAAGAGATACCTAACAATCGAACAGAGTTTTTTAAATTTTCTTGTAATAATAATTCTTCAATAACAGGAAAAAACTCATTTTGTTTTTGAACAAAGTATGACAGTGTTTTACTACGTGTTTGTTGTGTAAAATCACTATACTTTATTTTTAAAGTAATTGTTTTACCCTTTGCATTTAATTTCTCCATTCTGTTTTCAAGTTCTTCAGCAATATTTTTAAGTTTGTCTAACATGAAAATTTCAGAAGAAAGATTCTCAATAAAAGTTCGTTCTGCAGCAATTGATTTTCGAACTCTATTTGGTTTTACTTCACTAAGATGAATACCTCTTACAATATTGTAATAATGGTTACCAGATTTGCCAAAAAGAGTAACTAGTTCTTCAAGCGATTTTTGTTTTAAGTCCGAGCCATTAAAAATTCCATTATTATGCATTTTAGCAGCTGTTACTTTTCCTACGCCGTAAAATTTGGTTACAGATAATTCTTCTAAAAAAGAAATAACTTCTTCGGGGTTAATAGTTTTCTGACCATTAGGTTTGTTGATGTCTGAAGCAACTTTGGCTATAAATTTGTTAATTGAAATTCCTGCAGAAGCTCTTAATTCTAATTCATTCCAAATTCTATCTCTTATTTCTTGAGCAATTAAACTAGCAGAGGTGTTTCCTTTTTTATTTTCAGTAACATCTAAATAAGCCTCATCTAAAGAAAGAGGTTCAACTAAATCTGTATAGTCATAAAAGATTTGTCTAATTTTAGAAGATATTTCTTTATATCTCGAAAACCTTGGTTTTACAAAAATTAAATGAGGGCATTTTTTTCTTGCTAAAACACCACTCATTGCAGAGCGAACACCAAATTTCCTTGCTTCATAACTTGCAGCAGAAACAACCCCTCTAACACTACTTCCTCCTACTGCCAATGGTTTGTTTCTTAATTCAGGATTATCTAGTTGCTCTACCGATGCATAAAAAGCGTCCATATCTACATGAATAATTTTACGAAAAGGAGGTTTTAAATCCATACTATAAAATTTAAAAAAGCTCTCGAAAGAGAGCTTGTAATTTCTATTTAATTAGATTTTTATTTTTTATACTTCAGTTTTTCTGAACGACCTTTCTTAAAAATTTTATTACTTGCGTGTTTACCTTTTCTAAGCTCCTTTTGTTCTTCAAAGGGTAATTGAATTATTTCTTGACATTCAGCAGAGCAAGTATTTTCTGTTCTTTCAGCACATTCATCACATTGAATAAATAAAAGGTGACAACCTTCATTGGCGCAATTTACATGAGTATCACAAGGTTTACCACATTGATGACAATTAGAAACTACATCATCAGAAATTCTTTCTGCTTTTCTGTGATCGAAAACAAAATTTTTACCTAGAAATTTGTTTTCTAAACTTTCAGATTTTACTTGTCTTGTATATTCAATAATACCACCTTCTAATTGAAAAACATTCTTAAAGCCTTTATGTTTATAGTAAGCAGAAGCTTTTTCACAACGAATACCACCAGTACAGTACATTAAAAGATTTTTGTCTTCTTTATGATTCTTTAAATCCTCTTCAATAATATCTAAAGAATCTCTAAAAGTATCAACATCTGGTGTTAAAGCGCCTTTAAAATGACCAATTTCACTCTCATAATGGTTGCGCATATCTACACAAACAGTATTAGGGTCGTCTAACATTTTATTAAACTCAATAGCAGATAAATGAACGCCTTTATTTGTTACATCAAAGGTGTCATCATTTAAACCATCGGCTACTATTTTGTTTCTAACCTTAACTTTTAGTTTTAAAAAAGACTTGTTGTGTTGTTCAATAGCAACATTCAATCGTATGTCTTTTAGAAAAGAAATACTATCAAGTTGTTCTTTTAAAGTAGTAAAATTTTCAGCAGGAACAGAAATTTGAGCATTTATTCCTTCAGAGGAAACATAGGTTCTACCTAAAACTTCTAAGCTATTCCATTCAATGAATAATTTATCTCTGAAAAGTTGAGGGTTTTCTATCTTGAAATATTGATAGAATGAGATTGTGAGGCGGTCTTTTCCAGCTTCATCAATTAATTTAGCGCGTTCTTCAGCGCTTAACTTGTTGTACAGTTGCATGCTATACCTTTTTAAGTTAAACATTATTTAATTTTGCAAATGTACTCATTTTAGATTTTAATAGAAGTAAAACAATTTGTTTGAATTTAAACAAATTGTAATATATTTTAATTTCAAAAAAAATAATTGAGTTTTTTTACTGAACTTTGTATGTATAAATTTAAAATAAATCGATTATGAAAGTAGCAGTAGTTGGTGCAACAGGAATGGTAGGTAACGTGATGTTACAGGTTTTAGAAGAACGTAATTTTCCAATAAGCGAACTAATTTTAGTTGCTTCAGAACGTTCTGTAGGAAAAGAATTGTCTTTTAAAGGAACTTCATATAAAGTAGTTGGTTTAGAAACAGCGGTTGGTATGAGACCAGATATTGCTTTGTTTTCTGCAGGGGGAAGTACTTCGTTAGAATGGGCTCCGAAATTTGCAGAAGTAGGAACAACAGTAATAGACAATTCTTCGGCTTGGAGAATGGATCTGAATAAGAAGTTGATAGTGCCAGAGATAAATGCTTCTGAATTAACTGAAGAAGACAAAATTATTGCGAATCCGAATTGTTCTACGATACAATTAGTGATGGCATTAGCACCACTTCATAGAAAGTATGCAATGAAGAGGTTGGTAATTTCTACCTATCAATCAATTACTGGTACAGGTGTTAAAGCTGTAGAGCAATTAGAAAATGAGTATCAAGGAATAGAAGATGTAAAAGTGTATCCTCATCAAATTCATAGAAATGCATTGCCGCATTGTGATGTTTTTGAAGAAGCAGGTTATACAAAAGAAGAATTGAAATTAGTTAGAGAAACACATAAAATTTTAAGTGATGCTACAATAGGTATAACAGCAACAGCGGTTAGAATACCAGTGGTAGGAGGGCATTCTGAATCTGTAAATATTGAGTTTGAAAATGATTTTGAAATAGAAGAAGTTCGAAAAGTTTTATCGGAAACTTCAGGAGTTGTTGTTCAAGATGATATAGAAAAAGATGTATACCCAATGCCATTTTATGCACAAGGTAAAGATGATGTTTTTGTAGGTAGAATAAGAAGAGATTTGTCGCAGGCGAATTCTTTAAATCTATGGGTGGTGTCTGATAATTTAAGAAAAGGAGCAGCTACTAATGCGATTCAAATAGCAGAATATTTAACCTCAAATAACTTGATAAAAAATATAGTTTCAGTATAAGAAAAATGAATATTTACTGAATAAAAAATCCTGCTATATAGCAGGATTTTTTATTTTTGAATATGAATAAAACACAAGTAATAGAAAATACAATTTTGTTTGTTAAAGAAACGCTTAAAGGTGCAGAAGGCGGTCATGATTTTTTTCATGTTGAAAGAGTTTATAGAAATGCTATAAATATAGCAAAAGGAGAAGCTAATGTAGATGAATTTATGGTTGCTTTAGGAGCTTTATTACATGATATAGCAGATAGTAAGTTTTATAACGGAGATGAGTCTGTAGGTCCTAGAAAAGCAAAAGAATTTTTAGAGTCTCAAATGGTAGATGAAGAAACCATTGTTCATGTTCAAAATATTATCAAAAACATTTCATATAAAGGAGGTAATTTTAAAAAAGAGTTTACTTCTTTAGAATTAGATGTTATTCAAGATGCAGATCGTTTAGATGCGATTGGAGCTATTGGTATTGCGCGTTGTTTTAACTATGGTGGGTTTAAAAATAGATTAATTTATGATCCTAATATTCTTCCTAATTTAAATATGACAAAAGAAGAGTATAAAAAATCTACAGCACCTACTATTAATCATTTTTATGAAAAATTATTGTTGTTAAAAGATAAAATGAATACAAGTACGGGAAAAAAGATAGCAGAAAAGAGGCATGATTTTATGGAGAAGTATTTAGAAGAGTTTTATAATGAATGGAAAGGAATTGTTTAAAAGTTATAGTTTTATTTACATTTGTTAATAAATTGTAAAATTAGTGTTAATTTTTTTTGAATTGTGTTTTAAAAAAAGTACGTTTACAAAGTAGATTAATAATTTATATTCTCTTAATTTAATAATCCCCAATAAAGAAAAACGCTCAATCTTAGATTGAGCGTTTTAATTTTGTATAAAAATATTAAATATTTTTTATGCTTCAAAAGGAACTATAGAAACATAAGATCTATTGTCTCTCTTTTTTTGAAACTTAACAAGACCATCAACTTTAGCGTGTAAAGTATGATCTTTACCCATGTAAACATTTTCACCAGGGTTGTGTTGAGTTCCTCTTTGACGAACAATAATATTACCTGCTATAGCAGCTTGTCCTCCAAAAATTTTAACACCTAAACGTTTCGATTCCGATTCACGACCGTTTTTCGAACTACCGACACCTTTTTTATGAGCCATTTGTATTGAGTTTTTTTATAGGTTAAACTTTACGGATTTATTTTTCAACTCCTCCGTCTAACTTATCTTGCCATTCTTTTAATTCATCCCACTTACCATTAGCAGCTAATTCAGCTTGCTTTGGCCAAGTATCTGTTACATGATTTCCACGAACATTAGCAATGATTTCAGAAATTTTAACTGGTTCAGCTTTCGCTAATTCAGCAAATGTAGAAATTCCTGCAGCTGCTAAAGTTTCAGCAATCTTAGGTCCAATTCCTTCAATTTTCTTTAAATCATCCCCTTTTTTAGAAGTTGACTTTTTAGGAGCAGCTTTTTTAGTTTCTGTTTTTGCAACTTCAACTTTAGGCTCTGCTTTTGCTTTTGGTTCAGCTTTTTTAGTAGCTTTTACACCAGAAGTAGCGATACTCTCTATTTGAATCTCACTTAAATACTGACGGTGACCATTTTTCTTTTTGTAACCTTTTCTTCTTTTCTTCTTGAAAACGATTACTTTATCACCTTTTAAGTGACCTAAAATTTTTGCAGTTACTCCTGCACCTTTTATAGCTGGGGCGCCAATAGTTACTTTTCCACCATCTTCGATAAGCATTACCTTATCAAAAGTTACCTTAGAACCTTCAGATTCTGGTAAACGGTGAACATATACTTTTTGGTCTTTTGCTACTTTAAACTGCTGCCCTGCTATCTCTACGATTGCGTACATACTAATCTGTTTTGCGTTTATAATTAAATAATTACATGCATTTTACACAAAATGCGGGTGCAAATATACATTTTTTTTCTTACTTAATAGCCTATTTATCAGAAAACAAAAGCTTTTGTGTTTTTAACAGAATTTAAATACTTGTATCTTAACCTTATCTTTACTTTTGAATACCAATTTAATAAATAATTTTTATTAAATGTAACAAAATAACATGTGTTGCGTCAAACATTTAATCATTAAAAACAAATTAACACTAATGAAAAAAACTATTTTAACTCTAACTGCCATTGTTGCTTGTCTGTTATCGGTAAGTGCGCAAAAGGTAGAATTTCAAGAGTATGACCTTAGTAATGGAATGCATGTGATATTGCATCAAGATAAATCGGCACCTGTTATAATAACATCAGTTATGTATCATGTAGGAGCTAAAGATGAGCAACCAAAAAGAACTGGGATGGCTCATTTTTTTGAACATTTGTTGTTTGAAGGGACAAAAAATATTAAAAAAGGAGATTGGTTTAAAATAGTATCTTCTAATGGAGGTAGAAATAATGCCAATACAACAGATGATAGAACGTACTATTATGAAATTTTTCCGTCAAATAAATTAGAATTAGGTTTATGGATGGAATCTGAACGTTTATTGCACCCGGTTATTAAACAAGGTGGAGTAGATACACAAAATGAAGTGGTGAAAGAAGAGAAGAGAATGCGTGTAGATAATCAACCGTATTCTCGTTTTTTAGAAAATGTTAAAAAGCATATGTTTAAAAAACATCCTTATAAAGGAACTACAATTGGTAAAATGGAACATTTAGATGCTGCTACGCTTGACGAGTTTTTAGCATTTAACAAAAAGTTTTATACTCCTAATAATGCTACTTTAGTGGTTGCAGGTGATATTAATATATCAGAAACTAAAAAACTGGTTAAAGAATACTTTGGAAGAATACCAAAAGGGGAAAGTGTTACTAGGAATTTTCCAAAAGAAGATCCTATAACTCAACAAATAAATGCAAAAGCATACGATCCTAATATTCAAATTCCTGCTATAATGCAAGCTTATAGAACTCCATCTATGAAAACTAGAGATTCAAGGGTTTTAGATATGATTTCATCTTACTTAAGTAGTGGAAAAAGTTCAGTGTTATATAAAAAGTTAGTTGATAATAAAAAAATGGCATTACAAGCTGGGGCTATTAATTTAAGTCAAGAAGATTATGGTACTTATATTTTATTTGCATTACCATTAGGTAAAGTTTCTTTTGATGTTTTAACAAAAGAAGTAGACGAAGAAATTGTAAAACTTCAAAAAGATTTAATTTCTGAAAAAGACTATCAAAAATTACAAAATCAGTTTGAAAATAACTTCGTAAACTCAAACTCTAGTGTAGAGGGTATTGCAAATTCATTAGCTAGGTATAATGTATTGTTTGGAGATACTAATTTAATTAATACAGAGATTGACATTTATAGGTCAATTACTAGAGAAGAAATTAGAGATGTTGCAAAGAAGTATTTAAACCCTAATCAGAGATTAGTGTTAGAATATTTACCAGAGAAAAAGAAGTAATGCAAAGATCAAAAAGACTAGAACGAATCATGAAAACAAAAATAATATCATTAGTAGCCATATTAGCAATGTCTTTTGCTATAAATGCTCAAAGAGATTTAAATAAACAGCCAAAAGCTGGACCAGCGCCAAAAATAAAATTAGGAAAAGCAAAAAAATTTAAATTACCTAACGGATTACAGGTGATTATGGTTGAAAACCATAAATTACCTCGTGCTTCTGCAAATTTAACAATAGATAATAAGCCTGTTTTCGAAGGAAGTAAGGCTGGAGTGTCTGGTTTAATGGGAGGTTTGTTAGGTAATGGAACAAATAAGATTTCTAAAGACGATTTTAATGAGAAAATAGATTATTTAGGAGCAAATGTCAATTTTTCTAGTGGAGGAGCTTTTGCTTCGTCATTAAAAAAATATTTTCCTGAGATATTAGGATTGATGGCTGACGGAGTTAAAAACTCAATTTTCACTAAAGAAGAGTTTGATAAAGAAGTAGAGAGAACTTTAGAAGGGTTAAAGAATAATGAAAAGGATGTAAAAGCGATAGCGCGTAGAGTAGAAGATTATCTTACGTATGGTAAAAAACATCCTTATGGAGAGTATACAACTCCTGAGTCTATTAAACAAATTACATTAGAAGATGTTAAAAGTAACTATGCAACTTATTATAAGCCAAATAATGCTTATTTAATTATTGTAGGTGATATTAATCCTAAAGAAATAAAAAAAATAGTAACTAAGTTGTTTAGTGGTTGGACAAAAGGAAATATACCTTCTTATACTTTACCAAAAGCAAACAATCCTTCAACAACTGAAATTAATTTTATAAATATGCCAAATGCGGTTCAATCTGAAGTGGCAGTAGTTAATAATATTGATTTAACTATAGGAGATAAAGATTACTATGCAGCCTTATTAGCAAATAAAATTTTAGGTGGTGGTGGTACTGCTCGTTTATTTATGAATCTTCGTGAAGATAAGGGATATACTTATGGATCTTATTCAAGTGTAAGACAAGATAAATATGCAGGAAAGTTTAGGGCATCTGCAAGTGTGAGAAATGTGGTTACTGATAGTTCGATGGTAGAAATCTTAAAAGAGATTAATAAAGTTCGTTATCAAAAAGTAACAAATGAGGAGTTGAAAAACTCTAAAGCAGAGTATGTTGGTCGTTTTGTAATGGATGTTCAAAAGCCTAGAACTGTAGCTAGCTTTGCTTTAAATATAGCTCGTTATAATTTACCAGAAAATTTTTATGAGAAATACTTAGAAAACATTAATAATGTTAATGTAGATGATGTACAAAAGGCCGCTATTAAATACTTTAAAGCAGAGAAAGCTAGGGTGATTATAACAGGTAAAGGAGTTGATGTTTTAAAGAATTTAGAAAAAACAGCAGATTATAAAATTAATTATTTTGATAAAAAAGGAAATGCTGCCTCTAAGCCAGAAATGACTATGCCAATTCCGAGTGGTGTAACAGTTTCTAGTGTTGTAGATAAGTATTTTGAGGCTATTGGAGGTAAAGATAAAGTAGCTTCTGTAAAATCAGTAATGTTGGTTTCTACTGCTAAAGTTCAAGGAATGGATATAACATTAACTAATAAAGCTGCTGCGCCAAATAAGTCTTCAATTGTTGTTTCTGGTATGGGACAAACTTTGAGTAAGCAAGTTTTTGATGGAGTAAGTGGTTATGCTGAGCAACGAGGTCAGAAAAAAAACTTAGAAGGTAAAGATTTAGAAGAAGCTGTTGCGGGTAAAGCACCTTTCGCAGACATGGCATACAAATCTGGTAAATTAGATAGAATAGAACCTGTTGATGGTAAAAATGCTTATGTAATTAAATATAATAAATCGGAGATTTTTTATGATGTTAATTCAGGGTTAAAAATTAAATCTGAAAGAACAGTAAAAGGGCCACAAGGAGATATGAAAGTTCCAACAATGTTTTCTGATTATAAAGAGGTTAAAGGAATTAAATTTCCTCATAAGATATCTCAGAAAATGGGACCAATGGATTTGAATTTTGAGATTAAAGAAGTTAAAATTAATGAAGGTGTTTCTGATGCTGATTTTAAATAAAAAGTAAAGAAATTCATTAAAAATTAAAGAGCCAAAATCATTTGTTGATTTTGGCTCTTTTTTATTTATTCTTGTTAACAAGATATACTCCAAATAAAATGATAAACCCAGCTAATAATTGAATTAAACTTAGTTTTTCTCCATCAAAAACTCCCCAAAAAACAGCAACTATCGGAATTAAATAAGTTACTGAAGTTGAAAAAACCGGAGATGAAATATGAATTAATTTATTGAACATTATTTTGGCTATTCCAGTACCAACAACAGCTAAAATACTTATGTATAATAAAGAGGATTTGCTTTCTTCGTTAAATTCAAAAGATGTAAAAAATCCTGTTAACCCTAAAATAATCATAGCGGGAATAAAAATAAGTACAAAATTTCCTGTGGTTATTGCTAAAGGTTCTAAATCTTGTAAATATTTTTTTATGATATTTACATTAAAAGCATAACCAATAGAAGAAAGAATAGGTAAAAAAGCAAACCAATAATTTTGATCTGGATTTAAATCAGCTCCCTTTAAAATTAAGATAGCGGTTCCTATTAAACCTACAAGTATTCCTATTAGTTGTTTCTTCCTAAATATAATACCAAAAACAAGTGTACCTATTAATAATGTGTTAAAAGGCGTGAAAGAGTTTAAAATAGAGGCAATAGAGCTGTCTATACCTGTTACGGCGTAAGCGAATAAGAATGAAGGAAATAAAGTCCCTAAAACAGCACTATAAAAAACATATATCCAATGCTTTTTTTTGATTTTTTTTAAACTGTTGAAGCCAATAATTATTAAGAAGAATGTTGAGATTATAATACGTAGTGCACCTACTTGTATTGGAGTTAAACCAATCAATGCTTTTTTCATTAGAATAAATGAACTTCCCCATACAAGAGATAGGAAGATTAGGTAAATCCACTTTTTTTGCTGATTGTCCATTGTAGCTGTTTAAACAACAAAAGTCGCTCATTTTAACCATATAAGGATCTTTTTTAATAAATTTGCACAATAATTTAATAGATGTTAAATATGAAAGTACAAAAAATAATATTCGCATTGTTTTTGGTAAGTTTTACTTTTTTAAGTTGTAAAACAGAAACAAAACAAGAAATAAAACAAGAAACAATAGCGTTAAAAGTTTCTGGAATGCATTGCGAGATGAGTTGTGCTAATACTGTGCAATCTAAATTGGCAAAGAGAAAAGGAGTAATTGATGCTAAAGTTGTCTTTAATGATAGTATTGCAACGATACAATATGATGCAAATAAAACAAATAAAAAAGAATTAATTGCTGTTGTAGAGGGTATTGGAGATGGCTTGTATAAGGCTACAGAGACAGTTGGTAAAAAAGATTGCGCTACAGAATGTAAGAAAGAAGGCTGTGATGGTAAACAAGACAAAAAAGATTGTGTAGAAGATTGTGAGAAGGAGTGTAGTAAAACAGAAAAGGTATAATTTATACTCAATATAAAGAAAAACGCTCTATACTTAGAGCGTTTTTTTTATGCGGTTTAATGTACCTTTGTCTAAAATTTCTTCTAAAAATAAGTAATGATGAAAATAAATTCATTCTTGTATTATTTAAAGTCAAAATTCCCTAGGATAACTAAGATTACTCTAATATCAGTATACCTAATTTTTTTAGCAGGAGCAGTTGTTAGAATGACAGGGTCAGGTATGGGATGTCCAGATTGGCCTAAATGTTTTGGTTACTTAATACCTCCTACGTCAGAAAAACAAATCACTTGGCAGCCAGAAAAAGAATTTCAGAAAGGAATGATTATTGTAAAAGATGAAGTGTTATTTGTGGCTGAAAATGATATAACTACATCTGCTGTTTTTAATATAAATAATTGGCAAAAATATACAAAACATAATTATGCTAAATTTAATAAATTTCATACTTGGACTGAATATATTAATAGGCTTGCCTCTGTAGTTTCAGGATTTGTGTTTATTTTTTTAGTATTAGGGTCTATTAAATTTTGGAAGGAAAATAAAACTGTACCTATTCTTGCTTTTTTAGCTTTATTTTTGATGGGATTTGAAGCATGGTTAGGTAAAACAGTTGTTGATACAAACTTAAAACCTACAGTAATTACGATACATATGGTAGTTGGTTTAATTATAGTAGCGATATTACTTTATTTATTATTTCTAGTAAAAGAAAGAAACAAAAATTATATATATAGTTCGCTGTTTAATAAGTTGTTGATAGTTTCTGTTGTGTTTTCTTTAGTTCAAATAGCTATGGGAACTCAGGTTAGACAATTTATAGATCAACAGGTTAAGTTACATGGTTTTGATAATAAACAATATAGTTTGTTAAACCCTAATTTTAAATTTTATTTTCATCGTTCCTTTACTATTGCAATTGTGTTGGTGAACTTAGGGATGTTTTATTTAAATCAAATAAAAAACCTTGGGCATAAATTAGTGAATTGGGTAGTGTTTTTAATTTTTTTAGAAACGATTACTGGAATTCTTATGTATTATGCTGATTTTCCATTAGGAACTCAAGCAACACATTTATTAGCTGGGGCTATATTGTTTGGGTTGCAATTTTATTTATGGTTAGAATCAAGGAAATTTAAAAAATAGCTTTGTAAAAAGCATTTTATTCAGTCCATTTTAATGTTTCCATGATGTGAATCATGTCTTCTTTTATATAGTTTATAGCAGGTAGAATACTGTCGTAATTAGGTTTGGTATAAAAGAATAAAGAAGCTTTTAGGAAATGTTTAGAGCTGTCTGTAACATGAAATTGTACTTGAGAAGCTGCGTCACCATGTATCATATACATTTTACCAAATACGTTATTATCTATATTAGAGTAATCTTCTGTGTTAGAAATATTATCAGCTTTTACAGCATGTTCGAAAACTAATTTTTCAGCTTCTATTAATAATTCCTTTAAGTTGTTGTTGATAGGTCTGTAAGTAATATCTACAGAAGCTTTTAAGGAAGGGTATTTTATTTTGAGCCAGTTTTTTGGTAATTCTTTTATTACAGAGTTGTTGGCTATTTCAAAAAAATAAGGTCTGCTGCTGTTTAGTTTTTTGTATTTTTTATTAGGGTAATGTAAATTTAAATACGCTTTTGGTTTTGGTAATACGTCTTCTTTACAACCAATAAAAAGGAATACAATAAAACCTATGAATAATTTATACATTACGAGTAACTTTAATTTGTTTAATTCTTTTTCTGTCAATAGCTTCAATAGTAAAAGTATAATAGTTTTTAAAAGTAATTTCTTCTCCTTTTCTAGGGAATTTTCCAGAAATCTCTAGTATAAATCCGGCTAAGGTCTCACTTTCTCCTTTTTCTTGTTCAAAAATCTCTTCATCATCTTCTAAAACCCTGCACAAATCTTTGATCGTAATTTTTCCTTCAAAAATAAAATTATTTTCGTCTATTCTAGAATATGATAAATCATCATCATCAAATTCGTCATTAATATCACCTACAATTTCTTCGATAACGTCCTCTAAGGTTACAATACCACTTGTGCCTCCATATTCATCAACTACAATTGCTAAATGATTTTTCTTTTCTTTAAATTCTTTTAATAAATCATCTAGTTTTTTATTCTCTGGGATAAAGAATGGTTTTCTTAGTAAGCTTTGCCAACTAAAATTCTTTTTATTTAAATGTGCTAATAAATCTTTAGCGTATAAAACCCCTACAATATTATCTATGTTTTCATGAAAAACAGGGTTTCTTGAATAACCATTTTTTAAAATTGTATCTAAAACTTCTTGATAGGTGTCTGTGTCAGAAATTGCGCAGACATCTGTTCTAGGTTTCATGATTTGAACAGTTTCCGTAGTACCAAATGTTACAATTCCTTCTAATATTTTCTGTTCATCTTTTGTTGTCGAATTATCCGAAGTTAACTCCAATGCTTGCGATAATTTCTCGACAGACAAGTTGTTGTTTTTCGCACCTAATTTACGTTCAATGCTATTCGTTAAATTAGTTAAAGGAATGTTCAGGGGAGTCAAAATAATATTTAAAATATGTATTGGTTTGGCCATTAAATTGGCAAACTGTAATGATTTTCTACTTGCATATACCTTTGGTAAAACTTCGCCAAACAATAAAATAAGAAATGTTACTAGTCCAACTTGAATAATTACTTTAACTACAGAAGTGGAAATATAAATAAACCACCAATTGATAGAGAAATTAATATTTCCAAACATAAATTCATCTAAAGAGGCAAATATTAACACAATTAAAATATTAATAAAGTTATTCGTAATTAATATGGTGCCTAATAACTTTTTAGGGTTTTCTAGTAGTTTTACAACAGTGCTTTCACCCTTTGTTTCTTCGTTAAGTTGATTAATCTTTGTTTGGGAAATTGAAAAAAAAGCAACTTCTGTTCCCGATATCAAAGCAGAACAAACAAGTAAAATTAGTAGAGTTATAATACTAATAGTATTTAAAAATGTAGAAGATGCTATAAGTATAAAAAGGGGTTCTGGATCCAATGTTTAAAATTTGGTTATACTAAAATGGTAAATCATCATTTTCATTTGATGAAGTAGTATTGTTAGAATCTTGCAACGGTTGAGGAGGTGTTGAAGAAGTGGTGTTTATTTCTTTTTTGGTAGTTAAAAAGGTCATATCCTGAACATGAATTTCAGTTGTATAACGTTTTTGTCCATCAACTTCGTATTGGCGATTTTTTATTCGTCCTTCAAGATACACTTTATCACCTTTAGTTAAATATTTCTCACAAATTTCAGCAAGTTTGTTACGAACAACAATATTATGCCAGTCGGTGTTTGTAATTCGTTCTCCTGTTTGACGATTGGTATAAGATTCGTTTGTAGCAATAGGGAAACGACCTATAGAGTTACCTCCTTCGAAATAGTGCATTTTTACTTCATCTCCTAAATGACCTATTAAAATAACTTTATTAATTGTTCCTGCCATAGCTTAAAATCATGTGTAAAATCAAATATACAAAAAATTAGTTTTTATCTTTTAAGTAATTTTCTAAAAAATTATGAATTAATATGGGTACCGGATATTCCCAAATATTATTCCAAGAAATAAGTTCTTCTTTAATGTGTGAGATATTTACAATCCAAAATTGGGTGTGTAAATGTTGATGAGAAAGTTTGTGGACAATCTTTTTGTGGTTAAATAACTTTATGGAAGTTTCTTTGTTGAGTAATGATTTAAAAGAAGGGTGTTTTATAAGGTCTTCTTCGTTAATATCTTTTGAAGTTTCGATTAGTGGGAACTCGTATAAACCTTCCCATATACCTTTTCCTTTTCGTTGTTTTAAAATAGTTTCATTATTGCTATTTGTAATAACTAGGTAATTGAAGTATCTTTTTTTTACTTTAATTTTTTTCTCTTTTACAGGTAGGTTTTTAATGTTGTTGTTTTTTAGGGCAATACAGCTATCATTTAAGGGACAAACGTCGCATAATGGATTTTGAGGTTTGCATTGCGTAGCTCCAAAATCCATGATAGCTTGGTTATATGTACCAGGATTGTTTGTGTCTATTAATGTTTGAGCTAATTCTTTAAAATCTTTTATACCTTTACTTGTGTTAGTAGGAGTATGTATTCCAAAATAACGAGCAAGTACTCTATAAACATTTCCATCTACAACAGCAGATGTTTCATTATAACAAATGGAAGCTATGGCTGATGCTGTGTAGTCTCCAACTCCTTTCAGTTTTAATAAGTCGTTATAATTATCAGGAAAACTACTATTTAGGTTGTTGACAATATGTTTTGCTGTGTAATGAAGGTTTCTAGCTCTTGAGTAGTAGCCTAAACCTTGCCAAAGTTTTAAAACATAACTTTCGTCAGCATTTGCTAAATCACCAACAGTAGGAAAAGCTTCTTTGAATTTTAAAAAATAAGGCAATCCTTGAGCGACTCTTGTTTGTTGTAACATGATTTCACTTAACCAAATATAATAAGGTTTTTTTGTGGTTCTCCAAGGAAGATCTCGTTTGTTTTTTAAATACCAATTTAAAACTTTTTCATTAAACATTTGTAAATATTTGGCTTTTAATAATTATTGAGAAAAAAAATGTTAATTTTATTTATTGCAAAGAAAAGTGAAAAAAATAAGATTTTTTAGTTAAAAAGGAATATTGTCGTTTTTATACCGAGTACATATTAATTAACAAGTTTTTATAGTTTTTGTTGAAAAAAATATGTCGTAAAAATGTATTTGAGAGAGTTTGAAAATATTTCGATAACTGAAAAATAACAGTTAAAATTGAACAATTAAACCTCTTTCTAGTTATTTACTTTCTGAAAAATTAATTGATAAATGGTTTTTTATTAGGTATTCTGATCCGAAACATCATTTAAGAATTCGTTTTCATCTTGTTGATATAAGTAAAACAGGAGAGGTGATTAATATTTTATTTATGGAATTAAAAAAATATTATGACAGCGATATTGTTTGGAAGATACAATTGGATACTTATCAACGTGAAATAGAAAGATATGGAATAAATACAATTAGTTATTCAGAAGATTTGTTTTTTCATGATAGTAATATGGTGCTTAGTTTTTTGGATTTGGTAAAGGATGATGAAATAAGATGGTTGTTTTCTTTAAAAGCAATTGATAACCACTTAATTAATTTTGGATATTCTCTTTCTGAAAAGCTTAAGGTTTTAGAACGGCTAAAAATAGGTTATAGATCTGAATTTGGTAAATCTAAATCTTTAAATAAAGAGATAAATGATAGATATCGTTTAAATCAAAAAAAAATTGAAGAGATTTTAGATGAAAAAAATTTAGAATATAGTTCAGTTATAAATGAAATTTTGAATCAAACGAATGAATTGACAAATTCCATAATTAATGAAGTGAAAAAAGTTCATGAAAATAAAGAGTTACAAGTAGATTTTAATAATTTAAATATGAGTTATATTCACATGTTAATGAATAGATTGTTTAAAACTAAAAACAGGGTTCATGAAATGGTGTGTTATGATTTTTTATATATATTATATAAATCAAAAATAATGAGATTGCGGTATCAGAAAAATTAGAATAAAAGAGGGGGCGTTTTTGAAGTTTATGTAATCAAGGATAATAATGATTTGTTGATATGTGGTAGAATATTTGTTTTTTTTTATATAGTTAATAATATATAACGGGTATAAAAGAGTATTATTATTAATGATCTATTTTTTTAGTTATTGTTTGAATTTCACCTTTTTTGTTGTTTTTTTCTTTGTTTTTTCTTTGTTTTATTGTCTTTTTTTAACTTTTTTAACTTTTTTAATTTATTTTATTGTCTTGTTTTTAACTTTTTTATTAAAGTTAATTATTGTTAAATTTTGTTTTCGTTATAAAAAAGCCTTTTTTTGTATACAAATTAATCCTTAATATAATAAAATGATTAGTAAAAATTTGAAAAGTATACTGGTAATTGTCTTTGCTATGGTTACTCAGGTAGTTTTTTCTCAGAAAACTACCGTTACGGGTTTAGTCTCCGATGCAAACGGACCTTTACCTGGTGTTACGATTATTGTAAAAGGTACAACGAGAGGGGTTGAAACTGATTTTGATGGTAATTATTCTATTACTGTATCAAAAGGAAAAACTCTTGTTTACAGTTTTATCGGTATGAAAACAGTTGAGAGGGTAATTGGCGATATTGATGTTATCAATTTAATTCTTGAAGATGAATTAGATCTTTTAGATGAAATTGAGGTTGTAGCAACTGGTTTCGATAATATTAAAAAAGAGGCCTTTACGGGTTCTGCTGCAACTATTAAAGCAGAAGATCTAAAAATTGATGGAATTATTGATGTTGGTAGGTTATTAGAAGGTAGAGTGTCAGGTTTAAGTGTTCAGAATGTTTCGGGAACATTTGGTAGTGCGCCTAGAATTACAATTCGTGGCTCTTCTTCTATTTTTGGGAATAATACGCCTCTTTATGTGGTAGATGGTGTAGTACAGGAGGATATTATTGAACAGAATCTTGATCAACTTACATCAGGTAATTCTTCTGGACTTATAAGTTCTTCAATTGCAGGTATCAGTGCAAATGATATAGAGAAGATTGATATATTAAAAGATGCTTCTGCAACATCTCTTTATGGAGCTAGAGCAAGAAATGGTGTAATTGTAATTACAACTAAATCAGGAAGAAAAGAATCTCCTTTGAAAATTTCTTATAATTTAGAAAATACATTAAGAGAAATTCCTAACTATAATGATTTTGATATTCTTGATTCAAAAGAGAGCCTTACTATAATTAAAGAGTTAGAATCTAAAGGGCATCTTCAAATTACAAATAGTTTGCAAAATAGGTCTGGAGGTATTTATAGTATAATGTATGATAGAATTAATACTTTTGATCCAAATACAGGACGTTTTTTATTAGCAAATACTCCAGAAGCGCGTAATCAATTTTTACGTCAATATGAAACAGCCAATACAGATTGGTTTAAAGAGTTGTTTCAGTATAATATTATGCAAAATCATTCTTTAAGTTTAACTGGAGGTGGTGAGAAAAATACATATTATGCTTCAATTAGTTTCTTGAATGATCCAGGAAGAACTTTAGCTGATAATGTTAAACGTGTAACGGGTAATATTAAGAACACATTTTATTTTTCTGATAAGTTTAATGCTACGCTATCATTAGTAACATCTATAAGGGATCAGCAAGCACCTGGTACATTTAATAGCCAAAGAGATGGGTTTAATGGTGAGATAACTAGAGATTTTGATATAAACCCTTTTAGTTATGTTTTAAATACTTCAAGAACACTAAGACCAAGAGATAATCAAGGTAATTTAGAATATTATAGAAACAATTGGGCCAGATTTAATATTTTAGAAGAGTTAGAGAATAATTTTATTGATTTAAAATTAAGAGATATACGATTACAATTAGATGCTAATTATAAAATTTCAGATAATATAACCTATGATTTTAATGGGGCTGCTAGATATGTTAGCTCGTCTAATGAACATAAAGTGCAAGAGCAATCAAATGTAGTTGCAGCTTATAATGCAGATGATACAAGAATAGTACGTGATGCTAATATTTTTTTGTACAATGACCCGAATGATCCAAATGATGTACCAGTAGCAGTATTACCTAAAGGGGGGATTTATACTAAAAACACGAATGATTTAACTTCTTTTTATATTCGTAATAGTATTAAATATTCAAATACATTTGGAGACAACCATAATTTAGATGTCCTTTTAGGACAAGATTTAAGGTATGTTGATAGAGATGCTGATAATTTTGTTGGGTATGGTTTACAATTTGAAAATGGTTTAATACCTTTTACAGATCCTAGAATTCTTGAAAAAGTTATTTCTGAAGGGAATGATTATTTTGGTTTAGATAAACAAAGAGAAAGAACGATAGCAGCTTTTGGATCGATAACTTACGATTATGACAATAGATATATTTTTTCTGCATCAGGTAGATATGATGGATCCAATAGACAAGGTAATGTGTCTAGTTCAAGATTTTTACCTACAGGAACATTAAGTGCTAAATGGAATGCTTCAAATGAAGATTTCCTTTCAAGCTCAGAAACAATAAGTAAACTTGGGTTTAGAGCTTCTTATGGTTTGGTTGCAACACCTGGTTCTGCAACAAACTCTTTAAGTATTATTCGAAGTCAAGTTTCAAATAGATTTTCTCCGTTTGACAGAGAAACGTTATTGAATATTACTGCTCTTCAAAATTCACAGCTTACTTGGGAGAAACAAATTGAAACAAATGTAGGTTTTGATTTAGGTCTTTTTAGAAATAGAATAAATATATCTTCAGATTTCTACATTAGAGATATCTTTGATAATATTGATTTTATAAGAACATCAGGTATAGGTGGGCAAATTACTAAATTAGGTAATAACGCAGATGTGAGAACAAAAGGTTTTGAGTTTTCTTTAGATACAAAAAATATAAATTCAGAGAATTTTAAATGGTCTACAAATCTTACTTTTTCTTATTTTGATCAAGAAATAACAAATTTAATAAGTAGACCTAATGTTTTGGATGCAGTAGACCAAACAGGAACAAGTATAGAGGGGTTTCCAATTAATGCATTGTTTTCTTTTGAATTTGCTGGGTTGAGCGATAGAGGTATCCCTCAATTCATAAATAAGGATGGAGAAGTGTCTCAGGTGGTTGATTTTCAGGAAAATGAAAATATTACTGATTATTTGAGATATGAAGGTTCTGTGAATCCTAATATTTCTGGAGGTTTTGCAAACAGATTTAAATATAAAAACTGGGATTTAAATGTGCTTATTACTGGTAGTGGTGGTAATAAAATTCGTTTAGATAATGCTTATAGAGCAAATTACACTGATTTAGATGTGTTTACGAAAGATTTTCAAAATAGATGGTTAATTCCTGGAGACGAAAACATAACTAATATCCCTAAAATACCTACATTGTCAGAAATAACTAGAATTCCAAGGTTAGATAGAGCTTATAATGCATACAATTTTTCTTCTGTACGTGTTGCGGATGGTGATTTCTTAAGAATGAAAAACATATCTTTAGGGTATAGTTTTAATAAAGAACTTATAGATAAATTAGGGTTAGCTAATTTAAAAGTTAAGCTTCAAGGTACTAATTTATTCCTAATCTATTCTGATGATAGATTAAATGGTCAAGATCCTGAATTTTTCCAATCAGGTGGTGTTGCCTTACCTATTACAAGACAATATACATTTTCACTTAACCTAGGGTTTTAATTTTAAAAAATTTAAAAATGTTAAAAAATAAGTTTAATATAATATTAATTTTCAGTTTAGCAAGTATGCTATTTGTTAGCTGTGATGATTTTTTATCTGAATTACCAGATAATAGGACAATTATAGACTCTCCTGAACAAATTTCAGAACTTTTAACGGGAGCTTATCCAAATGATAATTATATGTTGTTTGCTGAGTTGATGTCTGATAATGCTGGTTTTAAGAGTCTTAGAAATGATTTGACTTTAGATCTACAACAGCAAGTATATGAATGGGAGGTTCCCGATTTTAATCAAAACCAGCGAGATAGTCCTGTTGCATTTTGGGAAGATTCGTATAAATCAATTGCTCAAGCAAATGAAGCATTAGCTCTTATTAAAGATTTAGAGGGTGATTTTGATCTTAAAGCACAAAAAGGAGAAGCCTTATTAGTAAGAGCTTATTCACATTTTATGTTGGTTAATTTTTGGGCTAAGCATTATGATGCTGCTACTGCAAGTACAGATTTAGGAATTCCTTATGTATTAGAGCCTGAAACTACCTTAATTAAAGAATATAAAAGAAATACAGTACAAGAAGTGTATGATTTTATAGAGAAAGATATTATTGATGGTTTAGCATTGGTAGAAAATAATTATGAACAACCTAAATTTCATTTCACAAAGGATGCAGGTAATGCATTAGCAGTTAGGTTTTATACTTATAAAGGAGATTGGGACAATGTAATAAAATTTGCTAATAAAGTTTTAACGAACCCAATAGAGGAGATAAGAGATGACGCTTTTTTAGGTAGTACTCTTAGTTCTGAAGCTTTAAGACATCAATATGGGAATAAAGATGAAAGAGCTAATATATTAATAACATCACCGACTTCTTTATGGCAAAGAAATTCTATTAGGGGTAGGTATGGTATGAATGCTGAAATAAATGGTATGTTTACAAGTAATAATCCATTTAACAAAAGGTGGGCATATCGTATATTTACTCGTGGTACAGGAAACTTTTTCGTTTCTAAATTTGAAGAGTATTTTAGGTTTACTAATCCAACAACAAGGATAGGAGTACCATATTGTGCCATTGTTTTATTCGATAAGGACGAAGTGTTATTAAATAGAGCAGAAGCGTATGCTATGAAAGAAAATTATGTAAGCGCTGTAAAAGACCTTTCAGATTTTGTTTCAAAGAAAACAAGACTTTATAATCCTGCTACAGATATTTTAGATGAAGCATTAATTGTTTCTCAATTTCCAGTAATAGCAAATGAATACGAACCTTATTATACACTTAATACTAAACAAGCTTCTTTTGTTAAAGCAATAGCAGAATATAGAAGAAGAGAATATTTTCATGAAGGATTAAGATGGTTTGATGTAAGAAGATTTAATATTAAAGTTGAACACATAACAGATGATTCAGGAACTAATGTGTTAACTCTTGAAAAAGACGACCCCAAAAGACAATTACAAATACCTATTGATGCTATTGCAGCTGGAATAACCCCAAATCCAAGATAAAATAATTTACCATGAAGAAAATATTAATTTTAATAATAGTTCTACTTCCTTTTTTACAGGGATGTAGACCAGAAGAGGATAGTTTAGGAGATAGTAGTAATTTAGATGTTTCAACACCTGATTTAACAACATTAGATCTTTGGCTTAGAGATAATTTTACTAAAGATTTTAATATCGAAGTACATTACAGGTGGAATGAAAATATTGTAGATTTCAATAATTTTTTAAGACCTCCAACAGTAGATAAAGTACAACCAGCTATGGAAGCAATAAAAACGATATGGCTAGATACTTATTCTGAGGTTGGTGGAGCAGATTTTGTAAAAAGAATAGCTCCAAGAGAATTGGTTTTAGTAGGTGGGCAGAATAGAAATCAAAACGGTACCGTAACATTAGGTCAGGCAGAACAAGGAGCTAGAGTAGCACTGTTTGAAATTGATGATTTAGATTTAAGTGATAAATCTCGTGTTCTTAGATTTTTAGGAACAGTACAACATGAGTATGTTCACATTTTAAATCAAACTGTACCATTTGATGAAGTAAACTATGGAAATATAACACCTTCAAGTTATACTGCTCAGTGGAACCAGAGGTCATTAACAGAAGCTAATGAATTAGGTTTTATAACAAAGTATTCAAGAGACAGTGTGTTAGAAGATTTTGCTGAAATGGTAAAAGTTATTTTGTCAAATACTAATGATGAATATAATGCAATTATTGATGCAATACCTAGTGATGTAGGGAAAGCGAACATTAGGAGGAAAGAACAGATTATTGTAAATTATTTTAAAGCAGAATTTGCAATAGATCTTTATGAGTTACAGCGAGTAGCTGCAGAAAACGTACAAAAAGTTATAAATTAAAAATTATGAAATTTCAATATATAAAGAAAAACGTAAAGTTATTTTTTCTTTTAACAATTTTAATAATAAGTAGTTGTTCTACAAATGAAACGGAACGTTTATTTGATGATGAGTCTGCTGTTAGAATTGATGAGAGAACAGTTGAGTTGAGAGATTTGTTGAAATCTTCTACAGATGGTTGGAAAACAACTTATTTCACCAATGATGACACAAATGGTGCTTATGGTTTTGTTTTTAGATTTAAAGACGATAAAACAGTAGAGATGTTATCTGATTTTTCTGGAGATGGATCGATAGTAGAATCTGAATATGATGTAAATTTAGGAGCAACAATAAATTTAGTTTTTACATCAAACTCGTTGATTCAAGATATAGCAAATAATACAAATGAAGGTGATTT
>CAKZVD010000018.1 GCA_937922085.1 uncultured Tenacibaculum sp. | reverse complement strand
TCAAAAATATTGATGAGCTTAAAGAATGGCTGCATAAAATAGTGAAAGACCAAATCAACGAAGAAAATATAATGAGCATCGTGAAATCTGAATTTTACATCAAAACATTTAAAGCTTGTTTTAATTTATAATTGGTATAACATGTTCCTCAACATTATTTAGTTTTTTTATAAACCTTGTTCTAGTAGTATCATTAATGCCTTCTACAAATAATGATTTTTCAACGTTGTCTCTAATATTCTCTTGTTCAATTATTTGTTCAGTTAATCTATTTAACTCTTCTTTATTTTCAATTAATGCAGTATCTTTTTTTTCTAAATTTTCAAGATGACTCGATAGTTCTTTATTTTTAAATAAATGACAGATAATAAAGCTTTCTAAATTAGTTATGTTAATACCAAAATTATCACAATTATGTTTCATTAATCGTTTAGATGCACATTGATAATAATTAGCTGAATACTTACTTGTTTTATTGTGATTCTTGTTATTATATTTTCTATTACCATTATATGCACGACCACACTTTTCACAAAAAATAATCCCCTTAAGTAAAAAGCGATAATTTACTGATTTACCTTTCTTATGATTACTATTAGTCAATTTATTATTTACTTCGTTAAATAGTTCTTTTGAAATAATTGGTGGTACTGGATACACTACACCACCCCATTTTCTTTGACCTATATACCAAGTATTTTTTAACATATCATAAATGGTTTTTGATAACCATATTGATGTAGTTCTATCTACTTTAACTATTTTATTTTGTGATTTACTGAAATATTTTTTTTCATCTTTATATTCTTTATTACTGTACTGATTAGTTACCATTTTTTTCATTTTAGTCTCTACTCCATCAGCATTTAAAGTTTTAGCTATTTTTTCACAACCATATCCTTCTTTTGATAATTTAAATATTCTTTTAATTACACTACTCTCTTCCTCATTAATAATTGCTTTTTTTGTTATTGAGTCTGATTGATAACCATAAGGTATAACACCCCATACATAACCTTGTTCAGCTTTAAGTCTCTGTGTTTTTTTTGTTTGATAAGATTGGTTGTTTGGTGTAAATTCGTCTATTGCACCAAAAAATTGAATCATTAATTTATTACTTGGAAGATTCATATCAATGAGTCCTTTATCTCCTACAAATAAATTAATGTTATATTCTTCAATAATTTCTAAAAACTCCCCTAATATTTTTAATTTACGAGATATACGTGATTGATACCTAACATAAATAATACTAATACCCCCTTTTTTAATATCTTCAATTAGCAAGGATAGTTTTGGACGTTTTTTTATTGTTGTGCTACCTTTAACCCCTTCACCTTCATTATAAATTTTAAAATTATCTTTAAAACCATTATTAACAGCGTAGTGCGTACCCTCATTTATTTGATTTTCAATTGAGTTATTCTCATCATCTTCAATAGAAAGGCGTGTATAAATAGCTAGCATACTTTAACTTTTTGTAAAAATATACTTAAATATAAACATACACAAATTAGTGTACCACATCTCTCCTACCCGCAGTATCAACTATTGTATTGGCTACATTATTTTCTTCTAATATGGTATAAAAGTCTTTCGCTATTTCTTCGTTTGTAAACCAATCTGTATGTCGGCATTCAACGGTTAAAGGAACAGTCTTAGGCCAGCTTTCTACAAAATTTTGTAATCTATCAAAATTTTTAGGACCAAAATTAGCATGCAACTGTAAAAAAATAGTCCCTAGTTTTTCTTCTAATTGGGTAGCCGCATCTAAATAATAATTTACAATTTCAGCACCCCCTTCTAACCTTTTCCAATGACTTATTTCTTGGGTTAGTTTAGGAAAAAACTTAAATCCGTTTGGAGTTTTATTTTTCCATTTCTCAAATTGTTCTGGTGGAAATTGTCTGTAAAACGTAGCATTCAATTCTATTGAATTAAATTGACTTGAATAATATATAAGTTCGTCTTTGGTTCCTTTAGGATAAAAACCTTTTAAATCTGTTTTATTCCATTTGGCACAACCTACATATACCGATAAATCAGCATTATTCTTGTTTTTAGATAATACTCTAAGCGTATCTTCATGCGTATTAGGCATTGAAAAATCTACAGTTGCTGGATGTTCAACTTTACCAAATTTCATTTTATATTATCTCTATTTTATAATTACGTAAGAATTGTGAAAAATATAAAAACATCATTATTCTTGTTTTATAGTCCTCTTAATTTTTTTTGATTATATGTAATAACTAATACCTTAAAATTATTATTTATTCCTTGTTAGTAATAGCTTTTGCGTATTCATTTTCTATAATATTCAATATACTATTAACATTATTTATTGAAAGTTGGTAATAACCTATTTTGTACCTTCTGAACCATAAAATTTCAGATATTAGAAATCTAAATTCCTCATCTTTTTTTAATTTTTCTATATCTAAAGGAAGATATCCTATTATTTGTTTAACTCCATTCCCTAAATCTCTTGGGAAAGTAATTTTCAGAGAATCTCCCAAAAACAAATCATATTTTATTTTAGAATTTCTGTTTACTTTAAAATTCTTTTTAAAATAAGGAATCAAATAATTATTTATATCGGGATGTAAATTGTTTCCTTTAGATATTCTTGGGAAATAATTATTATAAACTAACGTAATTAAACCTCTCAAAGAGTCATTTTTAATAATACTCATTCCTGAATTTTTTAAATTCTCAAAAGCTGATATATTAGGAAAAATATATTCTTCTTTTGTCATCCAATAAAAATCCATCATTAAAGAATCTACTTCTATTTTGCCTGAATCTATAAATTCTTGAACTTTTAATTGACTATTAAGAGAGTTTTTATGAATTTCAATATCATTTTTTAAATCAATTAAATTATCTTTCAATTCAAAATATATTTGAGAAATAATTTCTTTTTCTGTTTTTCTTTCCTTAATTTTTTCACCCCAATTTGTCAAATAAAATGCAATTAAAACTCCAATAACAATAATTATAATTTCAATCAAATATTTATAGACATGTTTCTTTTTTATTTTATTCATTCTAAGTAGTCTCTTTTTTTTTTTTTTGAGAAATCATATAATCACCATATTCGACTTTAATTAATTCACTCTTTCTTTAATACTATTTTTTAAGAAATTAAACTCTTACTTAACTTTTTAAAAGATATGCGTAACCCTTTCTTCATAAGTTAAAAAATGCTTAAATATTTATTATTGTTACCCTATAAGTAAATAATACAATCATTAACTTTAATGAATTATAACTTAAACTAATATCATTACAATACTCCTCAATAACCACAGAAACAAATACAAAATAACTGATAACTGATAACTGATAACTGATAACTGATAATAATTAATCTTCTTCTTTATTATCTATTAAATCAGGTCTAAAATCGTTCATGATTGATAAATCTTTCATTTTTGCATAATCATAACCTTGTTTCCACCATTCACTCATTTGTTTTTTATCAAAAATTAATGAATTAGTTGTTAAAACTGTAGGTGTGTAATATAAATTCAATTGAACATCTTGATATTTTGCTGATAATTTACCGATAGTTACATTGTGTTTTTCTACATGTTCTAACATAAATCCAAAAACATCTAACATTAATGAAAAAGGATTTTTAGAAGGCATTCTATTAATTTGATTTACTTCAGTTTCTAATATAATGGCATCTACTTCTTTTGCTCCTCTTTTTATAGCTTCTCTAATAGGTACTAAACAACCAAAACCGCCATCTGCATACTGACAATTATTTTTTTCTAACAAACTCATAAAAGGAACATAATTACACGACCCCCAAATCCAATCACAAAAATCTTCATAACTACACTCAGATATTGATTTATATTCTATTCTATTAGCTGTTAAATTAGATATCGTTACTACTACTTCTTTATTTCGTTCTCGTATAATTTCGTACATCTTAGGAGTAACATTTGCACGAATTAACTTTCTTAAATTCTTACTTTCTCCAAAAGTTTTTCTTCCATTTAATAAATTCCAAAAGGTATTTCTATGTCTTATAGAAATTACTTTAACCCCATGAACTTTTTTTATTTTAAAAGGATTATTACTAAAAATACTTTTCTGATTTACATTTGTATATAACATTTTAAGCTCATCAATCATACCCACTGCCAAGTGCGATACCATTAAACTTCCTGTAGAAGTACCTAAAAACAAATCGTAATCCTTCTTTTTTTCTTTCATTAAAAACTCAACAACACCACCTCCAAATGCTCCTTTACTTCCTCCTCCAGAAATGACCAATGCTTTTTTCATCGAAATTTACCTATTTTAGTTTTTGCAAAAGTATCAAAAATATGAAACCATTTTCCATTATACTACTTCTCTTACTATTATTATCTGCTTGCAAGCAAGAATATACTCCTCGAAATATAAGTCGTGTAGAAATTAAAGAGTTTACGATTGACAGTACGAGTATTAGAGCTATTAAAGCTTTTGATGAAAACACAATGTATTATGCAGGTTCTAACGGAACCATTGGTATGACTACAAATGGAGGGAAAAATTGGAATGAATTAATGATCAAAAGTTCAACAAATAAAAAACCTAATTTTAGAAGTATAGCCTACAATAAAACAGCTCTTTTTGCGCTTTCAATTGGAAACCCTACATTATTGTATAAAATTCCTTTGAATAAAATTAAAAAAAATACTGTACATAAATTCACTAATTTGTTTTACAAACTAGTATATCAAGAAAATCATGAAAAGGTTTTTTATGATAGTATGCAATTTTTTGAAAACGGAAAAGATGGTATTGCTGTTGGTGACCCTACAGAAAACTGTCCGTCTATTATTATTACAAACGATGGAGGAAATACATGGAAAAAAATTCCATGCTCTCAATTACCAAAGTTTAATGAAGGTGAAGCTTTTTTTGCAGCTAGTAATACCAATATTAAAATAATTGATGACATTGTTTGGATAGCTTCTGGAGGAAAAAGGTCACGAATCCTAAAATCTATCGACAAAGGAAAAACTTGGGAAATATTTGATACTCCAATAATTCAAGGAAATGGGCCTCAAGGAATGTATTCTATAGATTTTTATTCTAAAAATAACGGAATTGCCATTGGTGGAGATTATTCTAATTCAGAAAATAATTGCAAAAATAAAGCAATTACCAATGATGGAGGTAAAACATGGACTATTGTTTCAGATAATTTAAATCCGAATTATAAAAGTTGTATACAGTATATTCCTAACACTAACGGAAAAGAAGTTTTTGCAGTTGGTAAAACAGGCATATCATTTTCTAATGACGGAGGTTTAAATTGGAAAGAAATTTCAGAGCAACCTTTTTACACCATACAATTTGTAAATAAAAACACTGCATGGCTATCAGGAAACCAAAAAGTGGCTAAATTAACTATTCCATAAATCTTAATTTTATGTTAAAGGAAATTCATTGTAAATTATATTGAATACTTTTAGATGTTAATTCATCAATCAATCAACTTTACAATGAAAAAAATAATACTGCTACTACTCTTGTGTGTTTCAGTAGGATATTCTCAAGAATATTTCCCTACAAACATTGGAGTAAAAACAACAAAAAACACAACCGTTGCATTTGTAAATGCTACCGTTTTTATTACTCCTACTAACAAAATTAAGAATGCTACTTTACTTATAAAAGATGGTAAAGTTTTAAATGTAGGAAAACAAATTACAATTCCTAAAAATGCAAAAACCATAGATTTAAAAGGAAAATTCATCTATCCTTCTTTTATAGATGTATATTCTAGTTTTGGTATTGCTCCTACAAAAAGAAAATCTAATTTTGGTGGATCGCCACAATATGATGCTTCTAGAAAAGGTTATTATTGGAATGATCATATTAGACCAGAAACAGATGCTATTACGAATTTTAAATTCGATGCCAAAAAAGCAAAAGAATTAATAAGTGCTGGTTTTGGGGTTGTAAACACACATTCTGAAGATGGTATTATGCAAGGAAACGGATTTTTGGTTTCTTTAAACGCCAATACTAGTAATGCATATCGTGTATTAAGTCAAAAAACCACGAATCATTTATCTTTTTCTAAAAGTAAAAAGTCAGGTCAAAGTTATCCAACGTCTAAAATGGGAGCCATGGCTTTATTAAGACAAACTTATTTAGATGCTGATTGGTATGCTAAAGGAAATGCTAAAAACACCGATCTATCTTTAGAGGCTTTAAATAAGAAAAAAAGTTTGCCTCAAATTTTTAATGCAGGCAGTTACTTAGATGTTTTACGTGCTGATAAAATTGGAGATGAATTTGGTATCCAATACACTATTTTAGGTGGCGGTGACGAATTTGAGCGTATCAATGCTATTCAAAAAACAAATGCTACTTTTATATTACCCATTAATTTTAGAAAGGCATATGATGTAAGTAATGAATTCTTAACAGAGGTAGTTTCTTTGAGAGATATGCGTAAATGGAATCAAGAACCTTCAAATCCATCTATATTTGCTAAAAAAGGAATCTCATTTGCTTTAACTACTCATAAATTAAAATCTCCAAAAGATTTTAATAAGAATTTACAGAAAGCCATTAAATATGGATTAAATAATACTAAAGCTTTAGAAGCTTTAACAACAGTACCTGCTAAAATTATCGGTAATACAAAAGTTGGGAACTTAAACAATGGAAGTTTTGCTAATTTCTTAATTACTTCAGGAAATATTTTTGATAAAAAAACCACAGTTTACGAAAATTGGGTTCAGGGAAATAAGAATATTATTAATGACATGAATATTAAAGATATTTCAGGTAATTATCAATTAAATCTTCAAGGAAAAAAATACGATTTAAAAATTACTGGAAAAGGTAACAAGCAAAAAGCTACTGTAAAATTAAATGGTAAAAAGTTAAAATCTACTTTTTCTTTTAAAGATAGCTGGATACAAATAGCCATTAATAATGATAACACCTTTTTACGTTTAACAGGTTTTATTAATAAAACGGATAAGAAGGTGTTTACTGGGACTGGAAAAGATAATTTTGGAAACGATATTACTTGGTCTACTTCTGCAGGTATTGAAGATGCTAAAGGAAATAAACCTTCTTCTAAAAAAGATGCGCCTGAATTAGTTCCTGTTAGCTATCCTAATATTGGATTAGGTAATTTTTCTAAACCAACTCAGCAAACTATTCTAATAAAAAATGCTACTGTTTGGACAAGTGAAAATGATCAAGTTTTAACAAACAGTGATGTACTTATTAAAAACGGTAAAATTTCTAAAATAGGTACTAACTTATCTAGTAGTCGTGCAAAAGTAATAGATGGTACTGGAAAATTTGTAACTGCCGGAATTATAGATGAGCATTCTCATATTGCTACCTCTGCTGTTAATGAATCAGGTCATAATTCTACTGCTGAAGTTACCATTGAAGATGTAGTAAACCCAGATGATATTAATATTTATAGAAATTTAGCTGGTGGGGTTACTTCTATTCAAATTTTACATGGTTCTGCAAACCCTATTGGTGGTCGTTCTGCTATTATTAAGCTAAAATGGGGAGAAGAAGCCAACAAAATGATTTATAAAGATGCTCCTAAATTTATCAAATTTGCACTTGGTGAAAATGTGAAACAATCAAACTGGGGAGAGAGACAAACCATTCGTTTTCCACAAACAAGAATGGGGGTTGAACAAGTGTATATCGATTACTTTCAAAGAGCTAAAGAATATGATGCTAAGAAAAAAAGCGGACAACCTTACAGAAAAGATATTGAGTTAGAAACATTGTCTGAAATTATTAATAAAAAACGTTTTATTTCTTGTCACTCTTATGTACAATCTGAAATTAACATGTTAATGAAAGTAGCTGAACAGTTTAACTTTAACATTAATACATTTACACATATTTTAGAAGGATATAAAGTAGCAGACAAAATGAAAAAGCATGGTGTTGGTGGTTCTACTTTTGCTGATTGGTGGGGATATAAATATGAAGTTAATGATGCCATTCCATATAACGTAGCTGTTATGCACAGGCAGGGTGTTACAGTAGCAATTAACTCAGATGATGCAGAAATGTCTAGAAGACTAAACCAAGAAGCAGCTAAAACTATAAAATATGGAGGCTTAACTGAACAAGAAGCTTGGAGAACTGTGACTATAAATCCTGCTAAATTATTACACCTAGAAAATCAAACAGGAAGTATTAAAGTAGGTAAAGATGCAGATATTGTTGTTTGGAGTGACAATCCTTTATCTATTTACGCAAAACCAGAAAAAACAATTATTGATGGTACCATTTATTTTGACATTGAAAAAAATCAACAAAAACGAAATGCTATTAAAGCAGAACGTGCAAAATTGATTGAAATGATGTTAAAAGAAAAAATTGGTGGAGCTCCTACACAAGCCCCTACTAAAAAAGAGCATAAATTATTTCACTGTGATACTGAATAAGAATATAAAACGAAACAAAATGACAAAACAAATAGTATATATATTACTAAGTTTCTTATTCATTGGAAATCTTAGTGCACAACAAACACCAGCACCGAAACAAACTACAGATTATTCGATTGTTGGAGCTACAGCACACATTGGTAATGGTAAATTAATAGAAAACTCATTAATCGTGTTTTCTAATGGAAAAATCACATACGTTGGAAAAGCAAATACCGCTGCTCAAAAAGGGACCATAATTACTGCCAAAGGGAAACATATATATCCTGGTTTAATTGCCGCTAATACCTCTTTAGGTTTGGCAGAAATAGATGCGGTACGTGCAACTAGAGATTTTGATGAAGTAGGTGCATATTTACCTCACATTCGAAGTATTATTGCTTACAATGCTGAAAGTAAAATTATTGAAACAATGAGACCCAATGGAGTGTTAATGGGGCAAATTACTCCTAGAGGAGGAATTATTTCTGGTACTTCGTCTATAGTTCAATTTGATGCATGGAACTGGGAGGATGCTTTAATTAAGGAAAATGATGCTATTCATGTAAATTGGCCGCAAAGTTTCTCTAGAGGACGTTGGTGGTTAGGAGAAGACCCTGCTTTAAAACCAAATAAAAATTATGGAAAGTCTGTGAAGGAGATCAAAGAGTATTTTATAAATGCTAAAAATTATCTTTCAGGTAAAAGAGCTCCTAAAAACATTCCTTTTGAAGCCTTACAAAATGTTATTAATGGAACTGAAAAAGTTTTTGTTCATGTTTCTGGAAAAAAATCAATTGTAGATGTTATCAACACCTTTAAAAGTGTAGATTTAAAAAACATTGTTTTGGTAAATGCAGATGGTGCTGAAAAAGTAGCTAACTTGTTAAAAACAAATAATATTCCTGTAATAATAGAAAGATCACATAGACTACCTAATAGCGAAGATGAAGATTATGATTTGCCATATAGAAAAGCTAAAATATTAGTAGATAAAGGTATTTTAGTTGGTTTGGGTATGAATGGTGGTATGGAACGTATGAGTGCTCGTAATTTACCTTTTTATGCAGGTACTTATGCTGCTTATGGCTTAGGTAAAGAAGAAGCTTTAAAGTTAATTACTTCAAATAACGCAAAAATATTAGGAATTAACGACAAAGTAGGAACTTTAGAAGTTGGTAAAGATGCTACACTTTTTATATCTGAAGGTGATGCTTTAGATATGAGAACTAATATTGTTACAAATGCCTTTATTCAAGGTAGAAAATTAAGTTTAGAAACACACCAAACAAAACTTTGGAAACGATATAGTAACAAATATAAAAATCAATAATTCTTATATTTAATCTAAACATTTAAAGAAATCCATAAAAAAGGTCAGAATATTCTGACCTTTTTTCCTTTTCATTTAAAAGTTTCTTTTAAATTATTAGTAATATTTATATCTATATACTAAAACAATAACTGAATTAGAAAAGCAAATCACCAAAAATTAAAACTACCTATATACCAGTGTTATACATTTATCTTTTCAATTTATTTTATTAATAAAAGCTATAAATTTTTGTTTTAAGATAAAATAAAACTAAAATCTGTAAAAAGTAAAAAAACTTAAATAAGTTGTCAACTTAAAATAATTGTTGTTGATTTGTCAATCATAATGATTTTTTTACGTAAATACATATCGATACTTATAGTAGTTTCTTTGTTATCTCCTTTGGTGGTGCAATTGTTCTGCTGTGCTCATGATGATCATGAAGAAAGTAGTGTATGTATTTCAAAAGAAGAGCAACATTTTCATGAATATGAATCTGATTGTGAAACTTGTAAATTTCATTTAAATAATTTTACTTTAAACGAAGTACCTTTAATACCTTTAATTAATTATAAGGAAATTTGTTCACCTGAAACTTTCTTCTATTCTTTAGAAGATAAATTAGTGATATCATTCCGTTTAAGAGGACCTCCTTCTTCTATCGCTTAATTATTTTACATAAATTTTTATTTAAAGAATATTTCGAACCGAAATAATACTAATGAAATCAAGAAACTTATTTTTGATCTTCTTACTTAGTTTTTATACATCTACAGTAATAAGTCAAAATTGTAATTACACATTTTCAGGAATTGTCGAAGATTTTCACGACAAATCTCCTATAGTTAATGCTACTGTATATATTAAAAGTATAAATAAATATACTACTACCGATGTAGAAGGCAAATTTATTATACCAAATATTTGTTCTGGTAAAATAACTATTGAAATATCTCATTTAGCTTGTGATACTAAAACTTTACATTTAGATTTTAACAAAGACATTTATAAAGTCATTGATTTAGAACATCATATTGAAGAGTTAAATGAAATAAGTATAAAAGGAGCTTCTGGGAAGAAAACAAAAACATCTCAAGAAACAGTCTTAAAAACAAATACATTAGAAAATTTTAGTGACGCTAATTTGGGCGATGCTTTAAAAGAAGTTTCAGGAGTTTCTTCAATTAATACTGGTAATTCTATAGTTAAACCAGTTATTAATGGCTTACATAGTAGTAGAGTACTTACTTCTATTAATGGAGTTCGATTACAAGACCAAGATTGGGGTATAGAGCATGCACCTAATGTAGATATTAATGCTGCTGGTAGTATATCTATTATAAAAGGAGCTAATGCTTTAGAATACGGTGGTGATGCTATTGGTGGGGTTATTGTTTTAAACCCTTCTAAAATAATAAAAAAAGATACTTTATTTGGTAAAACAATTGTTTCTCAACAAAATAATGGAAGACTTTTTTCTGTAAATACTAGTTTAAATAAAAACTTTAAAAAGGGTTGGTTTGTAAATGCACAAACTTCTTTTAAAAGATCTGGTGATTTTAAAACTCCAGATTACCAGCTTACCAATACTGGTATAAAATCTTTTGGAGCCACATTTAATAGTGGTTTTAAAAGTTTTGAAAAAGGATTCGAAGTATATTATAGTTATTTGACTAATGAATTAGGAATATTAAGAGCTTCTCATATAGGTACTAATGGTGATTTAGTTAGAGCTATTAATAGCAGTGAACCTTTAGTTATTGAAGACTTTAGTTATACTATTAATAATCCAAAACAAGATGTTACTCACCAAGTCTTTAAAACAGAATTATATAAACGTTTAAAAGGCCTAGGAAAATTTTCTTTCCAATATGATTTTCAACATAACAAAAGGTTAGAATTTGATATTAGACGTGGAAACAGAGGTGCCGCAGCAGATTTAACCCTAAAAACTCATGTTGTTTCTGCAAACATGAAATTTGATGCCAATCGTAAAAGAATTTACAAAATTGGGATTTCTGGTGGATACCAAAATAATTTCCCTGATTTAACAGGAGTACGCAGGCTAATACCCGATTACGACAAATACAACTTAGGAGTATATTCTATTTTTGAATTTGTTTTTTTTGATGATGATTTAATTTTTAACGCGGGTACTAGGTATGACTTCAGTCATATAAATGCAAAAAAGTTTTACCAAAAATCAAGATGGAATTCATTGAATTACGATCAAGATTTCAGTAATATAATTATAGATGAAACAGGCTCACAGTTTTTAGCAAATCCTAAGTTCAATTATCATAATGTATCAGCTTCTGCTGGTATATCTTATAAATTGAATTCAGAAAATTCTTTGCTTTTAAATTATGGTTTATCTAACAGAGCTCCTAATCCTTCTGAATTGTTTAGTGATGGTTTACATCATTCAGCATCAAGAATTGAATTGGGAAATTTGCGTATTCAACCAGAAACATCCCATAGAATTTCTGGTTCTTATAAATATGATACTTCTAAATTTAAAGTTTCTTTAGAAACTTTTTTTAATAGAATTAATGATTTTATTTATTTAGAACCTATCGATGTAGAAACTACTCTTAGAGGGGCTTTTGTGGTATGGGATTACAAACAAGTAAATGCAACTATTTTAGGAATTGATACAGATCTTACTTACAATTTTAATGAGAACATACGTTTTTTAAATAAATCTTCGTTATTAAAAGGTAGAGACATTACTAATAATAGACCTTTAATTGATATGGCCCCTTTTAAAACGGTAAATACAATACTATTTCAAAAGCAAAATTGGAACAATTTTTATGCCTCTTTAAAAAGTGAGTATACTTCTAGACAAAATGAATACCCAGATAATAATTTCACAGCATTTATTCCAGAAACTCAAACTAATGAATTAGTGGATATTAGTACACCTCCTAATTCTTATCATTTATTACACTTTACTTCTGGTTTTGACTTTAATATGTCTAAAACAAAAATTGGAATACATTTTTCAGTTAATAATCTACTAAATACAAAGTACAGAGATTATTTGAACAGACTTAGATATTTTACAGACGAATTAGGAAGAAACTTTAAAATTCAAATTAAAATTAACTATTAATTATTATAAATCTTTTAAATTAAAACAATTATGAAATCAATTAAATTATTAGCTATTTTATTCATCTCTGCAATAACATTTACATCATGTTCTGATGATGACAATCCTATGGAGGAGCTTGAAGAAGAAGTGATAACAACAATGAAAATTACATTAACTCCTGATGGTGGTGGTACTGCTGTTACTATTGAAAGTAAAGATTTAGATGGAGATGGACCAAATGCGCCTGTGATTACTCCTGGTACATTGACTGCAAATACTACCTATAACGCCTCTATAACTTTATCAAATGAAACAGAAAGTCCTGCTGAAGATATTACTGCAGAAATAAGACAAGAAGATGAAGATCATCAATTTTTCTATCAAACTACGGGTATAAATGCAACTACTGCATATGCAGGAAGTAATGATGCTGATGGTAATCCTGTAGGTTTAAGTTTTACACTTACAACAACAGATGCTAGTACTGGTTCATTAATTGTTACTTTAAGACACGAACCTAACAAATCTGCAACTGGTGTAAAAGAAGGAAGTATTACAAATGCTGGAGGTGAAACAGATATAGCTGTTACATTTCCTATTACAATTCAATAATTTGTAATAAAATATCACAAGCATCCGAAAGTTGAAATTTTAAAAAGCCTGAGAATCCCGTATTTTAGTTTTGCAAACAAAAAACACAATTTATGGGACTCTTCAAGCGGACTAAAAATACAAACAAACCACTAATTCGGCAAATCCTAGATTTAGTTCCTAACTGGATGTTGGTTCGCTGTGCCGATCAACATAGAAGCGACAAAGGCTGTAGTAAATATAAGACACACGATCAATTCGTAGCCTTAACTTTCGGACAGCTGAATAAATGCATTACATTAAACGATATTTCGGCCAGTATAGGTGTTTCAGAGACATTTATAGCTGACTTAGGTTTAACTCAAAGTCCAGCCCGTTCTACGATGAGTGATGGTAATAAAAAGAGAGATTATAGGGTGTTTGAGACCTTATACAATAGGTTATTGACTCATTATTCTCATTTATTATCGAAGCATCATCAATCTCATATTATTAAAGAAATTAAAGACCGTAATATTAAACTGATCGATAGTTCCATTATCAGTTTGTGTTTATCGATGTTTGATTGGGCAAAGTTTCGGACAGCTAAGGGAGGCATTAAAATTCATACTTGTTGGGATGATGCTATGATGATTCCAGAAGTAGTAAATATTTCAGAAGCTAAACTACATGATCGCTATGGTTTGAGTCAATTGGTGTTTTCAAAAGGAACAGTAGTGATCGAAGATCGAGCTTATTTTGATTTCGGGTTAATGCTACAAAGAATTAAAGCATCCAATGTTTTTGTAACTCGTATAAAATCAAATACACGTTATATTTCTTTGAGAGAATTAGAACTTCCAGACCAAATAGATCAGGATATACTTAAAGATGAAATAATTACTTTATCAAGTTCTAAAGCAGCAGAAACAGGCATTGACAAGGAAGAATTACGACTTGTACATGTATATAAGCCCGATGAAAACAAGGTTATTACTATTATAACTAATCAACTAGCTTGGACAGCTAGAACCATAGCAGACTTGTATAAAAAGAGGTGGGATATTGAACTTTTCTTTAAATCAATAAAACAAAATTTACAGATTAAAACATTTGTAGGAACTAGTGAAAACGCAGTTAAATCTCAAATTTACATAGCCCTAATAACTTATTTGTTATTACAATTAATGGAGAGAACGATTGCTAAAAAGAAACATGCTTTTTCTAATTTTGTAGAGAAAATTAGAATTTGTCTCTGTTTTTACCTTACACTAGACTATGTCTGCAATTCGGTGAATGAAGGCTCCAAAAAAATCAGAGGAAAACCACAAACCGAAATAAAATTCGATCAGGACTTATTTTCTGTCAAAAACTAAATATAACACCTGTTCATACCTGTTAACAAGTTAATTTATCGCAATCATGAAAACTTTCGGAAGGCAATGATAAAATATAAAAAAAAGAGCCTTTAAAAAGGCTCTTTTTTTTTATAAATAATCGACTTTCATTTTATATCCAAAATGAAAACATGCAAAATCATTTTTAAAGATTTTTTATTATAGACATTATATCATTCTTTCCTTCTCCTTCTATATTTTCTAAATAGTTTAAAAGCTTCCCTTCTTCTTCTTTTTTAATTGTAAAAAATTCATTCTCTCCTTCTTTTAAAAGCCCTTTTTCTAAACTACTAAAACTAGCTTTAAAAGGAGTTCCGTCATAATACCTTGCTATTGTTCCTGGTCCTTCAGGAGATCCGTGATCGGCATCTATAGATTGTCTCCATTTCCATGCATGCCTTGCCCATTCATTTTTATCTACTAATTGTGGTGCTGTAAACCATACATTCCAGGTAAGTATATTTTTTTCTTGCAACATATTTCCCGAACCTAAATTAAAGATATCCATAATCAGTTCATTAAATTTATCTACTAATGGAAACCCTGTTTTTATAATAGGGCCAATTTGTACTTCTAAATTTCCAACTGACCAAGCTTCTTCTTCATGCTTCGCAAAATCAGGTATAGGAAATCCAGTACTTTGTCCTTTACTTAAAGGAAATACAGGTTGATCTGGTTCTCCTACTTTATGAGTAGTAACTGTAATTGCCTGCGCTTTTGTTGAAGGAAATGGATAACTACTTCCTTTTAATTTACTCCATAATAAATCTTGAATTCCTTTTAAAATAGGATTTACTTCTCCTTTTGGTGGGCTAAACCATATTTTACCAACCACTCCCATATCTGCGGCTAGTTCTTTATTGTCTTCATTTACCCATCCTCTTGTTCCTGTTACCGTAACTTCTACATTTAATGTCCCTAAAATAGGTGAAGTGATTCCTTGCTGAGGGCATATAATTGAATATACTCTTCCTGTATTTGTATAACCAATTCTTGAAATATCTGGAGCAAACATTTGATAACATCGCTTTGGGTCTGGTTTTCCCATTTCTGTTTCCCAACTAAATTCTGGCCATTTTACTGCCTGTTGACGTTGAAGTCTATCAATATTCAACATATTATCGGGCATAGGTAACGATGTTAAATTTGGAGTTGGGTATGCAAATGCTGGATTTGATGTTGAAAATCCCCCCACCCAACCTGCTGGTATATCTTCTGTTTTTAATTTATTCTCCATTATATATATTTTAGATGATTTATGTAGTTTCTTACTTTTAGTTAAATACTTATTTGTTAATTATAAAATCAACTGCTTTATTAAATTCTTCTTTGCCAAAAAATTGAAGTAGACCATCTTTTTTCTTCTCGATAATACCTCTTTTTTATATCATGATATTGTTTGTAGTTTTTTAAAATATCTTCTTGATATATATTCTTTTTTGAGAAACCTTTTTCAATCTCATGAGCAATATATTTTGCTGCAAAACAAGCTGAACTAATTGAGAAACCTATTCCCATAGACGAAATAGGATCAAAAGAAACAGCTGCATCGCCAATAGCAATAAAATTCTCTAAATTTTTAAAATCACTTACTTGAGTATGTGCATTTCTTACCCATAATTTGTCTGAAGTAACTTTAGCTTTACTTAGAAGATGTTTTATCTGCTTTGTTTCTTGTAGTAAATCTTTCCATCTTTCAAGTTGATGAAATTTGTGCTCTGAAATGATATCCGCATCAGAGAAAAACGTGATTACTATTTTATTATTTGGTAAACAAGCTGCATACCACCAACCTAATTCAACAGACTCTAAAGTTTGTTCAAATTTCTTCGATTTCTCATTCAATTCTAAAAACAAACCTGCTCCCATTAATGAATCATGTTTTTGTGAACTACCTCCTACTTTTCTACAAACATTCGCAGATCTACCAGAAGCATCTACCAAGTAATTAGCTTTTATAGTAAATTTTCCTTCTGTAGGATGACTAAGAGATATTAACCAACTTTTATCTTCTAATTGTTTATAATCTAAACATTTTGTTCTTGGGTAAATAGTAGCTCCTCTTTCTGCTGCTGTTTCAATTAATTTAAAATCAAACTTTTCTCTATCCATTTGAAAAGTAGCTTCTTCTGTAGTAAATATTGTATTAGTAGTACTTACTTTATCGCTGCCCCAATAAGTTTTACTTGCATAAGCAGGAATAAAACTATCTTTTTCAAAATCATTTTTATTTAGTTTTAAATAATTAATTAAATCAAAAATGCTTGAAGAAACATGCTCTCCTACTCTTTTTTTATTAAAATCTGATTGTTCAACAAGAGTAACATCACATTTAGAGTAGTTTAATAAACTTATTGCGGCAGAGGCTCCACTTGGGCCTCCACCTACAATAAGTACATCTGTATGTTTTATAGAATTTAACATTAACGTCTCATTCTTGTTCCTGAACGAGGTGCTCCTAGTCCTTCTCTACTCACACTAATTTTCTTAAAAGCTCGTTTTTCTAAAAAAGAAACTAATTTTTTTGCTCTATCATTCTTTTCTGCTACATGTTTTAAATTATCTTCAATATAAAATACAGGAATCGTTGTTTCATTATCATCTCCATTACCACTTACTTGTCCCACACCATATTCTACATATGAAAAAAGCTCATTAGTACGTTCTGTTTCTGTAAAGTAAGGAAAGCCAGTATCTTGAGAATTTGTGTTTCTAATAAAAGCCAAAGATGACCAATGTTCTACCATTTGAACAAAACTATTAATTCCACGAGCGTAATTCATTTGTTGACCTGCTGGTAAATGAGAATGTCTTTGCCCTTCTAAAGTGGTTTCTCCTGTTAATACATCCCACGGACTTTGTGGTGGCCACCAGTAAGAATAATAAGTAGGTGGTAAAGGTTCTTTTACTGGATCTTTTTCAATAGTCTGATGATCTGTAAATACTGTATTAGATTTTACCCAAACATCTTCCGTTTTTTCTTCTACAGTAGTTACTCTTGTATCTTTATTAAAATTAGGATTCGTAAAATTAACAGGCTGTACTGTACATTGGAAAAAATCTGCTTGCCAAGGGCATGCCATTCTTTTAGTTAAATCACCTGGTTCACAACCTCCTCCTTCACATTCGTCTCTTGAAGGTGTTAAACCTGTTTCATGATAACCTCCAAGTCCTTTTTGATTTGAAATTACATACGGAGCAGAATATATGTTTGAATTTTGTACACTCCAAGTAACTTCAATACCTGGGCACATTGGTAAACCTACACAATTTCCTACACTTGCTTGATCTTCATTACTAATTGGAAATGGTTCGTAATTTACATTACTTTCAAAATTTCCATTTGCCCATTGTTTCAACATAAAATATTGCGTGTCGTTTAGTGATAAAAACTTAACAATGGTTTCATTACTTACCGAATTACTTCCTGAATTTAAAGGCATCATTGGAAAAGAGTCATCTCCGTTTGTTTTAAACAATTGAGATTGTGGCTCATTAGGTACTGAATTCATTTTGTCGTTAGGACGCCTGAAATAAGAGAAATAGTTTTCTCTATTAACCTTATTCTCTTCGCTAGGATCTGAAAAATCAAATAAATTAGAAGAAAATGCAATCATAGATTGTACATTCGCAACCCACTGATATCCTGCAAATCGTTTCATAATTGGTAAAATATCTCTTTGGTAATTTACCATGTATGAAGTATTAAACGCTCCATCTTGATACATATCAGGAACTAGATTAAAACTTCGTACTCCAACATCAAACATACTATCACTCAAATTAGAAATATTTACTATTTCTGGAGCAAAATCAGGAGAACCAACAACTACCCATGCTTGTAAAGTTACTGGTGGTGTACCATCATTGAAAACAATAGTACAATAAACAGGGCCATCGGCAGTGTCATCATGCCAAGTATTAGATCCTCCATAACTCGTAAGAGGTTCATTTCCTCCCGCATTTCCATAACCTCCTAAAACAATCAATCTTCCTTCATCATCTGTTTTTAAATCTCCTAATGTTTTAATTGCTGTTCCTGAAGTAACTTTTTCTGGTGGATACTGTGCAGGATATCCAGGTGGTACATTGTTCTTATCAAAACCTATTTCTTTATTAGCTCCACTAACACTTCTTGGTCCTGGATCAATAATTAGTGTCTGTCGTTCTTCTTCTGTTTCTAAAGATGGGTTTCTGAATGCTACTTCACGATTTTTGTAACTATTTTCTTCTCCGTAAAGAAGATTTCCTTCAAGTTCACTGTATTGATACCAAGCAGCTTTTTTATTTGCTAAATGCACAGTCCATTCCATTAAAGTAACATTTGATGAATTAGCCGTTAATTCTTCACCATTAGCATTAAATACTTTAAATACCTGTCCTTGTCTTCTTACTTGACTTTCGTCATCTTTAAAATTTTCTATTGGGCCTAATTTGTTACCCGATACATCAGCTTCATAAGGAAGTCCGCCAATTTTATCAGGAGAAAGACAAAATTGCTTTTTGCTATTTCCTAATCTAGCAATTCCTACAGAGGGAGAAATTTTAAATTCCATAATTTAATAGTTTAGTTAGATGATTCATATTATTATCTAAGTTAAAAACTAATCATTATGATTTTTTTCTTATTTCTTTAAGCGTATCTAAAAATAGCATAAGTGTAATAAATAACGTTCAACATAATATTTGAATGAACCTATTGTCACTTTTAATAAAAGTCTTTACATAAGTTAAAATATGATTAGTACATTTTTTAATATGATATGTTGTTTAATATTTAATAACTTTAAGTTCTCTTTAACATATCCTTCACTTTTTTTAAACTCCTTTTAATTAATTTTAACACTTTATCAAACAACCAAATAACTTTTTATGAAAAAATTACTACTAGTAATTGCGTTATTCGCTTTTTACTTAAGTTTTTCTCAAGGTACTCGCCTATTAAGACAACCTACTATTTCAAATACAGATGTTGTATTTGTATATGCTAATGATCTTTGGAAAGCTTCTATAAATGGAGGGAATGCCATTCGATTAACGAGTGATGACGGATACGAATCGAATCCTCATTTTTCTAATGATGGTAAAATGATCGCTTTTACTGCCCAATATGATGGAAATACAGATGTATACGTAATTCCTTCAGAAGGAGGTGAACCTAAGCGGTTAACTTATCATCCTGCTAGAGATTTTGTTCAGGGTTGGACACCAGATAACAAAATTCTTTTTCAATCTGGTAGAGAATCTAAACCTACACAAACTACAAAGTTTTATACCGTTTCAAAACAAGGTGGTATGCCAGAACCTTTTAAAACTCCTCGAGCTGCATATGGTGAAATTTCTAAAGATGGTAAATATGTTGCCTATACTCCTATTACTAGTTGGGATGCAGAATGGAGAAATTATCGTGGTGGACAGGCAATGCCTATCTGGATTTTAAATTTAAAAACAAAAGAATTAACTACTACTCCACAAAAAGATAAGGAAAGACATGTAGATCCTGTATGGCATAGTGGATTGGTATATTACATTTCTGAAAGAGACTATACCAGTAATATTTGGTCTTATAATTTAAAAACAAAACAAGAACGTCAAATTACATTTCATAAAAAATTTGATGTAAAAAGTTTAGATGCTAATACTAACGGAATTGTATATGAACAAGGTGGATATATTCACTTTTTAAATCCGAATACAAAAGCAACCAAACAAATTTCAATTACTGTAAAAGGAGATTTAAACTATGCTAGAACAAGATGGATGAATGTTACTGGTAGAAACCTAACCAATGCTAACGTTTCTCCAAAAGGTAAAAGAGCTATTTTTGAATATAGAGGTGAAATATTTACCATTCCTAAAGAAAATGGAACTTGGCGTAATATTACCAATACTCCTGGAGTTGCAGATCGTTCGCCAATTTGGTCGCCTAAAGGTGATAAAGTGGCTTGGTTTTCTGATAAAAGTGGTGAATATGAATTGGTAATTGCAAATCAAGATGGAACAAATGCTTCTTATATTTCATTATCGAATCCTACTTTTTATTTTAGACCAGATTGGTCTCCTGATGGTAAACATATTGCCTATACCGATACCGACTTTAATATCTGGATTTTAAATTTAGCTACTAAAAAAGCAGAGAAAGTAGCAACAGACAGATATGCACATCCTAATAGATCTATGAATCCTCAGTGGTCTCCAGATAGTGATTGGATTGCTTATGCTAAACAAAATGATAGTCATTTTAAATCTATTTTCGCATATCAAATAAGCACTAAAAAAACAATTCAAATTACAGATCCTATTGCAGATGCTATTAGCCCTATTTGGGATGCTTCTGGAAAGTATATTTATACCTTAGCCAGTACCGATTATGGTTTGCAATCTGGTTGGTTAGATATGAGTTCTTACGACCCTAGTGTTACAAGAAGTTTATATGCTGTTGTTCTTAATTCTAAAGACAAAGCACCAAATCTTCCTAAAACTGACGAAGAAGAAGCTAAAAAAGAAGGAAAAGACGCTAAAACATCAAAAGATAAGAAGAAAGGAAAAAAGGATGATAAAAAAGATAGTAAAAAAATAACCGTTACTATTGATGAAAAAGGATTATTTAACAGGGCTGTAGCTTTAAAACTACCTGCCAGAAATTATGTTTCATTAATAAAAGGTCCAAAAAATAAAGTCTTTGTTTCTGAGTCTATTCCTAATACACCTGGAATTACGGTTCATAGTTATGATGTGGCTAAAGAAAAAGCTACGGTATTTTCTAAAGGAGTTTCTACTATGATTGCTTCAGAAGACAGAAATTCTATTTTACTTTCTAAAAGAGGTAGTTGGAGTTTAGTAAGTAGTAAATCACCTGTAAAAGCTGGTAAAGGCGGATTAAAAACCAATTTAAAAATAAAGGTAGATCCAAAAGCTGAAGCACATCAAATATTTAAGGAAGGTTGGAGATATATGCGCGATTTCTTATATGTTGATAATTTACATGGTGCACCTTGGGACGCTATTTATAAATGGTATGCTCCTTGGATAAATGATGTAAGACATAGAACCGATTTAAATTATGTAGTAGATATCATGAGTGGTGAAGTTGCTATTGGCCATTCTTATGTTTTTGGTGGTGATACTCCTACTATTGATAGAGTTCCTGTTGGTCTTTTAGGTTGTGATTTTGAAAAAGATAAAGGTTTATATCGATTTGCTAAAATTTACAAAGGAGAACGTTGGAACCCAAATATTAATGCTCCTTTAGGTTTACCTGGTATTCATGTTAATGAAGGAGATTATTTATTAGAAATTAATGGAATGAAATTAACCGCTAATATGAATCCTTATCATTTATTAGAACAAACAGCAGGGCGAGAAATTTATATTAAAGTAAGTTCAAAACCTTCTTTTAAAGATGCCAAAACTATTTTAATTAAACCTACTGCAACTGAACGTCAATTAAGAACTATTGATTGGGTTGAAGGAAATAGAAGAAAAGTAGATAAGTTATCGAATGGTAAATTAGCATACGTATATGTACCTAATACTAGTGGACCTGGTTTTACTTCTTTTAATCGTTATTACTTTTCTCAGCAAGATAAAAAAGGAGCTGTTATTGATGAAAGAAATAATGGTGGTGGTTCTGCTGCAGATTACATGATAGATATTATGTCTAGAGAGCTTTTAGGTTATTTTAATAGTAAAGCTAGTGATCGTAGACCTTGGACTACTCCTATGGCTGGAATTTGGGGGCCAAAAGTGATGATTATTAACGAACGTGCTGGTTCTGGAGGAGATTTACTACCATACATGTTTAAGTTCAAAAAGATAGGACCTTTAGTAGGTACAAGAACTTGGGGTGGTTTAGTAGGTACTTGGGATACTCCTCGTTTTATAGATGGCGGAGGAATGATTGCTCCTCGTGGTGGTTTCTTTGATGTAGATGGTAAATGGGCAGTTGAAGGTGAAGGTGTTGCTCCAGATATTAAAGTAATTCAAGATCCTAAAAAAGTTTTAAAAGGAAACGATCCTCAATTAGAAAGAGCTGTTGATGAAGCTTTACGTTTATTAAAAGGAAATGAATTTCAATTAAAACCAGAACCAAAAGCCCCTATTCGATCTAAGAGACCAGCGGGTTATGAAAATGAGAAGTAAAAGATTATAAGTTTATATATATTTTAAGCGAAGTTGAATGTTTTTAACTTCGCTTATTTATTTTTATAGCATTTTAAATTTGTTTTTTTAAGCAAAATCAATCTAATATAAATGGGAAAATATAGTAATGAAAAATGGTACTTAATAGAGAAAAAAAGATACATTACTGAATATGGTGAAATTCCACCACATTGGATTATTTTTCCAAATTCTCATCCATATAGTATGATGTGGAGAATGGGAGCTGGTGAAACATTTTCTATGGTTTTTTCCAATTGGTTTAAAGATCATTTTGAAAATGAAATAGATAAAATTAATTTTTTCCTTAAATATCCTGCTCCTCCAAGGTGGTTAGAGATAATGGCTACCTATATTTGGGAAATAGATCTTAATTCTGAACAAGAGTTTACTGAATCTACCTTTTTAAAAAAATTAAAGTATCTTGGATTTCTTGGAACAGATGAATATCTTAGGGATTTAGAAGATCCAAAATGGTTAGATTAAAAATATGGATATAGAAAATCAAGTTCTTAATTATGGAATAGCTTATCTTATTTCTTTTAGTTTTCTTTATTCTTACTTCTATTTTTCAATCGAATTATTTTTATTAATTTATATTTTATTAGCGCTTATTAACCTTCCTTCTCTTCTAGTTTCATTAGCTTTATTATTTTTCAGCATTAAAAGAAAAATCAAAATATATAGAATTATTTATTTTTTCTTATCATTTTCTATTTTCCCAATCAATTTATTTATTTACAAACATTTAACTTATGATCCTCGAAATTTGTTTCCTATTTTTGAAGAGCCCCTACATAGTATTTTCCTTTTATGTTTTATTTCAAACTGTATTGCTTTTTTATATTTAGAATTATTACTTGTTTTTTTTAAAAAGAACTCAACTCTTTCATAAAAAAAACTGATATTCAACAAACACAAAGTAATTCATCCATTTATTGTTCCTTCCTTCTATCATCTCTTATATTTTGGCTCTTTTTTATCAATTTATATAGTTAAAAATTAAAGTTAATTCGTTAACTTTATAACTAACACTAATATTAAACACACAAAACAATATGGAAGAGCACATAAAAATATTCACAGGTACCTCTATTTTAGTAAATAGATTAGTTTTTTTATTAAACGAACAAAACATACCATCAATAACCAAAAATGATAAAGAATCTGGTAGGCTTGCTGGTTTTGGAACTACTGGAGACAGTGTTGAGTTACATATTTTAAATACCAATCTAGAAAAAGCTAAAAACATTATTGATACTTTTAAAACAGAAATTGAAGCTTAAAACTTTTAGGTTTTTATTTAGTAAGCAATTTTGAATAAAAAAGGAGTATTAATATTCCTATTTTATAGTTGTAGTTAATTATTTAAAATGAAAAAAACAATACAATTTTTAGAGAATAGAATTAAATGGAAAGCTTCTCAATATAATTTACCTAATGAAAATGTATTCTTATTTGAAAACTTAAATGAGGAGAATAAAATGAAATATTTAACTCATTTTAATGAACATGATAGTGGTAAAATAATTTTGCTGTTTACAGATTCAAAAAAAAACTGGACTGCATTGGGAACAAAAATGATGTTCGGGTTTGACGGCCTTAAATTGAGTTCAGTAAAATTAAACTCTATAAAAAGTGTAATTTCTAAAAATTTAAAAGATCATCATAAAACAAATATTAAAAAAAGAGAGGAACATAAACTATCCGTTATAGATTTTAATGAAAATGAAACAATCTTTATTACTAAAAAAGGAAGCGATTTCTTTTCTCTTTGGAATATTATATTGATGATTGTTAGATTAAATAAATAAAACCGATTATAATATACCTAAGTATTGTTCATAAAAACTATACCTAGTTTTTTTGTTTATTTTCTAAAATCATTAAATTTTTAATTTAGATTAAAAAACAACTTCCCTCATTTTTTTATTGTTTTGATTATTATTTATGTAATCTTGCTTTTTAAATATTTTTTCTTGAAATTAACTGAAATACATACGGTACCTTTATTAGAAAATCCTATACGCTTACAAGAATATGGAGTAGGCATTTTTGCTACCAATCCAACTAAATCGGGCCTTAAAAAAGCCATTAAAAAAAGATTAGTTTATGTAAATGGAAAAATAGCATCTACAGCACTTTTTATAAAAGGAAATGAAACTATTGAGTTATTCTCAGAAGAAGAAAACAAAAATAAAAAACAATTCATTTTTCCTTTAGAGGTTCTTTTTGAAGATGACTATTTAGCTATTATTTATAAACCCCCAGGTATTTTAGTAAGCGGAAATTCTTTTGCTACTATTTATAATGCTTTAGAACAAAACTTAAAAAAAAGTACTCTAAAAGATGCTGTTCGTCCAAGACCTGTGCATCGATTAGATTATCCTACAAGTGGTTTGTTACTTGTTGGAAAAACCAATGCTTCTACTATTCTATTAAACAAGTTATTTGAACATAAAGAAATTCAAAAAACATACCATGCAATTACCATTGGTAATATGGAAGCTTCAGGAAATATTTCTATAGAAATAGATGATAAAAAAGCGAGTACTGATTATAAAGTATTAGAATCAGTAGTTTCTGAACGTTTTGGTTTTTTAAATTTAGTTGAATTATATCCGAAAACTGGTAGAAGACATCAATTAAGAAAACATTTACATACTATTGGAAATCCAATACTAGGCGACAAAGAGTATTTTATTAAAGGCTTAGTTTCATTTGGTAATGGATTGTATTTACATGCTTCCAAATTAGAATTCATTCACCCTATTACTAAGGAAGAAATAAGCATTACAAAAGAGCTTTCTAAGAAATTTATTCGCATTTTTCCTCAACAGCAGTAATTTAATAGTATTCCTAACAATTCCTCAATTCATTTATTGTTAACTTTAATGTAGCAATCAACTTATAAATTTCCTCTTCATTATAACTAGCAAATCCCATTCTTATGGCATTATGTCCTTCAAAAAACAAATCATACCGTTCATAATTCGGTATTGCTAATTGGTACTTCGCTGCAATTTCAGTAAATTCTTTCCAAGAATATGCCTTATCTAATTTCAACCAAATTGCCATCCCTCCTTTTGGGATTTCAAATTGAAAAATACTACTACACTCTTCTTTCAATAACCTACAAAATAGATCTCTCCTATTTTTATAAATCTTGAGTACTTTTCGAATGTGCCTATCTAGATCACCCGATTTAACAAACTCAGCAAAAGTTAATTCTAATAAAGCATCTCCTTGTCGATCTATAATTCTTCTTAACTTAGAAGCTTCATCTACAAACTCTTTAGAGGCTATTAAATAACCAACTCTAAAAACAGGAGCTACTGTTTTACATACAGACCCAATATAGATTACATTTCCATTAACATCGTGGCTTGCTAATGGTAAAATAGGTGCATGATTGTAATTAAAATCGTAATCATAATCATCTTCCATAATAGCAAAGCCGTATTCTTTTGCTAAATTTAATAAATGAATTCTTCTTTCTGCAGACAATGTTACCGTAGTTGGATGATGATGATGTGAAGTAACATATAACGCTTTTATAGTATGTTTTTTACACAATTCAGCAACTTCATTTGTATTTAACCCATTCTCATCTACCGAAACTGTTAGTATTTCACTTTTTTGATGATTAAAAGTCATTGTAGAAGAAGCGTAATTTGTTTTTCCTAAAATAATTTTATCCTTTTCTTTTAATAACAACTGAGAAGATAAATAGATTCCCATTTGACTGCCTCTAGTTATTAGTATATTCTCTTTTTCTATAGTTAACCCTCGTGTTTTATTTAAATATGTTACTAAAACATTTCTTAATACATCATTTCCATAAGTAGTACCATATGACAAATGTTGATGACTATTTTTTCTACTCGAAATTCTCCTATAAATACGTGCTATTTCATCTACGGGCGTTAATCTAGCATCAGAAATTCCATCGTTAATATATATCCAATCTTTTTTTAAATTTGAATAAGTACTTCCTAAGTTTGCTTCTTTATAAAAGGAGAAACCTGTTTTATTTTTAGAACTACCAGTAAAAGAACCTTTAAAATTTTGTTGTTGTAAAAAAGGTAAGTTTGTATGTACAAAAGTTCCTTTTTTAGGAATACTTTCTGCCCATCCTTGTAAAATCAATTCTTCATAAGAAGCCACCACCGTTTTTCTATGCAAATTCAATTGATCAGATAAAACTCTACTACTCAACAATTTTGTTCCAGATGGTAACTTTCCTTCGGTTATATATTGAATAAACTGATTTGCCAATTGTAAATACAAAGGTTGTTTACTTTTTCTATTAAAATTAAAACTGGTTTTATATGGAAACATCTGGACTACTAAGTATTTTTATTCTGGACGAAAACAACAGTCCATAAATATAGTATTTTTGAAGTAGGAAACAAAAAAGTTAAAATAATTCGTTATGATAAAATATCAAATAGAAAATAATATCTCTCCTAATGAATTTAAAGAATTATTAGTAAAATCAACGCTTGGAGAACGAAGACCTATAGACAATTTTGATAGAATAAAAATAATGATTAAAAATTCTAATTTAATTATTACTGCAAGAGATATGGGAATATTAATTGGAGTTTCTAGATCTATTACAGATTTTGCTTATTGTACCTACCTTTCTGATTTAGCTGTTGATCTTGAATATCAAAAAAAAGGAATTGGTAAAAAATTAATAAAACTAACAAAAGAAAAAACTCCAAATACAACTGTAATACTTTTAGCTTCTCCTAAAGCAGTAGATTATTATCCGCATATAGGAATGACCAAACATAATGCTTGTTTTTTACTAAATAAAGGAGATCAATTACAATAATAACAATGTTTTTCAATTCATTAATTTATGTTTATTTTAAAATAATTACGAATGACTAGAATAGAGCTATCAACATCAGAATATCATGAATACTACAAAAGGTACATTGATAAATTACCTGAAGACATTCAACTTAAAAAAAGCTTTACAGATGGAATGGAAATAGTTTACAATTTCTTTAATTCTATTCCTAAAGAAAAGCTTGAATATCGTTATCAACCTGAAAAATGGAGTATTAAGGAAGTTTTTCAGCATTTGATAGATACTGAACGCATTTTTATGCTTCGTTGTTTTAGAATTGCTCGTAGAGATACCACTCCTTTACCAGGATATGATCAAAACATTTATATAAAACCATCTAAAGCTAATGAAAAAAGTATCATAGAATTACTCGATGAATTTAAGGTGAATAGAAAAAATTCAATACACTTATTAAATTCCTTAAAAGATAACGACTTAGAGTTTATAGGATATTCAAATAATCATGCCATGTCTGCAAGAGCAGCTGCTTTTATAATTCCTGGTCATGATATTTGGCACATAGATGTAATTAAAGATAAATATTTATAAAATAAAGTATATATGAAAAAAACGGTTGGTATATTTATTTTCAATGAAGCTGAAGTTTTAGATTTTGCAGGTCCTTTTGAAGTATTTTCTGTTACTTCTCAATTAAATAATTATCAGTTATTTAATGTTTTTACAGTTAGTAAAACAACAGAACCAATTATAGCGGTAAACGGACTTTCTGTTAACCCAGAATTCAATTTTAACAACTGCCCGCATATCGATATTTTAATAATTGCTGGCGGACAAGGTAGTAATGAGCAAATAAAAGATAATGAAGCACTAGAATGGATAAAAAAAATTCATTTAAATACAGAATTAACTTTAAGTATTTGTTCTGGTTCTAGATTATTAGGTGTTTTAGGTTTGTTAGATAACAGTCCATATTGTACACATAATGAGGTTTATGATGATATGCAAAAAATTGTCCCAACTGGTTTCCCTCAAAAAGAAAAAAGATATATCTCTTCTAATAAAATATTTACCTCTGGAGGAATATCTGCTGGAATCGATTTGTCTTTTCACATTGTAAAAAAATTATATGGGAAAGACATTGCACAAAAAACAGCAGATTACATGGAATACGATATTACAATTTAAAAAATAATAGTAAAAATGATATACCGAAAAGTAACTATAGAGGATTTAAACTCTATCAGTAAATTATTTAACGCATATAGAGTTTTTTACAAAAAAGAAAATGATGTAACTGCTGGTAAAGAGTTTATAAGTGATCGAATAATAAATAATGATTCTGAAATTTTTATTGCTGAAAATTCAGGCAATGAAATTATTGGTTTTGTGCAGTTATACTCTCTTTTTTCTTCTACTAGAATGAAAAAGTTATGGCTTTTAAATGATTTATTTGTAAATCCTAAACATAGAGGAAAAGGAGTATCTGTAGGTTTAATTGATAAAGCAAAAGAATTAGTTATAAAAACCAAAGCTTGCGGAATGTTTTTAGAAACAGAGAAAACCAATATAATAGGAAATAATTTATATCCTAAAACAGGATTTAAGCAAAATGAAGGGTCTAATTTTTATGAATGGAATCAATAAAACAAATAAATGAAAGCACCTTTAATACGTTTTGTAGCATCAAATGATTTAGAACAATTAGTTAATTTATGTCAATTGCATGCAAATTTTGAGAAATCTAATTATAATTCGCAACATAAAATAACTCATTTAAAGGAAGCACTTTTTAAAGAAACACCAGATCTTTATTGTTTAGTTGTAGCTACTGAAGAAAATAATTTGATTGGATACACCACTTTTATGAAACAATATGCTACATGGGATGCTTCTTTTTATATTTATATGGATTGTTTGTTTTTAACAAAAGAAGCTAGAGGTTTTGGGCTTGGAGAGCAACTAATTGATCAAATTAAAAAAGAAGCCCTAAATCTAAACTGTTCCTTAATACAATGGCAAACACCCGATTTTAATAAACGAGCCATGAAGTTTTACAAGCGAATAGGTGCAACATCAAAAAATAAAGAAAGATTTTTTTTAAAAATTTAAAAATACCCCAGCTGAAAAATAATAATAATGATTGAATTTAAATTAGCTAACACCAACGATTTTGAAACATTAGCTTTATTAGGTAGAATCACCTTTAAAGAATCTCATGGTGCATATATTGAAGATAAAACAAATTTAACAGCCTATTTAAATAGTGCTTTTTCAATAGCAAAAACAATAGAAGAATTAAAGAATCCAGATGCTGTATATTATATCATTTATAACGATAAATTTCCTGTTGGTTATGCCAAACTCGTTTTAAACGCAACTATTGAATTTGTTCCTTCAGAAAAAAGTTGTCGATTAGAAAGAATATATATACTTGATCAATTTATAGCAATGAAATTTGGACATCAACTACTTGATTTTGTTCTTAAAAAAGCAAAAGAACTAAACTTTAAAAATGTTTGGTTGTCTGTATACATTAAAAATACAAGAGCTATTCATTTTTACGAGAAAAATGATTTTAAAAATGTAGGAAGTATCAATTTTAAAATAGGAGAACAAGGTTATGAAAATCCTATTTTATCAAAAAGATTATAACCCGGTTTCCTAATATTTAATTTATTAGACTACTACACTAAAAAATTATATTACAATGAAAGAATACGAAAAATCTAAAATGAATCGTGTAAAAAGAGGAGCTAATAGAGCTGAATACGATGTTGAAAAAATAAATAAAATTTTAGATGCAGGTTTTATCTGTTATGTTGGTTATATCTATGATGGTTATCCTATATCTATTCCTATGGCCTATTCTAGAAAAGGTGATAAAATTTACTTACATGGATCTACAGCTAATAGAATGTTATTATCCATATTAGAAACTGGAAAAACATCTATTACTGTAATGCATTTAGATGGGTTGGTTTTAGCTCGTTCTGGTTTTCATCATTCTGTTAATTACAGATCTGTTACCTTATTTGGTAGTTTAAAAAAGATAGATGATGATAAAGAAAAATGGAATATTTTAGAAGATATTATTGAGTATATGATGGAAGGTCGTTGGGACTCTTTACGTACAATGAATCAAAAAGAATTAGACAGAAGCTTAGTAATAGAATTTACTATTGAAAAAGCTTCTGCAAAAGTTAGAGATGCTGGTGTAAATGATGAACCAGAAGATGAAGAATTACCTATTTGGGCAGGAATTGTTCCTATAAAACAAATTGCCTTACCTCCTATTTCTGATGATAAATTACCTAATAATATCTCAATTCCTAAGCATGTATTAAATTATTATAACCAGCATAAATAATCACTTTTTTCTGTAACTTGCCCCTATGAAAAAAGTTGACGTAGTTATTCTTACCGAAAGAAGATATGTTAATCCGGTTGAGAATAATAAATACATTGAGAATGTATTACTTGAAGATAATTTAGTAAAAATAGCACTTGAAAATCAAGGATTAAAAGTACTTAGATTATCTTGGGATGATTCAAATTTTGATTGGTCGACCACTAAATATATTTTATTTAGAACTACTTGGGATTATTTTGATCGGTTTACTGAATTCTCTGTTTGGTTAGAAAGTGTTAGTAAACAAACAAAATTGTTAAATTCAAAAGATATTATTCACTGGAATTTAGATAAACACTACTTACTAGATTTACAACAAAAAGGAATTCATATCTGTGAATCTTTTTTTGTAGAAAAAGGAACTTCTTTTTCTTTATTAGAGATTTCAGAAAAGCTACAATTAAATAATTTTGTTTTAAAACCTTGTGTTTCTGGAGGAGGAAGACACACTTATAAAATTAATAAAGAAAGTATAGAAAAACACAATACTATCTTTAATAATTTAATTTCTAAAGAAGCAATGATTATACAACCTTTTCAACATAATATTGTTGATAAAGGCGAAATATCATTAATCATTATAAATGGAGAATACACACATGCAGTATTAAAAATAGCAAAGAAAGGCGATTTTAGAGTTCAAGATGACTTTGGAGGATCTGTTCATAATTATACTCCTAGTAAAGAAGAAATTTCTTTTGCCGAAAAATGTATAGAAGCTTGTAGTGAAACTCCTATATACGCAAGAGTAGATATTTTTATTGATAATAATAATAAATTGGCTTTAGCAGAATTAGAACTTATAGAACCAGAATTGTGGTTTAGAAACCATACAAAAGCAGCAGGTAAATTAGCAAACGCTATCAAAATTTTAATTGATTAACTAATGAAGAAATTTTTTAAATTCTTAGGAATAATTGTAATACTACTTATTATCATTTTAACTGTTTTCTATTTTAAAAATAATGAAGCACGACCTCAAGGGAAACAAGGTGAAGAAGCTGATAATTTAGCTAAAAAAATGTTAGTTGCACTAAATCATGAAGCTTATAAAAATACGGAAGTTATTGAATGGTCTTTCCGTAATACAAATTTTTATAAATGGTATAAACAACAAAACATTGTTGACGTTTCATGGAAAAATAATAAAGTAATTTTAAATACGAAATCACCTGAAAAAAGTGAGGTTTTTATTGATGGTAAAAAAACAGACAATAAAACACTAGTACAAAAAGCTATTTCCAACTTTAATAATGATAGCTTTTGGTTAGTAGCTCCTCATAAAGTTTTTGATAATGGTGTAGAAAGAAGTATTGTTAAACATGAAGATAAAGATGCCTTATTAGTTACTTATACTTCCGGAGGCTCTACTCCTGGCGATTCTTATTTATGGATATTAGATGAAAACGGATTGCCTACTGATTATAAAATGTGGACTAAAATAATACCTATTGGTGGTGTTGGTGCTACATGGAATGAATGGAAAACTACAGAAGCTGGTATAAAATTACCAACAAATCATACATTATCTTTATTTGGAATGCAAATTAACATGGGAGATGTAAAAGCTACAAATCCTAAATCTGATGGTTTAGCTAATAAAATTTTAAAAGCTATAAATCATGATGCTTATATAAAGACGAATAATTTAGAATGGAGTTTTGGAGGTCGACGTTCTTATAAATGGAATAAAAAAGCACATATAGCAGAAGTTTCTTGGGATACTATAAAAGTAGTTTTACATCCTAATTCTATAGAGAAAAGTACCATTTACTTTAATGATAAACTAAGTGATGTAAAGGATAATAATATTATTAAAAAAGCGGAAGATTATTTTAATAATGATAGTTTTTGGTTAGTAGCTCCTCATAAATTATTTGAAAATGGTATTATTAGAACTATCAAAGAAATAGATGGTAAAGAAGCGCTTCTTGTTAAATATACTAGTGGTGGTTCTACTCCTGGAGATTCTTATTTATGGCTTTTAGATGAAAAATATGTTCCTAAAAGTTACAAAATGTATGTTCCTAGTATGAAAATGGATGGAGTTCCTTCTACATGGGAAGATTGGATCACTACAGAAAGTGGTACACTACTTCCTACAAATCATTCTTTCGGAAAAAACGGAAAATTAAGTATGGGAGATGTAAAAGGGTATAATTAAAACTAATATTGAGAGTTAAGGAGTATAGGAGTTAAGAAGTTAAGTATTTACTTACACTTCTATACTCTTTAACTTCTCCACTTCTTAACTTCTCAGCTTCTTCAAATTCTATTATTTAAAATATAAAACCATTACTTTTGCGTCATGCGAATAGATATAATTACCGTTGCTCCCGATTTATTAAAAAGTCCTTTTGAACACTCTATTATAAAAAGAGCTATCGATAAAGGAATTGCTGAAGTTCATTTTCACAACTTACGTGAATATGGCTTAGGAAATTACCGTCAGTTAGATGATACACAATTTGGTGGTGGTGCTGGTATGGTACTTATGATTGAACCTATAGATAATTGTATTTCTAAGCTACAAGCAGAAAGAACCTATGACGAGATCATTTATATGACTCCAGATGCTAAAACATTAAATCAATCTACAGCTAATACACTTTCTTTAAAAGAAAATATTATTATTTTAACAGGGCATTACAAAGGTGTAGATCAACGAGTTCGTGAAAAATTTATTACTAAAGAAATTTCTATAGGAGATTATGTATTAACTGGTGGTGAATTGGCTGCCGCTGTTTTATGTGATTCCGTTATTCGTTTAATTCCTGGTGTTTTAGGAGATGAAACTTCTGCTTTAACAGATTCTTTTCAAGATAACTTATTGTCTCCTCCTGTATACACTAGACCCTCAGAATATAAAGGGATGAAAGTTCCTGAAGTATTACTTTCTGGTAATTTTCCTAAAATTGAAGAATGGAGAAGTGACAAAGCATATGAACGCACTCAAAAAATTAGACCTGATTTATTAGATCAGTAAATGCAAATATGTGTTAAACCACTACAAATCTTACTTAAAAAAGTTACAAAATATATTGAGTAATAAGTAACCATCTCTTTTCAATTAATTTAGACAAAACTTTTAAATTAATTCAATAAAATGAATCCAGAAGAGATTATAAAAAAAATGGAGAATAAAAAATTCTTCAAAAAAGTTACTAACAGCGGAAAAGGATTATTAGGTTTAATAGATCCTTCTTTCAAACGTTTTAACGCATCTAGTAATAAAAAAATGGTACGACAAGAACTATTACATTATTACAAACCTGAAGTAGAAGATACGCATACTGGATTCGGTGAATATGGCATATTTGCAAGTATCGTTAACGAAGCAGGAGAAAAAGAATTAGACGCTATTAAAAATAATTTAAAAGAAAATGGGTTATTTGATAACATTAGTAACTTACGTTATGAAAGTCAAGAAGCTTCTGGAGGTTGTTTAGTAGATGGTTTTAATGATAATGACGAAGATTTAGTGATTAGAAGTTTTTCTACAAGTAATGTTTATGTATATGCTTTAACCTCTTCAGAAAAAAGTAGAAAACTAAAAAATTTAAAAACTGTGGTAAGCTGTATGCATCCTAAATTAGGTAGGAATATATATCCAATAGAAAACTTTTAATACTCCTTTTTTTTCTTTATTGAACAGTTACTAAATCATGAAAAAACTAATTTTCATATTCTTATTTGTAAATACATATTGTTTCGGACAAAATATTAGCTCAAAAGATAGTTTAAACATTAAGAATGCTATAAAAAAAGTAATTCTAAATTTTGAAAAACCAAATTATAAAGAATTTAAAAAGATTTCTACTTTAGATATTTATTGTATTATTTGTAACGGAACTCTAAAATCTAAACTAGATCCTTATGTTATTTATAGAAATGACTTTTATAAAAATCATTTAACAGTTATTAAAGAATCAAAAAGTTGGGCAAAAGCTATTACAACTAAAGAAATTAAGTTTGTTTATGAAAATAACAAAAGATCTGATATCACAATCTATTTAACAACTTGGAAAAAAAATGAACTGAGTAAAGGACATGAAGGAGCACAATTAGGGTTGTATTTTAAGAAAATTAATAATGACTTTAAATTCGCTGGAATAGAAACCATTCCTTAAATAGGTTTTTTATATAACAATTATTTTTTTGCAATAACAAAAAAAGTAATTGTATTAAAACCAAATATACATTTTACTAAAAACAGTAATTAATTAAAAAAACAAAAAATGAAAGCTATCAAAATTATCAAATATGTATTTACAATTATAGGAATAGGAATGCTTGTAGGAGCTTTCTTTATGTATAAAAGTGCTAATGAATTTTTAGAAACATCTATCACTGCTGAAGGTACAGTTATAGATTTATTACGATCTCGTTCTAGTAGTTCTTCAGATAATTCCATTACTTATAAACCATTAGTTGAGTTTACTGAAAAAGAAGGTAACAGAATAGAATTTTCTTCTTCTACAAGTAGTAACCCACCAAGTTATAGCGTTGGAGAAAAAGTAGAAGTCCTATATAATCCTGAATCGCCAAACAAAGCTAAAATAAAAGGTTTTTTTTCTATATGGGGAGGAGTAACTATTGTTGGAATATTAGGTTTTGTTTTCTTTACCATTGGGAGTAGTATTTTTCTTTTCGACAAAAAGAAAAGTAATCTTTTAAAGCATTTAAAGCAGAATGGAACACGGATAGATACTGATTTTCAAAGTGTAGCAATTAACCATTCTCTTACTGTTAATGGAAGAAATCCTTTTCAAATTATTTCACAGTGGCAAGACCCTGCAACATCAAAACTACATATTTTTACAAGTGATAATATTTGGTTTGATCCATCTGATTTTATAAAAGGTGATAAAATAAAAGTATTAATCGATAAGAGAAACTTAAAAAAGTATTGGATAGATTTATCTTTTTTACCAAAAGTTAAAAAATAATATTCTCTCTTACTCTTAAATATTACTCTAATTAATATTATTTTTAATCTTTATAAAAGCCTATAACCTTGAGCTTTTATAAAGATTATTTTTCTAGCAGAAATAAAAACACATACTTCACAATCTCTTCTCCTCTTTTAATTGGTATTACTTTTAGTTTTGTTATTGAAGTATACTCTTTTCCATATAATATTTTAGGGTCTTTATAATTTCTACTATCTGTGATGTATAAAACTCTATTTTTAAGAAAAGGTTTCTCTTTATTAATCCAATAATACTTATGAATATCTCTCAACTCTCCTACTCCATAAACCTTCATATTATTTGGGCGTGCTATATAATAATCTATATGTGATGCAGGATACCATTTGTTAGAAATAATAGGAAACTGAAACAAGTCTTTTGCTTTAAAGAACTTCGTTAATTTTTCTGATGCTTGTTTCCACCCATACATATCTAATAACACATCTTTTTTTCCTGTTTTTTCTTTTAAAGCAACTTTTTTTTGGGGTAAAAACCATCCTTTATTAATTACAAACACAGCTACAATTAATACTATTAAAAAACTTAAAGTTCCTACTTTTAATTTTTTTAATATCTCTTTTTTTTCTGAAATGTAAACAGCTATTAAAGGCAATAATGTTAAATAAGATATTCCTGACCAATGTGGTAATGTATCTCTAGACATTGATAAATAAATTGTAACTCCTATTAATGGAAATGAGCACGCAAAAAATAATTTTAATTCATCATTCTTAAATTGAAACCTATTTTTAAAATAAGCCATTACCATTAAAATAAGTGTAATAACTATATATGGATTGTTATAGAGGAATTGTCCTAAAACTTCTCTTGAAAAAGAGTTTTTATTAAATTGAAAACTAAATAAAGAAACTCTATCATTATGAAATTTATAACTAATAAAATCATTTTGGTAATTCCAATAAAAAATAAGACAGATTGCTAAAATTGGAAAAATAAACCCCGCATAAAACAGTGATTCCTTTAACCATCCCCTTTTGTAAAACAAAACATAGATTACTACTCCAAATAATAAAAAAACAGCTTGATATTTAGAATAAATAGCACATCCTGTAAATAAAAAAGCCAATAGTATTTTTTTATAAAGTTTTCTACTAGGCTCTTTAGTTATCGTTTGTAAAAAGAAATAGAAACTCAATAACCAAAAGAAAACCATAGGAGAATCAGGTAAAATAAAGGTCCCTGAAATTATAAAACCATAAATGTGGATATTATACAACAATACACTTATAAAGCCTACTTTTTCATTTTTAAGATAATTTCCTATTAAAAAAATTAGATACATTGAAGCACTTGTTGGAATTACAGCAGCTAAACGTATTGCTAATTCAGAATCGAAAAATAAATTAGCTGTAAAGAACTGGATAAAAAAACCAACCATAGGAGGATGATCAAAATGACTTATATCAGGATATTTAGCATATAACCAATAATAAACTTCATCATTTCCAAACTCTAAACTATTAGCTAAAAACAAACGTATAAATGTGCTAAATAGAATAAGTATGAAAATAATATTTTTAAGAGACATTTTCATGACTATATCTTTTATTTTGGCTTGAAAAACAAGCTCATAACGAAAAAACCTAATCCTACTCCAATTATTGAACCAACAAATATATCAGCCCAAAAATGTTGTGAAAGATAAACTCTAGAAAAACCAGCAATTATAGCTAACAAAATCAACAAATATTGAATTCTTTTTTTTCTAAAATAAATGATTAATATCGTAAATATAATAAATGCTGTCATTGTATGTCCAGAAGGAAAAGAATTCCAGTGAGCCATTTTTACTCCATCTATCAAATATAAATTTTCCTCTCCAAAAAATGAAACAGGTCTTGGCTCTCCTTTAAAAATACATTTTTTTAAAAAATGTGTAATAATTAATGTCAATAAACCTCCTATTGTAAAAACTAAAGACATTCTTTTATCTATAAAAAAGAAAACAATAATTAAAATTCCAAATAATATCCCATCCCCTAAATGAGTAGAATGTTTAAAAAAAAAATCAAAAAAAGGTGAATGAATTTTATTCACAGATAAATGTAAAACTTCTTTACTATAAGTAGTTAACAACCCTATTGATATTAAAAAAAACAATCCATAAATTATGATTGTTCCCTTTTTTACTGAAGTAATCATCAACAAAAAGTTAGAATTTAAATTATAAAAAAAAGTTTTTAAATTCATTTTTGTATTTTTTAAATTAAACACAAAGAAACAAAATTATTTTTTTTATAAATTAATATTAAATGTAAATTTTTAATAGACCAAAAATAACATGGTTATTTAAGTTAAGTAAATAATCCTCGAGGCAAGCCCACAAGGCTTTCAACGGAAGAAAGTTTATTTTTAGTTTAATGAAAACCTTAGGTTTTCAAACTTTCCTCTTAACCACCGACGCAAGCATTGGGGAATTCTGATTGATTAAAAACTCTTGCTTATTAAAAAATCTGTATATTTGCACACGCAAAATTAACCTCTGACGAAAATCGTGAATGTTACTTTGTCTAAATAGCAATACATTAAAGCAATGGATTTAATTAAATTTGTTCAAAACGAATTCGTAACAAAAAACGATTTACCAGAATTCGCAGCAGGTGATACAATCACTGTTTATTACGAAATTAAAGAAGGAAACAAAACTCGTACTCAGTTTTTTAGAGGTGTAGTTATTCAAAAAAGAGGAAATGGTTCTTCAGAAACATTTACAATCAGAAAAATGTCTGGTACTGTAGGTGTTGAGCGTATCTTCCCTATTAACTTACCTTCTATTCAAAAAATAGAGATTAATAAAAAAGGTAAAGTACGTAGAGCTAGAATTTACTACTTTAGAGGTCTTACTGGTAAGAAAGCTAGAATTAGAGAGAAGAGAAATTAATTTTTTCTACTAAAAATATTTAAAAGCGATGTGAAAACATCGTTTTTTTTGTTTTACAAATACAAAATTTAAAAAAAATTACGAAAACGTTCACTTTATTCATAATTTAACCTTAAATAAACCAAACGTAATACTTAAATTTGCAATACTTCAAATTAAAATAACTAGATAATATATGAGTACAACTGCAAAAATTATGTACACAAAAACTGATGAGGCACCAGCTTTGGCTACTCGTTCGTTTTTGCCAATTGTAAAAGCATATACAAAATCATCTGATATAGAAATCATTACTAAAGATATTTCTTTAGCTGCTAGAATTTTAGCTAATTTTTCTGACTATTTAACAGAGGAGCAACGTGTAGAAGATGCTTTAGCTTTCTTAGGAGATTTAGCAACAAAACCAGAAGCAAATATTATAAAATTACCTAATATTAGTGCTTCTGTACCACAATTAAAAGCAGCTATAAAGGAACTTCAAGGATTGGGATATAAATTGCCTGATTATCCAGAAGAACCAGAATCAGACGAAGATAAAGCAGTTTTAACTCGTTATAATAAAATTAAAGGTTCTGCAGTAAATCCTGTCTTAAGAGAAGGGAATTCAGATAGGCGTGCTCCTAAAGCGGTGAAGAATTACGCAAAAAAGAATCCACATTCTATGGGAGCTTGGAGTTCAGAATCTAAAACTCATATTGCTACTATGAGTAATGGTGATTTTGCTCACAATGAAAAATCTGTTACTATTTCAGATACTACAGATGTAAAAATAGTTCATACTAGTACTGATGGTAAAGAAACAGTATTAAAAGCTAGTACACCTTTATTAACAGGAGAAATTATTGATGCTTCTGTAATGAATAAAAAAGCATTATTAGCTTTCTTAGATAAAGAAATTAAAGAAGCTAAAGATATGGGAGTTTTATTTTCTCTTCATATGAAAGCTACTATGATGAAGGTTTCTGATCCTATTATTTTTGGTCATGCTGTAAGAATATTCTTTAAAGATTTATTCGCTAAACATGGCGAAACTTTTGAAGAAATTGGTGTAGATGTAAATAATGGTTTCGGAAATTTATTAAGTAATTTAGATGAGGTATCTGCTGATAAAAAAGCAGAGATTTTAGCTGATATTGAAAAAATCTATGCTAATAATCCTGATGTAGCAATGGTGAATTCTGATAAAGGAATTACAAACCTACACGTTCCTTCAGATATTATTATTGATGCATCTGTTCCTGCAATGGTTCGTACTTCTGGACAAATGTGGAATAAAGAAGGAAAGCTTCAAGATACTAAAGCCGTAATTCCAGATAGTTCATATGCTGCATTATATCAAACTACTGTAGATTTTTGTAAAAAGAATGGTGCTTTCGATCCTACTACTATGGGTACAGTACCAAATGTTGGATTAATGGCTAAAAAAGCTGAAGAATATGGTTCACATGATAAGACTTTTGAAATTCCTAGTAATGGAAAAGTTTCTGTAATTGACTCTAAGGGAGCTACTTTATTAGAGCATACTGTTGAAGAAGGTGATATTTGGAGAATGTGTCAAACAAAAGATGCTCCTGTTCAAGATTGGGTTAAATTAGCGGTTACTAGAGCTACTGCTACTAAAAGTCCTGCTGTTTTTTGGTTAGATAAGAATAGAGCTCATGATGCTGAATTAATTAAAAAAGTAAATGCTTATTTACCAAACCATGATACCAATGGTTTAGAAATTAAAATTATGTCTGTAGCAGAAGCTACTGAATATACTTTAGCAAGAGTAAAAGATGGTAATGATACCATATCTGTTACTGGTAATGTTTTACGTGATTATTTAACAGATTTATTCCCTATTTTAGAATTAGGAACTTCTGCTAAAATGTTATCTGTTGTTCCTTTAATGAATGGTGGTGGTTTATTTGAAACTGGTGCAGGTGGTTCTGCTCCTAAGCATGTACAGCAATTTGTTAAAGAAAACCATTTACGTTGGGATTCTTTAGGTGAGTTTTTAGCCTTAGCTGTTTCTTTAGAGCATTTAGGACAAACTAACAATAATGATAAAGCATTAGTTTTAGCTGAAACTTTAGACAATGCTATTGAAGAATTATTAGATAATAAAAAATCTCCTTCTAGAAAAGCTGGAGAATTAGATAATAGAGGTAGTCACTTTTATTTAGCAATGTATTGGGCTGAAGAATTAGCTAAACAAGATAAAAACTCTGATTTAAAAACTCAATTTACTTCTGTAGTTGAAAATATGAAGACTAATGAATCTTCTATTGTAAATGAACTAAATGAGGTTCAAGGTAAATCGGCAGAAATAAAAGGATATTATATGCCTAATGATGAGTTAGCTGATGGTTTTATGAGACCAAATAATACACTAAACACTATTTTAGAAAAAATATAATTTTCAAAAAATTACTCTTAAATAAAAAAAAGCAAATGTTTAACATTTGCTTTTTTTTATTTAAGAAAACTATAAGTTTAATTTAATCCTTACCAATATCATTAATAGTATTTTTACATTAAAACTAAGTAAAATGAAAGTTTATTTGAATCAATTTTTCTTACTGTTTATATTGTTATCCTCATTCAATGTATTCAGTCAAGAAAAAATTACATTAAGTGGTACTGTTTATGATAAAAACAGTAATGAAACACTAATTGGAGTTACCATTTATTTACCAGAACTTGGCTCTGGAACAATGACTAATGAATATGGTTTTTATTCCATAACTGTTCCTAAAGGAAATTATAAGGTACAAGTAAGTTATTTAGGATACTCAACCATTCTACAAACTTTAGATTTATCTTCAAAAACAACTAAAGACTATAAATTAGTTGAAGAAAGTGAAAACTTAGACGAAGTTGTTATTGAAACGGATGTTGAGAAATTAAATGTTAGAACACCACAAATGAGTGTTAATAAACTATCTGCAGCTACTATTAAACAAATCCCTGTGGTTTTAGGAGAAGCAGACATTCTTAAATCTTTAATTTTACTTCCTGGTGTTACAAGTGCTGGTGAAGGTGCTTCTGGTTTTAATGTTAGAGGTGGTGCAGCAGATCAAAACTTAATTTTATTAGATGAATCTATTGTTTTTAATTCCTCGCATTTATTTGGTTTCTTCTCTATTTTTAATCCAGATGTTATTAAAGATGTAAAACTATTTAAAGGAGGTATTCCTGCAAGATATGGAGGTCGTTTATCTTCTGTCTTAGATATTTATCAAAAAGAAGGAAATAGTAAAGAATTTAAATTAACAGGTGGAATTGGATTAGTTTCTAGTAGACTATTAGCTGAAGGTCCCATAGAAAAAGAAAAAAGTTCTTTTTTAATTGGAGGAAGAGCTTCATATGCTCATCTATTCCTACCACTATTTGACATTGATAACACTGCCTATTTTTTTGATTTAAATAGTAAAATAAATTACCGTTTCAATAAAAACAACAATCTATTTTTATCTACTTATTTTGGAAAAGATGTATTTCGTATTAGCGATAGTTTTTCTAACAATTATGGTAATACGGTTGTTAATCTTAGATGGAATCATTTATTTTCTGATAAATTATTTTCTAATCTATCTGTAATATATTCCGATTATTTTTATGGTTTAAACTTAGATGCTGCTGGTTTTGAATGGAATTCTGGTATTGGTAATTTTAATTTGAAATACGATTTTAAACACTATTTAAGTAATAAATTTAAATTGGGTTATGGTATTAATAATATACATTCAAGTTTTAATCCTGGAAAAATTAAACCAAGTACGGAAGATTCTGGAATTATTGAACGTCAGCTAACTAAAAAATATGCCAATGAATTTGCTGCTTATATAGAAGCTGAACATAAAATTAGTGATAAACTAACATTACAATACGGTGTACGATTTAGTAATTTTTTACGTTTAGGTCAAAATGAATTAAATACTTATCAAAATAATCAAGCTGTTACTTATAATACTCAATTTAAAAAATACGAATCAGCTACCGCAACAAGTATCGATCAATTTAAAAGAAGTGACATTATTAAAAGTTTTAATAATTTAGAACCTCGTTTCTCTTTTTCTTATTTATTAAATGAAAAATCTTCTTTTAAAGCTAGTTATAATAGAATGGCTCAGTATTTACATTTATTATCTAACACGTCCTCTCCTACTCCTTTAGATGTTTGGACTCCTAGTGGTAAATATATTAAACCTCAATTATTAGATCAATATGCTCTAGGATACTTTAAATCTATAAAAGATGGTGATTTTTCTTTAGAAACAGAAGTCTTTTATAAAGATATTAAAAACAGAATAGATTATATAAATGGAGGAAATTTAATTGCAAATAACGAAATAGAAACTATCATTTTAAATGGAAAAGCGAGAGCTTATGGATTAGAAGTGCTATTAAAAAAGAATGCAGGGAAATTCACTGGTTGGTTATCTTATACCTTATCAAGATCAGAACAATTAACACCAGGTAGAACAGCAAACGAACCTGGTATTAATAATGGTGATTGGTACAGCACACCTTATGATAAAACACATGATATTTCTATAAATGCCAGCTATGAATTAAATGAAAAATGGAAGTTTAATTCTAATTTAATTTTTCAAACAGGACAACCTACCAATTATCCTATTGGTCAATATGAAGTACAAGGCTTAAATGTTCCTCTTTATGATGATAATAGACGAAATGCTGATAGATTACCAGCATATCATAGATTAGATGTTTCAGCTACTTTTACACCTTCTAGAAATAAAAATAGAAAATGGCAAGGAGAATGGGTCTTTGGTATTTATAATCTTTATGGTAGAGATAATGCAGCCTCATTATCTTTTAGTCAAAATCAAGATACTTTTAAAAATGAAGCTGTACAAACATCCATATTTGGTATTGTACCTTCTGTTACTTATAATTTTAAATTTTAAGAAAATGAAAAAAGCAATAATAATTCCAATTTTAATACTTTTCATTTTAACAAATTGTGAAAAGGTAGTAGATGTAGACCTTCCTAATGCTGCACCTAAATTAGTAATTGATGCTTCCTTCGAAGTATTATTTAATGAAGTTCCGATAATAGCAAATACAATTGTAAAATTAAGATTATCTGCCGATTATTTTAATGAAACGATTCCTACCGTAACAAATGCCACAGTATTTATTACAAATTTAGCAAATGGTACTGTAATCAATTTTTCTGATGCCAATTTAGATGGCGATTATGAACCAACAACTTCGTTTATTCCTGAAGATAATTCTGAATATGAATTAACAGTCGTTTATAATGGTGAAACTTATAAAGGAAATGCATCTAAAATAAAATCAACAACCTTTACTAATGTATTGCAAGGAGATGATACTCTATTTTCAGGTGACGAAATTGAATTAGAATTATTTTTTACTGACGATGGTAATAAAGATGATTACTATTTATTCGACTTTACAAAAAATAACTTCTTTACATTAGAAGATCGTTTTTTTAATGGATCTAACTATAATTTTTCTTTCTTTTATCGAGAAGAAGATAAAATTGAACTACCTTCTAATGTAACTATTAAAATGTCAGGAATTACAAAAGAATACTTTACCTATTTCAGATTATTAATCAGTCAAAGTGGTCAAGGTGGCGGAGGCCCTTTTCAACCAGTTCCATCTTCTTTATTAGGAAATATAGTAAACACTACCAATGATGAGAATTTTCCTTTAGGTTATTTTCATATTGCCGAAGCAGACACCTTTAGTTTGGATTTAATAGATAAAACTAAATAAGATCATTTATCCTTTTTACATAAAATAAAACCTGATTAGATTTAAAATTCTAATCAGGTTTTATTTTATAATAGACAGAAATAATTTTAATGACTATGATACGTGTTTTGTTTTCTTTATGGTAGATAAAACAATAAATGCAAACAAAAAGAATAGTGCCAAACATAAAACGCTCCATTGCATAGATTCGGTAATAGCGAATAAAATACCATAAATTAATGTTCCTAGTACAATTGCTATCTTTTCTGTAACATCAAAAAAACTAAAATATGTAGTATTATCTTCTGTTTCTGGTAATAATTTAGAATAGGTAGACCTTGCCAATGATTGTATAGCTCCCATTACTAAACCTAACACCCCTCCTAAAATATAAAAATACACCAAAATATTATCTAAATCTTTATGTAAAAGAAAGGCTCCAAAACAAACAAACATCCAAGCTATTATTGTTATTTTCAATGCTGTTATGTTTCCGTATTTTTTAGAAATTCTAGAAAATATGAAAGCTCCTGCAATTGCCAATACTTGTATTATTAATATGGTCATTATTAAATTTTCTTTTTCAAGTTTTAATTCTGAAGTACCAAATAAAGTAGCTGTTAAAATAATGGTTTGTACTCCTACACTTAACAAAAAGAATGTAATTAAAAATTTCTTTAAAGCTGGATGATCTCTTTTTACTTCCTTTAATACTTTCTTTAATTCTTCAAAACCTTTCCATAAATACCCTTCTTCTAATTGATCTTTAGATAACTTTTTATCTTTTGGTAATCTTCTAAAAGTAACTTGAGCAAAACCTAACCACCAAATACCTACTATTACAAATGATATACGAGAAGCCTTATCACTTGTAATTCCAAAATTATCAGGAAATAAAATTAAGACTAAACATATTAATAATAATACAATAGATCCTATATAACCATTAATAAAACCTTTTGCACTCACTCTATCTTGATCTTCTGGCAAAGCTACTTCTGGTAAATATGCATTATAAAAAACAATACTTCCCCAAAAACCAATACTAGCCAAAATACTTGCTAAAATTCCTATCCAAGTTGTTTCACATCCGGCAAAAAAGTACAAACTCATCACTGATAAACTCCCTAAAAGGCAAAAGAATTTCATAAAACTCTTTTTATTCCCTCTATAATCTGCAATACCAGATAAAATGGGAGATATAAAAGCTACTATCAAAAAAGAAAAAGACAAAGCATATGTATACAACGAATTGGGATGTTCCCATTCAATACCCAAAAAATCAACAATTTTACCTTCAGTTATAGCATCGTAGTACATAGGAAAAATTGCTGTACTAATTACTAATGAATATACCGAATTAGCCCAGTCATAAAATGCCCAAGCATTAATTAGTTTTTTATCTCCTATTTTCATATAAGTTTGTTTAATTAAAAAACCGCTCTTTAAAGATAAAGAACGGTTTGCAATATAGGTAAAGTAATTTATTTTTATTTTCCAGATCTCATTGCTGCTCCTTGTTTGTTATATTGAATAGCAAATCTCTTTGCTTTTGGTAAATAATTTCTTAATTCAGCAATACGTGAATCATTTGAAGGGTGCGTACTTAGAAATTCTGGTTGTGCTTTTCTTCCACTTTTTTGAGCATTTTGCTTCATACGAATCCAAACATTAACAGCCTCTTCTCCTTTATAGCCTGCCATAATCATAAAAACTAGTCCTAAATGATCTGCTTCTGTTTCATGAGTTCTACTAAATTTTAACATTCCTAACTGAGAACCTAAACCATAAGCCATATTAAAAAGATTACTCTGTTTACTACCACTTGTTCCTAAAGCTACTGCCATACCTCCATACTGTTGTAATTGGGAAGAAGACATACGCTCTTGTCCATGCTTAGCAAATGCATGTGCTACCTCATGCCCCATAACTGCTGCAATACCATCTGTATTAGCACAAATAGGCATAATACCAGTATAAAAAACTACCTTTCCTCCTGGCATACACCAAGCATTTATAGTTTTATCGTTAATTAAATTAAATTCCCATTTATATGAATTAGCTTCACTAGTCATACCATTAGCTCTCATAAATCGATCTACCGCAGAGGCTACATTTTTACCAATTGTTTTTAATTCTCTAGCCTTAGATGTATTCTTTATTATTTTACTACTATTCTCTTTTAAGAACCCATTATATTGCTGAAAACTCATAGGTAAAACTTTAGCATCACTTACAAAATTAATACGTTTTCTTCCTGTAATTGGTACGGTACTACATTCTACAAAAAGTAATACAACTACCAATAATGTGAATATTTTTTTCATTATAATGATTTTTTATGTTTCTGTTTTCTATAATTATGACTCAATTTACAACTAAAAAGTCACTATGTGAGCTATTTTTTAAAAATACAAATTCTATCTTTACAATGAAAATTTTTAATCAACTATGGTTCAAACAAATCAAGAGAGAACACTACCTCCAAGTATTTCTATTCCTTCTAAATTTAAAAGGATTGCTAAAACTATTCAGTTTTTCTCTACTAATTTAGCTACAAAATTTTCTTCTAAACTTTTCTCTACTCCAGTAAAGTTTCCAAAACCAGAAAGAGAAAAAATGATGTGGGAAAGTGCAAAAAAAACGCGTTTAAAAATAACATCTATCAATAAAGAAATTGAGGTGCTTACTTATGGTTTTTCTAAAAAGAAGGTTTTATTAGTGCATGGTTGGTGCGGAAGAAGTACTCAATTATTTATGATTGCAGATAAATTATTAGAAAATGGTTATATGGTTATTTCTTTTGATGCTCCTGCTCATGGTAATTCTGAAGGGAAAAATGCATTAATGCCTGAATTTATAGATACCATACATCAAATTAATGAAAGCTTAGGTCCTTTTGATACTGCTGTTGGGCATTCTTTAGGAGGTATGAGTTTATATAGTGCTGTTGAAGAAGGATTCTCTTTAAAGTCATTAGTTACAGTTGGTGCTGGTGATACTATATCTGCTGTTATGAATAACTTTATTAAAAATCTTGATTTAAAACCCAAAATAGCTTTAAAATTAAAAAAACACTATGATGAAATTCATCAGGTAGATATTGATTCTTATTCTAGTTCTACAAAAGCAAAAGGAGTTACTATTCCTACATTAGTAATTCATGATTCTGCAGATGGAGATGTACCTGTAAGTTGTGCGTATAATATTCGTCAAAACCTACAACAAGGTTCAATTTTAATTACACATGGTTTAGGACATACTAAAATATTGCGTGATAAAAATACAACCAGTAGAATTGTAGAATTTATAAAAAACAATCCATGAAAAATTTAATAGCATGCTTTACTATAATTAGTATACTTATATCTTGTCAATCTGTTGCTCAAAAAAAGTCAACGGAAAATAAATCGACAAAGAAAAAATATGCAATAGAAAAAACAAAGGCAGCATGGAAAAAAGCATTAACACCTATGCAATTTTATGTATTAAGAGAAGCAGGTACTGAAAGACCTAATACTAGTAAGTTTAATAATTTTAAAGGTAAAGGTACTTTTGTTTGTGCTGGTTGTAATACTCCTTTATACAAATCTGACAGAAAATTTGATTCTGGTACTGGTTGGCCCTCTTTTGATAAAGCTATTAAATCGAACGTTGAAATAGATACAGATTATAAAATTGGGTATGCTCGTACTGAATTAAAATGTAATACTTGTGGTGGTCATTTAGGGCATCGATTTAATGATGGACCAAGAAATACAACTGGACTTAGAGATTGTATAAATGGTGTAGCTCTAAATTTCGTTCCAAATAAAAAATAACGTATTTTAGAGTTTAAGTTTTTCAACTCTTTTTCATGTCTGATTCTTCTTATTTAAACAGTGTTATAAAACAATTTGAATACTATAAAAGTTTAGGTGATAAAACATTTTCTCAATTAAGTAATGATCAATTATTTTGGGAGTATCATGATGAAAGTAATTCTATTGCCATTATTGTAAAACATATAATTGGTAATATGTTATCGCGTTGGACAAACTTTTTAACTGAAGACGGAGAAAAAGAATGGAGAGAAAGAGATCTTGAATTTGTAAATACTTTTTCTAATAAAGAAGATATTTTAATTTATTGGAATAAGGGTTGGAGTTGTTTATTTGATGCTATACGACCTCTAAAAAAAGAAGATTTAGAGAAAATTGTATACATCAGAAATCATGGACATACTGTTAGTGAAGCTATTAATAGACAATTGTGCCATTATTCTTATCATATAGGGCAAATTACCTTTATTGGAAAGATGCTATTAAATAAAGATTGGCAATCTTTATCAATTGCTAAAAACGCTTCTAAAGACTACAACAGTAATAAGTTTTCAAAAGAAAAAACCCGAAAGCATTTTACTGAAGATTTATAAAACGTTTGACTTATTCGTTTCTTTCCATTAAGCTAAATGAAATCATTTCAAACTCGTTTTGATTTGTTGTTTTACTTCTATTTATAAAACTATCATAATCTTCATTTTCAAATTCTTCTAACGCAAAACCTAAGCTAACTCCTGAATTTAATCTCTACTACATTAATTATAGTTTTTATTGACTAATTAGTCTATTAATTTATAAAACTTTAATCCTTTACACATATCAACAAAATTGTCATTGCTTTCCATTCTTGATTGTGTTCCATACTTAGGGTGTTCATAATCTTTTTTATATCCATTACTGAAAAAGGTTAAGTTATAATTAATACTTTTCAAATAAACTTGATATTGAAAATGTTTTAAATTAATAACTTTCAGTTTTTCTTTGTTCTTAAATGAACTTATAACTTTTTTTTCTCCATATTTTAGAAAAAGTGTTTCTATTTTTAAAGAGTCTCTTTTTTCACAATTATTTCCAAAAAGACATTCTTCTTTTATAAGACTCAGAATTTTAAGAGACTTGTCATAATCTTTCTCTTTAATTGCTATTTTAGATTCTAAAAAACTAATTTCTCCTTTAATTTTCGCTTGACCATTTCCACAAAACCCAAAATCTTTATTTTTTAAAATAATTATTTGTTTTTTTGCTCTTTCCAAATTCCCCTTTTCAATTTCCTTTTCAGTCATATCTAATAGAGATTGACTAAAAGACAAATTTGAAATAAATATTAAAAGTAAAATCAAAGTTTTATTCATAATCTCGACTAACGTCAAATTTTTAATTTCAAATTTACTGAAAAATTCTTTCGTTAGCTCGAGGAATTAATCGGATTCTGATGTGGGGAATCGTGTACAACGATTAAAGAATAACAGGTAAACTATATAACTCCTTTAAAATACTCAATCACTTTACTTAACCCTTCCTCTAAACCTATTTTTGGTTCCCAATTATTCAAAGTTTTCTTGGCTAAAGTAATATCTGGTTTACGTTGCATTGGATCATCTTCTGGTAAAGGCTCAAAAATTATTTTAGATTTAGATTTCGTTATTTCTATAATTTTCTTTGCTAAATCTAAAATAGAAAATTCAGATGGGTTTCCTATATTAATAGGTCCTATAATGGTATCATCTGTATTCATCATACGAATCATACCTTCTACTAAATCATCTACATATTGAAAACTTCTAGTTTGATTTCCTTCTCCATAAATAGTAATATCTTTTCCTTTTAATGCTTGCACAATAAAATTAGAAATAACTCTACCATCATTGGTATTCATTCGTGTACCATATGTATTAAAAATTCGTATAATTTTAATACGAACATCCTTTTGTTTATGATAATTGATAAATAATGATTCTGCACAACGTTTTCCTTCATCATAACAAGAACGCAATCCTATCGGATTTACATTTCCCCAATATGTTTCTGGCTGCGGATGAACATGAGGGTCTCCATATACTTCACTAGTAGAAGCTTGTAATATTTTAGCATCTATTCTTTTTGCAAGTCCTAACATATTAGTGGCACCTACAACAGAGGTATTTATTGTTTTTATAGGATCGTGTTGGTAATGAATTGGAGAGGCTGGACAGGCTAAATTATAAACTTCATCAACTTCTGCATAATAAGGTTCTGTTATATCATGCCTTACGAGTTCAAAATACGGATTATTTAAAAGATGTATGATATTCTTTTTACTTCCTGTAAAGTAATTGTCTAAACAAATTACCTCATTGCCTTCGTTTAATAATCGTTCACATAAATGTGAACCTATAAAACCTGCTCCTCCTGTTACTAATATTCTCTTCACTATTTAAAAAATAATTTTGGAAATTGTTGTTCTGGTTCTTTCTTTAATAAGCGAATGTAAAAAGTAGATTTCAAAAAAGCCAATCCGTAACCAAAAAATTGTACAAATACAGCGCAAATAGATAAAAAACCAACTTTAACACTTCTATTCAAAAATACTGAATGTATAAATAATACTATTAAATATGTCATTAAAGGAATTAAACACAGAAAAGATAAACATATTGCACTTGTCAATAATGATAAAATGGTAAACAAAACAAAAAATGTAGGAAACCAAAAAGTGATTTTAGCTGTTGTTGGATGCCATTTTGTTAATATAGGACGTACTAATCCGAATTTTTTTACTTGAGTATAAAATTTACTCCATGAAATCCTACGTTTATGATATACATAAGCATTTGGTAAATACCCTGTTTTAAAACCTTTATTTACGATCCTTTGTGATAAATCTGGATCTTCTCCTGGATGTATTTTAGAAAAACCATTCGTAGCTTCAAAAGCTTCTTTAGAAATTCCCATATTAAAACTTCTTGGTTCAAACTTTTGTATCTTAATTTTATTTCCTCTTATTCCTCCTGTTGTTAAAAAAGAAGTCATTACATAATTAATTGCTTTCTGTAAATCAGTAAAACTATCATGTGCAGCATCTGACCCTCCAAAACAATCTAAATAGTTATCTTTTAAAAAGGTATCTATTGTTTTCAAATAATGATTGGGTAAAATTACATCTGAATCTAAAATTATAAAATAATTACCTAAAGCTCTTTTCATTCCATAGTTTCTAGAGTCTCCAGGTCCACTATTCTCTTTATAATAGTAAGAAATATTTAAGTCTTTTTTATACTTTAAAACTACTTCTTCAGAAGATTCATTAGATCCATCTTCAATAATTACTATTTCATATTTTTTGTCAAAATCTTGTTTTGTAAAACTTTCTAAAAGTTCGTCAATCTCATCTGGACGATTATAAACAGGAATAATTAATGATAAATGAAGATCCATTATACTAAAACTTGTTTTTTAATTTTCTCTGTAATTCCACTCCATAAATCAATACGTTTAAGAATTGATTCCTTTGCATAAAACAATACTTCTTCCCACTTTTCAGTATCGTTACCACAAAGTTCTTTAATCATTGATAAAGCTAATGGACCATGTTCATCTCCATCTAACTCTATATGTCTCTCTAAATAGTAATTTAGTTTTGTATAATTTTTTCCTTCTTTTAATTCTGCTTTTTTTACTATTTGTAAAAACATATCTGGTATAATATCTTCTCTACCAAATGTAAAACTTGCTGCTATAATGTGTGGTTTATTTGTTTTTATTACGTTAAAAGTAAAATTTACAAATTCTTTTGTTTTTTCGTCTATATCCGATTTTTCTAATAATCTTTCAATACTATCTATATCTGATACTTGTTTAGAAAAATTTAAAATTTGAGAAGTATCAGCTGAAATTTCTTCCATTGCTTCAACATACATTTCAAAATGACTTTTAGGAACTCCTACTTCATTTACATCTGTTTCTTCTCCATGAACTATTTCATTAATAAAACGTGCCGTTATAGCATTTTTTACAGGAATCCAAGGTAAACTAACACATGTTAATTGTTGCTGTAATGCTTTTAATAACGACATAAAGTCCCAAACTGCAAAAACATGTTCTTGCATAAATACTTTTACATCCTCTAAATCATTTAAAACATTATATAATTCATGGGTATGTAATTTCTCTTGTAATACCTTTAATTCTTTCTCTATAATATGTAATCTGCTCATTATTAAATAATTCTAATAAAAAATGCAAATCTAGTGATTTGCATTTTATGAATTCTTTACTTTTTTATTCTTCTATAAAATGTTCCATCACTTTATCGCTAACTCCCATGTTTGAGAAACCTCCATCATGAAAAAGATTTTGTAATGTAACTTTCTTTGTCAAATCTGAAAACAAAGTAATTGTATAATCTGCACATTCTAAAGCTGTTGCATTTCCTAATGGAGACATTTTTTCTGCATAGCTAATAAATCCATCAAAGCCTTTAACTCCTTGACCTGCTGTTGTAGGCGTTGGTGACTGTGAAATTGTATTTACACGTACTTTATGATCTCTACCAAAGAAATATCCGAAACTACGAGCTATCGACTCTAAATATGCTTTATTATCAGCCATATCATTATAATCAGGAAAAACTCTTTGTGCCGCCATATAAGTTAATGCTACAATACTTCCCCATTCATTCATTGCATTCTTATTATATAAAACATTCATCGTTTTATGAAAAGACACTGCTGAAACATCCCAACCTTTAGTTGTAAAATCATACTTAGGATCTGTATAAGCTTTTCCCTTACGAACATTTACAGACATACCTATAGAGTGTAAAACAAAATCTAATTTGCCTCCTAAAATTTCCATAGCTTTTTCAACTAAATTAGTTAAATCTTCTACAGAAGTAGCGTCTGCAGGAATTATTTGAGCTCCTGTTTTTTCTGCTAACTCACTTAATTGCCCCATACGCAATGCTATCGGTGCATTTGTTAATACAAATTCAGCGCCTTCTTCATGTGCTCTCTCAGCTACTTTCCATGCTATTGATTTTTCATCTAACGCTCCAAAAATAATTCCTTTCTTACCTTTTAATAAGTTGTACATATTTTAGTGTTTATTTGGTATTCTATTACTTAAAAATAATTCTTTCGTGCACTAATTCCTTAGAAAACTGAGGAGTATACCCCTTTATTATCTAAGTTTCATCACGAATTAAATATTCATAAATTGTATTATTGGTTAATTAATTTTACCTTTTGAATAAAACTCATTTTTCCTTTTATTCTATTTACAGAAGCATAAATTGCATCTATAGATTTATTGTTTAAAGTTTCTTTAATAGCTTGTTTATAGTATTTAAAAGCCAACATTACTTCTCCTTTTAACTCATAAGCTTGCCCCATTTTATTCAGAATAGTTGATTTATCTGCTATAGAATTATCAACAACTTTATTTCCAAATGCAATCATTTCGTCATACAAATTCATATCAATCAATAAGTAGGCAAAATTACTATAAGCTGCATGGTAGTCGGGAGCAAATTTAACTGCCAACTCTAAATGTTTTTTAGCTTTAGGATAATTATTAAATTTAATATTATAAAGCCATCCTAAATGATTATGTGCTCTACCATAATCAGGAAATTCTGCTAATAAATCAAATAACATTTCCTTTGCATCAACTATTTTATTTTCATCTATTAATTGATCTGCTTCAAAAAATAAATTTTCCGCTCTATTATCACTCATAAACATTTAATTTAATAGTTCTTTAGCATGTATTAATGCGCTTTCAGAAATATCTTTTCCACTTAACATTTCAGCGATTTCTACAATCCTTTCTTCTTTTGTTAATTCTTTTAAGTTAGAGGAAGTTATTCCTTTTACTTCTTCTTTATATACTTTATAATGAGAGCTTCCTTTAGCCGCTATTTGTGGTAAATGTGTAATTGCCATTACTTGCATATAATTACTCATTTGTTGCATAATATGTGCTATTTTATTAGAAACTTCACCAGATACCCCTGTATCTATTTCATCAAAAATAATTGTTGGAAGCTTTGTGTTTTCTGATAAAATTTTCTTTACCGATAACATTATTCTAGATAACTCTCCTCCAGATGCCACCTTTTTTAATTCTCCAAAAGTACCTCCTTTATTTGCAGAAAAAAGAAACTGTAACTCATCTTTACCATTAGAAGCATAAGAATCTATTGTCTTTAATTCAATAGAAAAACGAGCATTTGGCATTCCTAATTCAGAGAGTAAGTATTCTAATTCCTTTTTCAAATTAGGTATTGCTTTATTTCTTGCTTTTGTTATTAATAAAGCTACATCATCTAATTTTACCGATACTGCATTAATCTCTTGTTCTTTTTTTGCTATTATTTCTGAAGCATTTTCAACTCCGCCTACTTTTTTTGATAAACTTTCATGAATTGTCAATAACTCCGCTATATTACCTACTTGATGCTTTTTTTGAAGTGAATATAATAATTGTAATCGATCATTAACTTTCTCTAATTCATTAGGATTAAATTCAATATCTTCATTTGCGCTTTCTAATTCAGAAACAATATCGTCTAATTCAATTTTTATACTTGTTATACGATTAAAAAGAAGTTCATACTTTTCTGAAAAACTACTAATTTTTTCTAAATTACTTTCTAATGAATGTAAAAGTGTTTGAGCTCCTCCTTCTTCTCCTATAGTAATTTGTATTGCTTCAGATAAGTTCAATTTTATATCTTCTACATTATTTAATACATCTAATTTTTTTTCTAATTCTTCTTGTTCATTAGCTTGAAAATTAGCATCTTCTAATTCATTAAATAAATGTAAATTATATTCGTATTGCTGTTTTTCAGCTTCTTGATTTTCTTTAAGTTTCTGTAATTCTTTTTGTAAAGTGGTGTGCTTTTTTAAACCTCGCTTATAAGAAGCAATCCTTTTTTCGTTTTTTGCCAAAGCATCAATTACTGTAAACTGAAAGTTGGTATCTGATAATTCTAGAGTTTGATGTTGCGAATGAACATCAATTAATTTAGATTTTAATTGATTTAATACACTTAAAACTACTGGAGTATCATTAACAAATGCTCTCGATTTTCCTGAAGGAAGTATTTCTCGTCTAATGATGGTCGTATTTTCATAATCTAAATCATTTTTCTGAAAAAAATCTTGGAGTGCATATTCTTCAATATTAAATTCTGCTTCAACAACACATTTAGACGTATTATTTTTTAAAGACGATAAATCTGCTCTTTTACCTAACACCAAACCTAAAGCTCCTAATAGGATTGACTTACCAGATCCTGTTTCTCCAGTAATTATAGATAAACCTTTTGTAAAGTTAATAGACAACTCGTCTATTAAAGCATAATTTTGTATAGATAGATGTAATAACAAATTCCTTCTTTTAGAGCTGATAAAAATACGGAATTTGTATAAAACTTAAGCTGTTAATTTTAAGCTAATTCTTTCCAGTAATCACTATAAAAATTCGTAGTTTCTAATAATTCTTGATGATTTCCTTTTATAGCTATTCGCCCGTCTTCTAGTACATAAATAATATCTGCATATTTTTTTAAGGTTTCTAAACGATGAGAAATGAACAATACTGCCATCTCTTTTTTTAATTTAGAAACTAACTCAATACTAAATTTTTCTGTTTTTCTATCCATTGCAGAAGTAGCTTCATCTAAAATTAATAATTGAGGTTTTTTATACAAAACTCTCGCTAAAGCAATAATTTGTTTTTGTCCTCCAGATAAATTCACTCCTTCTTCTCCTAGTATTGTAGCATAACCTTGTGGAAAGTCTTTTATAAATTCCTGAAAACCGTATTCTTGACAGAATTTAATTATATTTTCTGGACTATCTTCTTTTCCTAATAAAATATTATCTAAAACCGATCCGTTAAAAATAGTTATTTCTTGTGGTACTACCCCAACTATGTCTCTCCAGTCTTTTAATTTAACTTTTCTCAAATCTGTAGTAGTATTAATTCTTATACTTCCGTTTTCAAAATCATAAAACTTTTGAAATACCTGTCCCAAAGTACTTTTACCACTTCCACTTTCTCCTACTATTGCTGTAACTTCACCTTTATTTATTGATATGTTTATTTCCTTTAATAATTGACTTCGCCCTGCAAAACGAAATGATACATCTTGAATATCTAGTGATTCAAAATTTTTAATTTCGATATTCCCTTCCTCTTCTTTCTCTATAGAGGTAAATTCAAACATACGATTAAAAGCTATTTTTGCTTCATTAATAGGAATTGCTATTAAAGCTAAATTGGTTATAGATGGTAATAATGAACCTGCAATACCTAAAACAGCCATCAATTCCCCTAAAAGCATTTGTTTTTGATATACCATATAAGAAGTATATGCTAAAATTGCCATTAAAAATAAAACTCCAGCAATACCAGAAAATAGGGCTAATCGAACATTTATTTTTCCTAAATCAAAAATTTTATTTTGTAAGTTCCCAAATACTAATTGATTTATTTTTTGAAAAAAAGGTTGACGATTAAAATTTTTAATCGTTGCAATTCCCTGCATAGAGCTAATGTAATTACTTTCATTTAGTGCATAACTTTGCATTACCTCTTTTTGAGATTTTATAATAACTTTATTAAACTTAAAAATTATAAAAAAATAAATAGGTAAACTTATCAAAGCAATAATACCTACTTGCCAAGAATAAGAAAATAAAAAACCAAATGATACTAAAACAACTAAAGCATCTATCATAAAATTACTGGCTATAAATTTTATTACTTTTTGTACTCTATTGGTATCATTTAATCGAGCAACTAATTCACCAATTTTACGAGTATCGAAAAATGGTTTTGGTAAATGTAATAATGATGTATAAAAAGAATCTATAATTCGATTATTAAAATCTTTAGATTGACGAATTAATAAAGTTTCTCTTAAAGCTGTAAAACCTACTCTAATTAATAATAAAAATGTAAGTAAACCTATTCCAAATATTAATTTTTTTGTGTTTTGAGAAGGTAAAATATCATCTATTAATTTTTGAGAAAAAACCGACATTGCCATTCCTAATAAAGCAATTCCAACACCTAATACAATGCTAATTATTAAAAGTTGTTTATCCTCTTTAATTAATTTTAAAAACCATTCTTTTTTAGATTTTTTAGTAGCTGTTGCTTTTACAAAATTACTATTTGGCTTTAGCGTTAAACAACTTTTAGAAACCCAAATGGCTTCTAATTCTTCTTTCGTATATTCTAAAATTCCTTTTCCTGGATCTCCAATAATAAATTTATTATTCTTAAAGCCATAACAAATCACATAATGTTGTAATTTATTTTCAATTAATATATGTAATATTAAAGGTTCTTTATGATCTATTACTGCTTGTATATCTGCTTCATTTCCTTGAGCAGTAAACCCTATTTTATTTGCTGTTTGATACAACCCTAGCAAAGTAGTACCTTGCTTAGTAGTACCACTTAATTCTCTTAATTTTTCTAAAGAACTATGTCCTTCATAATAATTTATTAAAGATAATAAACAAGCAACCCCACAGTCAGATTGATCGTGTTGTAATACGTGCGTTTTTTCTAGATACTTTTTATTTTTCATTCAATTTTACTATTATACTTTTCATTCTAGTTTTAGAAAAAAAATATGTTAATCAACTTTTTCTTTATCCTTCTTTTTTAAAACTCCAGAAATTATTAAACAAATATAAAATGGTATACATGTTAAATGATCTAATTTGGTATTTTTTCCTTCAAAGAAAATCATTGCTATTATATAATAAAAAAACAATATAGAAGCTATAACAATAAACACTTTTGTTCTTTTATTTTTCATAATTAACACGATTAATTATTTAATAACTTTCAATATTTTATCAATTTTAGTAGCTCCTTTAAACTTTCCTTTAAATTCTTTCTTTTTATTATAAACAATGATATAAGGAATAGAATTTACATCAAATATTTTGGAAAACTCTCCCTTTTTATCTTCTAAAAAAGTAATATTTTCTTGGTTGTATAACTTATATATTTTTGCGAATTTTATAATATCTTCTAATGGTTCAAAAGAGACAAATATTAATTCTATATTTTTAAAATCAGATAATCGCTTTTCTATTTTAGTAGCTTCTGACTGGCAATAATCACAATCTGAATTAAAATATATAAAAACAGTTGGTAATTCTTTTAAATCATTTTGAGTAAACGTTTCTTCTTTTGTTGTTACAAAAGAAAAATCAGGTATGGTTTTAATTCTTTCAGCTACTTCTTTTTTATAATTTAATTTATTCGTTATTCCATATCCTAAAAAGCCCAAAACACCTATTAATAGAATAGCTATTATCACTTTAACTTTTTTCTTCATTATTCTCTTTTTTAGATTTCAACTTCTCTTCATGATACTGAATTATTAAAACCATACTGAGGGTAAAATAACTTAAAGCATTTACTATTTTAGGAATCGTAAACCAATTAACTATTTGATTAAGAAATATTG
>CAKZVD010000017.1 GCA_937922085.1 uncultured Tenacibaculum sp. | reverse complement strand
GTTGAAGAAATTGAAGAACAACCTTTTGAAGAACTTGAAAGTTTGTTATTTGGAGAGAAAGATGTAAAAAATGATGCAGATTTTATAGAAGAATTAAAAACACCAACATTAGAGGAAGAGTTAAAGGATACACTTCCTGTTGATGTTATGGCCAATTTATTTCAAAAGGTAGAACCTAAAAAAACGGTGAATGATCATCTTCAGAATACGATACAAATTGATTTAAATGATCGAATTGCATTTGTAAAGCATTTATTTAATAATGATCAAACAGATTTTAATAGAGTAATTTCTCAATTAAATACATTTAAAACAGAAAAAGAAGCAAAAGGTTTTATAAGTAAAATGGTAAAGCCAGATTATAATTGGAGCGACAAGGAAGAATACGAAAACAGATTATTAGAAATTATTGAACGTCGTTTTTTATAAACTTAAAGATTTTAAACATTCATGAAAATAGAAGTATCGAACGGAGAGATTATAGATAAGTATACCATTTTAGAAATTAAACTTTCTGAAATAAAGGATGAAAAAAAATTGATAAATGTAAAACATGAACATGAGGTGTTAACTCCTGTTATGAAACGTATTTATGAAGAGGTATCAAATGTTTCTAAATTAAAAGAATTCCAAGCTAATTTATTAGAAGTAAATAAAAAGTTATGGAAAATTGAAGACGATATTAGAGAGTGTGAAAAGGCAAAAGATTTTGGGCAAACTTTTATTGATTTAGCTAGAGCAGTTTATTATACAAACGATGATCGTTCTGTAGTAAAAAAAGAAATAAATATCCTTACGGGTTCTGATTTGGTGGAAGAAAAATCGTACGAGGATTATAAGTAGGTTGTAACTACATGTCATTTAAAGGAAACAATGAAAATTATTTTTTGTGATAGTGTAATTGATAATAAATTAGTTGAGCCAGATTACAAACAGGAATTTTATTCTGCTAATAATAGTGGGTTTGAAACTGAGATTTTTAGTTTTGAAGAACTAACAGATGGGGATTTACAAAGAACTCTGAAACTTATTAAAAGCTGTGAAAAAGAAAAATTAGGAATATATCGAGGTTGGATGATGACATCGAATATTTATGAGAAATTCTATAATGAACTTTTAAAAAAGAATATTCGACTAATTAATACTCCATCAGAATATAAACATTGTCATTACTTACCAGAATCATATAGCAAAATAATTAAGGAGACACCAAAATCAAACTGGACTAAAGATGTATCTATATCAAACGTTATTAAGTTATCTAATGAATTTGGGAGTAATCCTATAATTGTAAAAGATTATGTGAAATCAGAAAAGCATAATTGGGAGGATGCCTGTTATATACCCAGTGCATCTGACAAAAAGAAAGTTGAAGAAGTGGTTAGTAGATTTCTTGAGTTGCGAGGAAATTATTTGAACGAAGGGATTGTTTTTAGAGAGTTTATAGAATTAGAATTTTTAACAGAGCATTCAAAAAGTAAAATGCCACTTACAAAAGAATTTAGAATTGTTTTTTTGAATAAAAAAGTTGTTCAAATATTCAATTATTGGGATGAAGTGAATTATGATTGTGAAAAACCAGATATTGATTTTTTTCAAAATATAGCAGAAAGAATAGAAAGTAATTTCTTTACAATGGATGTTGCTAAAAAGAAAAATGGAAAGTGGATAATAATGGAATTAGGAGATGGGCAAGTTGCTGGTCTTCCTGATAATGCAAATAAAAAGGACTATTACAATAATATCAAAAACTTGATTTAGATTAAAATAATTGAATATAGTAAATCACTAAAAGTATATGAAGTTTCTTTATGCAATTTTAATAGTATCATTATTATCAAGTTGTAAGTCTACTTATCAAACTCAAACATTTAGTAAGGCCAATATTCCGGTTTCACCAGATTATAATAAAGAATCTTCTTGGGCTGTTTTACCATCTACTTATACGAAAGAATTTAAAGAGTATGCTTCTAAAAGAATGGATACACTTAAAGCAGATGTTTTTTATGTGTATCCTACATTAAATTCTAAAAAGAAAGATATTCGTTGGAATGTGCCAATCAATGATAAAGAGCAAAAAGACAAAGTAGTAAACAAAGCAGTCTTAATGCAAACGTCTGCTTTTGCTACCTCAGGTAGCGTGTATGTACCTTTTTACAGACAAGCACATTTGCGGTCTTATAAAATGTACAAAGAAGGAGGAAAGGAAGCACAAGAAGTTGCTTATTTAGATGTTAAAAGAGCTTTTGAGGTATATTTAGAAAAATACAACAAAGGAAGACCTATCATTATGGTAGGACATAGCCAAGGGACTACACATATACTAAGAATATTAAAAGAGTTTTTTGATGATAAACCATTACAAAAACGTTTAATTGCGGCTTACATTCCAGGAATTAGAGTAAAAGAAAAGGAGTTTAAAACAATTCAGTTAATGACTTTTCCTAGTGAAATAGGCGGTTTTGTATCTTGGAATACGTTTAAGAAAAACAATTTTCCTAAGAAAGATAAAAATTGGTATAAAGGAAGTGTAACTACGAACCCAATTACTTGGAATACTTCTAAAACAACTACATTAAATCAACATAAAGGTTTTTTATATACAAATGGTAAACTGTATAAAAAAGCATTGAAAATTGAAATAACAGATGGTTTGGTTTGGAGTACAAACCCGAAATTTCCAATGCGTTTATTTATGTCTTTTTTGAAAAATTATCATGCAGGAGATATTAATCTTTTTTGGCAAGATATACGTGAAAACTCGTTGTTAAGAACAAACACTTGGTTAAAAAATAGAGAAACAATGTAACAAAAAAAGGTACTACTCGTCTTCAAATTAAAACCGAGTATTATGAAACGAATTACAACACTTATCGTATTATTTATAGCAATATCTGTAACAGCACAAGATTATGCATTTAAACAATTTTATAAATCGCATAAAAAACAAGCTGAAATTTCTTTAAATGTTCCTAGTTTTTTAGCGAGAATGTTTATAGATAATGATGATGTAAATGAAGAAGAGTTATTAAAGAAAGCTAGTAATTTTAAAATATTAGTTTTTAACAATAATGAAGGAGTTAGAAGTGATTTTAAAAAATTTGTAAAGAAAGGTGATTTTAAAACATTAGTTCGTGTAAAAGATGGTAGTGATAGAGCCGAGGTGTATTTTGTTGAAAGAGGGAAATATATTAGAGAAATTGTTATTATGGCTGGTAGTAAAGGAGATGAGTTAGTTTTGTTAGGGTTGAAAACAAAATTAACTAAAGAAGAATTAGCTTCTATCGTTTCTTCTACCAAAGGTGAAATAGCATCTAAATAATAAATGAAATTTTAGATAGAATAATGTGTAATTAAGAAAGTTAAATTTCTTGTTTACAATTAAAAAATGGAAGCGATACTTTATCGCTTCCATTTTTAGTTATTTAGAACAATTTGTTTTTTAAATTTTCAATATTTTTCTTACTATTCCCTACAAAAATTTCATCTTCAACAATAAAAACAGGACGTTTTAAAAAAGTGTATTCGTCTAAGATATGTTGCCTATAATCTTGTTCTGTTAAATTCTGGTTTTTTAAATCCATTTCTCGGTATAACTTCGCTCTTTTATTAAAAAGAGCTTCATAACTATTTGTGAGATTATATAATTCCTCTAGTTGATTAACAGTTAGTGGAGTGGATTTTATTTCTTGTTTTTCAAAACCATCTATGTTTACTTCTTTTAAAATACGTCTGCAAGTATCACAAGTTTGTAGAAAATATACTTTTTTCAAAATGTTATTCTTTTTTAGTAGTATCAAAAATAGTTAAAAAGTAAATTTTTTCAACCTTCTTTTTTGAATAATATAAAGAATAACAAGCCTTATTAAAGCAATAGGGTATAGCAAACAAAAGAAGAAAAAATTTATTTCGTAATAAGATAATCCAGTAATATTAGCAACATTTATAATAAAATCCGTGCAGTATACATAAACTTCATTGTAAAATTTAGTCATTTCTAATTCTTTTATGGTTATTGATTTTATACTGTATTTGTATAGATTTTAGTAACAAAGCATATAATATCAAAGGAATAATAATAACCAATAAAATAATATTAGCTAATCTATAATTCCCTGTATATTTAAGAGGTTTAACTATCCCAAAGTATAAAGGATCTGTTGTTTTGTAGTACTTTACGAGTAATTTTACATGGTTTTCTTTACAGTAATTAGTATTGTTATGACAAACCCAAGAACATTGCTGAACATTTTTTAAATTAGAATTGATTGTTTCAATATAATACTTTTTATAGTTGCTTTTTACAATAGTTGTTTTAGTGATCTCATTTATGAAAATAACGCAGAGTACAGGGAATATTAAAATAGATAATATTATGCGTTTCATTATCTCTGAGTTTAATCTTAAAAAATAAATTAAAAACTATTTGTTAAAGAGTTATAAGGTAAACGAAGTTATCAATTTATTTTTCAAATGTTCCTTGAAATTAAATATCTTTATCAATGTTAAAATAAAAACAAATGACGACACAATTCGAAATTCTAAAAGTATCTAGAGGCTTAGTAATAAAAAAGATAGAAGGATTAACGCATGAGCAGTTGCATAAAATTCCTGAAGGTTTTAAAAATAATATTGCATGGAACGTGGCGCATTTGGTAGTTACTCAACAATTATTGCATTATAAATTATCTGGATTACAATGTTTAGTGCCAGATGAGTTGATAGAAAAATATAGAAAAGGAACCTCTCCGTCAGAAGAAATTTCACCTGAAGATTTTGAAGAGATTAAAGAGCTGTTATTGGGATTACCAGATACTTTAATAGAGGATTATAAAGAGGGTATTTTTAAAGAGTACACAGAATATACATCAAGTACAGGTTTTGTAATGACTTCGATAGAAGATGCTATTTCGTTTAATAATTTTCATGAAGGAATTCATTTAGGTACTATTATGACATTATATAAATTGGTGTAATCTGAAGTAGTTTAGATAACATACTGAATATAAGATGAACAAGATGAAGTTCAATACTAAAACAATACACGGAGGACAAAAGCATGAAGAATCTACTGGTTCAGTAATGACACCAATATTTCAAACATCAACCTATGCACAGTCTAGTCCAGGAGTACATAAAGGATATGAGTATTCAAGAGGAGCAAATCCAACAAGAACCGCTTTAGAAAATGCTTTTGCATCTATAGAAAATGGAACGCATGGATTTGCATTTGCTTCTGGTTTATCTGCTATTGATGCTGTTTTACGGTTGTTGAACCCTGGAGATGAAATAGTAACCATAAGTGATTTATACGGAGGAACCTATAGAATGTTTACTCAAATGTTTCAGAAGTATGGATTAAAGTTTCAGTTTGTTGATATCAATGAAACGGATAATTTCATTAATGCAGTTTCCTCAAAAACCAAGTTAATTTGGTTAGAAACGCCTACAAATCCGTTACTTAAAATTGCCGATATAGAGGAAATAACAAAAGCTGTAAAAGCTAAAAATGCAGATATTTTAGTTGCTGTAGATAATACTTTTGCAACTCCATATTTACAAAGACCTTTAGATTTAGGTGTTGATATTGTAATGCATTCAGCTACAAAATATTTAGGAGGTCATTCAGATTTAATAATGGGTGCTTTAATTGTAAAAGATGAAAAGTTAGCAAAGGAGATACATTTTATTCAATTTGCAGGGGGAGCTATCGCAGGTCCTATGGATTCTTTTCTGGCTTTACGAGGAATTAAAACATTACATATCCGTATGCAACGTCATTGTGAAAATGGAAGAGCAGTAGCAGAGTTTTTAGTAAAACACCCTAAAATATCTGAAGTGTTTTATCCTGGTTTAGAAAGTCATCCACATCATAGTACTGCAAAAAAACAAATGGATGATTTTGGAGGAATGGTTTCTTTTCGTTTAAAAGATGATTGTAAAGAAGCTGCTTTACAGTTTTTAGAAAGCACAAAAATATTTACGTTAGCAGAATCTTTAGGAGGAGTTGAAAGTTTAGTAAATCATTCTGTGACAATGACGCATGGTTCTATGCCAGAAGAAGAACGGTTAAAAATAGGGATTACAGATTCTTTAATCCGTTTAAGTGTTGGTATTGAAGATGTAAGTGATTTATTAGCAGATTTAGAACAAGCATTGAGTTTGTAAAAGGTTTTTTTAGAATCTTTGTTATATTAAAAAAGTAAAAGAAGGTGTCTGAAATAAAAGAACCTTCTTTTTAACTTCCTAATTCTAATTGATTTTTAACTAAATTAAAATAATAACTTTTATTATTAACCAACCCTTGATGGTTACCTTCTTCTACTAACTTTCCTTTATTAAGGACTATAATGTTATCAGCATTTTTTACAGTAGAAAGCCTGTGAGCAATAATAATAACAGTTTTTCCAATAAAAAACTCTTGAAGATTTTTGTGAATTATTTTTTCGTTTTCTGCATCTAAAGCACTAGTAGCTTCATCTAAAAAAATATAATCAGGATTTTTATAAACAGCTCTAGCAATTAAAATTCGTTGTTTTTGACCGCCACTTAGTTGTAATCCAGAGTTTCCAATTTTTGTGTTATATCCCATTGGTAATTGTTTTATAAAATCATAAGAGCATGAAATTTTACAAGCTTTTTCTAGTTTGTCATAATCAATATTTTCACTTGAAAAAGTAATGTTTTCGGCTACAGTACCACTAAAAATATTACCATCTTGCATAACAATACCACATTGTTCTCGCCAAGTGGAAGGAATAATGTTATTTATATCTATGTTATCAATAGAAACAGTATCAGGTTTTGTTAGATAAAAAGATAACAATAACTTTAACAATGTAGTTTTACCACTACCACTAGCTCCAACAATAGCTGTCACTGTGTTTTTTTTGATCTTAAAACTAATATTATCAATGATAGTAGGACTGAATTTACCTGGGTATCTAAAAGTGAGATTTTGAATATTTATGTTAGCGATATTTCGATTTGAGAAGTCTATATTTTTATGTTCATTTTCTTCTTTTGTCGTGTATATATCATTAACTCTATCGTTAGACAATTTAGCATCTTGGGTATCTTTTATAAAATTAACAATATTATTCATAGGCCCTGTTAGTTGTCCTATTACATATGATATACTTATTAAAGCTCCTAACGTTATTTGATTTTCAATAATAAAGTAAGCGCAAATACCTATAGCTACAATTTCTTTAACTTTGGTTAGAATATTAACACCTATAAGTTGATATGTATTAAGATACAATGAGCGTAATTGTATATCATTCAATTTTTCTTGAATATTTGTTATTTTATTAATTACATTTTTTTGCGCATTATTTATTTTTATTTCGGGCATATTCATGATAAACTCATAAATATGGTTACTGTTTTCAGATTCTTTAAGAAACATTGCATATTCTAGAATAGCTCTCCTTTTTAAAAATAAAAAAACCCATAAAAAAGAGATAACACTTAATATAAAATAAGATATAAAAACAGTGGTGTTGTAATATAAAAGGATACTACCAAAAATTAATATGTTTAGGGTACTTATTATTAGTTCTGGCCCTTTCCATGTCATATAGGTTTGTATTTTATTCTGATCATTGATACGTTCTAATGTTTCAGTATTTAATCTTGTGTCAAAATAATTTATAGGTAGTTTAATTAATTTAAATAATAGGTTTTCTTTTAAATTAACACTCAAAGAAAAGTTGAATTTTGTTAAAATTAACCTACTAAAAAAATCAGAAATAAAATAGGATATGAATAAAACAACTTGAGACATTAAAAAGAAATAAACCATGTTCATACTTTTAGACATGACTCCATCGTCTATAATTTTTTGAAAAATGAAAGGAATAGCCCAATTAGCAATAAGACTTATGACTAATAAGCTTAACGCTAGTATATATTTAAGCTTGTTTTTAATTAAAAACTTTTTAATGTAATTAATTATTGGACTTGAAAATGTTGTTATAGTAGTGGTTTTATCACTTAAATCTATAGTCTCAAAATTCTCATTGGGTTGTAATATAATGGCAATTCCTTTTTCATTTATTCCTTTCCATTCATTCTCAAAAGACTCTTTATCTAGTTTTACCTTTCCATATGCAGGGTCAGCTAAATGAAATATTAAATTATTATTATTTTCTTTAGCTTTGTCATAAACTAAAAAATGTTCTTGTTTCCAGTATAAAATTACAGGAAAAGGAATGGTAGTGAGTTCCTCTGAATTTATCTTTACAACATTTGCCGATAAACCTATTTTATCAGCGGCATCTACAATATCATTAATAGAAACCCCATTTCTAGTAAATTCAAAATACCTTTTTAAGCTGTTTAAATTTACTTTTTTATCATAATAATTAACAATCATACACAAACAAGCTGCTGCACAATCAGTACTTGTTAATTGATGAAAGAATAGAAGATTTTTACTCCTTTTATATGGCTGTTTCAAGTATGTCCCTAACTTTAGCATAAATAACTTTGTCTTTTTCAGATTCATCGAAAGAATAAACACAATAACCCTCTTCATTACCGAGGTTTTCCATGGCATGTTGACTACAACCACCATTACAAACAGGCATTAACCTACAAGTTAAACAGGGTTTATTATGTAGTTTAGAATTCATCCTCTTTTCAACATAACCATCATCCCATTTCAAATCTCCCTCACTATCAATATAACCACTTCTACTTTCTTTGCTAAAATCTCTTGCAGTACATTTATATAGGTCTCCATTATAATTAATCACGGCACTGTTTCTTTTATCAGCATAACATGATTCTAAAACATTATTAGCTGAAAAAGTTCCAGTAACTTTAAACCCTTTACTTTTAATGATTTCCATGTTTTTATTTAAGATTACATCAATACCATCAACAGCTTCATCTTGCCAAACTCTATGATAATCAACTAATAAGTTTTGTTGAATGTACTTTAAGTCAACATCTGAAAAATCATCAATAATTTTAAAAGTGTCTGTAAGGTTTTCACTAGTGTAATTAATACGAAGTCTAACAAAAAAATTATTTCGAATAAGTAATTTTATGTTGTTAACTATTTCAAAATAAGATCCTTTTGTTTTTGATACATACCTTACTTTATCATGTTCTTCTCTGTAACCATCTAATGTAATCTGTAAATTACACGTAAGTCCATGACCATGAAAATAATCTACAAAATCTTGATTAACTAAGTATCCGTTAGAAGTAAAGTTAATACCAAATGCTTTGTCAAAACGTTCGCTTTCAGATTTTAAATGATCAATTATTGGGATCACATTTTTTTTGAAATAAAGTAAAGGCTCTCCTCCAAAAAGGCCCAAGTGAAAATATTTTAAATCTTCATCTTGAAGTTTTTTTGTTATAAATTTATTTACTTTGATAACCATTGTGCTTTTTAAGCGAGAAGCTTTAATATGATCTTCATAACAATACCAACATTTAAAGTTACAGTTCATTGTTGGATTAATAGTTAATTGATAGATCGATTTTTCTTCATCGACCTCCTTTGCGATCTCTCTTAAATTATTAGCTTCATCTCTATTATTAGGTACTAAAAATTCATTTTCTAAAAGGTATTTATAAAACGAGGGATGAATATTTTCTAATTCATCAATGCCTTCGTTTTTTCCAGCTAAAAGAAGTTCTTTTAAATCATGTTCTAAAAAAAGAACTTTATTTTCAAAAGAATTATATAAAGCATATTTATTTTCATAAGGAATTATAGAGTTAAATTGACTGTATTTCATAATTAAAGTTTATAAAAAGATTAATCGTGTAATTACGATATTGAAGAATTATATTTTTTATTTAATAATAAAAAAGAAGAGAACAGTAAGTAAAATGCTTTTATCACGTTAATAATAACCTTATCGATTAAAAAAAGTTATTGTTCTGACCCACAACCTGCAACATTATTAGTTCCACATCCGCTACAATTAGTGCAGTTTAGATTGATGCCAATAATCTTTTTACCTCCAATAGCAGACATTGCTTGAGAAAAGCCTCCTTTTAAAGTATTATTTGAAGTTTGTAAAGTTTCAAATTTTGTTAAATTAAATTGTTGTTTTTTCATGATTACTTTTATTAAATTTAAGATTAAAGAAGAGCTATTTTTATAAACTTATTAAAAGTTTATCTTATTTAGAACAGTAACCAATTGTAATATTACTACACCCCACATAACCAATTTTTTTGTGAGGTTAAGTTCTAATTTAATTGGAGGTTTACCTCCAGTACAGTAGCAAAGAAAGTTTAAGAAAACCCTCCTTTTAAAATATTATTTGAAATTTTCAATGTTTCAAATTTTGTTAAATCAATAGTTGCTTTCATTTTATTCTCTTAATTAAAGTTATAATAAGAGGATATACGTAAAATATATCCTCTTATTTTTAATATAGTTTTATGCACTTGCTCCACAACCAGCAACAAGGTTACAACCAGAGTTAGTTGTACCACAGTTTCTTGCAAGGTTAAGCTCTAATTTAATAGGAGCAACTCTACCTCCAGTAGCAGAAAGTGTTTGAGAAAACCCTCCTTCTAAAGTATCGTTAGAAGTTTTTAATGTTTCAAATTTTGTTAAATCAAATTGTTGTTTTTTCATGATTAAAGTTTTTTAGATTAAAATTAATTTAAGGAAGTATCCCCCCTTTCTTTGTTGCAACACTTAACTTAGAATTCACTTATACTGCGCATTATAAAGAATTGTAAGTTATTTTTTATAAGACTTATTGTGTCCTGTTTTTTTCTTCATTATTACTAATGTTTCTATTAGTTTTTCTTACTTTTCTATTACCAAAATTATAGTTAATAGAAAATTTCAGGTATTGTGTGTCATAATAACCGCTATAGATAGCCTCTGTTTGATTTCGAGTACTTTGATTGTTGAAATTAAATTCTCTTAAAATATTGTTGACAGATAATGAGGCTTCAAGATTACCAGTTACATTGTATTTTACAAAAGCATTTAAAAAATATTGTTCATAATTATATATTAATTCTTTAGATGTATTTGGAAAACGATAGGTGAAATCAAACCCTATAATAGATTTTTGCTTTTTATCTAAAACAAAATGATTTGTTGTTTTAATAATAGCTCCTGTCCCTGAAATAGATTTGGGTGTTACAGGGTATATTTTAGATGTTGACTCATTGTAATAGATTTGAAATGTGTTTAAACTTTGCCACCACTTCTTCTTGCTATATAAATAGTTTAGATAAAAACCTATATCATAGCTGTCAAAGTAGTTTAATCTAGTTATAGATTGGGTTAAGTTATCGTTATTTAAAACAGCAACTTGTCCAGAGCTATTTTTGACTTCGGAGAAGTATATTTCAGTACTTAAAGCACCTTTATAAAGATGACTTAATGAATAAGTTGAAGAGAGTATTGGAATTAAATTCGGGTTACCTTCAGAATAAGAAAAAGGACTAGTGTATATTCTGAAGGGGTTAAGTGCTCGGAAAATAGGACGATTTATTCTTTTTGAATAATCGAATGAAAAATTATGATTTCTATTAGGGGCATAATTTATATAAAGTGTTGGAAAAAAATTTAAATAGTCATTCTTTATTTCACTATTTAAAGTTTCTTCTTTGGCTAAAGTTTCTGTTCTTTCCATTCTTAAACCTGACTTAAAATTCCATTGAGAAAGGCCAAAAGAGCTGCTTAAAGAAGTGTATAATGCTTGAATATCTTCTTTGTAGTTAAATTTAGTTTGTTGATCAAAATCGACAACACCAGCAATAGAGACATCGTTATCAGTTTCAGAAAAAGAAATTTTACCCCCAAAATTTAATGCGATATTTTTTATAGGATATTCAACATCTACTTTAGAAGAAAAATTTGATACATTTTGAAAAGATGTATTATTTATGTTTGAAATATTAGGGAAGTTATTTCCGCTTATTTGGTTAGATTCTATAGCACTAGATTGGTCTCGTTTATAATCAAAATAATCAAAATCAATATTTATAACTTTTTGAGGATTAATATTTATAATACTATGAAAATTGAGACCATTCAGTTTGCTTTTACCTTTTTCTTTACCAATATTATTAATTTGTGCAATATTATTAGTAGGCTGTAATATTGTAATATTACTTTCATTTGTTGAGTTAGGGGTATTGAAACTTCCTATATATTGAGCTCCTAAAATCCAGTTTGAATTAATTTTATACTCAGAAGAAATATTAGCAGTTAAAAGGTCAGTTTCATAAGCGTAATTTGTCTGTTGGTTCCAAAGATTATCCGGATAAAAGATTTTGTTTCTTTCCTCTCCTCTTTTTTTTCCATTTGTATAAGTTATGTTAGATGAAAAGAAGAGTTTATTTTTATTATAATTAAATGAACCAGCATTAGAAATTAAAGCATAGTATCCTTGGCGATATGAAGATGTGATATTACTATTCCAAAAATCAATATCTTTCTTTTTAGTAACAATATTAATTAAAGCAATGTTTCCTTCTGCATCATATTTTGCAGGAGGAGTGTTAATGATTTCTATACGATCAATGTCATTCGCTTTCATTGATTTTAAAAAAGCCATTAAAGAAGGTCCTTGTAGTTTTGAATCTCTTCCGTTTATTAAAACTAAGACACCTTCTTTTCCTAATACTTGAATGCCTTCATCTTCTAATAGAATACTAGGAGTGAAGTTTAAAAGTTCAGTAATGTTTCCATTAGATTTTCCTATTAAACTATTTTTTACATTAAAAATTAACCTATCTGCAGTTCTTTTAAAAGTTTTTTTAGATGCTTCAATTTGAATTTCTTCTAATTCTTCACTGTTTTCAATAAGTTGTATAGTCTCTTCATTTAGATTGTTTTTTAAAGAGATTTGTTTTTCCCAGTTTTTGTATCCTAAAAAATTAACTTTTAAGGTGTAGTTACCTTTTTTTGCTGTAATAGAAAACTCACCTTTATTATTAGTTACAGTTCCCTTAATTATTTCATTTTTTGAAAATAATATTACATCAACAAATTCAATTGGAGCATTATTTTTATTTACCACTTTCCCTTTATAATGAACTTGAGAAAAAGAGAGGAATGTATTGAATAGTAATATGTAAATTAATAAGTTTTTCATTTTTTTATTGTTATAACCCGATAGTTATTGTGAATTAATTAAGGTTCAAAAGTGATGTTTTAAAAGTGATGTTTTTTTATTAAATTAATTAACCACTTAGCCTTTAGAGATTCCAAATATTAAATTTAAATAAGGTTTAATCAAGCAGGATCTCTCGATATTCCCGAAAACAAGCTTGTAATTCGCGAATTTAAGGTTGCTAAAAAAAAATGGTTTTTAATATGAAAAAACAAAAAAATACTAGTTGTAATAGGAGTAAAAGAAATGTTTTTAATAAAAAAATAAGGAGAAAAGAGAATCTTTTTTTCTAGTTTTCCTCTTTAAAAAAAAGATTAAAAATGTATTTCAAAATGATTTTATAGTCAATAAATGTATCTTTACATTTAACTTAAATTGGGTTATTTTTAAAAATGAAAAAGTCTCTTGTTTTAAATATTAGTGTTTTTTTATTCTGTTTTGTAATTACAGCTCAGAAATCAGAATTAATTAATTTTATTCCAGACTCTCTTGCTCAATATTCTTATTCAGATCTTCAAAACAAATTTGACGAAAATGAATTAAAAGATTTACAAAAAGCAAAATTATATGCTAGGGCTTATTTTTTAAAATCTAAAAAAAGTTCTAATATCATAGAAAAAGGACATGGATATAGAATCATGTCTTATATAAGTGGAAAAGATAATGCAATTGCTTACGCAGATAGTATTATTGTTTTAACGAAGAATAGTAAAGACAAATATTTTCCAACAGTAGGGTATTTATTAAAGGGTTATTATTACTACCAAAATGGAGATTATAAAGAGGCATTAGATAATTATTTAAAAGCATATCCTTTTGCAATAAAGAAAAAGAATTTTGAAGATGAAATTCATGTGCAAAATATGATAGCTAATTTGAAAGATAGATGGGGTTCTTATGATGAATCTTTGTTATTGTATAAAAATATTTTAACCGAAATAAAAAAAGAAGAAAATTATTTAAAAAAACATGAAGAAGATTATTTTTGGGGGCTTTTTAATTTAAGTTTATCTTATTTAAGAAACAATAAACCTGACTCAGCTTTAATACATATAAAAAAAGGGATTAATCAAAGTTTAAAACTAAAAAACAAATCAAAATATAATTTATTAGTGTTTGCTTCTGGGTTAGCTAATTATGAAAAAGGAAATTATAATAAATCTTTAGATAGTTTATCAAATTCTATTTTGCATATTGATAAACTTAATATTGCAATAGGTCATTATTATAGAGGAAAAATTTATAGTCATCAGAAAGATTATAAAAAGAGTTTAAAAGAACTAAAAAAAATGGACTCTATATATCAATTAACAAACAATGAGTTTCCTCAGTTAATAGATGGGTATCAGGTTTTATTAACACATTATAAAAAGAATAAAAATTTTGAAAAACAACTAGAGTTTATAGATAAAATTGTTCACGTAGATAGTTTAATTAAACAAAATTATGTGAGTATAAATAAAAGTATTACAAAAAAATACGACATTCCTTTGTTAATAAAAGAAAAAGAAAATCTAATTGAAAAATTAGAAGATAAATTGTTAACAGATAAAGAAAAATATTCATTTTATTTATATTTACTTATATTGTTTATTATAGCCTTATTTTATTTTTGTTTTTATCTTATCAGAAAAAATTTAACTAATAAAAAGAGGTTTAAAGAATTGATGGAAGAAAAAAGTAGAATTCCTGAAGTTATAGAAAAAAAGCCTACTGACAAGACTTCTACAGAGTTAAATATTTCAGATAAAATTATAACAAGTATTCTTGAAAAAATTGATTTATTTGAGCAAAAAGAAGGGTTCTTAAAGAAAGATTTAAGTATAAATAATTTAGCTAAAAAATTTAAAACAAACGAAAAATATCTCTCGAAAATTATCAACTTCTATAAAGAGAAAAAATTCATTCATTATATAAATGATTTGAGAATAGATTATGTAGTCAATCAATTAAAAAGCAATAAAAAATTAAGATTATATACAATTAAAGCAATTGCTTCTGAATCTGGTTTTAATACATCTCAGTCCTTTTCAAATGCATTTCAAAAGAGAGCAGGAATTAAGCCATCTTACTTTATTGATAAATTAGAAAGATCTGATTTTTAGTTTAATACATGTTTTTTTTGTGGTTTAAATTCGGGAATGTAAAGCTATAACATTAGATTTTAATGTAAAAGGATAATACTTTTGTAGTAGAAATGTTTAACCTAATTTAAAATAAAAATGAAAAAAGATTTACAAGATTTTCGATCAATTGAAATTAAGAGTTCACATAGTGTTAGTATTGTAGGAGGATCTGCACATGAAGATGAAGAAGATGATACTGGAGGTAATGGGACATCTAGACCTAAAGGAGGTTCTGGAACTTCATAATAATGAATCTATAACTTCTTAACAAAAGAGATTTTGTATAAAATGAAGTATAGAAACTATTAACATTAATAGGCTATCATTAATTATAAGATAATGATAGCTTATTAGCTACGATTATGTTAAAAGGATTTTAAATGAAAATAAGATATTTTTTATTCGTTATATATTTGATGAGTTCGTGTAAAAAAAGTAATAAAATTCCACTCCCTAATTTAATTTTATCCAATCCAGTGGTTGAGAATTATTTTGGAAGAAATGTTACAGATCCGTACAGAAATTTAGAGAATTTAAATGATACTACGGTACAAAAATGGTTTAAAGAGCAATCAGAATACCAAAGCAAAATTTTTTCAAAAATTAAGGGCAGAAATTCTCTTATTCAAAAAATGAAAGAGTTGAATAGTAGGTATTCTTATGGTATTCGAAAAATTAAACTTACTGAAAATAAAGAATACTTTTATTTAAAAAAAACAGTTAAAGAAAAATATTTTAAACTTTATTACAGAAGTTTTTTTTCTTCAGAAGAAGAACTCATTTTTAATCCAATAAACTTTAAACCCGATTCAAAAAAAGAATATACAATTAATCATATTCAGCCTAGTTGGAATGGAAAGTATATAACTGTTGCTATGTCTTATGATGGTAAAGAGTTATCTGAAATGATTATAATAGATATGGAAACTAGAAAGGTGCTTCCACAAATTATATCTAATGTATGGCCCTCTTCTTTTTTAGGAATTAATTGGTTGCCAGATAATGATAGTTTTACTTATCTGTATTTTCCAGTGACAGATTCTTCAGATAAAAACTTTAAAAAAAATACTAAATCTGTACTTTACCAAATAGGGCAAGACCCCAAAAAATTGAATGTCATTTTAAGTTCTAAAACGCATACAAATTTTAATATAATGGATGGTGATTTTCCTACAACTAAAATAAAATCAGCTTCAGATAAATATATTACTGCTTATATAGCTGGAGTTAACAATTATTGGAATGGATTTTATTTAAGTATTGATGATCTGAAAAAAGGTAATTTAAAATGGAAACCTTTAATTACACCAAAAGAAAAATCTTATAGGAGCTCAGGGTTCTTTTATAAGGATAAATTCATTTTTAAATCTGCTAATGAAAGTTCCAATTTTAAAATTGTTTCGATAGATGTTTTATCAGATAAAAAAGAACATGAGATATTAGTAAATGAGTTTAAAAATGAAACAATTAGAGAGTTTACACTGACTAAAAATGGATTGTTCTTTACTACACTTAAAAATGGAGTTGAAGCAAATCTTTATAATTTAAAAGAAAGTAAGTTTAATCAGATTAAATTACCAAAAAAATCAGGAAATATTCGCTTAGAATCATTTGGGAATGAGATGCCTGAGGTGTGGGTTTATATTAATGGATGGACTAATGATGAAGAAAGATATAAGTTAGAGAACAACAACTTTGTTAAAGAAAATGTTATAGCTTCCAGTAAGTATCCAGAATTTGATAATTTAATTGTTGAAGAAATAGAAATAATATCACATGATGGAGAAAAAGTACCTTTATCAATGGTTTATAATAATGATATTAAAAGAAATGGTGAAAACCCACTTATAATAGATGGTTATGGTGCATATGGAAGTAATATGTCACCATATTTTTCTCCAATAATATTGAGTTGGATATTAGAAGGAGGAATTTTTTGTACATCGCACGTTAGAGGAGGGGGAGAAAAAGGAGATGGTTGGCATAAGGCTGGTAAAAAAACGACAAAACCCAATACATGGAAAGATCTTATAGCTAGTGCGGAGTACCTGATTAAAAATAGTTATACATCAAATAAAAAGATGACAATTTTCAGTAGTAGTGCAGGAGGAATAATGGTAGGGAGAGCAATGACTGAAAGGCCTGATTTATTTGCTGCTTCAATTGTACAAGTAGGAATGATGAATCCATTTAGAAATGAAGCAATGCCAGGTGAAGGTGGGGCTAACTACAAAGAGTATGGTTCTATTAAAAATTCTATAGAATGTTTAGCTTTAATCGAAATGGATCCCTATTTGCATATAAAAAATAAAGTTCAATACCCAGCTACTTTTCTGACAGGAGCAATGAATGATACAAGGGTAGCTCCATGGATACCAGGGAAATTTGTAGCTAAACTTCAAGCCAGTGAAACTAAGAAACCTGTTGTTTTTGATGTACAATATAATGAAGGACATAGTGGAAGAAATGTATATGAGGAATGGGCTAATATTTACTCTTTTGCTTTATGGCAGTCGGGTCATCCTGATTACCAGCTTGATAATGATTAAATGATTACAAGTACTAATATCAATAATAAAAATATACTGAACGGTATATTTTTATTATATTTACACGATGTCTAAATCTGAAAGAACGAGATTACATATTATAGAAACGGTAGCACCCATTTTTAATAAAAATGGATATGCAGCAATGAGTTTGTCTAAAATAACTGACGCAACAAAGCTAACAAAAGGCGCTATTTATGGGCATTTCAAGAACAAAGAAGAGTTGGCAGTTGAAGCTTTTAGATATTCGGTAAGATTAGTTTTAAAAGATTTAAATAAATATATAGTAAAAGATAAAAAACCTTTAGACATGCTATTGAATGTAGCTGGTTTTTATAAAAATTATTACAGCTATAGCAAAAAATTTGGAGGATGCCCAATTTTAAATATTGGAGTAGATTCTGAACATCAAGAAAATTCAATAGCTAATTTAGTTAGATCATATAATGAAAGAATCTTAGAGCAGTTTTCTAGTTTAATAGAAATGGGGAAAAAAGAAAACCAGATTAAAAGAGATGTAAATAGTGAACTATATGCGAAGCGTTTTTTTTATATGATTGAAGGAGCTGTATACATGTCGCATGTAATGAAAGATGAGCATTATCTTATAGATGTAGCAGAAACCCTACGAGGAATTATATTAAACGAATTAAAAGCATAATTTTTTTAACCAAAAATATACCAATCGGTATATTTTTAAATTTTAATACTATGGAATTACCAAAAATTTTAGAAAGTAAAACAAAGATTAGATTTCAGGATTGCGATCCTTTTAATCATTTAAACAATGCTGCTTATTTTAATTATTTGATCAATGCTAGAGAAGATCAGATAATTGAGAATTATGATTTAGATATTTATAAACACGGTAAAGAAACTGGAAAAAGTTGGGTGGTTTCTACACATCAAATAGCTTATTTAAAACCAGCTGTTTTAATGGAAACAGTTACTATAGAATCTCAGTTAATTAATTTTACAGATAAAAAGTTATTTGTTGAAATACGTATGTTTAATGAGGATAAAACAATGCTTAAAGCTGTTATGTGGAGTTCTTTTGTTTATTTTAATTTATTAAAACTAACATCAACAAAACATTCAGAAGATTTACTAAGTTTATTTGAACAAGTAGCTTTACCAATTGAAGAATCTAGTTTTGAAGAACGAATTAAAAGCTTTCGTTTTCAAAAAGTATAAACAAACAAAAAGTCGTATAACGTTAAGTTATACGACTTTCTATTTTTATTGAAAAAAGATCATTTACATTCAGTAGAGAATAATTTAGAAATTTCAACTAAATCTTTTTCAGTATTTTTAAACTTTCCTTTTTTAAGTTTTTCAACTAAAGAAGCACAGCTTTTAAATAATTCACTAGTGTTGGTTATAAAACTACTATCAGAGTTCATTTTAACTTTTTTAGCCTTTTCATTTGAAGGAAATTTTAAGTAATATTCACTATCAGATTTATGACTTAAGTATACCCCTATTTTTTCAGATTTATAAAGTTCTTTCATTAAAATAATATTGCTAAAGGCAAAGTTTAAAGCATTAGCTACTTTTTGAAGTCCATCAGTTTCTGGATTAATAGGCTTGTAAATTTTATCACCAATAACAATTTCTTTAACTTTTTTGGCTTTTAATTCTTTAATCCTTGTTTTTCCTCTCGCGTTTTTGTACTTAATGGTAACAGATTTACCCGGTGTTTTTTCACCATCTAAACTAATAAAAGTTCCTGGTTCTTTTTTTTCTTCTTCTTTACTAAATTTAAGAGTAATTTCGCCCTCAAACTTTTCATCTTTTGAAGAAATTATATACCCAGTAGTTCCTAAAATATCATTCGCCTTTGCCTTTTTCTTTTCTTCTTCATTTTTTAAAACATTGCCAAGCCTCTTATTAAGTTCATAGTTTTCTGCATAAATTCTTTCTCCACTATGGTTATGATTTATGTCGTATTTTTCTTTAAATTTTTTAAATCTATCCTTAGCAGCTCTTGTAGCCCAACTTTTTGTTTCTAATGCAACTAACTTATTTAAGTACTCTTCAGCTAAACTTACATCTTCCATAATTATTGCAGTAGCGTGTAAGTTTATTAACATTGCCCAAGCTGGTTTTTTTACTGATTTATATTTTTCATACAAATCTTTCCAATAAGTAATATAGGGTGTGAATAAAGCTTTGCTGTCTCTTAAGTCTTCTAAAGTATTTGTTTTAGCAAAAATGTTATTATATAATTCAATAATTTTTTGCTTACTTTCTTTAATTAAAGGCTTATTTTTCTTGTCTTTTATGTAGTAAAAAGTTTGAGATTTTTTTACAGACCCATAATCATATTTAGATTTTAATTTAGGAACAATAGTTTTTGTTAAATATTCATCTCCTAGGTATTTTTTTAAGAAGTCTTTTACTAAAGTTGGTGTTGGTTTAGCGCTATCAACATCTCTAAAGTCTAAATATTTTTCAGCCTCATCAAAAGAAAAAGTAGTAATTGTAGTTACCGCTTTTTTATCTTGTGTTCTAATAGGAATAGGAAAATCCAGAATTTGTCTAGGCTCTCCATCTACTAGTAGCATAATAGATATTTTGGTGTTCGTTTTAGGTTTTGAGTATACTGTATATTGTTTTTTACTTCCAGATCTTTTTATTGTTGTTTCAATATCATTTATACCAACCCCTTGCACACCAAAAAATAAATCGGGAGTTTCATCTCCTACAGAATGACTAAATGACTCAAAATTTAATGCTTTTTGTAATTCTTCTTCATTAAAAGGTAACGCTCTTTCTGCTTTATCTAAAAAATTAATAGCATACGTATCCAAATCTTTAACAGGTAGTTCGGTAGGGTACGATGGCAATAGAATAGTGATTGATTTTGACTTTTGTTTTTGAGCAATTATAGTAGTAAGCATAAAGCAAAAGCATAAAATAATTAACGATTTTATCTTCATATTTTTAAATTTGTATAACAATTGTTAAATTTATTATTGAAAGCAAAACTATGTTTTTTTTAGTAAAAAAGTTAAAAAAGCATAAAAAAAAACGCTATTAATTTAATAATAGTTAAAAAAATGAAAATAACATACTCTTTTAAATTGGTTTAAAGAGTTAAAAGTATAGTCAATAATTTTTGCTGAAGTTGAAGAGAGTCTTAGGAAGTATTGGGAATTATTGGGTGTTTGATAAATAAGTTTGTTATTAAAAATAAAAAGCACCCAATGGGTGCTTTTTATTTTTAAGTTACTAAAACTAATTATTTAGCTTCAGCATATCTTCTTTCAACTTCGTTCCAGTTAATTACATTAAAGAAAGCATTAATATAATCTGGTCTACGGTTTTGGTAGTTTAAGTAGTATGCGTGTTCCCAAACATCTAATCCTAAGATAGGAGTTCCTCCACAAGTAACACCAGGCATTAACGGATTATCTTGGTTAGGAGTAGAACAAACCTCTACTTTTCCTCCTTTATGAACACATAACCATGCCCAACCAGAACCGAATTGTGTAGCAGCTGCCTTTGCAAAAGCATCTTTAAAAGCATCTACAGAACCAAATTCAGCTTCAATAGCATCTTTTAATTCTCCAGACAAACGTCCTTTTCCTTCAGGATTCATTACACTCCAAAATAAAGAATGATTATAAAAACCACCTCCATTATTACGAACTCCAGCATTGTTCATGTCTAAGTTCCCTAAAATATCTTCAATTGATTTTCCTTCTAAATCAGAACCTTCAATTGCAGCATTTAATTTATTTGTATATCCATTATGATGCTTCGAATAATGAATTTCCATAGTTCTAGCATCTATATTTGGTTCTAATGCATCGTAAGCATACCCTAATTCTGGTAATTTAAAAGCCATAATATGTGTTTATTTGATTTAATATTTTTTGAGTTACGAATTTACCATAAAAAAATAGGACTAACAATGGTTAATCCTATTTGAAATTTATTTTACTATAGTTAATAGTTATTCTTTAATTTTCAGTAGGAAATTTAGTCATAAATTCTTCTGCTTTTTCTACCATGTTTTTACTTCCGCAGAAAAAAGGAACACGCTCATGTAATTCAGTAGGAGCAATGTCCATAATACGAGTATACCCATCAGAAGCTTTTCCATTTGCTTGTTCAGCTAAAAATGCCATAGGATTACATTCATATAATAAACGTAGTTTTCCTTTCGCATTTTTTGAACTTTTTGGGTACATATAAATACCTCCTTTAATCATGTTTCTATGAAAATCAGAAACTAAAGATCCAATATATCTACTTGTATAAGGTCTGTTTCCTTCTTCTTCCTGGCAGTATTTAATATAGTTTTTTACTCCTTGAGGAAAATGAATATAATTCCCTTCGTTTACAGAATAAATTTTTCCATCTTCAGGAAATTGCATACTTGGATGTGATAAATAAAAGGTTCCAATTGCAGGATTTAAAGTAAAACCATTTACACCATGACCAGTTGTATAAACTAACATTGTAGAAGTACCATAAACAACATATCCAGCAGCGACTTGTTCGCTTCCTTTTTGTAAAAAATCTTTTAATTGTACAGGAGTTCCAACAGGAGTTACACGTCTGTAAATAGAAAAAATAGTACCTACAGAAACATTTACATCTATATTAGAAGAGCCATCTAAAGGATCAATTAAAACTACATATTTGTTTTGATGGTTTTCATCTTGACTATTTACTATGATAAAATCGTCTTCTTCTTCACTGGCAATACCACAAACAATATTTCTATTGGTTAATGTTTGAATAAATTTATCATTTGCATAAATATCTAGCTTTTGTTGGTCCTCTCCTTGAATGTTGGTTTCACCAGCAGCTCCAATAATATCTACTAACCCCGCCTTATTTACTTCATGATTAACTACTTTAGCTGCTAAACGTATAGAATTAATGAGTCGAGATAATTCTCCTGAGGTATATTTGAAAGAAGATTGATTTTCAATAATAAACTCACCTAACGTTTGATTTTTTTTAGCCATAAAAAAGATACAATTTTATTATTCCACAAAGATGCCAACTTTTTTATGTAACTACAACGTTTTCGGGTAGTATTTTAACATTTTTAGTATGAAAAAAGCCAAGAAAAAAACATTCAATTTTATTTTTACATTTGTCGTGAAAAATAAAAGTAAAAAAATGATGAAAAAATAATACTTTATATTCTATTATTAATGAACCTTGTATCTTTTGGTCAAAGTACCGATTTAGATAGAGAAAGGTTTAGTGTTTCTTATGTAAGTTTACCAGATAAACCAATATTAGATAATGATAAGAGAACTTATTCCATAAATATTAGAAGTCTTTTCTATTTTTTATGCAAAATATAAATTAAAAAGGTAACTATTATATTAGATGGTTGCCTTTTTTTATTTAAATGAAAAGGACTTCATTATATATTAGAATATGTTTATTTTAAGACTTAATTTTAAAAATTGTTTACTTTTTTTAGTGTTCTTGTTAAAAAACTCAACAAAAAAAGAATGATGTGTTGTAATTTGTTATTTTTTTTAACAAGGGGTTATAAAAACTATTTTTGCTTAAAATTTAAAAAGAAATGAGTTTTAGTATTCGTAAGGGAGAAATTAAAGATGCAAAAGCTATTTTGGGTTTAATTACTGAGTTAGCAGTTTTTGAAAAAGAACCTGATGCTGTAGTTATTACTGTAGAAGATTTAATAAAAGATGGTTTTGGAGAAGCTCCTAGGTTTAAAACATTTGTAGCTGAAGAAAATGATGGAACAATTATTGGAATGGCATTATTTTATGAAAGATATTCTACATGGAAAGGTAAAACAATACATTTAGAAGATTTAATGATTACTGCCTCTAAAAGAGGTATAGGAGCAGGAAAGGCTTTGTATAAAGAGATAATGAAATACGCATTTGATAATAATTATAAACGAGTATCATGGGAAGTTTTAGATTGGAATACTAATGCGGTACGATTTTACGAAAATACAGGAGCAACAGTTTTTAAGGAATGGAAAGTTGCACAAATGAATAGTGAAAATTTAGAAAATTTTATACATGAGAATATTTAAATTTGGAGGAGCATCAGTTAAAAATCCAGATGCAGTTAAAAATATAGCTCGTGTTTTACAACATGTTGGAACTGAAAATACTTTAGTAGTAATTTCAGCAATGGGTAAAATGACAAATGCTTTTGAAAACTTGGTAACAAGTTATAGGGCTGAAGAAGGACTTTCATCAGCATTAGAGTTTGTAAAAAACTTTCATTACGAAATGTTATCAGGTCTATTTCAAAAAGAACATGAAGTTTATCATAAAATAACCATCTTATTTGGTGAATTAAGTGGTTTTATGACAACTAATTCATCTACTGATTATAATTATGTGTATGATCAAATAGTAAGTTTTGGTGAATTAATGTCTACTACCATTGTAAGTGCATACTTAAAAGAAATAGGATTAGAGAACAATTGGCTAGATGTTAGGGGTTTTGTAATAACTGATGATAACTATAGAGACGCTAAAGTTAATTGGGAATTAACAGAAAAAGTTATTCAAGAAAAAGTAGATACTACTAAATTAAATATAACACAAGGTTTTTTAGGCGGGAGTAATGGTAAAACAACAACTCTAGGGAGAGAAGGATCTGATTATACTGCGGGTATTTTTGCATATTGTTTAAATGCAGAAAGTGTTACTATATGGAAAGATGTACCAGGAGTTTTAAATGCCGACCCAAGAGTTTTTGAAGAAACAGAGTTGCTTGAAAAAATATCTTATACAGAAGCAATAGAAATGGCTTTTTACGGAGCTTCTGTAATTCATCCTAAAACGTTACAACCTTTAGAACAAAAACGAATTCCCTTATTTGTTCGTTCTTTTGAGAATTTAAATCAAACAGGTACATCCGTAACAAAAACTGTAGGAATAGAGCCTGAAGTTCCTTGTTACATTGTTAAGAAAAATCAAATATTAGTTTCTGTTTCAGCAAAAGATTTTTCTTTTATGGTAGAAGATAATATAAGTGCTGTTTTTAAAAAATTACACGACTATAAATTAAAGGTAAATCTAATTCAGAATTCAGCATTAAGCTTCTCTGTATGTGTAGAAGATAAATATGGAATGTTTGAAGATTTTTACAACGATATTAAATCTGCTTTTAATATTAAGTCATATAAAAACGCAACATTATTTACTATTAGACATTTTGATGATGAGGCTATTACCAATATAAAACGAAGAGGTAAAGCTATTATTAGGCAAATTAATACAGAAACTGCGCAATTAGTAATTCAAGAAAAACAGGAATAACAGCAATTTTCTTAATATATTTGTAGTTAAAGTTAACGCCAAATTATGAGTTTAGTAACATCTAAAGAAGTTGCAAAAGCAATAAATGTAGATAAATTAGGTATTCTAGGTACGTTTATTGGATGGTTGCTAATTAAGGTTTTAAGAATTTCTAGAGTAAGTAAAGTTTATGACAAACATAAACATAAAAGTGATTTGCCTTTTTTAAAAGGATTACTTGATGAGTTTAAAATAGAATTTGAAATACCAGAAGAAGATTTTAAACGTATTCCTAAAGAAGGACCTTTTATAACTATATCAAATCATCCTCTTGGAGGAATAGACGGAATTTTATTATTAAGGTTATTAGTAGAACATAGGCCAGATTATAAAATAATTGCAAATTTTTTGTTGCACAGAGCAGATCCATTAAAGCCTTACATAATGCCAGTTAATCCTTTTGAAGATCATAAGGATGCTAAATCTAGTTTAGCAGGTATAAAAAATTCGTTATTGCATTTAAGAGAAGGGAAACCATTAGGTATATTTCCGGCAGGAGAAGTTTCTACTTATAAAGATGGTAAATTAATGGTTGATAAACCATGGGAAGAAGGAGCCGTAAAGTTAATTAAAAAAGCAAATGTACCTGTAATTCCTATTTATTTTCACGCTAAAAATAGTCGCTTTTTTTATTTTTTATCTAAAATAAGCGGTGTTTTAAGAACTGCAAAATTACCTTCTGAATTGCTTTCTCAAAAGCGTAGGGTTATTAAAGTAAGAATTGGAAAGCCAATTTCAATTAAAGATCAAAATCAATATAAAGATATTCCAGCATTTTACGAGTTTTTACGTAAGAAAACATACATGCTAGCAAATCCTTTTGAGAAAAATCAAAAGTTAATTTCTACCAAAAACTTAAAAATTCCAAAGAAGGCTAAAAATATTAGTTCTCAGAGAAATACTGATTTAATATCTAAAGAAATAGATGAGTTAAGAGATAATGGAAAACGTTTGTTAGAAAGTAAAAACTACGAAGTGTTTTTTACAGAAGCAAAAGTAATTCCTAATTTAATTCATGAAATAGGAAGGTTGCGAGAAATTACTTTTAGAGAAGTTGGAGAAGGAACCAATAAACCTTTAGATTTAGATAAATATGATAAGTATTATTATCATTTAATTTTATGGGATAATAAAGCTAGTAAATTAGCAGGCTCTTATAGAATGGGCTTAGGTAAAGATATTTATAAAAAACATGGTATACATGGTTTTTATATTCATAGCTTGTTTAGAATTGAACCAGAATTGTATACAATGATGGAGCAAACAATAGAGTTAGGTAGAGCATTTATTACTAAGGAATACCAACAAAAACCAATGCCTCTTTTCTTATTATGGAAAGGTATTTTGCATGTTACCTTAAGATATCCTAAGTATAAATACTTAATGGGAGGAGTAAGTATAAGTAATCAGTTTTCTGAATTTTCAAAATCATTAATGATTGAATTTATGAAATCTCATTATTATGACCCTTATGTGGCTCAATATATTTATCCTAAAAAAGAATATAAAGTAAAATTAAAAGACGGAGATAAAGATTTTGTGTTTGATGCTACTGAGGCAGATATGCAAAAGTTTGATAAAATTATAGATGAACTTGAGCCAGGAACACTAAGAATTCCTGTTCTAATAAAAAAATATGTTAAACAGAACGCACGTTTAGTTGCTTTTAATGTAGATCCGAAATTTAATAATGCTGTTGATGGTTTAATGTATATTAAAGTGGCAGAAATACCACAAAGTACTATAAAGCCAGTTTTAGAAGAGTTTCAGGCAGAATTAGAACAAAAAGCATTAGATGATTTAAATAAATAGTGTTTTTAATGCTTTAAGATACTGAAAGTTAAAAACAGAATGATCAGATGTAAAATAACTCTTTTTTTTATATTTATTATAATTAACTCTTGCTCACAGAGTAAAAAGAAAGAGTATGATTCTTTAAGAGAAGCTTTAAAAGAGCCTCTAGAGGTTACACATTTAAACATCTGGAACGAAAAGATATCTAAGGATATTATAAAACTAAAGAACCTTAGAGTACTACAGATCTCAGATGATGGAATTAAAAAATTGCCTTCATATATTGGAAAGTTAGATAATTTACAAATTTTAGATGTTTTTTGCGAAAACATAAAAGAATTACCAAGTAGTATAAAAGAGCTTAAAAGTTTAAAGAAACTTAAAATTACTTCAGATAGTTTAAAGCTATTGCCAAATTCTATAGGAAAAATAGAAAATTTAGAACACTTAGAAGTACGAAGTGTTTTAAATAAATTACCAAACTCTATTGGTAAACTTAAGAAACTAAAGTTTTTATTAATTGCCGAAGGTTTAAAAGAGTTACCAAATGAAATAGGAGGTCTAATAGCTTTAGAAGAATTAAGTATTTCATTAAGTACAATTTCATTTTTGCCTAAATCGATTGAAAAGCTAAAGAATTTAAGACACTTAACAATAGATGGTAGCAGTTTAGAGGTTTTACCAGAAGAGTTTGGGGAGTTGAAAAATATAATTTCGTTAAGAATAAGAGGAGCTAAGTTGAAAGAGTTGCCTTTAACGTTTAGTAATTTAATTACTTTAGAAATATTAAATTTAAGTTCAAATGAATTGAAAAATTTACCTAAAGGGTTTGAAAATTTAGTTGCTCTTCATAACTTGATGTTAAATAAGAATAGCTTCACTAAGTTTCCTGAAAGTATTACTTCTTTAAAAAAAATATGGAATTTAGAATTAAAGAAGAATAAAATAATCTCTTTTCCAGAATCTATAAAGAATTTAAATAGGTTGCAAGTACTTGATTTTAGTGAAGAATTACTTAGTGATGCAAATTATAGGTATTTGAAAAAGTTGTTGCCTAACACACGAATTTTAGTACATTAAACAACTTTATGATACTAATTATTGGAGCTTTTTTTATAGGGTTGATTTATTACTTGTATACTAGTGACAGTTTAAATGAAAATAAGACAAAGGATGATATAAGTTTTGTTTTAAAATCTGTTTTGAGAGGAATAGTATTATATAGGGTTTTTGGTTTTGTAATAGTATATATAATAGTGAATTATAAAGAACATCATCCGCATGCTATGGTAGATTTGTTATATTCTATTTTATCATTATTTGGAGCAATTTTTGGTTTTGTATTAACTGTAATACTCGTTTATTCAAGTATTAAAAATGTGAATAAAAAACTAATTTATTGTTTGCCGCTTTATCCTTTAATATTCTTTTTTTTAGGGTATTTAATATTTAGAACTTAAGAAAGCATAATAAAGTTTGTTTGTGTTTAAGTAGTTTTTAGAAAAACTGCCGTTACGTTAATAATTACACTTACAATGAAAGGTTGATCGTTTTTTAAATAGTTGATAGCGTTTAACCTTTTTAACATTTATATTCAAGAGCCTTTTACTAGATTTATCCTAAAAAAGAATATAAAAACAGGGATTATGTTAAAAAACATTTTAGAGTTAAATGGGGTAACTTCTTTAAATAATGAAAAGCAAAAAGAAGTAAAAGGAGGAAATTCATTGTCAGTAACTTGTACATACCGTTGTGAAGGAACAAATTATATATTAAATGGAGGTCAAGGACAAGATTGTTATTTAAATTACCCTTCACTTATCACAAATCACCCTAATTGTGGAGGAACAGGAGGTTCTACAGGTACTGGTGGAGGAGGTATAAGACCAACAGGTGGAGGTATTGAAATCTGGGCTTAAATACAAAAGAATATTCTTCTTAAAGAATTAATGAAAAAGCTGTTTTTTATAAACAGCTTTTTTTTTATGTATAATATTTACAAAAGATCCCCGTTATCCATAACAACCAATTAAATGTAAAATAAAAATGAAAAAAACTATAATCCTCTTAGGTGTTTCTGCTTTGGTTTTGAGTTCTTGTGTTTCGAAAAAGAAATATGTAGCACTTGAAAAGCAATATCAAGATACAAAAGGTAGTTTACAAAAAACGACCATAGAAAAGCAACAGTTAGAAGCAAAGTTTGCAAAGATAGAGCAGCGAGTAGAAAGTTATAATGAGAAAATTAGTTCATTAAAGAATTACAATTCTAATTTAAAAGAAGAGAACAATGTTAAATTAGATATGGTAGGAAATACAGCAGTTATTTCTAATTCAATGAAAGAAAAAATGAGAGCAACTTTAACTAAAGTTGATCCTGCTGAATTAGCAAATGCAAAAACATTAAAAGATTCAATGAATGTGGCGGTTGCTTATAGTTTAAAAAAATCTATCAATACTTCTGAGTTAGAAAATTCTGAAGATATAGATATAAACATTGATAAAACAGTAGTGATGATATCTGTAGCAGATAATTTATTATTTAATACGGCAAGTTATAGAGTTAAAAGAAAAGCACATAAATTAATTCAACAATTAGCAAATGTGATTAACTCTGAACCAAGTATGGATGTAATGATTGAAGGTCATACAGATTCTAGATCTATTAATAATGGAGTATTACAAGACAATTGGGATTTAAGTGTAAAAAGAGCTACTTCTATTGTAAGATTGTTAGATAAAAAATATAATGTAGATTCTAATCGATTAATAGCTGCGGGTAGAGGGAGTTCAATGCCTCTAGTAGAAAATAATACGGCTAGTAATAGAGCGAGAAATCGTAGAACAAGAATTGTTATTTTACCAAACTTAGATAAGTTTTTTGGTTTAATGGCTCAAGAAGAAACAATTGCCCCTTAATTATATTATTGTTGTAAATTTAAACAAAAAACTAATCCTTTTATAGGGTTAGTTTTTCTTGTTTTATGTTATTTCTATTTTAAAATTATTGTTAAAACCTTAATAAAGGTGATGAGTTTTTTGTTTAGGGTGAGGCTTTGATTTTTCTTTCACTATTTTATGTGTTGTCTTTTGTAAAATGTAAATTAAATAGTTAAAAGGTGTGATGAAATTATTTTCCGAATAAACGTTGAAAGAAATTCTTAGTTTTTTCTTTAACTTCTTTAATTTCTTCAACAGCATCTTCAGCTAAATCTGCTGCTTTTTCAGTAACATCACTTAAAACCTCTTTAGCATCTTCTGCAAATTCACTGGCTTTTGCCTTTATTTTTTGAGCTTCTTCGCTAGCTAAAACTTCAGCCACTTTTTCTTTAGCATCTGAAAATGCTTCTTTAGCACCGTCTGCTAAGTCAGCCAATTTTTCTCCAGCATCTCCTGCAAATTCTGATATTTTTTCTTCAGCAGCTTTTGCATATTCACCAGCTTTATCTGCAACATTACCTAATGCTTCTTTAGCATCCCCTGCGAATTCTGATGCTTTTTCAGCAGCATCATTAAAAGCTTCTTTTGCTTTATCTGTAGAAGATTCAGTTGTTTCATTTGTAGTGTTCTCTATATTCTTAGCAGCTTCATTTGCGTGATCTTCTAAATTTTTATTTTCTTCAGACATTTCTATTGATTTTAAGTTAGATACCTTTTCAAATTTAAAGAAATAAAAATAAACCCAACAATAAAAATTGTTGGGTTATGATTAACTTAGAAAGTTAATCGGATCATCAAAACAAATCTTTTTTGTCTTCATCTCTATCTATATAGGCAATATCTCTTACATTTTTTTGTACTGCAATTGCAGCGTATATACTTAGCATAAATGATATTCCATAAAACCCTTTTACGTTCAGCTCTAAATCAGCATTCCATAATCCTATAATTAATAATAATATAGAAATTACAGTAGTTGCCCAGCTAATTCCATAATACATTTCGGTAACTTCAATTCCTTCTAGTTTATCTCTAACTGCTTTTTGTACAGAAATTACAGAGAATAAACCAAATAAGAGTACCGTAAAATAATATCCTTTTTCATTTAGTAACATAGTTGCATTCCATAAACCAATACAATAAGCAGTAATACCTACAAATAATGCAGCCCATGAAGCCCCTATAAAAGCACCTGTTGGTTTTTGATTAAATACCTTCTTTTCTTTTTTCTTTACTTTTTTGTTTGTTGTTTCTTTGTTTGAAACTGTTGTTTGATAATCCATAATAATTTGTTTTAAATGATTATGGTACAAAGATGCACAGATGTAGTATGTTGTGAAAAACTATTTAAGTATTAAACTGATGATTTAATTTTTTATTTTTTTTATTTTATATAGTAATAATGGTATATTTATAAATGTTAACTGATGATTTAAAATGAGTTTAAAAACAATAATTTCTTCTTTTTCTAAAGATGATTATACAAAATTCTTGTACTTTTTACATAAAAAGAATAGGAGAACGGACGTTAAAAATATTGAACTTTTTAAGTTATTATACTTAGATGAGTTGTCTTCTGAAGAAATGTGCAATAAATTATATCCAAACAAAAAGAAAGATGCTTATCACGCACTTAGAAAGAGATTATATGAATCATTAATAGATTTTTTAGCAACACTAAATTTAGAAGAAGAGAATTCAGATAAAATTCAAGTTATAAAGTACATATTGGTTGCGCGTTCTTTTTTACAACAACAACAATTTGTAATTGGTTTTAAATTATTAGATAAAGCGACGGTGATTGCTAAAGAGTATCAGTTATATCCTTATTTAAATGAAATTTATCATTTAAAAATTCAGTTTTCTTATGCAAATGAGAAAGAAGATCTAGAAAGATTAATTAGTGATTTTAAAAAGAATCAGAAGTCATATACGTTAGAAGAAGAATTAAATATTGTTTATGCAAAAATTAGAAAAATGCTTCATCAAATTAGTAATAAAGGTGAGGTTGTTGATTTTCAGAAAATATTATTTACAATATTGAATGAGCAAAAAATTAGTATAGACGAAACATTGTCTTTTAAATCTTTATATCAATTATTAACTATAGCAAGTATTTCTGCATTTGTAACAAAAGATTATTTACAAATAGAATCTTTTATGTTAGAGATGTATGATTTGTTAAAAGAACACCCGAATAAAGAAAAAGAACGTTTCTATCACATTCATGTTTTATATATGATAGCAAATACGTTATTTAGAACAAAACAATTTAGAAAGTCGATGTTCTTTTTAGAAATAATGGAAAATGAAATAGGTAAAAACAAGAGAAAGTATCAACGTGTTTTTCAGTTAAAATATGAGTTGCTATACACGTTAAATTTGAATTATACTAACAAACAAGAAGAGGCTATTGAAAGATTAGAATCTTTATTAAAGAAAAAACATACAGATATTGTAAGTGTGTTGGATTTACATTTAAGTTTAATTGTATTTTCTTTTCAAAAAAATGAAATACAAAAAGCGTATAAATTACTCTCTAAATTATATCATACAGATAAATGGTATACAGAAAAAGTAGGGAAGGAGTGGGTAATAAAAAAGTGTTTGATTGAAATTTTACTTTTAGTTGAGTTAGATTATTTGGAAGTGTTTGAAAGTAGACTATTACGTTTTAAACGTCAGTTCTCTTCTTATTTAAAAGAAATCGGCCAAGAACGAGTACTTGTTTTCTTACAACATGTAGTTTCTTATTATACAAACCCTAAAGAAATTACTTCTAAAGAATTTATAACCAAAATAGAAAACTCTTTTGAATGGATAGGAGCTAAAGAAGAAGATATTTTTGTAATGAGTTTTTATGCTTGGTTAAGAAGTAAAATGATACAAAAACCTATATATAAAGTTACTTTAGATATAATATCAAAAGCAGCAGAATTATAAAAAAGCTTCATCTATAGGTTCCCAAAGTTCAATTTTATTGCCATCTAAATCTATAATCCAGCCAAACTTACCGTAACTATATTCTTCTATTTCACCAAGTACAGTAATACCTTCTTTTTTAAGTTCTTGTAATAGTTCTTTTAAATTTTCAACTCTATAGTTAATCATAAAGTCCTTTTTTGAAGGTGAAAAATGATCTGTATTCTTTTTAAAAGGGCTCCATTGTGTTGATGCTTTTTTTCCTTCATTATCTTTCCACCAAAAAGTAGATCCCCAATCATCAGTATTAAAACCTAGGTGTTTATTATACCATTCTTTAGTAGCGTTTACATCATCAGTTTTAAAAAATACGCCTCCAATTCCTGTTACTTTACCTTTTTTCATTATTAATGTATTTTTATTTTATCTCTTTACGTTTTCTTCATAAATAGTAATCCAATCTTGCACTGTCATTTTAGCACATAATTCAGCAATTAATTTGTAAGGAATATCTTCCATTTTTTTAAAACGGATACAGCTTTTACCCATATCTAATTTACGTTTTGAATGTTTTGGATACTCACTAACAAACCAGTCTAACAACTCTTTTTTAGCATAAATACCACTATGATATAAGTTAACCGAATTCTTTTGCGAAGCTATGTTCATAAAAGGCAAAGGTAATTTAGAATCACAATGATACCCATCTGGGTATATAGTATGAGGAACATAATATCCAATCATATTATAATTAATACCTTCTTCAAATCCTTTTGGTAAACTATTAGAAATAATTTTGCGTAGTTTTTCTATAACTTCTTTTCTTTCTTCTGGAAGTTGTGCTACATATTCATCGGGTGTAGAAGCTTCATATTTCATCATTTAAGTTTTAAATGTATCTAAAGATATAAAAAGAAAATATATATACAATTAGAAAAAATAAAGGCCGCCTTTTAGGCGACCTTTATTTAGTTTATTTTTTTATGATTTTGGTTTTAAAAGTATCTGAAACGTTTAAATAATAAACACCAGGTTTTAATCTACTAGTATTAATTGTTTCGTTTTTCTTAGTCGTTTTTTTACGAATATATTCAGTACCATTATTGTCATATATTGTTATAGTTTCTTCTTTACCTAATCCTTTAATCATTAATTGATCTGATGTGGGGTTTGGAAAAAAGGATACTATATTATTTTTAACATTTGTGCCTTTTCTAGTACTTGTTTTATTAGCAGTAGCAGAGGTGATATTCCATTTTTGATTAGCATTATTCATTTGATGTTCCCAAATTTGAACATTAGCATTAATAGCTCCAGCAGAAACATCTAGGGCACTATTTGAACAGCTAACTGGTTTTAAATTGTAAAATTTTTGGTTAGGAACAACAGTCCATTTTTGATTATTTTGAGTAGCTTTTGTAGAAGTAGTAACATTCTTTCCGTTCTGACATTCCGTATTTATAACCTCTAAATACCTGCCATTACCATTATTTTTAATGGTATAAATGTTTTCACCTAAATGAGTAAATTCCCATTTTTGATCCTTCCAATTTCCAGAGTCATGCATTCTAGCACTATTGCTTTCTAAAGCCCTTGAGAGTAATCTTTGATTCGATTGACTCGAGCCAATAAAATAGGTTCCGTTTGGAATCAACTGAGTAGCTGAGATTGTTATATTTGTGTGTTGATCAGTGTCTAAAGATTCTTTCCAAGTTGTTCCTACTGGTCTAATATGGGTTTTAATTAGGTATTCTTTATCAGGAACAGGTGATTCAGCAAGGTTTAGGGTGATTCTTTTTGTACCTTTTCCTTTATTTACTGTTTCTTTTTTATTTCCTAACCATTTGGTTGATGACCAAAGTTCAACAATTATTTCACGAGTTGTATTTGCTTCATAATTTACATTAAAAGTGTAGTTCTTTTGAGACGGAATAGATGTTGGAGGGTTGTTAAAAGAAACTTTATCAGTACTACTACTAGTATCATCAACCAGTTCATAAGATCTTATCCAATCATAGTAAGTTGTTCTATCACTTTCAGGTAAATTCATACCATCTTTTCCAGCGTTAGAAACATTCCAATCATATGTTTCAACAACCATTCTTAAGTACATTGGTAAATTAAAATCAGCAGAAGGTTTTACAGTTCCGGTATGTTTGCCATCTAAATAAAATAACAACTCTGATTTACTTTTCCACCAAACACCGTAAGTATGATAGTCTTTCCAGCTTTCTTCGCCAATATCTGCTCTATTACCTTTTTGGCCTACAGGAGTTTCATTACAAGTAACGCCTCTACTATGCGTATTGGAATTCATAGCGCTAATAAAATTGGTAATCCAACCTTTGTTTTGAGGGTTTGCACCAACAGTTTCTACTATATCTAACTCTGTAGTTCTTACATCACATCCCTGAAATTCATTTCTTTTGTTAATTAACCAAAAGGTTGAAGACATAAATGTTTTGTTGGCTTTCATTTTAACTTCATAATAGCCAAAAGAATGTCGTTTTAAAGATCTAACTAAAGCACCACCATGTGTCCATGTTTTAAAAGTAGAGTTAGGCTTAGGGTTTTCTACAGGAAAAGGGGTTTTAAGTGTAGTTGCTTTTAGGTTTAAATTACCGTTGTTAACGCTAACATTTTCAGTTAAAAAAAAGGCAGGAGGTCTACCTTTCCAAGTAGATACATTTACTGCCCACTTAGCAGTATTTAAAGAGTTTCCATTAAATTCATCTGATAGATTTTCAATTTTTTGCCATTTTTTACCATTGGGTGGAGTTGGTTGGCCAAAAGAGTTGTAGTATAGGCATACGAATAGTACAACTAAAATTAGTTTAGAGGTTTTCATTTAATTAAAATAAGATTATTAGTTTATTTGGTATATAATAACAGAAACCTGTTTAAGAACAGTTTCTTAATAGATTTAAGTTTAAAATAAATAGCTAGCTTAAATTTATTTTAACTTTAGGGGATCAAGTAAAACACATAGAAATATGAATTTTACAGCTATAATAACTTCTTTTGAGAAGAAAAATTATGTGAAGTTAAATTTAAAACTCTAACTTGGTTTTAATATACTGAAAATCAGATTTTTATTTTCTTTTTTTTAAATGAAATAATTAAACTTTTTAATCAAAAACTAATTTAATTTTGTCTGTAATGGTTTGTACTAGTGTTCTTTAGTTTGTAGTAGTTCAATTTTTAATATGAGTATATACAAGTACTTTTTCAGAAGGAATCATTAGATAATAAAAGTTACAGAAACCCTATTTTTTGTTAATAAGTTACAAGGCGCATTTGTTTGATTCTTCATTTAAAAGAAGATAGTGATTAAAAAGAAAAATCAGGATTAAAAGGAGAAGCATCTTCATATTCCCATTTAGCATTGTTATGTTTAAAAGTTTCTATCCATTTTATGGTTTTAAAAATCCAGTATCTTCCGGTATCTGTTGTTTTTATATAATCAATATTTGTGTGTTGATCTAGCAATAAAGATGCATGTCCTGTTATTTGTAGTGTATGTCCTTGTTCAAAATCAATAAAAACAAGACCAACATTTGGGTTTTCAAAAATATTACCTAAAGTATTATACATGCTATTACCTATATAATCAGGTATTTTTAAATCACCATTTCCTAAGATTTCAATAAAACCAGGATTACCTCCTCTGTGAGAACTGTCTAATTTTTTATCTGTTGATTGACTACCCACAAAGAAAGTGTCTGATTTTAATATTAACTCTTTTTGAGAAGTATTTAATTGTGTACCAGATGAAATTTCAGGAGAAGTTCTTTTAGAGTTTTCAGTAATTGTTAAAATTCTTCGTTGTATGTATTTTGGACAATTAGGATATGCTTCTTCAATTTGTAAATGAATGCCTGTAGTTTTATGATGTACGTTTCCGTTTATTCGAAAACGTCTTCTAGACCCTAACTCTATAAAAATAGAACCCATTTTAGAGTTTTCTTTTATGGTGTTTTTAAAGAAAACATCATTTATAGAGCTTTGTATTTTTTTAGTGTCAAACAAAATTTCGTTTTGATTAACTACTGAAGCTAAACCATAATTACCAATTAAAAGAGAAGTCCAGACATTATTGTTTTCATCTACACTACTAACAATAACCATTGATTGATTTTCTATAAAAGCGATTGCTCCAGGCACAATTTCATTTTTTATTGCTCTACGAACTCGATTTGCCATTTTAGTTTCTCCAAACTTTTCTTGTAAAGCAATTTCTCCTTTATTGTATATAGAGTTCATGGTTTTTAATGTTATATAAATTAGATGTTATGGATAAGCTTAAAAATATATCACCATAAGTCAAAAAAAATATAGTGATATATAATTTTTTTAAAATTAGAAGGTAAGAATGTTATATCCGTCTTTTTGTAATTGAACTAAACTAGGTAATCCAGGAGTTCCAGGAACAGGGTTGTTTTGTATTAAATCTAAACCTGAAGGATCTGCTCCAAATACTTGTGAACAAGCTGCTGAAACACCTAGTATAACATCTTCTATTTCTTTATAAATTTTATGTGCCATATGATCTTCTTTTTGAAGTCTACTTGGCCAACGTGTTCCAGTACCTGTAAAAACTATTTTTACATCTTCACCACTAGTTTTATAATCATAGGCCGCAGCCATTGCGTTTAATACTCTTGCTAGTGATTCATCAGTATTGCTTTTTGGGTCTGAAATAATTACGATTGCTGTTTTACTCATTATATTTAGTTTATAACCGAACATTCGGTAATTTTAATAATTAAATTTTTTTATTCCTTATAAATGTGTTCTATTTTAGAAAGCGCTTTTTTAAAAATAGTAAAATCACCAAGTCCTTTACTAACGACTAAACTTCCTTGAATTGTAATTAATGTTTCTCTTGCGTTTTCTATCGCTGTTTCTTCACTGAATCCAATTTCCTTACCAAAATTAGCGAAAGCATTAATCCATTCATTCATGTTGTCTTTAATTTCTGTACCAAATAACTCCATACCAGTATTTAAAGAGATTGATCTTAGTAGACAGGTAGCTTTACCACCATCATAAAAAGAATTAATGTTTTCAATAACCTTCATTATTCGTTTGTTTGACGGTATTGTAGTATCAGCAAGAATTTTACAAAGATCTTTTTGTAAACCTTCATTAACATAATTCAGTACAGCTGTTGCTATTTCTTTTTTTCCATTAGGAAAACGATGATATAAACTTGCTTTTTGTAAACCAGAAGAGGTAGCTAAATCATTAAGGCTTGCTCCTTCATATCCTTTCGAACGAAAAACATTTAGCATTCCTTGTAATAATTCTGAACTATTTACTTTTTGTGGTCTCATACAGCAAAAATACAAAAATAATTACAGTAACCAAACATTCGGTAAAAAACATGGTTTTCAACAAAACATTTAATTATATCTAAATAAAAAAGGAATTAGTTAAATTTAAGTTTGATTTTATTTACAATAGTTTGAGCTAATTTTTCTTTACTTTCAATGGTCCAACCAGCAACATGAGGAGATAAAATTACTTTTTCTGAATTTACTAAATATTGAAAAGCTTTAGGCATTTCGATTTTGTCTGATGTAGTATTTTTTTTGAAAAGATTTTCAAACGATTTTTTTTCATATTCTAAAACATCTAAACCAGCACCTAAAATTTTACCTACTTCTAAAGCCAATACTAAATCTTTTGTAACAACAGATTTTCCTCTTGCTGTATTAACTAACCAGAAAGGATTTTTAAATTGATTGATGAAATTTTCGTCAATCATATTCATCGTTAATTCAGTTTGAGGAGTGTGTAAACTTAGTACATCTGATTTTTCTTGTAATTCAGATAAAGATACTTGTTTACAATTTTCATCACCTACATTGGGTTTAATATCATAACAAAGTACATCTACATCAAAGCCTCTTAATTTTTTAGCAAAAGCTTTACCCATGTTACCATAACCAATAAGTCCAACTGTTTTGCCATCTAACTCAACACCTCTATTTTCTTCTCTTAGCCATTTACCTTCTCTAACTTCTTTATCAGCTTTATTTAATTTATTAAAAAGGGAAAGTAACATACCTAAAGAATGTTCCCCCACAGCATTTCTATTTCCTTCGGGTGCGGAAATTAATGTAACCCCTTTTTTTTCAGCGTAATCACAATCAATATTTTCTAAACCAGCACCTACACGACCAATAAATTTTAAATTAGAAGCTTTATCTAAAAATTGTTTATCAATACTAAATCTACTTCTGATGATAATACCATCATAATTATGAATTTTATCTTCTACGACTTCTTTTGTAGCAGTATAATCGGTATCATTGATATATCCTAAGTCATTTAATTGATCTATTAATAAAGAATGATTAGCATCTAAATGTAAGACTTTCATGTTGATTTACTTTTGTGAAGAGATTATACCATTTTAAACCACAAAAATAGTTTTTATTTGATGATTTTTTCTTTCTCTTATAGAAAAAATATTTTAACTCTAATTAATAGAATTACGAGAGTTTAATTTTAAAAATTATCTATGTTTTTCGTTTTGTTATTTTTCTAATGATAAACTTTGTAGCGTCTCTAATTAGTATAATTAATAAAATTAGGATGAAACCCAAAATCAAGTATAATTTTGTTTTATTTGGGCCTGTTAATAAATAATAGGATAAATCTTGTCCTAATTTCTCCCCATATTCAGAGTTTGTAAAAAGAACAAATCCCCACTTTTTATTTGTGTCAATAGTAAAAAAAGAAGTGAAACCATAGTTGTTCCCCCCACCTATATACAAATTGGTAAAAGGAATATCTGGGTTAAAAAAACCTAAGGTATAATTTAAATCAAAATACTCCATTTTTTCAACTAGAGAATGTGGTTTAAACATTTCATTATAAGTAGCTGTTTTTAATCCTTTTTTATTCATTAAAGCGATTAACCATTTCGAAAAATCTATAGATTCGGAATGTGCTGAAGCAGGTGCAACAAATTGTTGCCTTAACAACCTTTGCGGATCATTTTTTTCTTTAATCCATTGTCCATTTTCGTCATAAGGTGCCGCTTTATTTTCTTTTGCATAGGTATCTTGAATAAATACAGTATGTTTCATTCCAATAGGTTGTGCTACTTTTTCTTGAAATTTCAATTCTAATCCATTCCAATCTGTATTTTCAATATGCTTTAAAACTTTTGCTAAATATTGATATCCTTCTCCAGAGTAGAAATATGTTGTTCCTGGTTCAAATTGAATAAAGAGCTTATTTTCTTTATAATCGGAACGCCAATTGGGGAAACCTGAACGATGACTTAAGACCATTCTTGCAGTAATTTTTTTATAACGGTCATCGTTTTCAATATCTGGATAAGGTAAATATTGAAAAAGAGGTTTGTCTAAATCTAATTTACCTTCTTCAACATATTTCATAACGAAATAAGTAAAAAGAGGTTTTGATAAGGAAGCTGCTTCGAAAATAGTTTTATTGGTTACTGGTAATTGCTTTTGTTTATTTGAAAAGCCTTTTGTGGTGTGATATACTACTTTTCCGTTGTTGATAAATGCAATAGATATTCCTGGAATATCTAAATCTTCCATTTTTTGATTTAGATAATAATCAATAGATTCTTTTGATATATCAAAACCAATATAACTATCAATCGTATTTTTAGAAGAGCAGCTATTTAACAGAGCACTAAATAAAATTAGGGAATAAAAAACCTTTTTTTTTAATTTCATGAATCTTTAATTATGTTATAATGTTGAATCAAAAATAAATTAAAAGAACTTTAAAGTGTAGTGTTTATAGTGGTTAGGTATTAAATTATGGGTTTTAGGTATGAAAAATTAAAGAGAGAATAAAGATTCTTTATAATTTTTAGAAACAGGAAATTCCATGAATGTAAGAGAAATAGTATTTTGATTTTTCCAAGATTTAAAATGTGATGGGTTTATTAAATGTGAGCGATGTGTTTGAACCAAAAAATCTAAATCAACTAATATTTTTTTTAAAGAAGAACGAATTAGTTTTGATGTAAGCTCATTATTATTAATAAAAAATATTTCTACATAATTCTGAGCATTAGAAACACCAATTAATTCTGATTTTCTTATTCTTAAAATATCCAACTTATAATCCCCTTTTATAATGATAGTATCTTCTTTTATAGGAATTAGTTTAATAGAATAACGTCTAGCCATAATAATAATAATAATCGGAATCAAAATTAAAGCGGATTTAAAAATGATTTTCGTACAAAATTCCCAAAAAGTATAGTCACCTGAGCCTGATAAAAACACAGGATTTTTATAATAAATAAAAACACCAACGGTAAATATTATTTGATAAAAAAGTAAGCCTGTTATTTCAAGAAAAATATTCCATTTATTTTTTTTTGATAGATTTTTTTTTGAATTAAACTTAATAGAATATATGATAAAAAAGAAATTATATTAAAACCAATACTTATTGATAACCATTGATTAAAGCTGAGTGTGCCGTCATTAAAAGGTCTTGTTAAAAAAGTAAAAAGAAAACCCCATATTGCAATAAATACTCCTATTAATAGATGGTGTTTAAGTGATGGATTTAATTTATACATTTTGATTTTATTTTATTAGTATTTAAATAAAACAAAATGGATATTATTATAACAGGAATTATTACACATATAACTACTGAAGCCTGTATATAATTTAATCCAATATTGTTGAACGAATTTAAAAAAGAAACCGATTTATCAAATAACTGACTTGAAAAAAGTTCAAAATTTGGAATTATTAACAATAAAAATAAAATAAGTAAAAAGAAGCTAATAATAATGTATTTCTGCCTTAAAATTCGACTTATTAAAAAGAGAAAAAAAGAAGGGATTATTATGAAATAAACAATGATGTTAATTTCTCTATATGTAAAACCACTTATTTTAGATAGCCATTTTAGTAATTGATATACTAAGTCGAAAACACTAGTCATAATTGTTTTTTATGAATTACTATTTCTATAGTGTAGGGATCCCATTTTACTTTTAAAGGAATAATTTTATAACCCCCAATATCTAAATAAAAACCTTTTTTTATGTTGTAGTTATAAAAGCTAAATTTTTTCTGCTCTGTTTTAGTGGTTATACTTAATGTTTGATGTATGTAATGAAAACTTTCATCACTATCAGGGCTTTCTGTACCCCATTCATAAAAAGTATCTGAAATTTCTATTTGTAAATTTTGACTTGTGTATGTTGTTTTACCATCTGTACCTTTAGTTAAAAGTATTTTTGTATTCATTTTTTGAGCATTCATGTTGCTTTGTAGAATGAATAAGATAATGAAGATGATGTTGTTTCTCATTATATTGAATGCATCTTGTTAGAAAGCAAAGGTTATTTAGCTATAAATTTTATAACAATTGCCTTATAGTTATTTATATAATTTACTCCTTTAGTATTTAAATTACTTTGGCTTGTAATATATAAATCCATAATATTAAATGAAAGATTATCAATCTCTTTTACTTCTTTAAATTCTATTATTTTTCCCAGTTTTAACCTTGATAATTCAGCAATCATAGACGCTTTTTTAGTTGCTTTTTCTATTAATTTTTTAAATAGTCTTTTTTCAGCCTCTAACTGCGTTTCTAGTTTATTTTCGAAAAGTGTTTCTTTTAAACTGATATTTATATAATTAAATTTTTTAAAATCTTTTCGAACTTTATTTATTTCTGCTTTGCTTTTTAAAGTGATTATGAAAGATTTATCATTGAATAAAGAATTATTGTTTATCAAATAGCCATTCTCTGGTAATCTATAAGTATAGTTGTTTTTATTTAAAAATTTTTCAAGCTCTATTTTTTGTAATCTTGTTTTTTCTTTAATTTTATTCCTTGTATCAACGACATTAATGTTGTCGTTTGCATATAAATCCTCACTGTTTTGTACAATTTCAATTAAATACTCAAATTTAGATACCTTTAGTTTTATAGAGTCTCTTACTTCAACTTCTATAAACCCTTGTTGACTAAAAGATAAAGTAGATAGTAATAACGTAAATAGCAGGGTAGTTTTTTTCATAGTTTCTTGTAATTTTTGAAAGCACCTTAAACTCCAAGTTAATTTTAAATTCAAAATTTAAGGCGGTATAATTTTTCATTAATACTGTTCCTTGTCATTAGGAAAATCAACACTTTTTACATCATCTATATATTGTTTAAAGGCATTAGTCATTTCAGAATATAAGTCTAAGTAACGACGTAAAAAACGAGGATTAAATTCGTGTGTCATACCTAACATATCATGTGTAACTAATACTTGTCCATCTACACCAGCACCAGCACCAATTCCAATCACAGGTATGGTTAAACTTTCTGCGACTTCTTGAGCTAACTTAGCAGGAACTTTTTCTAACACTAATGCAAAACAACCTAATTTTTCTAATAATAAAGCATCCTCTTTTAATTTAGCAGCCTCTTCTTCTTCTTTAGCTCTTACGGTATAAGTTCCGAACTTATAAATAGATTGAGGAGTTAAACCTAAATGTCCCATTACAGGAATACCTGCGGTTAAAATTCTTGAGATAGATTGTTCAATCTCAGCTCCACCTTCTAATTTAACAGCATGCCCACCTGTTTCTTTCATAATTCTTATGGCAGATTCTAAAGCGTGTTTAGAGTTTCCTTGGTAGGTTCCAAAAGGTAAATCAACAACAACTAAACAACGTTCAATAGCACGAATTACAGAACTTGCATGATAAATCATTTGATCTAAAGTAATCGGTAATGTTGTTTCATGCCCAGCCATAACATTTGAAGCAGAATCACCTACTAAAATTACATCTATCCCAGCTGCATCAACAATTTTAGCCATCGTATAATCATAAGCCGTAAGCATAGATATCTTTTCCTTATTGGCTTTCATTTCAATTAACGATTTCACGGTAATCCTTTTATATTGTTTTTTGGCTACTGACATTTTTATTGTTATTTTATTTTTGAGTAAAAATATAGAAAATACATGAAACTAGTTAATCTTCTGTTAATTTGAATTTGATATATTCTAATTTTTATAGATTTACAAAAAACAAGAATGAATAAAATTTTCATAATTATATTTTTTTCCTTTTTAAATTGTTCTTTAAGTGGACAGAATATTTCTGAAAAGCAAAAAATAAAGAAGATGATAAGTGTTTTTTTTGAAGGCTTACATGAAGGGGATTCTTCTAAGGTAAGTAGTGTTTTGCATTCAGGGGTTAAAATTCAAACAACATATAAAAATAAAAAAGGTAAAAGTGTTTTAAAAGATCAGACAAGGCAAGAATTATTAAAAGCAATAGCTTTAAAGAAGAAAGAAACTATTTATTTTGAAAAATTAATATCATATGATATTAAAGTTGATGATAATTTAGCGTTGGTTTGGACACCCTATGAGTTTTATTTAAATGAAAAATTTAGTCATTGTGGAACTAATTCTTTTCAATTATTTAAACAAAATGAAAAATGGAAAATAATTTTTTTAATTGATACAAGAAAAAGAAAAAACTGTAAAATTAATTAAGTGAAAAATAATGTATATTTTTAACCCGTGAATCAAGTTAATAAAATGAATACATTAGATCCTAATACTTGGATAGACAGTTATTCTGATTATTTATACAACTATGCAGTTGTTAGAGTAAATAATACAGATATAGCAAAAGATTTGGTTCAAGAGACCTTCTTTGCAGGCTTAAGATCGGCTAAAAACTTTGAAGGGAAATCAACGGAAAGAACATGGTTGATTTCTATTTTAAAAAGAAAAATAATCGATTATTATCGTAAAATAAATTCTAAAAAGGGGAAAGCTGAAGTAAGAATGAATTTTTATGAAAGTGGTGAAAATGAAGGAAGTTGGATTGAAGAAAGAGTTCCACAGTCATGGAACAGTGAGACTGAGAAAAATATAGAGAACGAAGAATTGAAAAGTCAAATCGACGTTTGTATAGATAATTTACCAGAAAAATATGCGATGGTTTTTAGAATGAAAACCATTCAAGAATTTGAAACGGAAGAAATTTGTAAGGAGTTAAATATTACTCCGTCAAACTTATGGGTAATAATCCATAGAGCAAGAACGCAACTGAGAAGTTGTATGGAAAAAAATTGGTTTAATAAATAAAAGGATGTTTAAATTTTTAAAAATAACATGCCAAGAGGCAAATGAGATTTGTAATAAATCTCAATATGGTGAAGCTAGTTTTTCAGAAAAAATGAAATTAGAGTTTCATATCGCTTTTTGTAAAATTTGCGCTTTGTATACAAAACAGAACAAAAATTTGACGGGCATATTTAAAAGAAAGTCTTTAGACTGTAAAGAACATACTCATTGTATGAGTAACAATGACAAGGAGTTGTTGAAAGAAAAAATGAAGCAAGAAATGTCTTCATAAACGTTTCGGTTTATTAGAAATGATAGACCGTTTTTGATTTTTTGTTAGATTGAACGGAATTTACTAAAAAGTAAGTTCCGTTTTTTACATTTTTATTATATAGTATGCATTTTTTACCTGAAAAAATAGACAATTACATTGTAAAACATTCACAAGAAGAACCTGTTTTACTTAAAGAATTAAGTAAAGAAACTTGGCAAAAGGTTTTAAACCCTAGAATGTTAAGTGGAGCTTTTCAAGGAAGAGTTTTATCTATGATTGCAAAATTGATTAATCCTAACTCAATTTTAGAAATAGGTACTTACACAGGGTATTCGGCTTTATGTTTGGCAGAAGGATTAGGTGAAAATGGTATGCTTTACACTATTGATAAAAATGAAGAGTTAGAAGATTTACAAAAAAAATACTTTGACAAATCTGAATTTAGTAATCAAATAAAGCAATATATAGGAAACGCAATTGAAATTATACCAACCATAGAGGAAAAATTTGATTTAGTTTTTATAGATGCTGATAAATCAAATTATTTAAATTATTTTAATTTGATTATTGATAAAATGAATAGTGGAGGAGTTATTTTATCTGATAATGTTTTGTGGAGTGGAAAAGTAGTGGAAGAATTAGATAAAAAAGATAAAGACACAAAAGTATTGTTGGAATACAATAGTCTACTTAATAATGATGAACGAGTAGAAACAGTTCTTTTACCTATAAGAGATGGTTTAACTATAACTAGAGTAAAATAGGGTTTACATTTTCCTTTTTATCGGCCCTGTTAAATCATCAATATTATCTTTTACGTCATTTACTTCTTTATTAATATCTGTAACTATATCTGTATTTATACCTTGTTTCTGTGCAGTATCGTTTATTTCTCTCTTAATATCATTAGTAGCATCTTTTATTTGACGCATACCTTTACCAAGACCTCTTGCAATTTCTGGTATTTTATCTGCACCAAAAAAAACGACTACAATCATTAGTATGATAAAAATTTCTGGGCCTCCAATAAATAAAAAAGATAATTCCATAACTACAAAGATAACTTAAATCAATAGAAGTTTAAAATTCAAGAAAAATTAAAAAGAAAGAGTTTTTGTACTAATAATAGCATCATTAGTTACAAAAGGCATTGGTATCATTTTTTCATTTCTTTGTTGTAAATTAAATTCAGGATGTGATAATAAATCATTTGAAATTTCATTTAATGTAATATTTAGTTGATCTGTTTTATTAAATTTTAAAGCAATTTTCAAGTCTTTATCGCTATTCCCCATATGATATACTAAAAGTGTTTCATTCTTTATTTCTTTAAGAGTATCATATATAATAGCAGAGTTAGCGGTTAAAGAAGAAATAGATATTTTTTTATTATTGAATATTTCATACTTATTAATCTTTCTTTGAGGTTTTATAGTTAACCAAATTTCACGGTTATTACCAATTATAGTATCAAGATTAATTTCTATTTCTGAAGTTTTAATACGTTTATTAAACGGAGCTTTTTTATAATAATTAAATCGTGTATTGTATTTGCTTTTTGTTTCAGCATTGGTAATGCTTCCTTCAGAAAAATCAGAATTAAAAATTTGTTTTGTATAACTATCTAACGTTTTATTATAAGTACCCCAAAAAGCAGATTCATTATCAGAATTTTGTATGTAAACTAAACTATTAGGTTTTTTTTTACTTACTGAAAAATCACTTTTAGAAGTAGCTAACACAAATACAATTATAGATAAAAAACCAAATAATTTCTGCCATAAATTTTTCTTTTTATACTCTTGAAAGGCAGGTATTAGAAGACTAATAGTTAATACCGTAAAAATAGAAGAAATAAAAAGATTTTTTAAACCTAAACCTACAGGAAACATTTTAATTAACGGAGCAAAAATGTAAATCGTTGGTATAGATATAAAGGCAAACAGGGCAGTATGTGGTTTATTGTTTTTAAGAATGTAAAAAGTAATACCAATTAAGGCTACAAAAACAGGAATAATAAAAAAGCCTGCACCAGGTAAGTATTTAGAGATAGCAAAATTAATGAGTATCCAAATGAATACAGGAGCAATTAATAAATCTAAAGGCTTGTTGTTTTTAAATAAATTATAAGATTTAAAACTTACCCATAATGTTAAAAAGACAAAAGCAGTGATATAGTAATAACCATTGTATGTAAAACCTTGTAATATATCCTTATAATAAGGGTGTATAAAGGTTAATAATTTCCATAAAGCAAAAGATATAACTGTGCTAGAAATTAATGCGATTAAAAAAGGTAAAAAGCCTGTGAAAATTCCTTTAGCTGTTAATCTTTTTTTACGGATTCCTATAAAAATTAAAGCACAAAAAAATAGTATTGCAATTAATATAAATGGGAATATCCAAGAAAAAGGAAAAGTTAGTAAACCAATAATTGGAAAATTAATATAAACAACATCTTTATCACTATTTAAATTTGAAAGATCTGCGTTAGAAAAATAATTTAAAGAACTTGTAAAATATTCCTTTTGATGTATTAAAGATGCTCTGTCTAATCTATCATAAGTATCTAGCTCTGTATGATAATCAAAATGATCACCAATGAAAGCAAAATTAAAACCATTAATGTTTGCTTTCTCTCTAAAAACAGTTAAATCAGTATCATTCGGAAGCATTTTATAAACACTATACATTAATGAATTAGCAGCAGGATGTTTAGGGTTTGCTTTTAAAAATTCTTCAAGTAGTTTACTATTTTTACCATTGGTTTCCATTAACATATAGCTTGGCCCTCCACTTCCTCTTGCTTCAAAATTAAGAACAAGACCAATGTCTTTTGCAAAAGGATGGTGTTTCACAAAAGCTTCAGCACCTAATAACCCTAATTCTTCAGCATCTGAAAAAAGAATAATAATATCATTTTTAGGTTTTTCTCCCTTGGCTAAAAAAGCTCGAATACCTTCTAAAATTGTTACAATACCAGAGCCAGCATCAGAAGCTCCAATTGAAGAATGCGGATTGCTATCGTAATGACTTAATAGTAAAAGTGATTTATTATTTGAAGTACCTTTAATTTTTGTGATTATGTTTTCTACAGTAGCTCCGGCTTTCCATTGATTGTTAAAAACCGTTTCTACTTGTATCTCTGGTTGTAAGCCTAATTTCTTTAATTCATTCACTAAATATTCTTGCACTAATCTATGCTCATTTGTGCCAGGACTATGAGGTTTTTGTGCTATTTTTTTTAGATGAGATAAAGCATTGTTTATTGAAAATGTATCTGAATTATTAATATCATCTTTAAAAGAAGCACTAGGAATGATGTCAGAAAAACTCCAATAAATAGTGAAGAGAAAAATAAGTAAAGACAAGAATTTAATAGTCGATTTCATGGTCAAGTTTTGGTAGATCTAAATGTAAAAAATTAAACTTATAAATGAGGTTTTTTTATAAGTTATTAAAAATCGTTATATTTAGTAGTCTTAAAATCAAATAATTATGGGGATTAAAAGCTTTCAGGGTAAAAGAACAACTACAAATAAAAATGAAGAAGCATCAATTTTGGTTTCAAATTACATGACTAAAAAATTAATTACATTTAAAGAAAACCAACCTATAGAGGAGGCGATTGAGACTTTAATTAATAACAAAATTTCTGGTGGACCTGTAGTAAATGAGAAGAATGAATTGATAGGTATTATTTCTGAAGGAGATTGTATGAAACAAATATCGGAAAGTAGGTATTATAATTTGCCAATAGATAGTAATAATACGGTAGGTAAAGCTATGGTAAGGCAAGTTGAAACAATAGATGGGAACATGAATATTTTTGATGCTGCTAATAAATTTTTAGAATCTAAAAGAAGAAGGTTTCCTATTGTTCAAAACGGTAAACTAATAGGTCAAATAAGTCAAAAAGACGTTTTAAAAGCAGCAATGGAATTAAAGGGAAATACCTGGAAATAATTTAAATTAATGTTTTGAGTTGTTTATTTGGTCACTTATTTCTCTAAATTTTAATAACAACAGATCTATTTTATTATTTTGTTTTTTTATAACTAAGGGTTTAAAATAAAGCCAATTTATAAGAATCCAAGCAAATGTAATTGTATATATAATAGCACCCAATAAAGTTGACATTTTTAAAGTGAATTCAAATAAATAAAGACTTATTCCTAAAGAGAAAAGGATAAAGTAGGTGTTTAGTATTCTTGTTTGTAAGAATAATTGTTTTTCTTTTAATTTTATTAATAATTGAAGGTAGTCTTTATTATTAGTAGCTCTATTTTTCTTAAATAGAAAAGAAAGCATACCATTGTAAGCTATTATATAAATTATAATAGCAGTTATACTTAGTAAGATTCCTATTTTGGTAGTAATTAATTTTGGTTGATAGAAATGCCAAATAAGCCCAATAAAAATAGAAGTAATAAAGCCTAAAATAGTAATTCCTATTAACTTTAAAAGAGTGTGTTTTTTTAATTGATTAACATTATTATATAAGTTTTGAATATTTGGAATTGTAACTTCTTGTGTATTCCATATCTCTTTTAAATTGATATTATTGCTCATTCTTTTTAAATTTTTTAATTAATTTTCCTTTTATTCTATGAATTTTAACTCTAATATTTCCCTCAGAAAGACCAATAATTTTAGCAATTTCTTTTTGAGTAATACCTTCTAAGTTTAATGAAATAATAATTCGATCTATTTCTTGTAAATCTGATATACATTTATATAAAAACTGTAACTCTTTTTCAATACTTGTTTCTATAATTTCTTCTTTCATTTCTAAAGGAAGTTCAGATTTAGGCATTCTATTTTCCTTTTGAATTTGTCGTAAACAAGTATTAGAAGCAATTCTAAAAATCCAAGTTCCAATAGAAGATTTATTTTCGAATTTAGAGAGTTGTTGAAATACTTTAATAAATGTTTCTTGAGTTAAATCTTTTGCTAAATCGGTGTTATTGACATATCCCATACATAATCTAAAAACTTTTTGCCAATATGTTTTATAAATGTCTTCAAAGCTCATTAATTAATCCATTTAGTTAATGCTTTAATAAAAAGAGATCGTTGATCTATAAAAAAATTATGAGAGCAATTACTGATATATTTAAGGTTATGATTACCTATTAAGTGTCTTATTTTTGTTATTTGATTTTTAGAGAATAATCCATCATCTTTACCATAAAGCCCAAAAACAAGAATTTTATTATTTAAAACCTGTTTTAAATTTTTAGTAATATCTAACGTGGTGTATTTCTCATTTTTCCAAAAACCTGTTACAGCTTCATAAGTCATTTTAGCTCCATATTTTAGAAGTAAAGAGTCCGTTTTAAATTTTGAATATAAGTTAATAGCTTCTCTTGTTATTTGTTTAGGATAATAAAACCCGTTAAGCATTGCATGTTTAAATGAATAAGAACTGTAGGCTATTGAAGCTGTATCCATTTTTTGTAATTGCTGTATGTATTTTAAATTAAGCTTATCTTTATTCTTGATGTAAATTTTTTTTGAAGAATCTATTATAGTTAAAAATGTTTCTTGCATTATTATAGGAGTACCAACAAGTAATAGTGTTTTTACTTTTTTTGGATGTTTTTCTGCGTACAAAGTAGCTATTATTCCACCAAAACTATGACCAATTAAAGAAGCTGATTTTATATTAAATTTTTTATAAATAGCATTTAAATCATTAAAGCTTTCTTTAAATTTAAAAAGAGCATTTTTATCTATAGATCTGCCTTCCCCTCGTCTATCATATACAATAACATAAAAACCATTTTTCGAAAGTTTTTTGGCGGTAATTTTTTCAAAATTAGTTGAGTTATAACCTGGTCCACCATGAAGATATATTATAGCTTTATTACTAGAGTTACCATATGCTTTAGAGTAAATGTTTTGAGAATATATTTTATTACTAATTAATAATAAGAGAAATACGAGTGTTGTTTTTTTCATTTTTGTATCCTTAATGATTTTCATTTAGATACAAGAAAGTTTAAAATGTTACAGATTATTTTTTATTTCTAATGAATTTATATAATTACTAATCTTGTTTTACTAATAAAAACAGTTCATTATCTAATTCTAAATATCCTTGGTCATAGACATAAAAATAGACACTATTTTTTTTGGTAACATATCGTGAGGTGATAAATTTAAAATCAAATCCTTTATCAAATAATTTTCGTCTTGTTACTTTTGTTTTTCCTGTACTATTTAATTCACACAGAATTTTATAATTTTTACGTAAACGGTTATTGGTGTTTCTAATTAAGTTTTTACTTTCTTTATTTACTTTATTATTAAATGCATTTCTACAATAATCGGAGCAAAACTTTTTATCAATCCTACCAATAACTTTTTCACCACACTCTAAACATTTTTTATTGGTCATAATCGGTTTTTTTCAATTCATACCATTTAGCATCAGTGTTTTCAACTTTAAAATCATTTACATATTTCAAACCAATTTTTTGTAGAATTTTGTTAGACCCTATGTTGGCAGTTTCTGCAGCACCATATATAATTTCATAATTCATTTCCTTAAAACCAAAGTTTAAACAAGCAATTGCTGATTCTGTAGCATAACCTTTACCCCAAAAAGAAGGTATGAAACGATAACCTATATCTATAAAATTTGTAAAACCATTTAAACTTTCTTTATTTCCTTTATTTAATTTTAAGCCTGACCAACCAATAAAATTGCCTGAATCTTTTTCAAAAGCTGCAAACCGTCCAATGTTATTTTCTTGATATTGTTTTTTAAAAAAAGAAATAATTTCTTCAGCTTGTTTATATGTTTTAATAGGGTTGTTACCAAGATACTTGTGTACTTCTATATTTGAATCTAATTTAAATATGTTTTCAACATCAGTATCTTGAAATTCTTTTAAAATTAAGCGTTCAGTTTCTAAATAAAGGCTCATATAATTCATCTTTTAGAGAAGGTAAATATATAAAATAAACGATTACATTCGATTACAAACGAAAACAAATGTTTAACAACCGAAAATAATTTGGTTTCAATCGCATCTTTGCAGTGTCGTTATTTAATGGCAAGTTCTTAACTGTTTAAAGACAAAAAAATAATAATTATGAATGCACTAAAAAACAAGGTACAGTTAATTGGAAATCTAGGAAATAAACCAGAAGTTATTGTATTAGATTCAGGTAAAAAATTAGCGAAATTTTCATTAGCTACCAATGAAACGTATAAAAATGCACAAGGAGAAAAAATAACAGATACACAATGGCACAATATTGTAGCTTGGGGAAAAACGGCACAGATTGTAGAAAAATATGTTGGTAAAGGAAAAGAAGTGGCAATTGAAGGAAAACTAACTACACGATCTTGGGAAGATAAGGATGGTATGAAACGTTATATCACTGAAGTTGTGGTTAGTGATTTATTAATGCTTGGTAAATAAAAATAAGAAGCCTTAAAACTTAGGTTTAAGGCTTCTGTTTAGGCATCTCAGGTTATTTGTATACAGTTGTGAAACCTTACTTAAT
>CAKZVD010000016.1 GCA_937922085.1 uncultured Tenacibaculum sp. | reverse complement strand
AGTTAATTAAAAAATTAGAAAAAGAAATAAACAATAAAGAAAAATTGCTAAAGCATATACAAGAAAAAAGAAAGCATTGTTTACGGGGTTTGCATACATGTACTATTTTATTACAAAATGAAAATGGAACATTGACAAAAGAAAATATAGAATGGTTAGTATTACGAAAAAAGCATTTACAGCAAAAAATAGCAGAACTGTCTTTCTATGATGAAGTATTACTAATTGCAAAAATTGAAGGATTAAAAAGTGAAATTAATTTGATACAAAAAACGATAAATATTTCTACTAGGCTCCAATTAAAATAACTTATTAAATTTAAAAACAAGAGATTACTGTTAAGTAATTTCTTGTTTATTCTAGCTTCAAACTTTATGTTTTGCAAGTTGCAAATGCTTGTTTTTCTTACTTTTTATTTAAATAACTGTATAAAATAGATTAACTTTTAAAGTTAACAAAATTGTGTTTTTTTATAATTGATTTATGGTTATTTTATACGTTTAGCTTCTTTATCTACCCCTTGAGATTCTTGCTGAACTCTATATTTTTCTACTTCTCCATTTTTATTCATTATAAAAGTATAGGTAACCTCAGGTGAAAACCCGTCAATAATAAATTTAGTTTTAGAAACAGGTATAAGTTCTACTTTAAAATCGGGACTCATTGGAACATATAGTTTACCGTTCTCATAGATCACTTCTTTTTCTTTCTGTTTTTCATTCATATATTTTCCAGCATATAGCTTTAAAATTTGAGGCTCTAACTTAATAGGTTTTTCAATTTCTTGATTGTATAGAATTCTACGTGTATTTTTTATAGGGATTTCTGTTTTAGAAGTAGAATTATTTTGAAGAATTATAATTGTTTTGTCATTATCTAAGTTTCTTTCTATATATGTCCTATACCCAGCCCAACTTCCTGAATGTGAAACAATTTTCCCATAAGTTTTTGTGCTGTCAATCATCCAACCAAAACCATAATCAGTTTCTGAATTATCATTTGTTTTGTACGAAGAAAAAATCATTTTTTTATCTTCATCATTGATCAAACTATTTTTATAAAGAGCTCTATCCCATTTTAATAAATCAGTTAAATTGGAATTAACCATTCCATCTCCTACAATTCCATCTAAATAAATTACATAATGTTTATTGCCCAATTCATCTGGTATTATTTTTTTCTTTAAACTATCAGAATAGATATAACCTTGTGCATAGTTTTTAACTTCTTTGGGTTGAAAACGTCTTCTATAAACAAACGTGTTTTCCATTTTTAATGGCTCAAAAATGCTTTGATGTAAATATTGTTCAAAAGATACACCGCTAACTCTTTCTATTATAGTTGCTAAAATTAAATATCCTGTGTTACTATATTCCCATTTGTCATTCGGATTAAATCTCTTTTTAGGTTCTAGTTTTTCAATAAGATTTATCATATCCTTATTGGTAGTTATTTTTGTTCTATCCCAATTATCTTCTGAAAGTAACATGTAATCTGAAAGACCACCAGTATGTGTTAAGAGGTTTTTAATAGTTACATTTTCATATTTTTTTAATTCAGGAATATATTTGCTAATTAAATCATTATAAGATAATTTACCGTTTTTTGCAAGCTGTACAATACCCATTGCAGTAAATTGTTTTGAAACAGAAGCTAATTCAAAAACCGTTTTTTTATTCAGTTTCTTTTTTAGTTTTTCATCTGCTAGTCCGTAACTTTTCTCAAAAATTATATTTCCTTTTTCAGCAACAAGCACATTTCCATTAAACACACCCTTTTGATAAATATCATTATAAAGAGCATCTAACTCACTAACTCTATTCTTTGTAATAGTTTCAGCTTTTGCAATTTTATTATTTTTCTTACAAGAAATAATTGCGATTAAAGAAAAAGATATAAATAGGATTTTTTTCATAATTTATAGAATTGTATTCTACAAATGTAGAAATAAAATATATATTCTACAATTGTAGAGTGTTTTTTAAATCGATACATTTTCAATAAATTAAAAAACATCTTGCTACTTTATTGGCACCGCCAAAGGGTATAATAACCAGAGGTTTGCCTCGAAATTAAGATTTGTTTCCTACAAATGACTCGTGGGCTTGCCCCGAGGTAGTCTACTTTAAATGTTTTAAAAAATTATGCTCTTTAAGTATGCTATACATAATAATAGCAATTACGATAAGAATAGAGGTGATACCAGAGATTAAAATATAAGTATAAAACCCAGAGGAAAAATAGCCTTTAAAATAGGGTAGGAGTAGGTAAAACCCAATACAGTAGACAGAGATACATACTGGGGTAACAACATAATTTATAAATAATCGAATTTTATAATATTTTTTTAGATAGGTATGATAAGACTTATGATTCATTGAAACAAGTTGACTCTCTTTTCGGTACATTGAGTAAAATTCTAAGATGATTCTAAATACAAGACTAGAAATCATAAGCACTAATCCTAAATTAAAATGGTTCCATTTATTGAATGCAAAATAAAAAGTATAGGTAACCAATACTAGTACCGTTACAGTCATAACGGTAATGCTTATATATTGTTCATTACGTTGTTTTTTTGCCTTACTTATAATCTGATTTGGATCGCTAATATTCAAATTAGCATTTTGAGCTTGCCATAATTTATCTAAGTTGTCATTTTCCATTTGTAATGCATTTTAAAAGTGTTTTTCGAATACGACTTAAGCGTGTTCTTAATGTTCCGTGTGCTAAACCAACAGTATTTGCAATGGTTGCTTGTGGTATGTTTTCTAGTTCTAATAATATCAATACTCTATTTTGTTCATTTAATTGACTGATGCAGTGATACATTTTTTTAATGTTCTTTTCATCATTATTAGAATTGTTATCAGTAATGTTATTGGGTACTAAATTTTCATTGATTGAGATAGTCTTTTTTTGTTTACGTAAATTGCCTAAACATTGATTTACTGCTATTCTATAAATCCAAGTATCAATAGATGATTTTCCTTTAAATGAATTTCGATGTTTCCAAACCTTTATAAAAGTTTCTTGAAGCCATTCTTTAGCAAGTTCATTATTACCAGATGCATAGCCTAAACACAATCGATGAACTTTAGGCGCGTATAAATTATAAATAGTGGTAAAGTCCTGTTCTATATTCATTCTTTAGATGATAAAATCGTTTGTATTTTTTTTAAGAACCACTCAGGTTTATCAAGCATAATAAAATGAGCGCTGTTTTCGGCTACCATAAAATCATAATTTTTTAAGTTTTTATATTGATTTTTATAAGTTTTAGTGGCCATTTCTTTTCCATAAGGTTTAGATGCTGCAATTATTGAAACAGGAATTGTTATTTTTTTTAATTCTTCTCTAAGATCTAATTTAAGATAATCTGTATAGCCATACACATATGTTTTTCGATCAGATTTTAAAATCCAATTTTTAATTTTTTCTTGAGCAGGTGCTTTAAGGCTCATTCCTTTAGACATGGCTATTGCAGTTTGCTCAAATGCTACTTTATCCATTGCCAACTGTTTATTATTATAATAACTTTTATAGACTAATTTTTTAGGATCGTAATTAAGAATCATTAGAGCACCAGAGGCTGGTAACGCATCAATTAATATAATTTTTGAAAGTTTTAAATCATTTTTTGTAGCAAGCCAAGTAGCAATTGTACCCCCCAAACTATGACCAATTATAGTGGTGTTTTGTAAATTGTTTTTTATAATATAGTTTTTAAGAGCTTCATTAATTTTTGGTAACCAAGGAAACTCAATGGGGGCTTTTCCATTAAAACCTGCTAACGTAACAATGTGGCATTCGTAATTTTTTTCTAGTTTTTCTACTAAAGGATTCCATATATCTCCCGGAACTGTAAAGCCAGGAATAAGTAAAATAGGTTTTCCTTTTCCTTTCACTTCTAAGTGAATTGGTTTGCTTTGCGTATATATTGATAAAGAAAATACAAATAAGATGACTAATAAGATAACATTTTTCATGGTTTCTAAGTTTTAATTTCCCTTTAGATGCGGAAATAAAAAAATGTTACATTTTATTTTTAAAAATGTCTTAGTCTTAGAATGAGAGTTAGATTAAATGTAAGGTTGTGATTTAACAGAAAGCCTTGTGTTAATTTGTTTTTATTACAGTATTTCTGTTAAATATACTATTCCAAATAGCCAACTTAAATATAGTACTGAGTAACTTAATGAATATAATACTGAAATTCCAAGTTTACCTTTTGTTTCTTTAAATTTTGAGAACACAAGTTTTAATGCTCTAAAGAATAACCAATATAACATTCCTAAAATTATAAATATAGATATCCAAAATACAGCTTCAAGTATAATTAATAGAAAGAAGAATATAATTGTCATTCCAATCCAAAGTAAGATAGATATAATTAAACCACTTATAAAATCATCACTCTCAATATCTGGCATATCCCAATTAGGAAATTTACCAGCAGATGATATTATATTTCCAGTTTAAAATTTTTGAATTTTGGAAAATCGTTTCTTAAACCAACTCCTTTATAAAGCCCATAAGTCATAAATAAGAAAAGTGAAGTTCCTATGATAGATAGCGATATATATAAGTTTAAAGTAATTGTTCGATTATAATTTATTCCTGTCAAATATACAGTCAGAATAGTAATTCCAATTACAAGTAAAGAAACTGTAAAAACTGATTTTCCTCTTAAGTATGTTTTTCTTCCCTTCAAATATTTTTTGCTAGCGATTAATGATCAATATAATTACTTTATATAAGTTACATATACTTAAATTTTAAAACTGTCATTAACCTGGGTAATTAAGAGTGAGTTTTTGTAAAATTGAAAGATAGTAACCTCAAAGATATATTGTGATAACCTATACTCATAGTTTATTCAATTCATCAATTAATTCGGATTTGAATTTCGATAAATCTTTTTTAATTTTAATTCTTGGTAGAACCAAAAACAATATTGAAATGGGAATTATTATTATGAGTAGCGGATATGCTTCTTCAATTATGATTGTTATTATAAAACAAATCAAGAAAATAGGACTTACTATTAAAGCTAAATGAGCAATTTCATCAGTTCCATTTATTTCTATTTCTAAGCTCACACTGTCTTTAAAAACCACAATTTTCCCATTCGCATTTGAAGAGGTTACTTTAGGGTTCATGAATCTTCTTTTTTTTCTCAATGTAAAGTTTCCTGAATCAATGTTTCCAATATATTTTTTATCAGATTTATATAATTCGTCTTTTAAGATTCCTCTATCAAAATCAACAATTTTTTTAAACCTTTTTAAGAACTCAGCTTTATCATAATTCAAATTAATTATAATATTTTCTTTAAGGTTTAAAAGGTTTAACATTATTTTAATTTCAGTTTATAGTGCTTCAATTATGATAAGAACAATATTAATTAATCTTTTTAGATTAAACATAGAAACCTAGATTATTTATAGATATCCTTTATTTTATTTGATATTATTTCTTTTAACTTTTTAATCGAATTAATTTTATAGAAACCATATTTATATCCATTAGAAATTAAAATTATATTTGAATTATTATCATAAAAAATAAATTCAAAAGTATTTATTAATTCCTTTTTTGATTCTTTAATAAAAGGATTGTTTCCAATATTCGATTTCTTTTTTTTGTTAGAATAAAATGTTAAACTATAGGTTTTTGCGAGGTCATTATAAATAGTTTTATTGTTTTTTAATTCAGAGAAATTAATATAATCCAACTCTTTAAGTTCATTTATAATTACATCATTAATTTCTATGCTTTTTATAGCCCCATTATTATATAATTTTTGGTTTTTATTTTTTAAGGTATAACCAAATAGTAAAGAATCTGATTCAGTAAAAAAAGTATTTATTTTTTTACTCATATTATAATTTAAATCGGCATACTTATTTTCTAATATTAGGTTTGATAATAACCATTTATTATCTTCTTTTAAAAGATTTACTTTAATTTTATAACCAAGTGGTTTTAACAGGAGTGAAGAAACATTACCATTTAAATATTTGGGAATTAAAGTGTAAGTGCCTTTCAAAGTTTCTGTTATAACTCCATTAATCCAACTTGTAGAAGAACTTGCGCCAGTATCTAATTTTTGTAAATACTTAATATTATTTTCTTTTAATAATTGGTTAATAGTGTTAATTGTATTTTTTAAATCTTTAGCTTTAGATTTAAAATTAGTGCTTGTTAATTTATAAATAGAATTATAATCATTGTTTTGAATATAGTTCTTGATTTTATCATAAACGTCTGTTTTATTTAAATATTTTTTCTTGTTTTTCTCTACTCTTTTCACAAATGATTTCCATGCTTCTAAACAATGTAAACTATATAAATCAGGATCTTTATGTAAATGCTCTATATCACTCCAACCAAAATCTATTGCAAGGGTTAAATATTTTTTTGCTTTCTCTACGTCTAAATTTAAAGATGCAGAGCAAGCAGCATTATATAAATCAGAAGATTCTTTATCATAAATTTTAAAAGCTTTTTCAAAAAACAGAACAGATTTTTCATAGTTTTTTGATTGATAGAGTTTATTAGCTTGTTTTATAAATGATATGTAGTTGTCATTTTTTTGACCAAAAGCATTGGTTACTGTGCATAAAATGAATAATATAAAATGTTTTAATTTCATTCTGTTTTTTTAATCTTAGTTACCTTGTTAAGAATGTGATTTAATAAATACAAACTGAATAGAATTCTTAAAAACCCTCTTAAGTAAATTCTAATTTAATAATTAATTATTTTGATAGTTTAACAAAAACTAGCAAGAAAAATAAAAAGAAAAACCAATCATTGATTCCAAATATTGTATAGAAAATTATTTATTCCATTTTCAGTAAATAAATGAAAAGATTTTAAATATTCTATGATCATATTAATTTAAGTATGAGTTTTTAATTAGAGTTAATAGTTTTATGTATAATTAGTAATAGATTTTTACTTAAAAACTCTTTGGTTTTACATTAATTTTTTGTTTTAATAATTGATTTTTTCTAGGATATTTTCGTCCATTTAAAAACTTACCAATAAAAGTGTTTCTAACAAGATAATGGTAGCTAAGAAAACAAATTCCTGTAGTTCCTAAAAGAACGATTAAAAATTTTACAATTGCAGGTAAAGGTAAATCCCAAACAAATGCAGGAATTAAAGCAGTTAAAGGCAAGTGAATTAAATAAACCCAATAAGAAGAATCTGAGATGTAGCGCATTCTTGGTGAGTATTCACTTGTATATCGAATGAAAAGCCCCGTAACTCCAAAGATAAATAAACAGACGATTACCGAACTGAACAAAATTAAAAGTGTAGAATTACTGTTTGGTTTAAGTTCAAATTCTTGAATTATTAAACCTTGAACAATGGCTAAAATAATTGCGGTAATTGTGCAAAGCCAATCATAACGCATAAAAGTATTTAAATGTTGTTTAGCTTTGAATAATAACCAACCCATTAAGTAAAAAACGAAAAAATAAACAAAGGTGTTTCTATCAGGAATTAAAGAAACAGATGTTTGAATCATTGATGTACCTAAAAGAGTTAATATTAAAAAAATTAAGCCTGAAAAATAGACGATTCGAGCTAATGGTTTTTTGATAAGCCAATAGGATATTCTTTTTATTTGTTCAGTCAGGTTTTTAACATTTTTCAATAATAAGCCAATAACTATGGTTGTTACCGTAATCAAGGATAAATAATATAAAAACCATAAATGTGAAGTATCCTTTGGTATAAAATCTGAAATATTTGTAAATGAATTCAAAGCCTTTTCAAAAGGATTCTGATGGAAAGAAAAGGTAGCATTTGTGTAACTATATGAGAAAACTATTATTGGCCACAGAAGAAATAGAAAGACAACGAAAGGCAAAAATATTCTTAAAATTCTATTCTTAATCATTTTTAAGGGGTGTCTTTCATAGAATAACATTGCGCCAAAAAAGCCTGCAACAACAAAAAAAATAGGCATTCTGAAAGAATGAATTAAAAGGACAAGAAAATCGCTAAAAAGATGTGTTGTATAAGGGTCTTTTAGAGACCAAGCATCTCCATGATAAGTAACGTTATAAGTTAAAGCAGAATGCAAAACAAGTCCCAAAAGCATCATTATTGCTCTTAAGGCATCTAAAGAATGTATTCGTTCTTTTTTGGGTTGTTTAGTATTCATTTTTTCTGTTTTTTATAAACATTGAAAAGAATAAATACATAACATTGTTATTTTGCATATTACTATAGTTCGAATTTTTTATAAATTGAATTTTAAACAAAAATCTACCTTAAAAAGAGATTAAACTGCATACGTTTAATTATCTAAAAGGTGGACCTGATACCCAACCAACTATAGATTGACGAGTTCCTTTTGTGATAGGAGTAACTCTATGAATAATAAATGAGGGAAATATTACAATTGTACCTTTTTCTCTTGGTGCATTTACTATTTTTTGATTTATCATAAACTGTAAATCACCACCTTCATAATCATCAGGATCTGAGAGTTGAACCGTCATACTTAATTTTCTGGCAGATATACCCCCAGCTCCAAAATCTAAATGCCAATCAAAAAAATCACCTTCAGTATATCTTGTAAGTTGTAATTCTTGATGAAAGCCTAATAAATCAAACCAATATCTTTCGTTATTACAATTTATTGCTAGAGATGCTAGTTTATTGTATATCCATTCATTTTCGGCAGTATTATCAATAAACATAACAGAACTTTTTCGTAAGTCATCATTATATTTTTCATCTCCACTTATTGTTGCTTTAATGGTTTTATCATCATCCCAAAAATTAAGGATTTTATCGATTTCATAAGATTGAAATAAACCTTGATAATAAATAAATTCTGCGAAGTTATGTTTAAGTTGTAATCCAAAAGAATAATTGATAGACATTTTAATAGTGGCTTAAATAATTCAATTTTTTATCTAAAATGCAATATAACATTAATTTAAAAAAACATTATTACATTCACTTTTATAATCAATCTTTTTTGAAAGAGAAATAATCCGTTTTTTAACTCTCATAAAATAAGATAGAAGATGTAATTATCTATGTGTTTGTGTGTGGTTTTTTTGTGAAATTTCAAGAATAATTAATAAAGTACTATGTTTTAATATCTGTCGTATTATTCAAGTTTTCCAATTATGCCCCAGCCATTTGCTTTATCAATAACAACACAATGAAGTGTGTTTTTACCTTTTCTTAGGTTTAAATATAATTTATTAGCATTTATATCTATATGTCCTTGGTATTGTATTCCTTTAGATCTAAATGCATTATTTCCTTTAAAAACGGGTGTTCCATTTAAATAAACAATTATTTTATCACTATAATCAAATGAAAATAATTTTATTTGGTGATTACTCGATTCAATATTAGTTGTAACTATAGTATAGACTTCCGTGTTTTTTTCGAAATTACCAGCTGATGATTTTTTAATATATTTAGATAATGGTAATAGCCCAGATTTTTCGGTTAATACAGTTGTATAAATCTCTTTTGAAAAGTTATTAAAGTTTAACTTCTTCTCTATAAAAGGAAATCCTTTTGTAATATTCCATTGCGATATAATGTTGTTTTTTTTGTTCTTTAAACTATCTTTTTTAGTTTGCTTAATAAGATCTTTATTGGTGAATTTAAAATTTGAAAACCTATTATTAAATAAAGCAAATAAACCCAATTCTCCTGTATCATGGGTAGTTCTGAGGTTATCTACAATAAAAACTTTTTTGTTATTCACAAAAATAATTGCACTACTACCATTTACTTCAATACGTAAATTATTCCAACCTTTATTTTTAAAAGTAACATTGGCTTGGTATTCTTTATATAATTGCCAAGTTAATTCTTCGTTATAAGTTGGTGAATATTGTATGGCATCTGCTTGATTTGATTTATGAAGCCTCATGTATACTTCTTCCATTGTACTTTGTTTTTTTCTAAAAATAATACCTGCAAAACTTCTATTCTTATTGGCATAAACATCAACTTCAATAGTACCATTTGAGAATTGCTTGTTTTTTAAAAAAGCTTTACCGTTTAAAAGAAGTGTTTCTCTATTGTCAAAGGTTTCAAAAGAAGAAGTTCCTTTATGTATATCCCAATTTGAAGAATTCATTGGAATGATTTGAGTTTTATCTTGAGCTTGAGATAATTGAATATTACTTAAGAAAATAAAAAAATAGAAATAAAATGATTTATTCATAGTATTATTGATTTTTAACACTAGCAAATATTGTACTTTATTCTTGTTCGTAATATATCGTTTTATGGTAAATGACTATCATTTTGGTGTTTTTTACGATAGTAACTAGGAGTTGTGCCTTCAAGCCTATTAAAAAAACGTGTAAGATTATTTGCTTCGCTAAAATTTAGAGCGATTGCAATTTCAGAAATAGTTTTATTTGAATACCTTAATTCCATTTTAATTTCTTGTAACAATCTAAAATGAATAATTTCTTTAGAAGTGCACCCAAAGTACTTTTTAATAACTTTATTTAGTTGTTGCCTGTTGGTATTAAGTATGTTACAGTAGTCTTCAACAGAATGAAATTTTCGGATATTTAGTTCTAATTCTTCTTTGAATTTGTAAACTATTGAAATTTTTTGTGTTTCATGAGAAAGATTGTATTGTTTTGAAAATAATCTATTCAATTTTGATAAATAGAAATACAAAAGAGATCTGATAATATGAAGACTATCATTTTGAAAATCTGTTATTTCAGATATAATTTCATTTAAAGCAAATTGAGTTTTATAATATTCATCTTTTGTTAGTTTTAAGTATTGTGGGTGTTTTGAATTATAAAAATATTGTAGCCTATACACAAAAAGTTTATCATTAAAAAAATCGGATAAAAAATCATTTTGGAAAACAAGATGAAAACCTTTAATATTTGTAATGTTTATCTCGCAACTTTTTTTTTGGTATGGAGAAATAAAAAATAAAGAATTTTCTTCAATGTTTAAATTATGACCATTTAAATCTATACCCCCTTTGGCTTTTTCAAAAATAAAAATTTCAAAAAAATCGGTTGTATGAGGAGATTTTTCAAAAAACACATTAGGATTTGTTTCAAACTTATGTAAGTCCATTTGAAGTTCAAAACCATATTTTTCTTTTTCAAAATGAAAGGTGCGCAAATCTTATTTTGTTTTCTATACTTTTATAATATCTCTGTTATGGTTAGTAAAGGATTAAGCATTAAAAATAGTATTAGTTATAATAGCTTGACTTTTCAATTTTACCCTCCATTTTTATCCTAATTCTTTTTATTTAAAAGCGTAGCCAATTCTTTACCATAATCTATAAAAGCAATAGTTTCATCTGTTCTTGCCAATTTTATTTTATCAAAAAAGATTAGAGATTCGCCATTACTTTCTATGCGGTAAATTTGATGATTTTCGAGAAAACGAATAATCTCATCTGTGAAAAATGATCGAATTTCAGACTCCTTATTTCCCATAATTAGAAATTTTTTGGAAAAATCTGGATACATTTCAAAATCAATATTTTTATAACCGGTATATGACATTACACGGTCAAATATTTTTTCAATAACCCCTTCTTTTTCCATGGTAAAAACAGGAATTTTTTTACTCAATTTTAAGACCATTAGGGTCGTATTAAATGTCTCGGCTGTAAAAGCAGCACCTTCATTAAAAGTTACATCTGCAATTTCCCAAGACACATCTAAATTTTTATAAGTTCCTCTAAGGCAATTTGATTTACGTTCGATAGGTCTAATTTCAAAAAAGTGAAAATCTTTTAGCTCCTTAGTATTCCAATCTACTTGATTCGAATATTCATAATCTTTTTCATTGGATAAGTTTTGTAATCTAACTTGTCTTGGTGATAATTTAGCCGCTGATGGGTTTAAAGAAATTTTTAAAGCTCTGTTATGAGTAGAAGATGAAACATGTGAATCTAATCCTTTTATGATTACTTTACCTCCCGTGTTTTTTTGTGTTTTTAAATAATCTACAAGATAGTCCATATAGGTCATGCCTACCAACTTTGTTTCCGATAAATCAATATCAACATTAGCTCCAGAAGGAATTTGAGCAACTAACTTATCAATTTTTAAGATGCCTAAAAAGTTGGCTATTCCTTTAACTTTTATAATATAACTACCATCTGGTTTCTTAATCAAATTTGAACCTGATTTATAAACCATTTTAAAAAATTGAGGTATAGATACCTTCGCCAATAGCATGTGACTAACCATTGCCAATAATAACCCACCAAGTAATCCAATTAACAAATTAGTGTATAGCGTTAAAACCATAGTACCCACAAAGAATATTAATTGTTCAATTCCTTGATTGTAAACTTGTTTAAAGACAGCAGGAGAAGCTAACTTAAACCCAGTATAAACTAATAAAATTGCAAAAGCACATAGAGGTACTTGCCTCATTATTGGACTTAAAACTACAATAAAAAGTAATAATAAAAGTCCTTGATACATATTAGACCACTTTGTTTTTGCACCATTATGAATGTTTACTGTACTTCTAATAATTACAGCAATAATTGGTAAACCTCCAATTAAACCAGCTACCATTGTACTTAATCCAATACCTGTTAAATCTTTATTTAAATCTGTTCTTCGTTTATAAGGATCAATTTTGTCAACCGCTTTTGCAATAGCTAGTGATTCAATACTTGTGATGATTAAAATAGACAATACGGTTGTCCAGAATTCAATGGTATTAATTTTACCAAAATTTGGATGCATTATAGAATCCATAATATTATCTGGAATCTCTAAAAGTAGATTAGGTCCTACTTCATATGCTTTTCCAAAGAATGAAAGCGTATGTGGAGCAAAAAAATTGAAAAAATATACAAAGGGAATGGAAATGGCAACCACCCACATTGGTGTAGGTAAAATGTGGAAAAATCGATTATTAATTTTGGAATGAAACAACAATACAAGTAAGCCTACTAAAGCAATAATTACAACAAAAGGATTAGCTTGAGGTAAGTATACAACTGCATCTATAAGGTTTTGTATAATGCTTGGGCTATCAGAATGCGTTCCTAGGGCAACATGAATTTGTTTTGCAAAGATAATAATTCCGATGGCAGCCAAAATACCTTGAATTACGGAAGAATGAAATATGTCCGCTAATCTACCCAGTTTCAATAATCCTAATAGTACTTGAATTGCACCAGAAATAACTACTGCTGCCAATACATAGTTAAATGCTTGTCCTGTGCCATCATCCATCAGTACAATACCCAAAAGTATGACAGCAATAACTCCTTTGGCGGGTCCATTAACAGATATATGACCACCTCGATAAAGGGTTGTTACAATACCACCAACAATTGCGGAAAGAATACCCGCCATTGCAGGTGCACCTGCTGCCAAAGCAATACCTAACGAAAGCGGTAAAGCAATAAGTGAAACACTTACAGCTGCAATTAAATCATTCTGCCAATTTTCAATTAAACCCTTTAAACCTGTTTTTGGTGTAACTTCCATTTATTTAACTATTTATGCGTATGTAATATTAAAATTTTGAATATAAAACATGTTAATGTATCATTTCATAATTTTAAAATTATGTGATGTATGATCTTATTTTACTATTCATTTTAGCAGTGGTTAGTATAAAATTAAATCAGCGTTTAATTTCCGTTAAGCCCTTAACCAAAATGTTTATTTTGTTTTATTGGCACCGCCAAAGGGTATAATACCCCGAGGCTTGCCTCGAAATTAAGGTTTGTTTCCTACAAATGCCTCGTGGGCTTGCCCAGAGGTAGTTTACTTTTTTCATTTTAAAGCCAAATCAAAAAGATTTGGCGGACTTCATAAAAATACATTAAACTTTTGATTAAGTATCATAAACCATATTAATTATACCTATTGTATCTGTAGCACAAGTTAACAAAAAAATAAGATTCTATTAGAGTTCAGATTTAATAGGTTTCTTACTTTTAGTTATGCAAGGTGATAAAATATATCAAGAGAAATTATATTTTTTAGATTACAGTAAACAAAAAAAAGAAAGAATATCGAGGATCTAGCCATTTGTGTAAAGACTGTCCAATAAAGAAAGAATGTTTAGGAAAAACAACAAAAGAGAAAAAGTTTAGTGCTACCTACTACCGAGAATAATATGAGTGCAATAACAAACGAATAAATAGTAAACAAAGGCTTTATATGAAAGGCAAACAGCAAAGTACTGTAGAGCCCGTTTTTGGTACGTTAACACAATTTATAGGATTACGAAAAATAAATACATTAGGAATTAAACAGGCAAATAAAGTGATGCATGTATCCGCAATGGCTTATAATTTGAAAAAGTATTTAAAATTTATAAAAGAGACTATAAAAAGTAAGGCTAAGACTATAAATACATTGTTTTTAATAAAATGGATGTTCATAGGCTTTATATATAATTATTTAAGCCTCTCTAAATTAAAAACTGTTTATAATTAATAAAAAAACAAGCCTCTTAAAAAGGGGGATTTAAAGTCGTTTTTTGTGAAATTATGGAGTTGTGCAACGGTTATCTATGTTGGTAATAGTTATTCTTTATATCATTTTTCCTACTATTTCTTTCATCATTTTAGCTGCTAAGAAAGCTGTCATATTTTGAAAGTCTCTATTCGGATTATATTCCACAATATCAGCTCCAATGATTTCAGAATCTATGTTTTGAATTAAATTTATTACTTGTCTAGAAGTTAATCCTCCAGGTTCGTGATGTGAAACTCCAGGTGCGAATGCTGGGTCGAAGCCATCCATATCTAAAGAAATGTATAAAGGGTTTTCAAATTTTGGAATTTGGTTTAAATCTAAATCCTTCATTTGATGTATTTCAACATTAAATTTATCTGCTTGTTCGGCTTGATGCATATTTAATGTTCTAATTCCAACTTGAACTAACTTTACAGCTAATCCATTTTCCATAATTCTTGCGAAAGGGCAAGCATGAGAATATTTGTCTCCTTCGTAATTATCATATAAATCACAATGCGCATCAATGTGAAGAATGTCTAATTTGGGGTATTTTTCACTATGAGCTTTAATTATTGGGAATGTTATGGAATGGTCTCCTCCTAAAGTGAAAATTTTGGCGCCTGAATTAAGGTGGTTTTTAGTTATTTGTTCAATACCAAAGTATTCAGATATTTCAAAATTTCCTTTATCTTCAATTTTTGAGTTTTCAATGGATTTTAAGTTTTCTGCAAACATATTTGCAGAACCACAATTTAATGCCTCTCTAATCAAAGGTGGTGCAAGTTTTGGTCCTTTTTGATAAGATGATTTTTCGTCAAATTGAATACCTTGTATTATTATTTTATTCATTTTTTTTAATTATTGTGAGCTTGTTTATATTAGGAACTTATTATTCAAAAGGTTATTTTATATATTTATAGTAGTCTACTAATATGTAGGTTAAATATAATGTATAATTACAAACTCTCAAGAGGGTTTTTAATATTAGATAATTTTTTTGTAGAAACAAGAGTGTATATCATGGTGGTTTTCGGACTGCTATGCCCTAAAAGTTCTTGGATATACCTTAAGTTTGTTCCGTTTTCAAGTAAATGAGTAGCAAAACTATGTCTTAATGTGTGTAAAGGAACTTTTCTTCCTTTTTAAAAGTATTGTATGACTAAGTTTTCTTCGTTTTTAGGATTGTAATTCTTAAAATTTTAAAAATTAAAGTGGTTAAAATATTTCAATACTATCTAAAAATAAAAAAAACCACTCTATTGAGTGGGAAAATTGCTATGAAAAAGAAAAAGTGCTTAGACGTCTCTAAGACTTTAGACTGTAAATATAGTTAACTTTATTTACATATGTAGCTTTATGGTAATATAATTTCTGTAATTTGAGGTTATAATATTTTGTAGATAGAAAATGTAAATAAATTTTCATTTTGTTATAAAATAAAAAACCCTTGAAAATCAATAGATTATCAAGGATTTTGCGGAGAAAGAGGGATTCGAACCCCCGGTCCTGTTACAGACAACGGTTTTCAAGACCGCCGCATTCGACCACTCTGCCATTTCTCCAGGCACACAATCAATATTCCTGATTGCGGGTGCAAATATAAGAACTTTTTTAAATTACAGACAATAAAAAACGACTTTTTTTTAAGTAACTTTTTAAGTTTATTTATATTCGTTTGTAATGTGTTTATAGTCAAATACTTTATGGGTAAGGTGTTTTTTGTTTTTTTTTGAAAATTTTATGAATGAAGATAAAACAAAGACGATAAAACTAATTTTCAATGGGTGTTTTATTAAAAAACAAACCAAATATTAAAATTGAATATGATTTGTTTTTTAATAATAATTCGAATTTTCATCATGATTAAACTTTGTTTTTCTCTTAAATAGTTAACTTCGTTTTAAAATTAAAAATATTTATGTTTAATTCTTTTGGAAATATTTTAAGACTTACAACTTTTGGAGAGTCGCACGGGGTAGCTATAGGAGGTGTTATAGATGGTTTTCCTGCTGGAGTACAAATTGATTTTGATGCTGTACAAAAAGAATTAGATCGTCGTAAGCCAGGACAATCTAAAATTGTAACTCAACGTAAAGAACCAGATACAGTAGAATTTTTATCGGGAATCTTTGAAGGGAAAACGACAGGAGCTTCTATTGGATTTGTGATTAAGAACACCAATCAGAAAAGTAAAGATTATAATCATAATACGAATGTATATCGTCCTTCTCATGCAGATTATACATACGATAAAAAATATGGTACAAGAGATCATAGAGGAGGAGGAAGAACTTCTGCAAGAGAAACGGCAAATTGGGTTGTTGCTGGTGCTTTAGCAAAACAATTATTGAAGGATATAAATATTAATGCCTTTACTTCTTCTGTTGGAGATATTTTTATAGATAAACCTTATCAAGATTTAGATTTCTCAAAAATAGAAAGTAATATTGTTAGATGTCCAGACGAAGTGTCTGCTGAAAAAATGATTACTAAAATTCAAGAAATAAGAAAAGCAGGAGATACTATAGGAGGAACTATAACTTGTGTGGCTCAAAATATGCCTGTAGGTTTAGGTGAGCCTATTTTTCATAAATTACACGCAGAGCTAGGTAAAGCAATGTTATCTATAAATGCTGTAAAAGGTTTTGAATTTGGAAGTGGTTTTTGTGGGGCTAAAATGCAAGGCTCTGAACACAATGATATTTTTAATGAAGATGGAACCACGCAATCAAACTTGTCAGGAGGAATACAAGGAGGAATCTCTAATGGTATGGATGTTTATTTTCGAGTAGCTTTTAAACCAGTAGCTACTATTATGAGAAATCAACCTACGATAAATTCTGAAGGAGAAAAAACTGAAATTCAAGGAAAAGGACGTCATGATCCTTGTGTAGTTCCTAGAGCAGTTCCAGTAGTAGAAGCATTAGCAGCTTTAGTATTGGCAGATTTTTGGTTGATGGATAAGACTAGGAGAGGTTAAACAAAGAGAGATTTGTGTTTCTTTTGAAATAATAATACTACATACAATAAAGAGTTTAAATTCTTTAATAAATTTATGATATAAATATATTACCTAAAAGTACTATTGTTTTGGTAATGTGTTTATAATCATGAAACTATATGTGATGCTTGAAAGTTATTGAATAATGATTAGATTTGTAAAAAAATAAAAATGAAGAAGAAAATACTACTAGTATTACTTTTAGTAATTGCGGCTACCTTAAATTCTCAAGAAAAAAACAGCCTCCTTTGGAAAATTTCAGGAAATGGTTTAACTAAAGATTCTTACCTGTATGGTACTATGCATGTTAGTGAAAAGGTTGCTTTTCATTTAGATGATGTGTTTTATGAATCATTACTAAAAAGTGACTTTATAGGCTTAGAAACAGATCCTAGTTCTTGGTTAGATCAGATGGTAGAATCTGAAGATATGTTAAGAGGGTTTAGAGGAAAAGGAGGAGATTTTTATAGTAACTCTTTTAAAATTAATTTTCCGAAAATTAACGAGTTAATGTTTTTTTTAACGAAAGAATCAAATATCGTTAATGGTCTTTTATACAGAACAAACCCTTCTGGTTATAATTATCAAGAAGATACTTATTTAGATATGTTTATTTTTCAATCCGGAAAAAAATTCGGAAAAAAAATATACAGTTTAGAAAATTTAGATAAGGCAACTGCTTTAGCAGGATCTGCAATAATAGATGCCAATAAAAGAAAACCAGATTTATGGCTGCAAAAAGAATTAAAGGATAAAAACTTTTTTACATTATTATCTAATTCTTATAGAAATAGAAATGTTCAATTAATAGATTCCATTAATCATGCTATGTATAACAAAAGCTATTTAAAGAATATGCTTTATATAAGAAATGTAGATATGGTTAATAGTATAGATTCTATAACAAAAAGAGGAAGTTTGTTTTCTGCTGTTGGAGCTGCACACTTAGGAGGAGATAAAGGGGTTATAAATTTATTAAGAAAAAAAGGATATACAGTCACATCTTTAACTTCTAAGCAAACAGAAATAGCAGATAAATTAAAAACAAAGATTGAGAATAAAGAATTAAATATAACCTATAAAAACCAAAATAGTTTAGATGGTTTTTTTTCAGTAAAAGTTCCTACAAAACTATATGAATTTGACCTTTTAGGAAACACAATTTACTTGAGTCCAGATTTAACAAACGGAGCTTATATTATTGTATCTAGAATGAATACGTTTTCTTATTTAAAAGAAAATATAAAATTTGATGATGATTTTCATAAACTATTAGGCGAGAGTATTCCAGGAAAGATCATTTCTAAAAAAGAGATTGAAAATAACGGAATTAAAGGTTTAGATATTGTAAATAAAACAAAGTCTGGAGATTATCAAAGATATTTTTTATTCTTTACACCTTTAGAGCTTTTAACATTTAAAATGTCTGGTGAAAAAGATTTTGTAATGAATCATGGAGGAACTTTCTTTGATTCTATTCAATTGAAAAAGGAAGCATTTACTAAGGAAATTGTGGAACCGGAATTTGGAGGTTTTTCAGTAGAATTACCCAAAAATCATATTTTTTCAAACAAAAAGAACGTAGGTGATAGATTAATACAAGCTTTTGATGAAAAAGAGGATTATTATTTTTTAAAAGAGGTCGTACAAAATGATGTGTATTATTTAGAAGAAGATGATTTTGAATTAAAAAGAATCCACCAGAGTTTTTATAAAGATTTAGAATTAGATTTTATAAAAGGAGATTTTAGTTCAAAATCGAATTATAAAACTTTCGAATCTAAAGGGAAGTTTCCAAAAGAAGATAAATATTTACATTTAAAAACGGTAATACGAGGGGGGCAATACTTTTTACTAGGAAAAGTAAGTCAATCAGAAGAGAAACCCTCTAGTTTTTTTAATTCATTTAAGTTAACAAATTACAGGTATAAGGAAGAAGATTTTAAAGTTAGAAAAGATACCTCGTTATATTTTAGTGTAAAAACGAACATTAAACCACCGAGTTATAAAAATTATAGGAGAAAAAAAGGGAAAGATTATGAAGGTTTCTTTAAAGTTTTAAAATACAGAACTAAAACCAACGAAGAGATATCGGTTCAATTAAAGAAGGTACATAATTTAGTAGGCTATGCAAATATCGACTCATTAAAAAACTATACAGAAAGAAGAGAAGTTTATAGTTATGATTATTCTAGAGATGATATATTAAATAAATTACTGAATAAAAAACGCTTATATGTAGCGAATTCTAAAAAAGGGAAAGATAAAAATTCAAATGATTATATCAGTTTTGATGTGAAAGACTCTTTGAGTAGTAGAGTAATAAAAGTGAGAAATATTATTTCTAATGGAGCTATTTATGAATTGAGAACATTAATAGATACAACCTATAAAGCAAGCAAATTTGTAACTGATTTTTATGCTACTTTTAAACCTAAAGATACTGTTATAGGAACCTCTCTATTTACATCAAAAGCAGAAAAGTTTTTCGATTTATTAGAAAAGAAAGATAGTATTGCCATAGATGGGTATGATGTTGTTAATTTTAATAAAAAGAATATAGATAAACTAATAACAGTTATTAAAGATTTTAAGTTTGAAGAAAGTCAACAGAAAATAAGAAAAAATCTTATTAGTAAATTAAGTCAGCATCAAAGTAAAAAAGTGGATAACTTTTTTATTGATTTATATAATAGATCTTATGATAAACCTCAAGATCAGATTATAGTTTTTAATTATTTTTCGAAACAAAAAACGAAAAAAGCTTATGAAATATTACTTAAATTATTAGAAAAAGATATTCCATTATCTACTAATAAATATGATATTTCTAATATGTTTAGAGAGCCGAAAGAAGCTCTTGATTTAGCTAAAAACCTATTTCCAGATTTATTAAATTATGCTACTATTGATGAGTATAAAAAAACGGTATACAAATTATTATCAACTTTAATAGATAAGAAAAAGGTTAAATCTAAAGTTTATAAATCATTTAAAAAACAAATTATAAACGAGGCTAAAATTGAATTAAAGAGACAATTAAGTAAAAAACAAGATCAGGCAGATGGATACAATAGTTATAGTAGTAGGTATGCTAAAGAAGGAGTACTTAAGAGTTATGTAACCATTTTATATCCGTTTAAGTCAGAAAAAAGCACTTCAGATTTTTTATCAAAATTAAAGAAAGCAAACAATGTAGAAGCGAATACTACCTATTTGAAGTTACAAATAGAAAATAATGATGCAGTAGATAAAGACTTACTTTTAGCATCTGCCAAAAAATTAAACAGTAGAGGTATTTTATATCAAAAATTAAAAGAGATTAATAAGCAAAATTCTTTTCCTAAAGAGTATTTGAATAAAGAGAAAATTTATAAATCGTTATTATTCAAAAGAAATAGTACTATTGAGAATAAAGATAGTATTGTGTTTATAGATAAAAAGAGTTTTGATTTACATAATAAAAAATACGAAGCTTTTTTCTTTAAATCAAAAGCAGAAGAAAAAAAGGATAGTTATAGAAGTAAAGATTGGAAATTAAGTTTTATCATTTTTGAAGATGAAGTAAATTCTATTAGTTCAGAATTTGTTTATAAAAGTAGAGAAGAGGTTATTGATGAAACAAAAACAATAGAAGATATTATTGAAAGAAGTTTAGAAAAAGTACTTTTAAGTAATCGTAAAAGAGCAGGAAGAGTTTATTAATAGAGTAAAAATATTTTTATAACCTTAAAAGTTAGATGAAAATGAAAGCTGAATTATTGTTTTATCAATAATTCAGCTTTTTGTTTTGTAAAATAGGAGGATGATCATTTTTTTTGATGTATACTTGTAATATGTTTAATTATTTGTTTTTTGTTTGATAAGTGTTTTTGAAATTACATTCAGGGATTTCTTTCGATTTTATGCTAAAAAAACATTCAAAAAAGAATTCTAAGATCTAAATAAATTCTACCATGAGCTATATTAAAGGAAGAGGAGCGCAACATAATTCGCATAATAGGTTTTTACAAAATAGTTATGAAATTCGAGATGATTTTTTGAATTATTGTGCTATGGAAGATGAAAAAGCAGAGGATAATAAAACGTCTTATTTAGAGATTTTTCCTAAAACTATTTTAAATCAAGTAAAGAGTCCAGATACAGGTTTTTCATATTCTATGAATCCATACCAAGGATGTGAGCATGGTTGTATTTATTGTTATGCTAGAAATACACATGAATATTGGGGGTATTCTGCTGGGTTAGATTTTGAACGTAAAATTTTATATAAAACAAACGCTTCTGAACTTTTAGAAAAAAAATTAAGAAGTAACAATTGGCAACCAGAACGAATTATGTTTTCTGGAAATACAGACTGTTATCAACCTATAGAAAAGAAATTAGAAATAACGAGAAAAATGTTAGAAGTGTTATTGAAATTAAAGCATCCTGTTAGAATAATAACTAAAAATGCTTTAGTACTTAGAGATTTAGATCTTCTAAAAGAAATGGCAAAACTAAATTTAGTTTCCGTAAGTATATCAATAACATCTCTTTCTGAAGAAACAAGAAGAGCTTTAGAGCCAAGAACAGCAACTATTAAGAAAAGATTAGAAACAGTTAAAATATTAGCTGAAAATGGAATTCCTGTTAATGTAATGATGGCTCCAATAATTCCTGCAATTAATAATCATGAAATACTTCCTTTAGTTAAAAAAGTAAGTGAGTTAGGAGCAAGATCAATAGGGTATACTGTTGTTCGGTTAAATGGATCGGTAGGAGAAATTTTTACAAACTGGGTGCGAAAAGTATACCCAGATAGAGCAGATAAAATAATACATCAAATAGAAGATTGCCATAATGGAAATTTAAATGAATCTCGTTATGGTAAGAGAATGAAAGGAGAAGGTAAATTTGCAGAGCAGATAGCTATACAATTTAAATTGGCTAAAAAATTGTATTTAAAAGAGAAGGAATCAATAAAGTTAGATTATACCATATTTGATAAACATCAAACAAATCAAATGAAATTATTTTAATTTTTTTTGTTACTTTGAATTTATAATAAACTTTTAATGCAATTTAGTAATCCAATACTTTTCTTTATATGCTCTGTAGGCGTTTTTAATGGGTTTTTAGTGAGCCTATACTTTGTTTTCTTTAGTAAACAAAAACGTGTTCAAAATTTATTGTTCGGATTATTAGTGTTCTTTTTAAGTGTTCGAATAGGTAAATCGGTTTACGCTATTTTTACACCAAGAGAAGAACGTAATTTACTGATTATGCAAATAGGTTTGTCTGCATGTTTTTTTATAGGAATTTCGTTGTTTTATTATTTAAGAGCGTCCATTCAAAATAGAAAAAAGATACCTCAAAAATGGAACATTCATTTTGGTGTATTTGCTGTAATTATTTTAACTATTGGTATTGCTTATCCTTATGTTTATTATAGGTCTTTTTGGAATAATTATTTTGCATATTCTATTTATATTGTTTGGGGAATTTATTTAGTGGCTTCAGCATTTGAAATTAGAAATTTACTTAAAAAGTTATTTATAAGAAATACTAAATCTAGCACAGCAGAATTATGGTTGTTAGCCGTTTTTTGTGCAAATGTTCTTATTTTTATAGCGTACTTAATAGGAATGTTTTATTTGTATTTAATAGGTACAATTACGTTTTCTATTGTTTTTTATGGATTGTTGTTTTTCTTTTTATCTAAAAATAATAGAGAAATGATTTTTCAGGATATACCTGAAAAATATGCAGCTAAAAAGATAGAAAAAAAAGAAGCCGGTTTACTAATAGAAAAGTTAGATAAATTGATGAAAGAAAAAGAACTTTTTAAAAATACAAATACTAAACTTTTAAATGTGGCTAAAGAATTGCAAATAACGCCGCATAAATTATCACAATTATTAAACGATAATATAGGGAAAAGCTTTGCTGCATTTTTAAATGACTACAAAATTGAGGAAAGTAAAAAATTATTAAAAGAAAATCACAAGTTAACTTTAGAAGCTATTGGTTTTGAATCAGGATTTTCTTCTAAATCTAGTTTTTATGCTGTTTTTAAGAAAGTAGTAGGAAAAACACCAGCTCAGTACCAAAAGCAATTTTTATAGTATTTATTCTCCAAAATTATAAAATTGGACGCCTAAATTATAACTAATCAATCATTCTTGAATTCAAAATAAGAATTTTAAACAAAATTAAAAATTCTTAAAAATGAAACGAATTCTATTTGTAGTAATCATCCTTTTTTTTCAAATACATAATGCACAATCTGATCGTGTTAAAATAAAGGAAGTACTAACGAACTATCAAAACGGAGATACCAATAAAAAATATAAAGTATTAGAGAAAGCTTTTCACTCGAAAGCAATGATGAAATATGTTTCATCTAAACACGGATATAAAGAATGTAATGCTTTAGAGGTGTTTAAAGGTGAAATAGGTAGAGTTCCAGAAAAGAATAGAGAAAACATTATCACTTCTATAGATATAACAGGAAAAGCTGCTTCTGCAAAATTACAGGCTGTATACCCAAAAACAACAGTGGTAGATTATGTAAGTCTTTTAAAAATAGAAGGAAAATGGAAAATAGTAAGTAAAGTTTTCTCTAAGAAAGAGAAAGAGCAACCTGATGAAGTTTTAGTTAAAAAGACACTTAAAAATTATATAAATGGAAGTTCTTATAATAAGTTAGATACTATAACAAGTGCTTTTGCAAGTAATGCGACGCTTTACCTTTCAGGAAAAGATGGATTTAAGCGATATACTCCACAAGAATATGCAGGCTTTTTTAAAAGAGGAGAGAAAGGGAAATTTAATGGTCGTCGTGGTAAAATCTTATCTATAGAAATAACAAAAGATATTGCAACAGCAAAAGTTGAAATAGCGAATCCAGAACAGAAATGGGTGTATATAGATTTGTTTTTACTGAAAAAAAAGGAAAATGGATGGAGAATTATTAGTAAAACAGCAACAAGAGTAAATTAATAAAAGAAGAAGAAAACTAATAATTGATATAATGAAAAGAGTACTTTTTATTTTTGTGTTATTTTTTAAGCTGTTCTTTTATGGGCAAGTTGCCATACCATTTATAGAAACAGAAATAGTTTTAGACGGTAAGTTTGATGAAGATGTTTGGAGTCAGCTTCCTGTAATTACAAACTTTCATAATTTATTACCAACGGATGTAGGTTTTGCTAAGAATCAAACAGAGGTGAAACTATTTCATAATGGAGATAAATTATTTATACAAGCGATTTATAATGATTCAACATCAAGAGTTCAAGTAAGTTCCCTTAAGAGAGATGTTTCAATAGCCTTAAGTGATGCTTTTATCATTGTTTTAGATACACAAAATCAAAAACAAAACGGATATTTATTTGCTGTAAATTCTTTAGGAACTCAAGTTGATGGACTTATTGAGCGTACAAATAGTGGATATGGACTAAATTTTAGTTGGAATGCTGTTTGGGAAACAAAAACATCTCAAGAAGGTAATAAAAAGAAGTACGAATTGGCAATTCCTCTAAAATCTTTAAACTACAATGCAAATAATTCTTCTTTTGGAATTCAGATGTATGTTAGAGATATTAAAAATAATTCGTGGACTATTTTGACAGATGTAAGTAGGAATTATGCAACATTTGATCTTCGATTTACAAAACCTTTTGTAATTGATAGATTACCTCAAAAAACACGTTCTAGATTTACAGTAACTCCGGCCGTTACCTTTAATTATAGAAAAGAAACTATTGATGACTCTGATAAGACTGACTTTATTCCAAGTATAGATATGCAGTATAATATAACTTCTTCATTGAAATTAGATGCAACGATAAACCCTGATTTTTCACAAATAGATGTCGATCAACAAGTAACTAATTTAACACGTTTTTCGTTGTTTTTTCCTGAAAGAAGAAATTTCTTTTTAGAAAATGCAGATCTATTTTCAAATTTAGGAGTAAATGGAGTGAATCCGTTTTATTCTCGTAGAATTGGAGCGAATTCTAATATTGAATTTGGAGTGAAATTATCAGGGAATATTACTCCAAAAACAAGAATTGGTTTTTTAGATGTACAAACAGAAGAAAATTCAGAAGTGAATTCTCAAAACTATGGAGTTTTAGTGGGGGAGCAACAATTGAATAAGAATTTTACAGCAACAGGTTATTTAATAAATAGACAAGAAACTGAAAATTTTGATTTTAAAGGAGATTATAATAGAGTAGTAGGAGCTAATTTAAATTTTAAATCAGACGATAGTAAATGGACTAGTTTAATGAATTTAGGAAAAAGTTTTAGTGATGCTGTTTCTAGAAAAAATAACTTTTACAATGTTGGTGTATGGTATAATAAAAAAGGATTAAGATGGAATGCATCTTTAAAAAAAGTAGGAAAAAATTATTTAACAGATGTTGGTTTTACACCACGATTATATAATTATGATGCTATTAAAGATGAAGTTGTAAGAGAAGGTTATACGCAAACTGCAGCTGGAGGTATGTATACTAAGTTTTATGAGAAATCTAAAAACTTAAATTCGGTTCGTTATATAAACTATAGAGGTAGGTCATTAACTACATACTAATTTTTGAACATCTATTTTATCAGCCTTTACCATTCTTTTAATTAAGTTGTTGAATCTGGTATCTTTAGTTTGTGATCTATTAATTCTATAGCAAAACTCATCATAATACCT
>CAKZVD010000015.1 GCA_937922085.1 uncultured Tenacibaculum sp. | reverse complement strand
TTATTTGGCAGCATATTAGGTATTTTAATTGACGGTTTTTTTGGTAAAAAAGAATAGGCGATTAATCCAGATATCATATTTGTTATAAAGTTATCAAAAGATCGATGTCTAGAATGTTCAATTTGACAAGTGTTTTTTAGTACATCATTTATAGTTTCTATAATAGCTCTTTTTCTAAGGATTACCTTATCCATAAAGTCCATAGCTTTCTTCTTCATATTTTTACGCACCTTTGTGATAAGATGTATTCCATCTACAAATAATTTATCGAATAAATCTTTACCAATATAGCCTTTATCTCCAAAAATTTTTCCGAATATCTTATTGTGAAATTTCTTTTGTTTAAGCGGAAACCTATCATCTACATTGGCTGGAGTAAACATAAAATCAACTATTTCACCTTTGTCATTGCAAACTAGGTGAAGTTTAAAGCCAAAGTACCATCCCATTGTTCCGAAACTTTTTTTGGCAATATCTTTAAAGACCTGATGTTGTTTTTCTCTTTTGTAGTGACATACTTTTAATGGTGTTGAATCAATAAAAGAAATACCTGTACAATCCCCTAAGCAGTATAGTTTCATAAAAACAGCCAGGGGTTGGGTAACCTTTTTTTGGAGCTCCACAAATCGATTATAAGAAACACATTCTGGAAACATATCTGTCATATATTTACATACATGATTTAAGTAAAAATGCTTAAGATTTCTATAAGACTTTAAGTGAAATATAATCAGTATAGTCATAACTTCACTATCGTTCATTTTAAACTTTCTATTACGTTTTTTCACAGTTGAACCATCTGAAATACTATTTTCAATTATAATAGAGTCATATTCTTTTGAAAAATCATCTAGTTTACAAAAAATTTCAATAATTTTAGAATCAGAAATCATAAGCAGAATGTTTTTAATTAATTAAAAGTAAGCACTTTAAATTACTAAATACTCTGCTTTTTCTTTGGGTTAATTCTGATCTCTTACATCGAACTCACGTTAAATAGCAAAAAAATATAACTTCTTGTAAATTATTTTTCATATTCAATAAATTACACTTTTATATGGTTGCTGAGAATCGCGTATTTAAAATTAATTATATAATAGGCTAGAATATTAAGTTTTCAGAAAACCTTGTTAAATAATAAAAACTTATAATAATTAAAAAAACGATAGATATTTCACCTCACTTAAGTTAAACTAAAAAATCTTCTAAAACATTTGCAATTTTTCTATTATCGGAAAGTTGTGGGATTTTATTTTGTCCTCCAAATTTCCCTATAGATTTCATATATTCATGAAAACCTCCTTTTTTCACTTTTCTAATCACTAATGATCGTAATATTTTACCTTCAATTAAATCTTGATAATAGATATTTTGATTTTGCATAGAGATATTCATCTTAGCAGCCATTTCGTCTAAATCATCAGGCTCATTTTCAAATTCAATAAACCATTCATGATATGGTAATCCACTTTCTGGATTCACTTGTGGTGCTACTGTAAATTCACTTACATTTACATTCGTTCCTACAATAGCATCGTTTAATGCTTTTTCTACTTCTTTACCTATTACATGTTCGCCAAAAGCAGAAATAAAATGTTTTATACGACCTGTTACTTTTATTCTATAAGGTTTTAAAGAAGTAAATTCAACAGTATCTCCAATATTGTACCCCCAAAGGCCCGCTGTTGTATTTAAGATAATTACATAGTTAACTCCTAATTGAACATCTTTAAGAGAAATTCGAGTTGGATTTTCTTGAAAAAATTCAGTAGTAGGAATAAACTCATAAAAAATACCTGAGTCTAATTGTAATAACATTCCTTTTTCTTTCTGAGAATCTTGAAAAGCAATAAATCCTTCAGATGCTGGATACAATTCTATATAATCTATTTTTTTTCCTATTAAAGCTTCAAACTTATTTTTATAAGGTTCAAAATTTACACCTCCATAAATAAAGAAATTAAAATTTGGAAAAAGCTCAGAAATAGTTTTTCCCGTCTTATCTATTAGTTTTTCAAAGTACATTTGTACCCATGACGGAATTCCACTAATTACCGACATATCTTCAGATAGCGTTTCTTCGACTACTTTATCAACTTTGGTATCCCAATCTTCAATACAATTTGTTTCCCAACTTGGTAATCTGTTTTTCAACAAATAATTAGGTACATAATGCGCAACAATTCCGCTTAATCTTCCTAATTTAATTCCATTTTTATTATCTAAAACTGGGCTTCCTTGTAAGAAAATCATTTTTCCGTTTACAAAAGAAGCATCTTTTGTTTCATTAATATAAAACAACAATGCATTACGAGCAGATTTAATATGTGTAGGCATTGATTCTTTAGTTATTGGAATGTACTTTGCTCCAGAAGTAGTTCCTGATGTTTTTGCTAAGTAAATTGGTTTACCTTTCCACAATATATTTTCTTCTCCAGCTACCATTCTATCTACATAAGGTCTTAATCCTTCATAATCATTTACAGCAACTCGTTTTTTAAAATCTTCATATGAATTTATTGATATAAAATCATGATCTTTTCCAAAAGCTGTTTTACAACCTTCTGTTATTAGATATTGAAAAACCTTCTCTTGTATTTGATGCGGTTTATTAGCCCATTTTTGAACTTTTTTTACTGCTTTTTTTGCAAAAGGAATAGCTAAAAAAGATTTTAAAGACATTTGGTTGATTTTTAATTACAAATTTTTAATTACGAATTTTGTTCGTAATTTACTTAATCTATCTTGTTCTAATTGATAACTGAAACGAACTACTGAAAGTCAATATAATTGGTTGGGTTAATAGGATATCCATTATTCCACAATTCAAAATGTAAATGAGGCCCAGTTGTTAATTCGCCTGTTGACCCTACACTTGCTATAGCTTCTCCAGATTTCACAAAATCTCCTTGCTGCTTTAGTAATTCACCATTATGTTTATAAACAGAAACATAATCATTCGTATGCTGAATGGTAATTATATATCCTGTTTCAGCGGTCCAACCAGAAAGAATTACTGTTCCATCTGCTATAGATTTCACAGGTGTTCCTGTTTTTGCTACAATATCAATAGCAAAATGTTTATTTGCCGAATTAAAAGACTGCGATATGTTTCCTGTTACTGGAGCAAATAATACAATCTTCGCTTTATTTGTTTCTCCTGCTGATAATGCAAATCGATCTTTATTTTCAATTTGCTCTCTAAACTCTAAATCTTGTGGTGTAGGTGATAATTTTTTATAATCTATTGTAGAAGCTTTATTTACTTCACTTTTAATAGAATCAATCGCTTCTGGTTTAATTTCTCCTGTTAACACAGGTCTAATCGCCTTTGTAAATTTTTCTAATACAGCTAACCGTGTTTTTAAGGAGTCTGTTTCATAGGTTAATCTCGTTGCGCTCTTTTTTAAAGCAGTAGAAGAATATCCTGGTATATATTCTTTTAATGAAGTAAATGCAATTAAAAAAGTAGTAAGAGTTATTAATAAAATCGAAAAGATTCCACTAAAAACAAATACATTTAATCGAGATAGTTTTAATGAAAATCGTTCTTGAAAAGTATCTTCATTTAAAACTACCAATCGATACTTATCTGTAAGTTTTTGTTTTAACTTACTTGGTTTTTTTTTATTTTTTGCCACTTATACTAGGTTTGATGTTCAAATATACAACGAAAAAATAGGAAGACTATTTTTTATAGAAATTCATCTCGTCAATATATTCCCAAACTTCTTTAGATAATAAAGGGCGCATATTTTTTTCTTCTTTTATTCCATTACGAATCATCGTTGAAGAAATTTCAACAATAGGCGCTGCAACTTTATGAATTTTAACGTGATTATCAAATTGTGTTTCTACTACACCTTCAGAAATTCTAGGATACACATATACATTATGGTGCTCTAGAATAGTTTCATAATTTTTCCATTTATGCAAACTTTTCAAATTATCCTCCCCCATAATTAAGTTAAACTTATAAGAAGGATATTTATCTGAAATATGAGCCAGTGTATATACTGTATAATTAGGTTGTGGTAAATTAAACTCTATATCTGAAGGGTTAATTTTTTCATAGCTTTCAGTTGCTTTATATACCATTTCTAAACGATGGTGATTGTCTAATAACGAGCTTTTTTTCTTAAAAGGATTATGCGGCGTTACTACCATCCAAATTTCATCTAAATCTGAATTCTCTACCATGTGATTGGCTATAATTAAATGCCCCGCATGAATAGGATTAAAAGTTCCAAAATATAAACCTATGTTTTTCATTGTTTTGAAATAAGAAAATAAATTTAACCTTATTAACTCTCTATAAAATCTGCTACTAATTCTTCTGCTTCTTTTAACGCAACCTCTAATTCATAATTTTTAATAATCTTATCAAATTGTGGCGCGGTTGCTAATTCTACAGAAGCCTTTGCAATACGCATATTAATTTTGTCTTCACTTTCTGTTTTACGCTTTTTCAAACGTCTTTTAAGTTCATCAACACTTGGTGGTTTTACAAATACTGCTAATGTTTCTTTTGGGAATTTCTTTTTAATACGTAATCCTCCAGATACATCAATATCAAATATCACATGTTTTCCTAAAGACCAAATACGCTCTACTTCTGTTTTAAGCGTACCATAAAAATTATCTGTATATACCTCTTCCCATTCTAAAAACTCATCCTTTTTAATCTTTTGAATAAATTCATCTTTAGAAATAAAATAGTAATCGACACCATCTTTTTCTTCTCCTCTTGCTTCTCTAGAAGCTACAGAAATAGAAAATTCCAAATTCAATTTCTCTTGATTTAATAAATGACGAACAATTGTTGTCTTTCCTGATCCCGAAGGTGCAGAAAACACAAAAAGTTTTCCTTTAAAGTTCTTCGTCATTTTATAATACGTTTAATATTTGTTCTTTAATCTTTTCCAACTCGTCTTTCATTTGAATTACGACTTTCTGTAATGGTGCAAAGTTTGCTTTAGAACCAGTTGTATTAATCTCTCTACCTATTTCTTGAACTATAAATCCTAATTTTTTTCCATTAGATACATTACTCGCTAACTCTTGTAAGAAATAATCTAAATGATTTGCTAAACGAACTTTTTCTTCATTAATATCTAGCTTTTCTAAATAATAAATTAGTTCTTGTTCGAAACGATTTTCATCAACCTCAACTTTTAATTCATCTAATGCTTTTCCTAAACGTTGTTTTACATTTTCAATTCGTTCGCCATCCATTTCTTTTACTTCCTCTAAACAACTTTTAATATTTGTTATTCGTTGTTTAAAATCTTCTTCTAAAGAAGCTGCTTCATCAGTTCTGTACTGTAAAATTTCTTTTAAAGCAATATCAATATGCTTTTCTATTTCATTCCACTCATTATCATCTAACTCTTCACGTTCTGTTTTTAAAGCATCTGGCATTTTAACCGCCATATGCAATAGCTCTACATCACTAGAACTTTCTGTATCAACAACTCCTCGTAATTGATTCATATAACTGGTAACGACTCCTTTATTTATTTTTGTAGAAGTCTCATCTGCCGTCATTTCAACATAAATAGAAAAATCAACCTTACCTCTTATTAATAAAGAAGCTAGTTTTTTTCTCATTGCTAGTTCTTTTACTTTATAATAAGAAGGAATACGAGTATTTAAGTCTAAATTTTTACTATTTAAAGACTTTATTTCTATTGTTACTTTCTTGGTTGGTAATTGTAATACGGATTTACCGTATCCTGTCATAGATTGAATCATAACTCTCTATTTTAATGGAAGCAAAGATACATTATTTGGGTATACTCTTATTAGGCTGTTTTGAAACCAAATACACTCCTAAGAATATTAAAACAGTAGCTATAATTTTCACTGTATTTAAACTATCGCTCCCTACTAACAATGCATATAAACTAGCAACTACAGGTTGTAAATAAATAAAAACGCTAACTGTAGTTGGTTTTAATTTAGATAAAGCAAATAAATTAAATAAATACGTAATACAAGATGCAAAAACAATTACAAATCCAACTCTAAGATAACCTCCTGTAGAAATTTCTTGCCATTGTACTTCTAATAGTTCTGTAAACCCAAAAGGCAATACAAAAATAAAACCGAATAAATACAACCATCTTATAAAGGTTACTGGTTTATATTTTGCAACTACTTTTTTCACAATTACTAAATACATTCCATAGGATGCTGCGTTTATAAAAACCAGAAAATTACCCAACATCATGTTTTTAGCATCTCCTCCAGAAGTGCTTCCATAAAGAATTAAAATAACAGCCCCTATAAGTCCTATTATAACTCCAGAAACTTTTAATAGTGTTAACCTTTCTTTAATTAAAATACTAGAAAATATCAATACTAAAATAGGAGAAGTAACCATCATTACCGAAGCACTAATAGGCGTTGTATAGTTTAATCCTTTAAAAAAAGTTAGCATGTTTAATGCGATTCCAAAAAAAGCAGATAGTGCAATTGTTTTATAATCTCCTTTTTCAATTTTGTCATTTTTAATAAACAAGCTTGCAAACCAAAATAATAACATTGCCGAAAAAACTCGGAGTAATATAAAACCAAAAGGTTTAATATAATGTGGCATTACCTCTTTAGCAACTGTAAAAGTTACTCCATATATTAAGGTAACTATCGACACAGCACAAAGTGCTATTACTCTTGTATTCATTTATCAAGGACTTTTAAAATAAAACAACAAAGTTCGTACAATTTTTCTATCCAAAAACGGCTTTGTTTAAATATTAACTACTCCTCTTTTTTAAGCCTAAATTTCGAATATAAAAACTCTTTTTTTCGACTCAATATTGTAAAAAAGTACAATCAAATATATCTTAACTTATTACGGAAATAAATTACTTGAAATTTAAATTACGATATAATAATACTTTTGTTTTTGTAAAATAATTCATCAAAATGAACAAACTCACTTATATCTTAATTCTGTCTCTTTTTATTGCATGCGGAAAAAAGAAAGATTTCACAAAAAATGCAGCGTCTATAAATGATTTAAAACAAGAATTAATAAATAAATTTGGTAAAGAAGCTTTCTATACAGAACTAGCTGTGATTAACAACGAAAATGGGGTTACAATAAAAGCAAACACTACAAAAGACCCCTCTTCATTAAAAATGGAGTCTTGGAATTATTTTAATGGAGCGTGGAATCAAACTGCTGAAATTACATTAGAATTAAGTGGTGACTCTAAAGCAGCAGATTATATGTATAAATTAAATAGAGAAATTGTAAATTTTGATTTGTTAGGAAAACTAGTAGAACAATCGAAAAACAAAGTGATTGAAGAAAAGAAAATTAAAGAAGTACATATAAATTCAATATTCATTAATGCGCCAAATGATGGAGATTTTAATAACATGGAGTATTATTTAACTGTAACATCTGAATTGGATGGTGCTAGCTTTAATTTTTGGTATAAAATGGATGGGACTCTTAGAAAGTCTAGTAATTAAATTATAATTAATAGAAATATTATTAACTTACATATATGAAAGGAAAATACATGCAAAAAATTATACTATTTCTATTCATCTTTTCTTTTTATAAAGGGATTTCACAACACACTAGTAAAAAAGTTAGAGGGAATCAATCTGAAAAAAAAATAATTCTACAAACTTTAGATACCCTACATATAATACATTCCTTCTCTAATAAAAAGGTACTAAGCCATAAGAAGAATTCTTATTATTTTATACTAAACTCTAAATCAGTTTTTCTAAAAGATATAAAACAAGTATATATTCATTATGATGAAAGTTCCCAACAAGTTTTTGAAATCCTCACTAAAAATGGCCCTCAATATTATAATTTTAATTTAGAGGAAATACCTTTTTTTAAAGAATCTGATGTTTTAGGATGTGGAAATGTGTATAAAGAAAGTGTTACTCTTAATTATAATAAAAAAAACAATCGTTATCTCATAGAAATACGTACTGGTAATTTTGGATCTTTTCAAAAAGAATATTTTTTAACATTGAAAAACATACCTAAAAAAACTATAAAAGTCAATTTTTTAAATAATAGAAAATACGCATCAAAAAGTATTAATAACAAACATAAACCCTATATAAATTTACTTAAAATACAAGTTGATAATAAAATTGGAATTTACTCTTACAATAAAGAAAAGGCATGGTACCCAAAGAAAAAAAAGGCTAAACAAAAATATTTAGTTACTACCAAAGGGGATACACTTTGGACTCCTGTTCCTCCTGTTATTTCATTTGTTAAAAAAGGCTTTGTAACATTAAAAGAAGTATTACCTCCTGTTTTTGATTCTATTAAACAAAGTTCATTTGACGGAAAAGTATATTTATTTAGAGATCATAAAATTGGAATTTTCCCTCATCATAAAAACGCTGAATATACTAAACTTCAAAAATACTCTAAATCATTCTATAAAGTTTTTAGAGGAAAAGATGAAAAATGGTTAGATATCAAATCTTTTCAAGAATATAAAATAGAATAACTATTCTATTTTATGATGGGAATCATTTTAACCTGTAAATGTAGATTCCCTAATAATTAAATTTGTGTTTATTTCTATAAACTTACTGGTAAGATACTCTTCTTCACTTTCAATTTCTTTTACCAATTGCTGTAGTGCAAGTTTACCTATTCTATTTCCTGGTTGATTTACTGTGGTTATATTAGGTTCAATAATAGTCGAATGACTGGAGTTACTAAAACCCACAACTGCTATTTCACTAGGTATTTTAATAGCCACTTTTTTTAGTGTTTTTATAACTCCTATAGCAAGGCTATCTGTTATACAAAAGATAGCATCTGGTTTTTCTTTTAAACAAATTAATTGTCTTGTTAATCTTTTTCCTTCTTTAATTGAAGAGTCATCCGTACTTAAAATCAGACTATTATCTATTTCTAAATTATTTTTTTTGAGAGCTTCTAAATATCCTTCAAACCTTTTTTCTGAATTATACGAATCTTTTTCTTCTTTTATTATTGCTATTCTCCTTTTACCCATATTAACTAAGTGTTCAACAGCATCAAATGCTGCTGACACTTCATTAATTACAATTTGAGTACAGGGTATTTTACTAGATACTTTATCAAATAAAACTAAAGGTCGCTTTTTTAAAGCCTGTAACATAGGACTAACTTCTTTTGTTTGTTTTGATAAAGACATTAAAATACCTTCTACCCCAAACTGTAACATAGTTTGTAAAACTTCTTTTTCTTTATCTGGATTGTTATTGGTCTCTGATATAATTGTAGTGTACCTGGTTTTTTCAGATTCCAATAAAATTCCTTTTAAAATAGTAGATGTAAAATAATGCGTAACACTGGGTACTATAACACCTATAATATTTGTTTTATGATTTCTAAAGCCTTTAGCTAAAATATTAGGCACATATTGTAATCTTTTAGCTTCCTCTATTACTCTATTTTTTGTAACATCACTTATATCTACATGATCATTTAAAGCTCTTGACACTGTAGAAATTGACACATTTAAACTTTCTGCTATTTGCTTTAAAGTGGTTGTTTCTTTAATCATAATCAAATATATGGGTTAAGTTTAATTAAAAATCTTATTTCAAACGTTACCGGGAACGTTTGCGTTAATTTTTTGTAAAAATACCGTAAAAAAAATGAATAATTAATAATAATTTTAACACCAAACCAAACAATTCGTAATATAATGAGAAAAGTATTTTTATTACTATTGACTTTTACTTCTTACTTATTGGTAAGTCAAACAACCATAAAAGGAACTGTAAAAGATAACTTAGGAGAACCTATTCCTGGTGTAAATATTATTATAAAGGGAACCTCTGCTGGTGGCTCAACAGATTTTAATGGAAACTACACCATTACCGTATCTTTAACTGGAGAACAAACTTTAAGAGCCACTTTTATAGGCTACAAAGCTTATGAAGAAATTATAATTCTTAATAAAACTACCATTGAAAAAAACATTACACTACAAGAAGGAGGTGACGTTTTAGATGAAGTTGTACTTACTGCATCAAGTACTTTTAGATCACAAAAAAATGCACCTTTATCTATTAGTTCCTTAAAACAAAAGGAAATAACAAAACTTTCAGCAAATAGTCAAGCAGACATTATACGCAGTGTTCCTGGTATTACTGCCGAAGGTGGGGGTGGGGAAACTGCTACGAATGTATTTGTTCGAGGGTTACCTTCTGGTGGTCAGTATGTATTTAATCCATTACAATATGATGGTATGCCACTAATGAGTACATTTGGATTAAACTCTTCTGCACATGATGTGTATGCAAGGCCAGATATTGGTTTTAAAGGATTTGAATTTGTTCGTGGTGGTGCCGCTGTTTTATATGGTGCGGGTTCTGTTGCTGGTATTTTAAATTATACAAGTAAAACAGGAGATACTGATGCTAATAATATTATTAATGTTGAATGGGCTAACAAAGGTCGTGTAAAAACAGATTTTTATACCGGAGGTCGTTTAGGAGGTGAAGATTCTAATACATTTTATGCTTTTACAGGATTTGTAAGATATGACGAAGGCCCAATTGTTACAGGATTACCTACAAAAGGAGCGCAATTTAGAGGTAACATAAAAAAGAAATTTGACAAAGGTTCAATAACAATTCATGGACAGTATATTAATGATAATGCACAATTTTTCTTACCTCTTCCTTTAGATGGTACTTCTCGAGCAAGACTAAAGGGAAATGATGGTGAAGATGTATCTCAATTATTATCAGGTGAATTAGCGAATACTTCTTTTAAAACTCCAGGAGGTATTTATAACAGCTCTATTGAAGATGGAGTTTCTACTAAAGGAGGTTATGTATTAGCAGATTTCAACTATCGTTTTAATGAAGACTTAAAGTTTAAATCTAAAATTCGTTTTGCTGAATACCAACATAATTTCGCGTTATATATTGGTGGTAATGGAACAAACAACAACCCTATTTCATTAAACGATTATGTAAATAATATTGCTCCTACAAACACAGGTTTTACAGCCACATATCAAGGGAACACAACCCTCATTAATGGTAACGACCTCGTAATTGATAATTTACATATTGATAGATTAAGACCAATGACTGATTATTCTGGAGAAGCTTCATTAGTTAAAAATATAACTACAGATAATGGTAGTCACACCATAACATTAGGAACTTTTTTAGCAAGAACAGAAGCTGAAGATGTTAACTTTCAATACAGAGTATTATCAGAGTTTAATAATAACCCACGTTTAGTTAACCTAAATTACACAAATGCTACGGGTGATAATGTGATTTTTTCTGAGGGAGGTTTATACAATCGTATTGGTATGACTTCTAATAATTTTTTATCTCAAAATAGAAGTCCCTTTTACTTAACAGATGAGATGATATTTGATAAATGGCGTTTTGATGTTGGGGTCCGTATAGAATCTACCGACGGTGTTTTTAGTAAAGGAAATATTACAGAAGAGCTAACTTATAACAATCCTGAATTAACTCCAGAATTAGCCAATGTACAATATGCAGACGGTTCATTTACCAGAGCTAATGTGTCTGCTACCGATTGGGCCGTTTCTTTAGCTGGTTTATATGAATTAAGCGAAAAAGTGAATTTGTACGCTAACTTTTCTAAAGGGTACTTTTTTCCTCAGTTAAGGTCTTTTGCTCCTATAGCAACTGGTATTACAGGTAGTAAATACGATTCAGAACAAATCATTCAATTTGAAGCTGGTGCTAAATATGGAAGCGAAAAACTTTCAGGATCACTTGCTGCATACTACGTAGGTTTAAGCGATAGAATTATATTAAGACAGGGGTTTAACGCTGGGCAATTAGTCGATTTAACCAGGTCAGAACAAAATACGGCAACAATTGGTGTTGAAGCTAATTGGGATTATAAATTAACTCCAGATTTTAGTTTTAGAGGGTCGTTAACCTATCAAGATCACGAAATTACTAAAAACACTGATGAAGATTTAGTTGCTGGTGGTACAACTACCACCAACGAAGGAAATAAATTAGCTAGACAACCTAATTTTTTAACCTCTCTTGGGTTAAACTACGATAATAAAAAATTTGACGGTCTTTTATCTTTAAATTATACAGGAAACAAATTTGCTGCAGATAATAACAATGTATCGTTAGATGCTATTTCTATAGTAAGACTAGGAGCTGGTTATACGTTTGGTTCAGACAAACAAAAAGAGAATATTCGTTTAGGTTTTTCTGTATTCAATTTATTTGATAATGATGGTGTTACCGAAGGTGACCCTAGAAATGTAAATCAAGCAGGTGATGCTGAGTTTTTCTTTGGTAGACCAATATTACCAAGAAGACTTTTTGTAACTGCCACTTTTAGTTTTTAATCATATAATTCCTCTTTTATTATGACATTGACTTTATAAACAATATAAAGTCAATGCTTTTTATCAAAAAAATCTTCATGAAACATCAACAATTACTTACTAAAGCCAAAGAAATTTTATTAAACAACTTTCAAGAGAAAGGCTTTACAATTCCTTGCAAAGGGTTATATCCTTTCCAATGGAATTGGGATTCTGGTTTTATCGCCATAGGATTTGCTCATTTTGACATGGAAAAAGCAAAAAAAGAGATTAAAACATTAATTGATTCGCAATGGTCCAATGGTTTTATTCCTCACATTATCTTTCATAATAAAAGTGATACTTACTTTCCTGGTCCAAATTTTCATCGATCAGATTTAAGTAAACTTTCTAACACCAATGTTCCTACAACAGGCATGACACAACCTCATGTATTGGGAATTGCTTTAGAACGAATGTATGAGATAGCAGAAAACAAAGAAGCTATGATTCGTTTTATTAAAGAAAACATTGATGCTATTTATAACTTTAGTCTATATTTTTACAACCATAGAGATCCTTTAGATGAAGGCTTAGCTTATATATACCATAACTGGGAATCGGGTACAGACAATTCTCCAATTTGGGACGATATCTGGGATACCATGGATTCTCCATCATTAGAATTTAAAAGAAAAGACACAGGACATGTAGACGCATCGCAAAGACCTAGTAAAAGAGAATACGATCATTATTTACATATTATAGAAATTGCAAAAAAACACAATTACGATGATGCTAAAATTGCTGAGTTTTCTCCTTTTTTGGTTCAAGATCCATTATTCAATAGTGTTTTAATAAGCTCAAACAAGGCCTTAATTAGATTGTATGAATTAATTGGAGGTTATGAAGAAAAAGTTGAAAAACTAAAATCACTTACTCAAAAATCTATTCGCAATTTCAACTCAAAACTGTTTGATGAAAAATTAGGTGCTTATTGTCATTATGATTTAAGAAAAGGTAAATTATTACGCTATGTAAGTTCTTCTTCTTTTAGTCCTTTGCATGCAGAAATCCCGACAAAAGAACGTGCAGAAAAATTGATTTATACCATGATGAAAAAATTTGGAAACGAACATCAATATTTATGTGCTTCGTTTGATCCAACACACGAAAGATTTAATCCTAAAAAATATTGGAGAGGTCCTGTATGGATTAACCTAAACTGGCTGCTATATCATGGTTTAAAAAAATATGATTATACTCACATTGCTGAAAGAATTAAAAAAGAATCGATAGAAATTATTGAAAAGAATGGTTTTTATGAATATTTTGATGCAAGAAAAGAAATAAGTGAAAAGCAAGCTGCTGGGTATGGTGGAAACAATTTTTCATGGAGCGCAGCATTATTAATTGACTTATTAAACGAATAATATTCTTTTAAAACCAATACTACTTTTATGAACTGGCTAGACTATTCTCTAATATTAATATATCTAATATCTTTTATAGGTATGGGATATTTCTTTAAAGAAAACAAAGATTCTAAAGATTATTTTTTAGGAGGAAAAAGCCTTAGCTGGTTTCCTTTAAGTTTATCTACTATGGCTACTCAATTGTCTGCCATCAGTTTTATATCGGCTCCAGCTTTTGTCGGTTTAAAAAATGGTGGTGGTATGAAATGGCTTACCTTTGAATTTGGTGTTCCTTTGGCCATGATTGGTATCATGTTATTTATTATTCCACCATTGTACAAATCAGGAATTGTAAGCGTATATGAATATTTAGAAAAACGTTTTTCTTCTTCTACAAGAAAACTAATTAGCCTTGTTTTTCAAATAAGTAGAGCCTTAGGTACTGGTGTTATGGTATTTACTATGGCATTAATTATTCAAGCAGTAGTAGGTATTAGTTTTCACCTAACTTTACTTATTATTAGTGTAGTAACATTAATTTATTCTTATCAAGGAGGAATGAAAGCTGTTGTTTGGGGAGATGCTATACAAATGATTATTTTATTCTCTGGTCTTATTATCTGTTTAATTGTAGGTTATGGTATGCTTCAAGATTTGGGTGATTTTAAAGGTTTTAATCCTGAACGTTTGCAAGTGATCGATATTAAAAACTTTGGAATTCAAAACAATGAAAACTATGGTTTTTTTCCAATGTTGTTAGGAGGTATTTTTCTATACTTATCTTATTACGGAACTGACCAAACACAAGCACAAAGATTACTATCAGCAAAAGATGATAGCACTATTAAAAAACTATTGTTAGCCAATGGTTTATTAAGATTTCCTGTGGTATTTATATACTGTGTCATGGGATTAATTATTGGTTATTTAGTAAGTAACATTCCTGAGTTTTATAGCAGCATAGAAGAAATAACTAAAACACATTATCCTCTTGAATACGCTAAAAACGGTATTAAACCAGATTTAATGATTCCTGTTTTTATTATAAAATATTTACCTAATGGTTTAATCGGACTTTTAATGATTGGTGTTATATCTGCTGCTATGTCTACTTTAAGTTCAACAATAAACTCTTTAAGTGCTGTTACTATTGAAGACTTTTTTAATAATAAAGAAAAGATGTCAGAAAAGAGATACATGATTATTTCAAAGGCCTTGGTTGTTTTTTGGGGTGTTGTTTGTATTCTAGCAGCTTATTTATTTGGTAATAGTCAAAGTACCGTTATTGAACTTATCAATTCCATTTCTTCATTATTTTACGGTCCAATTTTAGCCGCTTTTGTAATTGCTATCTTTTTTAAAAAAGTGAATCATATTGGTATGAATGTAGCTATTATAACAGCTGTTCTTATTAACTTAATTTTCAAATATTTACCAGAACTTACATACTTTATAAATAAAGGTAATTTTTATTCAGGAAACGAAAATATACACAAAGCATTAGCGAGTATAGAAATACATAACGTTCCAGATTTATTTTGGATTTGGTATAACTTAACTGGTTTTGTTATCGCTGTTGTTTTTGCTATGATAGTTAGTAAAATCACCTCTAAAGTTCCTGCAAAAAAAATAGGAACACCATATCGTGTAACTTTATCTACAATAGCAACCAAAGAAACCTTTATTCTTTTAAGTTTTTTCATAATTATACTTGTGTTTAGTCTTTTTATCCCTCAACTATTTAGTTAATAACAGACTTATGAAAATTGTAATTGCTCCAGATAAATTTAAAGGAACTTTGTCTTCTTTTGAATTTTGCGAAATTTTTAAAGAAGCTATTCTATCAACTTTACCTAATACAAAAGTACTTAGTATACCATTAGCAGACGGTGGAGATGGTACCATAGAAATTATTCATCATTATTTAGGAGGCAGTTTTATAAAATTAAAAGTAAACAATCCTTTTTTTCAATCTGTAGAAGCAACGTATTTGTATTCAAGCAAACACAAAACAGCTTTTATAGAAATGGCAGAAGCCTCTGGTGTTAAATTAATACCTGAAGCTTCTTTAAATGTAATAGAAGCAACAACTTATGGGACCGGTGAATTGATCAAAAATGCGATTCGTAAAGGAGCTAAAAAAATCATTTTAGGTTTAGGAGGAAGTGCCACTAACGATTGTGGCATTGGTATGGCAAGCGCCTTAGGGTACCGTTTTTTAGACAACAATGGAAACAGCATAATTCCCATAGGAAAGAATTTATCAAAAATTACTACGATTGTAGATACAGATGTAATACCTGAACTTTATAATGTCGACTTCAAAATAGCTTGTGATGTCAACAATCCGTTATACGGTGTTAATGGTGCAGCTAAAATATACGCTAAACAAAAAGGTGCTTCCGATGACTCTATTGATTTATTAGAAAAAGGATTGATTGGTTTTTCTAAAATCATAAATACTTTTTTTAATACAAGATGTGAAACTATAATTGGTGGTGGCGCAGCTGGAGGAATGGGCGTAGGGTGTAATGTGTTTTTAAAAGGAAAACTAATTTCTGGATACAAACTTATTCAAGAATTAGCTGATTTTGAAAAAAAGATTGAAAATGCTGATTGGATTGTAACTGGTGAAGGGAAGTTAGACCCTCAAACTGAATCAGGGAAAACGATTCAAGGTATTTTAAAAGTTAGGAAAACTAAAAACAAAGTGGCAGTTATTTGTGGTGAAATAACAACTAGTAAATCTGATTTGAAGGATTTAAATATTGATTACGCTGATGAGATTATTCGTATCGCAAAAAATAAAGAAGATGCTTTTAACAATACTAAAGTGCACTTATTAAACATCGCTAAAAACTTCATTACCAACATCCATTAACCTTTAATTTCTTCTAATATAAATTAAACCTTAGCAAATATTACTTCTTTGTATAAAAACATCTGTTTACATCATATTTTTATCCTATAACTATAAAAAAGTATTAAAATGGAAGTCACAAATCATTCAGAAGAGAATTCGCAAGAAGAGATTAAATTTGAAATTATAGCAAAAGTTCCTAAAGAAAAACTACAAGTTCCTTTAGATCTTTATGGCGAATCTGCTGCTATGGAAACGTATGTTAGAATTCCTTTCCTATTAATTGGCGTACTATTTTTAATTCATAATATTTTTTTAGCTGGTAGATCTTATGATTATAATACTTATGAAAACATAAAAAACATAGAAATTTCAATTGTAGGAATTATTGTTTTAGCTGTTTTTATTATAGCAGGAATCGCAATGAGTAAAAATTCGGCAGTAAAAAAAGAACTGAAAGAAATAGCTAAAAGATATAACATAAAAACAGAGGTTGTACAAGAAGAATTTAGTGCTTTAGCTGTTCATATGTATGGCGGTAGGGGTGTTGTTTTAAAGAAATAATTATATTAAAAATATTATAAGATTTAATTATAAATCAAATAACATTTAGATTAGAGAATCGAATATTGGTAATTATTAACTTTCTATTTCTTATACTCATAAATAAGACATTGCTTTTAGTATTTTTGCTAAGATGAAATTTCCAGAAAAATTAAGGCAAAAACTTACTAACAGAGAACTTTCTAACTCTTTACGAAGTTTAAACACATCTTTGAATGGTATTGATTTCTATTCAAATGATTATTTAGGTTTTGCTAAATCAACAGTTATTTTTAATGAAACACATCAATATTTAATTGATTCTCAACTCAAAATTAATGGAGCTACAGGTTCTAGATTAATTTCTGGAAATCATAAACTGTATGAAGAAACAGAACTATTAATTGCTAATTTTCATAACACTGAAAAAGCATTAATTTTTAACTCTGGTTATGATGCTAATCTTGGGTTCTTTTCTTCTGTTCCGCAGCGTGGAGATATTATTATTTATGATGAATTATGTCATGCATCTATTAGAGATGGCATACAACTTTCAAATGCCAAATCGTATAAATTTAAACACAATGATACTGTTCATTTAGAAAAAGTAATTAAAAATCATATTGAACAAATTTCGATATCAAACAGCGAAATTTATCTTGTTACAGAATCTGTATTTTCTATGGATGGGGGGTCTCCTGATTTAGAAAAAATCATTTCAATTGCAAAAAAGTATAAAGTCCGTATAATTATTGACGAAGCGCATTCTTTAGGTGTTTTTGGAAACAAAGGTTGTGGACTTTCACAATTATTAAATATAGAAAACGATATTTTTGCTCGTATTGTAACTTTCGGAAAAGGCTTAGGTTGTCATGGCGCTGCAATCTTAGGAAGTAAAAAACTATACCAATATTTAATGAATTTTTCTAGAAGTTTTATTTATACTACTGGTTTATCTCCACATTCAATTGCTACTATACAAGTTGCTTATAAACATTTATCAAACGATATTCTTCATACACTTCATAAAAACATCGATCATTTCTTAACTGAAATTAAAAGATTAAATATTGATCATTTATTTATTAAAAGTAAGTCTACAATTCACTGTTGCATTATCTCTGGTAACGAAAAAACAATTCAAATAGCAAAACAGCTACAAGAAAAAGGCTTTAATATAAAACCTATTTTATCTCCTACTGTAGCAAAAGGAAAAGAAAGGCTTCGTTTTTGTTTACATAGTTACAATTCTACTAAAGAAATTACTGCTGTTTTAGAACAGTTAGCTACTTTTGTTTAAAATACATCCTAGATGAAAGATGATTTTACAATTTTAGCCATTTTTGAATATTCAACAGAAGCCCATTTAGTAAAAGCTAAATTAGATTCTGAAAATATTCGAACCATGCTTATGGATGAAAAAACAATAGATTCTGATCCTTTAATTAGTCAAGCAATTGGAGGGGTAAAATTGTTAGTTAAAAATAATGATTTAGAAAAAGCTTCTGAGATTTACGATAAAATAAGAAGTTATAAAAAGGACAAAATTGGAAATGACATTCATTGTCCACAATGTAACTCTACCAAAATACTAACTGCCGATCTTCAAAGAAAGAATTTATTTTTCATGCTTTTTCCTTTCTTTGAATCTCAAAAATTAATTTGTAATACTTGCAAAACTATATTTAAATGAGCAACTATTTTATAACAGGTATTTCTACTGAAGTAGGAAAAACAATTGCTTCTGCTATTATAACTGAAGCTTTAGAAGCAGATTATTGGAAACCTATTCAGGCTGGTGATTTAACACATTCTGACAGCCATAAAGTAAAAGAACTAATCTCTAATAAAAAATCTGTTTTTCACAAGAACAGTTATGCTTTGCAAACACCAATGAGTCCGCATGCTTCTGCTGAAATAGATAATATAACCATCGATGTAAACAATATTATCGAACCTAAAACAGAAAATCATTTAGTTATAGAAGGTGCTGGCGGATTATTAGTACCTCTAAATAATGAGCATACTATTTTAGATCTTATTCAACCTAATTATAAAGTAATTGTAGTTTCTCGTCATTATTTAGGGAGTATTAACCACACCCTACTTACCTTAAAATTATTAAAAGAAAAAGGATTTGATGTATCATTAATTTTTAGTGGTAATGAACATAAAACTACTGAAGATATTATTAAAAAAATGAGTGGAATTACTATAATTGGTCGTATAGAAGAAGAACCTTATTTCGATAAAAATGTAATTAAAGAATATGCAGACTTATTTAGAAATAAATTATAAATACACAAGAAAAATTAATCATTTAATATACAAAACTAAGTAATGAAAAGAATAGTATTAACATTCATTATAATTATTCTTACTTCTTGTATGTCTACAAAACCAACAAGTAATTTTAATAACTATACTAATAATACACCTCCAATTACTAAATCATTATTTCATGACAAAAACTCAACGATATCTGAGAAAAGCATACAAGAAATATTAGATGGAAATTATAATTTACCAGATATTTTAAATGTTGCTTTTGTTAAAATTGAAAATTCAGAAAACCAAAGAAACTATTATTGGTCTAATGAGAATTATTTAAAATCACAACAACAATACTTAAACTTATTTACTGAACAATTTAGAAGTTCTCCTAAGGTAAAAAGCACCTCAACAATACCAACTTTTTTAATTTCAAAAAATCCGACTTTTACAAACATTAGAGAATCTGCTGTTAGAACTCAATCTAATTTTGTTGTTATATATAACATAAATAGTGACATTTATTCCAACGATAAGTTATTTTCAAAAACAACCATAAAAGCTTTTGCTACAACACAATTAATAATTCTGGATGTTAAAACAGGTTTAATTCCTTTTACTACAATTATCACTAAAGATTTTCAAGACAAGAAAAACGACACTGATTTGAATATTAGAGAAAGCACTTATCGAATAAAAAACAAAGCTGTTTTGTTAACTATCCATGAAATTGGAAAACAAATAGCAACGTTTTTAGAAAAGGGAAAAAAATAAGTATTCTTTTAATATTTGATACATTTTTATATAAAAACTATGACACTAACAGAAAGAGATAAAAAACATATTTGGCACCCATTAAAACAACATCAAACCCACCCAAATAGTTTAGGTATTGTGAAAGCCAAAGGTTGTATGCTAACAGATGAGCATGGAAATGAATATATCGATGCTATTTCTTCTTGGTATACTTGTATGTTTGGTCATTGTAATGACTATATTATTGATAAAGTTCATGCTCAAATGCAACAGTTAGATCAAGTGATGTTTAGCGATTTTACACATCCTGCTGCAGTTGAACTCTCAGAGAAGTTGATTGACATACTCCCTGATAATCAATCTAAAATTTTCTTTAATGATAATGGTTCTACTGCCGTAGAATCTGCTATAAAAATGGCATTACAATATTATTTTAATAAAGATGATAAACGTATTGATTTCATTGCTTTTGAAAACGGATTTCATGGTGATACTTTCGGTGCCATGTCTACCTCTGGGCTTTCAGTTTATAATGGTCCTTTTGAAGATTTCCTAATTGATGTACAACGAATACCCACACCAAACAAAACCAATCATGAAACTATTTTAAAACAATTACAAGAAATTGTTTCAACAAAAAGTGTAGCTGCTTTTGTATACGAACCTTTAGTACAAGGAGCTGCAGGAATGAAAATTCATGATAGTGAAGGCTTAAATAAAATTTTAAAATTCTGTAAAGAAAATAATATTATTACCATTGCTGATGAAGTGATGACTGGTTTTGGTAAAACGGGTAAAAATTTTGCTTCAGATTACATGGATACGAAACCAGATATCATTTGTTTAAGTAAAGCACTAACAGGTGGAATGGTACCTATGGCAATTACTTCTTGTACTCAAAAAATTTATGATGCTTTTTTAAGTAATGATATTGCTAAAGGTTATTTTCACTGTCATACTTATTCTGCTAACCCTATTGGTTGTGCTGCTTCTATTGCTAGTATTGAATTATTAACTTCTGATGAAATTCAGAAGAACATTCAAAATATAAGTACTGAACACGAAAAATTTAGTGCACGCATTAAAAATCATCCAAAAGTAAAAACAACTAGACAGTTAGGTGTTATTTTTGCTTTAGATTTAGATACAAATATGGATCGTTATGGTGCTTTAAGAGATGTTTTATTAACTTCTTTTATGAAAGAAGGTGTCTTTTTAAGGCCTTTAGGAAACACTATTTATATTCAAGTACCTTATGTTATTTTACCTGAACAATTAAACAAAGTTTACACAACTATAGAAAAGGTTTTAAATACGCTTTAAATATTTTTAAGGTACACTATCAAATAATTAGTAAAAAAACAGATTATGTGTTATTTAGTTTTAATTTTGCTCAAAATTTTTGAGGATTGAAACCAATATCAATAACATCTTTCGCTTCTATTTCTCCATTAGGTAACACCTATGAAAAAGTTTGGAACAGTTATACAGATGCGAATCATCGAATTAAACAACAAGACTTTGCCTCTTTTTCTTCATGGACGGCTTCTTTACCAGAAGAAGATTTGCAAATACTTAACGAAATACGAAATTCTGATAACAAATATAAAAACCTAGATAACACTGTTATTTTTGCTATTTATTGTGCTAGAGAGGCAACAAAAAAAGCAAAATGGCAACCAAACGATAATTTTGGAATAAATATCGGTTCTTCTAGAGGAGCTACTTCTCTATTTGAAAAATATCATAAAGAATTTTTAGAAACAGGTAACTCTTCCACTTTAAGTTCACCAACCACAACATTGGGTAATATATCCTCTTGGATTGCTCATGATTTACAAAGTAATGGTCCAGAAATTTCACATTCCATTACCTGTTCTACAGCATTACATTCTTTATTAAACGGTGTTGCTTGGATACAGGCAGGGTTTTGTGACAAATTTTTAGTTGGAGGAAGCGAAGCTCCTTTAACTGATTTTACTTTAGCTCAAATGCAAGCTTTAAAAGTATACTCTAAAGAAACAGATGAATTTCCTTGTAAAGCTTTTGATTTTACTAAAACTAAAAACACTATGGTGTTAGGTGAAGGAGCAGCTGTTGTTTGTTTAGAGGAAGGTGTTTCTGAAAAAACAATTGCCAAAATAGAAGGAATTGGTTATGCTACTGAAATTTTAAAACATAATACTTCTGTTACAGCAAATGCTGAATGTTTTCAGAAATCTATAGCAATGGCTTGTAAAAGCATAAATCTTAATGAAGTAGATGCTATTGTTATGCATGCACCAGGAACCATGAAAGGAGACACTTCTGAAGTAAATGCTATAAAAGCTGTTTTTGGAGAAAAAACTCCTTTTTTAACCACCAATAAATGGAAAATTGGACATACTTTTGGCGCTTCTGGTTTACTAAACCTAGAATTAGCCTTATTAATGCTAATTAATCAACAAGCTATAGAAGTTCCTTTTGCTGTAAAACAAACAAAACCTAAAACACTTAAAAAGATACTAGTAAATGCTGTCGGTTTTGGTGGCAATGCTGTTTCTGTTTTAATTTCAAAATAATATAAAATTAAATTTAGTTTTCCTACTTTTGATAACGCAAACAAACGACTATAATGAGCGAGATAAGACATAATTGGACGAAAGAAGAAATTTTAGCCATATACAATAAACCAATGATGGAATTGTTATATGACGCTGCTACAATTCATAGAAAACAACATGATCCTAATGTTGTTCAAGTTTCTACATTATTATCTATTAAAACAGGTGGCTGTTCTGAAGATTGTGGATATTGCCCACAAGCAGCAAGATACCATACTGGTGTAGAAGGAAATGATTTAATGACCGTTAATCAAGTAAAAGCACAAGCTTTAAGAGCTAGAGAAAGTGGTAGTTCACGTGTTTGTATGGGGGCTGCATGGAGAAATGTGAAAGATGGGCCTGAATTTGATCAAGTTTTAGACATGGTTAGAACCATTAATAAATTGGACATGGAGGTTTGTTGTACTTTAGGTATGGTTACAGAAAACCAAGCACAAAGATTGGCAGAAGCTGGTTTATATGCTTACAATCATAATTTAGATTCATCTGAAGAATATTATAAAGAAGTAATTTCTACTCGTGGTTACCAAGATAGACTTGATACTATCGATAATGTTCGTAAAACGAATGTAACGGTGTGTTCAGGTGGAATTATTGGAATGGGTGAAAGTGCAGAAGATAGAGCTGGAATGTTAGTTGCGTTATCTACTTTAAATCCACAACCAGAATCTACTCCAATTAATGCTTTAGTGGCTGTAGAAGGTACTCCTTTAGAAGATGAAAAGCCTGTTGAAATTTGGGATATGATTCGTATGGTAGCAACCACTAGAATTGTATTACCAGAAACTCAAGTTCGTTTATCTGCTGGAAGAACACAAATGAGTAGAGAAGGACAAGCAATGTGTTTCTTTGCTGGTGCCAACTCTATTTTTGCAGGAGATAAATTATTGACAACTCCTAACCCGGATGTAAATGAAGACATGAAAATGTTTAAATTATTAGGTTTAACCCCTCAAAAACCGTTTACAAAGAAAGTACAACCACAAACAGTTGAAGCAAAAGATTCTCAGTACGAATCATTAGGAGAAAAGCCAAGGTGGACTAGACCTGAACATACTATTGAAAGAAATGAAGTAAAAAAGCAAGAAGCAAAGGGAGTTAAAATATCGTCATAGATATTTCAAATACTTCAATTTATTTTAACAATTTCTTTTAGGAAAGGTTTCCTAACCTTTTCTTAACTTTGCATTTGTCTAAAATTTAGGGATGAAATTACAGTTGCAACAAATAGATAGAGTTGAAACAATTACTAAGGAAGACTTTATCAAAAATTATTTTAAACCACAAAAACCTGTGGTTATAGAACGATTTATAGAAGATTGGCCAGCCCATTCTAAATGGTCTTTACAATACATGAAAGAGGTAGCAGGGGATAAAGTTGTTCCTTTATATGATGATCGTCCTGTAGATTACAAGGATGGTTTTAACGAACCTCATGCTAAAATGAAAATGAGTGAGTATGTAGATTTGTTAAAAAGGGAGCCTACTAAATTTAGAATTTTTTTATGGAATGTTCTTAAGGAAGTTCCAATTTTACAAAAAGATTTTACATTTCCTGACTTTGGTTTAAAACTAATGAAGGGTTTACCTATGTTATTTTTTGGAGGTACGAATTCATATACTTTTATGCATTATGATATTGACCTAGCTAATATTTTTCATTTTCATTTTGAAGGTAAAAAGGAATGTATTTTATTTGATCAAAAGCAAAACAAACACCTTTATAAAATTCCGCATTCATTAATCACAAGAGAGGATATTGACTTTAACAATCCTGATTTTGAAAAATGGCCTGCTTTAAAGAATGCAAAAGGTCATGTAACTGAACTTGAACATGGTAATGTTTTATATATGCCTGAAGGTTATTGGCATTATATGCGCTATATTACCCCTGGTTTTTCTATGAGCTTACGTGCTATTGCCCGTAACCCTAAAAACTTAGGAAAAGCTATTTATAATGTATTTGTGATGAGAACTTTTGACAACATCATGAGAAGAATTAAAGGGCAGAAATGGATTGATTGGAAAAACGAACAAGCCATTATAAAAACAAATAAAGCTTTTAAAAAAGCTACTACTAAAAAATAAGAATTCGTTTTATTTTAACCAATTCTAACAATAAATCATTTATTATAAAACACAAAAAGGGGGATTTTCCCCTTTTGTTTTTTTTAACATTCTCTCTTTTTATTCATAAATTGGATGTCACTTAATTAAATTAACACCCTCGATATTTATGAAAACTTGTCCGCATTGTGGTTCATCTAATAGAATTAGAAAAAGAAGAACCAATTACATGAAACATTTACGTTTTTTAAAACTATATAATTGTTTAGATTGTAGAAAAGATTATTATTGGGTATCTCTTTTTAAAATACCTTTTAAAGTAAAAACAACCTCTTAATTATTTAAATAGTTTTACAATATCATTACCGTTAGCTAAAAGCAACAATCCTAATAAAATAACAAAACCTACTAATTGAGCATACTCTAGGAATTTATCTCCCGGTTTTTTTCCTGTAATCATTTCCCACAAGGTGAATACAACATGCCCTCCATCTAAAGCTGGTATTGGTAATAAATTCATAAAACCTAACATAATTGATAACAATGCTGTTATGTTCCAAAAAGCCTTCCAACTCCAAGTAGATGGAAATATTTTACCTATAGAAATAAAACCTCCTATACTTTGTGCTCCTTTTTTAGTGAATATATATTTAAATTGAGTTATATAGTCTTTCAAAGTCCAGTAAGCCTTACTAGATCCTTCAGAGAAAGATTCTGATAAAGAATAGTCTTTATGATATGTTTCTATTGCATTCTCATAAGCTTCTTGTGTTGTTTTTGGTGCTACTCCTATCTTTTTTTCTTTGGCATCTTTAAAAGAAATAATAAACTCTCTACATTCGTCTTCTCCCTCTCTTTCGATCATTAAAGTTAACTTTTCCTTAGATGCTTGTGTAAGCTTCATAAACTCTTCCCAATAACCTACTTTATTACCGTTTACAGCAATAATTTTATCTCCTTTTAAAATTCCTGCTTTACTTGCAAGATTATTAGCAATAACAGTATCTATTACTGGTTCAAAAATTCTTTCTTGAAAAGGTCTCATATCTCCACTCTTCCATAAAACAGAACCTATGTTTTCAGGAACATTCAGTGTTTCTTTTTTTCCATTTATATGTTCAACCTCTATATTCTTTACATCTCTTAAAAACAAAAACTTATTAATATCTGTAACATCAGCTGGTTTTTCTCCATTTATTTTTAAGATCTTATCTCCTGTTTCAAAGCCATAAGGCTTCATAAATTCTGCTACTGCAAAACCGTTTTTAATCCCTTCAGGATTTACATTTGTATCTCCCCAATAAGCAGTAACACCAACATAAATTAACCATCCTAAAATAAAGTTAACAATAACTCCTCCTAGCATAATTATTAAACGCTGCCAAGCTGGTTTAGAACGAAACTCCCATGGTTTAGGCTCTTCCTTTAATTGCTCAGTATCCATACTTTCATCAATCATTCCTGCAATTTTCACATACCCTCCTAAAGGAATCCAACCAATACCGTAAACCGTATCTCCAATCTTCTTTTTGAATAATGAAAATTTGTAATCAAAAAACAAATAAAATTTCTCAACTTTTGTTTTAAATAATTTTGCTGGTATAAAATGTCCTAATTCATGTAAAACGATTAGTAATGATAAACTTAATATGAATTGGGTTGCCTTTATTAAAATTTCCATAAATGGTAATGCTATCTTGATTAAAAAACTGAGCAAATGTACGCTTTTATCAAGAGTCCTAAAAATAGCATTTCCATCACTTCACACCTTTTAACAAAGATTTTAGGAAACCGCTTTTTTAAGCAGTATTTTTGCATTAGAATTACTATAAAATGAACATTCAGTTTTTTAAAAAATCTAAATACACCTTTCTTTTTTTAATTGCTTTTACGCTAATTGCTGTCCCTTTTTACTATTTTTTAGTTAGAGTTGAGCATAAACTACCTATTTACAATCCAGCAGATGTAAATCCGAAATTGGTAGATAATTCTATACGAATGTTTACCAAAAATCATACTATTTCCAGTTTTGAATTGACAAATCAGAATGGAAAAACAATTACTGAAAAAGAATATGAAGGTAAAATTTACGTTGCCGATTTCTTCTTTGTTAGCTGCAAAGGAATTTGTATTCCTATGTCTAATAATATGCTTGAGTTACAAGATTATTTTAAAAATGATGATGATATCCTATTTTTATCGCATTCTGTAACTCCAGAAGCAGATAGTGTACCTGTTTTAAAAGCATATACTAAGCGTAAAGGTATTATAGACACTAAATGGAATGTTACCACAGGAAGTAAAAAACATATTTATGAACTTGCTCGTAAAAGCTATTTTGCAGTTTTAGAAGATGGAGATGGTGGTAAGCAAGACTTTATTCATACTGAAAATTTCACGCTTATTGATAAAGAGAATCGTATACGAGGAATCTATGACGGAACTAAGTTTGATAACATGAAAAAGATTATTGATGATATACTTTTATTAAAAGAAGAATATAAATAGTGAAGTTAGAGGTTAGAAATAAAAACATTTTATCTATTCTAGTTATAAAAGAATAAAAATATCTGACTAATTGCTAACATTTTAATCTAAACTTATAATTGATCTATATAGTTCCTGAATTACTAAATTCATCTTTCTTATATCTAGAGTTTCTAATTTATCTTTAGAAGTATGGTAATTTTTATTTCTAAAAAAAGCAGTATTTGTTACCATAATTGCATCATAATTAAACTTCCAATAATTTAAATGATCCGAAAAATCAACTCCTTGCACAGATGAAGAACCCTTAAATGATACTGTTTTTATTCTTTTCTGTGATTTCATCGATTCTGTAATTTGATTACTAAAATGTTTTGCTTCTTTCTCTTGAACTACCGTTAAAAAATCGCCTTTAGTACCATACATATATTTCATCTCTTTTATTGGATAATCTTGAGAATTTTCTTTGGTACTATAATAACCTATCATTTCTAAACAAATCATTCCCTTTACAGGCACATTTTTATCAAACAAACTTTTAGCATGTATAAAACTTCCCATACTTTCTGTTCGAAAAAACGGAGGTTCCTCTAGTGTAAAAGCAACAAAATCTATTCTATATTTTAATTCTTTGTTTTCAGATAACAATCGAGCTAACTCTAACAGTCCTGCTACACCAGAAGCATTATCATCTGCTCCGTCTGAATCTCCGAAAACATCATAATGTGCTCCTATAACTATTCGTTCCTCATGCTGAGTTCCTATAGATGCGATTACATTTTTATAAATATTATTTTCAACTTTATAAGACTGAAAACTAACAGTATCACATACTTTACTAAGTTCTTTTTTAATATAATTTGCAACCTTATTTAGTGTAACTATATTTTTATAATTTCTAGGTTTTTCTGTTTTTGTTATTTTATTTAAATCTTGAAGTATTCTAAGCTCTTCTTTACTGTAAGGTGTCTTATTTATACTTATTTCTTCTTTTTGAGAAAAAACACAGCTATGAAAAATAAAAACACCTAAAATGGCTATCAATTTAATTTTATAAACCGAAATACTTTTTCTAATTTTCTTCATAATTTTTTAATTTATCTAAACAAAACTAGCATTTGTTATAACTAACAATGTCTCGTTTCTTTAGTTTCTAAAGAATCAGGACAAATTCTTCTTTTTAAACTCTGAAGGAGTCATTGTTGTTTCTTTTTTAAAAGCTTTATAAAATGCAGATTTAGAGTTAAACCCAGATTCTAAACCTACTGCAACAATTGTATAATTACTGAACTCTTTATTTAGTAGCATTTTTTTTGCTTCTTCTATTCTAAGTTCATTAACAAAAGTCATAAAGTTAGAAGTACTCTCTTGATTAAACACATGAGAAATATAACTTTCGCTTAAATTGAATTTTTCAGATAGTAATGACAGACTTATATTTTTTTCTAAATACCATTTTTCTATTTTAATGCTATTTTTTATACCCTCAACAAGGTGATCTTCTTTTTTTGAAGTCTCTTTTTTAATCGTTTTACGAATTATATTTCGCTGTTTATATATGATATTATGATAAACACTTAAATAAGCTACTAAATAAATTAAAAAAGTTAAACCTATCCATAAAAAATATCTTGCATATTCTAATAAAACAGGATCAATTATAAGTGCAAATAATGATATCAACAATAAAAACACAAAAAAGCAAACTCCGATTACTAATAACCATTGCAACCATTTTATATTCTTTTTAAATTTTTCTTTAGAGTTTATCTCATACTTTCGAATAATTATTTTAGTTTTAATTACAATATAAATACTAAAGAAAACGATTATATATTCTTCTAAAGAAAAGAATATATATCTAATCTTCTCAGAAATAATTCTTTCAAAAAACAAACTATCTAAAAGAACAATACTATGTCCTATCAAAAAAAAATAAAAAGGGATGAAAAGGTGTTTTTTCTCTAACTTTTTATTCAAAAAAGATTGTACAAATAAATAAAAATAGGGAAGTATTAATAAAGCCCAAGGAGCATATAAATTTTCTAAAAACAATAGATTTTCTTCGTATGAGTTTATCAACCAATAATATAAATTATTAAGTGACAAAAACAGTACAACCAAAGCTATATAATAATTAGAAGTGTTTTTATATTTCTTATTTAATACAAGTATTAGAAAAAACAGCACGCCATGTACAACACCACTTATTATTAAACTTCTAAGAAAAATCATTCCTATTTTATCTTCTTTCCTTCTTTATCAAAATGTTTATTTAATTCTTGTTCGGTTTTTATAACACTTACTGCTAAAGCTAATAATAAGAACACCATTGGCTCCCAACTTAAATCTGGTTTTAAATATGCAAATACCATAGCAGCTACAAATGAAATTCCTGCGTATAATAAAAACTGTTTATTAAAAAACGAATTGGCGTGTTTCCAAATCCCTTCATTTTCCATAGTTCTATTGGTACGATACCCGTAAATTGAGTTTATTTTTTTAGGTGGAAAAAAATAAAAAATAACGCTAAAAACGAATAGCAATCCGTTTACAGATAAAACATAATAAAATGGGTTCATTCAAATATTTTTTTAATTATTTTTTCTCTTTAATCTCATTAATCCTTCTTGAGCTACCGAAGCTACTAATTTACCTTCTTTTGTAAATATGTTACCACAAGCAAAACCACGCGCACCAGATGTACTTGGACTCTCTATTGAAAACAGCAACCAATCATTAAAATCAAAATCACGATAAAACCACATCGAATGATCTAAACTCGCCATTTGTGTATTACCAAAATTAGCAATACTTGCATTTGGGTTTAAACAAGCTGTTAAAATATTATAATCTGAAATATAGGTAAGTATTTGTTGTTTAGTTTGTAAATCTAATTCTTTTGAATCTCCTTTTAATTTAAACCATACATCTACTACTGGCGGCAAATCTTTCTTTTCTAAAGGATTTGGCACCTGTACAGGTTTAAACTCTATAGGTCTTTCTATACTTAAAAAGGCTTTCATTTTTTTAGGTAAAAAATCACCAAACTGATCTAACATATCTGTCCAACTCAACAGCTCTTCAGGCTGTTTTATATCCTTTTTAATAGGCATTTGATGCTCTATTCCTTCTTCTTTTTTATGAAAAGAACACGCTAAAATAAAAATTGTTTTGCCTTCTTGACTTGCTGTTACTCTTCTTGTAGAAAAACTACCTCCGTCTCTTGCTTCTTGTACGTGGTAATTTATAGGTAACTCTAAGTTTCCTGCCTCTAAAAAATAAGAATGTAATGAATGTAAAATTCGATTTGATTTTATAGTTCTATATGCTGCATTTAATGATTGCGCCAATACTTGTCCGCCAAAAACATTTGGACTTCCAATATCTTTACTTACGCCACTAAAATTATTAGCTCCTTTGTCTTCTAATATTAATATTTTTAAAAGCTCTTGTGTATCTTTCATACGGTTTCTTTTACGTCATAAAAGTACTCTTTTTAGGTTTTAGCAACAAGAGTTTTTATTTTAAAAGGATATTTTTGGTTGAACTTTGTTGGTTGAATTCTAGTAATAAAAAAACGTAAAATTTTATTCGGTAAACTGTTTTTATGACGTAGATAAATAGTTAAATCCTGAGGCTCAGCTCCTACTGAACTCTTTATTTCACTTGCCGTTCTACCAAAATTAATTTGACTACATTTTTCTTTAATTGCTATTTTAATATAATCATATAACATTCGTTGATAAACAGCATATTCTCGATTATATTTATAATCTATTCCAACAAAATGAGCATCTAAATTATCATTATTAATAATCGCAGATAAAAAACCGACTAAATTATTATTTAACAAATACCCTTTAATAACATAGTTTGTTCCTAAGTTTTCTTTTAATGTTTTGTAAGATGATAAATTAAATGACCCTAAATTAAACCCAGCTTTAGAGGATACATTTTTATATAATTTTTCCATTTCTGGAAGATATTGATCTATGTTCTTCTCTGTAATTATAATTTCTTCCAATGGAAAACTCAATTCCATTGCTTTTTTAGCTTTTACTCTGAATTTTGTTTTCATTGCAGCCAAGTAATCCTTAAATGTTAACCAATCTTCATCAATTTTCATTAACATATTAGGCTCTACATTAAACGAGTGGTAATTGTATTCTAACAATTCATCTGATATAAAAAGAGACTCTTTTACAAAGTCTTTTAACATGAAAGCACTTATCTTATAAGTCAACTTTTTTTCAGAGTTTACAAAATGAACTACAGATTTAGCAAGTTCTTGTATTGCTTTTTGTTTGTCTTGATTATCTTTTATATAAATACCATGCTCTCCACTTACAAAAGTATTACCGCAGGTTAAAATTTTAAATGGTTTTTGAGGTGATAATAAGTTCAGTTTTCTTCCTATTTTTTTTATTTTTTCAACAAAACTTTGTAATTCATTTTGAACACTGTCTAAATAAAAATCTACAATCTGTATTGTTGAAAAAGCAATCGGATTTTTATGATCATCAAATAAAATAACATACCAAAAATCTATATCTGAATGATTATTTGCAATTGCTGATAAATATTCTGGCCTAAAATATATGTTATTGTTACAACCTAAACTACTCCATACTTCTTCTGAAATGTCGTAAATAGAAGTATAAAATTCTGCATTATGTACTGTTGTTTTACAAATATTCAAATAACTGGTTTTATTGTAGTAATTATGAATTTATAATTACTGTTTTCTTTAATTTTAGCGTAAAATACTAAAAGTTTAGTTACTTCTTTTATTTTTCTCTTTTGACTACCTAGTTCTTATATAGCGATTACCTAAAGATTGCAATTAAAACTATCGCTTTTATAACGTATAACAAACAAACTGTAAAGAGTTCTAACGTAAAATAATCACTGTTGTTTTTACCATGATATTTTATATCCTTAAATATTTAATCTCATATAGCACCTTTTCTTACCATATTTACTATTAATTAACCTTTTAAATATTCCACCCAAAAAAATCAAATACAAATTTTAATATAATTCCGATGATTACAAATACTACTGAACAGCCTAAACAAGAAAAAATATTCTTCATATCATTACGAAATTCTTTTTTCTTCCTTTCCGTTTGTGTTATTATTCTATGTTTCGGTTTTTCAACAAAATAACTAGGCAATGCACCACAATTAGGACAAGTTTTCGCTGAACTAGAAACATCAAGTTTACATTCATTACATTTAACAATCATTTTTTTATTTTTAATTTGTTATCTTTCTTTTTACTTTTCTAACTGTAGGAGAACTCAAATAATACAAATAAAATCCAGAAAAAATAGTAAGCAAACCTAAAACTGAAAAGACTCTTAATATCCAATTCGTAATATGGTCTCTAGTTTCAAAATCCATTACATGTAACATCCATAAAAAATCAAATCGCCTCCAATTATCATTCCTAACTGAAGTTATTTGAGCTAACTTAGGGTGTACATATACTTTAGTGTTTGTTTCATGTTCTAAATGAATTACAAATACAGGTAATGGTTTTTCTCTATATTCGTGCGTTTTAGAAATATCTTTTTTAGTTAAATATTCCATTTTTCTAATTGCAATAGGCGTTTTTAATCTACTTTTTACAAATGTTGTAATCTTGGTTTCTGTTAATTCATCTTCAACTTTATATTCATTCTCATTCAACCTCAGTAATTTTGTTCCTTCCGTAGTGTGTACTCGTAATAAACTATCTTTATTAACAACAATCCCTTCTATTTTTTTTATTGAAGACGAAATCGTATTCAATAATTTTACAACTGGTTCATTATAACGAAAAGCAAAGGTATGTTCTGTTTTATCTAACAATGTTTTTCCATGAACATCTTTCATGTTATTCCAACTAAAATACAAACCTCCAATAGTCCAAAACAAAAATTGAATTCCTATAGATACTCCTAGATATCGGTGTGTTTTTCTAGTTCTTAAATGGAGTTTTTTTGACATGATATTCTTTTATCTATTTATTTTAAATAACAATTACACTGGTTAAAAATTGTAATTTGAGGTTATAATTCAAAAAAAAAAAGCCGTCACAATAAAATGTAACGACCTTTAATAATTTATTCTATTCCTATTTACAATAAGAGACCGTAAAAGTACCATCTACATTATTCTCTGAACTAGGGTTTGATTTTATTTTCACTACTACTTGTGAATCTGTTATTGATGTAATTTCTACACTACTTTGTAAAACATTTAAAGGAGTTTCTCCTTTTTTATGAAAAACTACATTTGTATCATAAACTCCAACTTCAGCTAAAACTGTTGTTGATACATAAAAATTATAATCTAAAATAGTAGAACTACAATCTGCTGTTACATTAGTGATGTTTATAGAAACATTTTTTCCAGATTCAAATGATTTACCTCCTAAGGCTGTAAAATCTTCATCGAATACTTTTCCTTGTAACACTTGGTTTGAAATATTTTCTCCTGAATTGTCATCATCTGAACAGCTCATCATTACTATTAAGAAAAATACGAATGTTAATTTAAGTATGTTTTTCATGGGGTTGAGTTTTATCCTACAATATTAATAATTTTACCTGGCACAATAATTACCTTTTTAGGCGCACGCCCTTGTAATTGTTGTACTGTTTTTTCATGTACCATTACTATTTTTTCAATTTCTTCTTTGCTCATATCTAAAGGTAATTTTAGCTTAAAACGCATTTTTCCATTAAAAGAAACTGGGTACTCTTTTTCAGACTCTACTAAATGAGAAGCTTCAAACTTTGGAAACTCAACTGTTGAAATTGAAGTTTCATTTCCTAATTTACTCCATAATTCTTCTGCGATATGCGGAGCATACGGAGAAATTAATGCTAATAAAGGCTCTAAAATAGCTCGCTTATGACATTTTTGAGCGGTAAGCTCATTTGCAGCAATCATAAACGTAGAAACTGAAGTATTAAAAGAGAAATTCTCTATATCTTCTTCTACTTTCTTTATTGTTTTGTGTAATGTTTTTAACTCGTCTTTCGTTGGTTCTTCATCTGTAACGATTACTCCTTCTTCACCAACATATAATTTCCATAATTTCTTTAAGAAAGAATACACACCAGAAATACCTGAAGTTTTCCAAGGTTTTGTTTGCTCTAACGGTCCTAAAAACATTTCGAATAAACGCAATGCATCTGCTCCGTATTCTTCACAAATATCATCTGGGTTTACTACATTAAACCAACGTTTAGACATTTTTTCAACCTCACGACCTACAACATATTTATCTTCTTCTAAAATGAATTCAGCATTTTCAAACTGAAGCTGCCATTTTTTAAGAGCTTCAATATCTAATTCATCTGAAGTATTAATTAACTTCACATCAACTCTTATTTCATCAACTTCATGTTCATCTTTAAGTGCTTTAGAAACGTATTTATTTGTTCCTGTAACTCTATATACAATAGCAGAAGTTCCTAAAATCATTCCTTGGTTAATCAGTTTTTTTGCAAACTCATCAACTGGTAACAATCCTTTATCGAACAAGAATTTTTGCCAAAAACGTGCATATAGTAAATGACCTGTAGCATGTTCAGAACCTCCAATATATAAATCTACTTCTTTCCAATAATCAACCGCTTCTTTACTTACAAATTCTCCTTCATTCGTAGAATCCATATAACGGTTAAAATACCAAGAGCTTCCTGCCCATCCTGGCATGGTATTTAATTCTAACGGAAAGACACTAGTGTCATTTATTTTTTCATTACCCACCACTGAATTAGTTTCAGTACACCAAGCCCAAACATCTGCATTTCCTAATGGTGGTTTACCATCTTCAGTAGGTAAATACTTTTCAACTTCTGGTAATACAATTGGTAAATGTTTTGCATCAATCATTTGAGGCATTCCATCTTTATAATATACAGGGAAAGGCTCTCCCCAATAACGTTGACGACTAAATACAGCATCTCGTAAACGATAGTTTATTTTTCCATACCCAAAACCACGTTGCTCCATTTCATAAATAGCTAATTTCATCGCTTTTTTGTATGATAAACCATTTAAGAAATCAGAATTTGCAATTTTAGTTCCTTCTTTATCTGCATGCGCAGCTTCAGAAATATCTACCTCTTCAAAAATATTAGGAATTTTTAATCCGAAGTTTTTTGCAAAATCATAATCACGTTGATCTCCACAAGGTACTGCCATAACAGCTCCTGTACCATAACTTGCTAATACATAATCCCCAATCCAAATAGGAACTTTCTTCCCTGAGAAAGGATGCACAGCATACGCTCCTGTAAAAACTCCTGAAATTGTTTTTACGTCTGCCATACGCTCACGTTCCGAACGTTTCGCAGTTGCCTCTACATACGTTTCAACAGCTTCTTTTTGTTCTAGAGTTGTAATTTTAGCTACTAATTCATGCTCTGGAGCTAACGTCATAAAACTAACTCCGTAAATAGTATCTGGTCTAGTAGTAAATACTTCTATTTTATAATCGTCTTCGAAAATTACTTCCTTTTTTTCTTCAACTTTAACTGCTGTTTTTTCAAGAGGTTTCGCAAATTGTATCGTATTATTTATTTTAGAAACTACTCCTAAAACATTTTCTAATACTTCTTCATTGGTAAAACGAAGTACATGAAAGCCTTCACTTGCAAAATAAGTATCTCTTTCTACTTCATCTTCTTTTCCTGAAAATTCTACGATTAAGTTTTTTGCTAAGCATACATAATCAGTTAAAAAGGTACCAATCTTATATTTTCTTCTAAATTTTGTAGCTCCTTTTTTATTTTTTAACTCATTCCAAAGTGTTTCTTCGGCTTTAGAAGGATTTAAACGAATCTCTTTTAACGCTTCTAATTCTTTGTATGATAATTTAGAAGCATCTTCTGTTATATTAAAATTAGCCACTTTAAAAGTAACCATAGCTCCTTGACTTCTTCCAATCCAATTTGTTTGGCTATCCTTTAAAGGTTGTGGCCAATCTATGGTATGTAATCCGTCTAATAAACGTTGTGCATAAGCAGAAATTCGCATAGACCATTGTGTCATTTTTTTACGAATTACTGGATGCCCTCCACGTTCTGAAACCCCATTTACAATTTCATCATTTGCTAATACGGTTCCTAAAGCTGGACACCAGTTTACTTCTGTATCTGATAAAAATGTTAAACGATATTGTAATAATATTTCTTGTTTCTTTGTTTCTGAAAACGCATTCCAATCATTTGCTGAAAAAGAAATCACATCTTCATCACAAACCGCGTTTATTGTTGAATTCCCTTCTGCAGCAAAAATGGTTTCTAATTCTGAAATAGATTTTGCTTTATTGGCATCTTTACAATAATACGATTCAAATAATTGAACAAAAACCCATTGAGTCCATTTATAATATTCTGGACTAGAAGTACGTACTTCACGAGACCAATCGAATGAAAATCCAATTTTATCTAATTGTCTTCTATATGTTTTTATGTTTGTTTCTGTAGTAACGGCAGGATGTTGTCCTGTTTGAATTGCATATTGCTCGGCTGGTAAACCAAAAGAATCATATCCTTGAGGGTGCAATACATTAAACCCTTTATGACGCTTATAACGCGCATAAATATCACTTGCAATATAACCTAATGGATGCCCTACATGCAAACCTGCTCCTGAAGGGTAAGGAAACATATCCAATACATAATATTTAGGTTTATCAGTATTGTTACTTGCCTTAAAAGTTTGGTTTTTAGCCCAAAACTCTTGCCACTTTTTTTCTACTTCTTGGTGATTGTATTGCATCTCTAACTTCTTGTTTTAAAGGATGCAAATTTACAACTCTAGTTTGTAAGTGAAAAGCAAATTTTAGACTATAAAAAAAAGCCTTAAAATAATCGCCTCAAAATTTAAATATTTAACCATTGTTTAAACTCTGCTGCTTTATTTTTACTAATAATAATTTCTTCTGGAGTTTCTGAATTTAAGACTATTTTTAATTGACTATTTCCGTATCTAATTATCTTGTCTATTGCAGAAATACTGATAATGAATTGTCTATTTGCTCTAAAAAACAGACTAGCATCAAAATTTGCATACATTTCATCTAAGCTTGAGTTAGAAGTAGATCTTTTACCATCTTCACATACAACATAAGTAATTGTATTTTCTGTGTATACGTATATAATATCTTTAATAAGCGTTGGAACTAATTCATTTCTTATATAAGTAAGAATTCTCCTCTTATTTTTTTCTGAAATTTCTGCTGTTTTAGGTTCTTCTTCTGATAGTTTTACTATTTTTTCTTTATACGAAACTAAATCTGTATTCAATTTAGACAAACTCATTAGCTCTGAAGTTAAATTTGAGTTTTGTAATTCTAATTGCTTTTCATAACGACTTCCAATAATTCTAACTGCTAATGATGACAAAACAATAATCAAAATTCCCATAATTAAGAAAATCATATAAAAATTAGCTCTCAATTTTTTCATCTGCTTATTAACTCCTTTAACATTTACATTGGCTGCAACTATAAGATCTGAATTTTTTGTGGGTGCTATATGAATAACTTCCGAAATAAATTCTTTAGAATTAGAGGTGTTTTTTATTAATAAATCATACAAATCATTCGAACTATTTTTTTCTTTTAAAGAAGATAATAAATCTGGATTTGAATTTATGTTTTGCCCTAATTTTGTAATATCTGGGTCGCATACTTTTTTTCCAGACCAATCAAATACGCTAATAAACCAACTATCTGTATTTGTTTTTCCTATAGTTTGTTGCAAGTTTTGAATTATATTTTCTTTTGCTAACTTATTCTTCAATTGAAAGTCGAGCATTTTTGCTAGCTCATTCGCTTCTCGTTTACTAGATTCAACTTGAATCTCAATCAATTGATTTGCGCTTGTTTTTATAAAGTATTGCGATGCTATAAGCGCAATAATTAAGAAAACTATTGTAATAGATAAAACAGTAAATAAGTATAATTTGTCTTTTCTCATCAGTTATATGTAAAATGATCAACTATGATTTTTCCTTTTCCACCACCATTTTTTCCTTTTCGCCCAAAATTATTCTAAAAAAATTAAAATAAATGATTTACTTTGATTTAAATTAAATATAGTACTATGATTAAAAATTATAGTCTTTTATTAAAGGGACTTTTTTTTATTGTCCTAAGTTATTTTATTTATAAAACTTTGCATCCTTATATTTTTAAAAGTGTAAAAGATTCAAATGCTGTTTTTTTTATTTCGGCAAAAGATTTATCAAATCAATTTAACAAAAATGAGCAAAAGAGCAATTTAAAATACAACAATAAGATTATTACAGTATATGGCACCATAGAAAAAATATCGCTTTTAAATAATAGACAAACAATTATTTTAACTGGTAATTCTAAAACTAGTGTTATTTGTGATTTAGACGACAATGAACTAGTTAAAATAAATGCATTAAAAAAAAAACAACAACTTTATATAAAAGGAATTTGCAAAGGATATTTAAAAGATATTATTCTTTTAAATTGTTTTGTAGACACAAAGAACAACTATGAATAAACTACGCCTTTTTTTAATCTTATCTCTTTTTAAGATAGGAAGCATTATGGCCCAGCAATATATTGCTCGGCAAGGTCAGGTAACATTTTTCTCATATGCTACGGTAGAAAATATTGAGGCAAAAAACAATCAAGCTCTTAGTATTTTAGACTTAGAAAAAAATGAAATGGCAGTAAGTATGTTAATGCGTGCTTTCGTCTTTAAAAAAGATTTGATGCATGAACATTTTAACGAAAGTTATATTGAGTCTGACTTGTTTCCTAAAGCTACTTTTGAAGGTAATTTTGATAATATTGAAAATTCTTTAAATCAAACTCGCTTAATAAAAGGTAAGATCACTATTCATGGTATTACAAAAGATATTGATATTAAAACCACTGTAAAAAAAGTTAATCAAAATTATGCTATTTCGGGTGAATTTAATCTTACTGTTAAAGATTTTAATATAAAGATCCCTCCAATTTTATCAAATAATATAGCAAAAGTTGTTTTAGTAAAATTCAAATTCCAATACCTAGACTATGAAAGTAATTAACTTATTATACACAATAGCATTTACATTACTTGTTAATTTTAGTGCTAGTGGTCAAAATCTTTTAGATAAACTAAACAAAGAATTTCCTAAAGAGTCTGTAAACGAAATAGCAACTTTTAAAACAACACGAATTGGTTTATCTCATTCTATTGAAACACGAAAAAAAGGAGCCTTAGAAATTTCAATGTATAATAGATATTGGAATCATAAGGAAGGAACTACACAAAGTTTTTTAGCAGATGAAGTAAACATTAGATTTGGGCTAGATTATGCTTTCTCTAATAACTTTACCGTTGGTTTTGGTCATAGTATTAATGATAAAATCACTGATGGTTTTGTAAAATACAAGTTTTTAAGACAGAAAAAAAACTCAAAAAGAAAACCATTTAGCATGGCTTTTTTCCAAGAGGTTTCTTATAGAGACAACAATCCTAATAGTGGTAGTTATTCTTTTTACAATAACAATGGTTCCAATTCTAGTAGTGTTTATAGTTTTACAAGTCAACTTCTTATAGCAAGAAAGTTTAATTCAAAATTTTCTATGCAAGTAAGTCCTACTTTCATTACTCGAAACAAAGATTTTAACAACAACCAATCTAGAAGTCAATTTGCAATGGGATTTGGAGCTAGGTATAAAGTAGGAGGACATGTTTCTATTGTTTCTGAATATTATAGTGTTTTTAATCCTTTAAAATTAACAAAAACATACAACCCTTTTATGCTTGGTGTAAATTGGGAAGTAAGTAATTTATTACTTCAATTTCAAATGACTAATGCTAGAAATTTTGCTAAAGATGTATTCATTACTCAAACTACTAATAATTTTAATTTTCATGATGGAAATTTCCATTTTGGATTCAATGCAACTTTTGTTCTTCAAACCAACAAGAACAAACTATAAAAAGAAAGCCTGTGAAAAAATTTCACAGGCTTTCTTTTTATGGTTAACATAATAATTATATGACTTAGAACTGATATCCTAAAGACAATTGAAATGCTCCATTTTTCACATCTGGATTTTCTTGAATTGTTGTAATCCCTAATGTATATCTTGTTTGAAAAAAGATACCATTATTAAAGTTATATCCTAAACCAACGTTTAGACCAAAATCAAAATCTTCTACATTTGTATCTACAATTCCTCTTCCAGCAACCTCAAGTTTATCATCTACTAAAAAAGAGGCCTGTGGACCAGCTTCTATAGATAATCCTTGAAACAAATAATACTTAGCCATTACAGGTAATGATATATAACTTGTTGTTAATTCATTTCCTGAACCTTTAGTACCTAATTGAGTGTATAATAATTCTGGTTGAATTGAAAATTTATCTGTTAACTTCAATTCTGCTATTGCACCGGCATGGAAGCCTGTTCTATTATCAACATCTAAATTTTCTCCTCTAATTGTAGAAAAATTAACCCCTGCTTTCACTCCAAATTTTAAAGATTGCGCATAATTTTTTAAAGAGAATACAATACTGAATAACGTAATAAGTAATACTTTTTTCATAATAGTAGTTTTAAGTTTCATATTTAAGTTCTTCTCAAAAAACCAACTATCATGCCAAGTCTGTAAAAATCAAAAAAATGATATTAAAAAACGTTACACATCCTTCTTAATTTAAAAACTTATAAATTTAGAAATCGATTTGTAATAGATCTTAGAAATATCTATAAATTATACAATCATATTTGCTTCACTTCCTAAACGCTATATTCTCTTAAACATTTAAAAAACTATATTAAGAAAAGCATCTATTTTATAAAAACCACACTGTTTTCAGGGGGGTAATTTACCTTAAAAACAATGGAGTCTAAAAAGTACAAATGAGCTAGTTTTGAATGATTTTTTTATTAAACCAACATTCACTAAAAAATATTATATGAAATGTACTACAATTAAAGAGGCTTTAAAACACTACAATGAAGTAACTGACCTTTATTTAACTGGAGATGAATGTAAAGAAGCATATACCAATGAAGTTGAAAAGTTTACAAATTTAAAATCGCTTCATTTTTTACCTCAATTGAAAGAGTGGTCCTCTTTTCCTAAAGGGTTTAAAAAACTAAATATCGATATTTTACATGTTTCCGGAATTCGCATAAATGAACTTATCGGACTAAAAGTGAGAGAATTAGGTGTTAGCATTGCAAATATTGACATAGTTCCTCTTTGTAAAAATTTTCCTAGTATTGAAGAACTCTCCTTATCATTAGGAAGGAATGCTGAATTTTCTATTCCTAAGGAAATTGAAAAATTATCAAAATTAAAAAAATTAAGTATCCGTTGGGGTACTTTAACAAAAGTAGCTGAAGAAATTGCTAACTTAAAAAACTTAAAAACATTAAATTTAAACAAGTTAAAGTTTAACGATCTTCCTATTGAGTTTACGAGTATTCCTAATATTGAAGAATTCTCACTTATATCTTTTCCTAAATTAATAACTTTACCTGAAGAAATTGAAAATTGGCAAAAATTAGAAACATTAACTTTTAAAGATTGTTTTAAGAACAGAGAAGAAATGAGCTTTGATGATGAACTTTTTCATGAAGACAAACCTACCTCTTTACCATCTGCTATTGCGAAACTAAAAAATTTAAAAAAGTTTGAAATTCTATTTTGCCCTGTTAAAAATTTAGATTCACTTGCAGCATTAACTAATTTAGAAGAAATTAAGATAACACAAACGAAGCTTAAAGACATTGATTTCCTTAAAAAATTAGTAAATCTAAAGAAACTAGATCTTAATGGTTCCTATGATATTAACACTATCGATTCTTTATCTGATTTAATTAACTTAGAACATCTAAATATATCAAATTCAAAAATTGAAGATTTACAAGCTTTAAGCAAATTAACAAAACTTGAATATTTAAATATAAAAGGGTGTTTCTTTGATAAAAGTAAAACTAAACTGCAAAATGCACTGCTTCCTTTATACACTTTTAAAAATTTAAAAACAATAAAAGCCTCTCACATTACTCAAGAAGAATGGGACCGTAGGGATGTTAATGAAACTTTAAAAAATAAAATTTCTCCTGAAGAAATTATTACTATTTTAGGCAACAACAACCCTGCATTGGTAGAAGAAGCTCTTAATGCTATTGATGATATAGAAACCGTTTTTGATGTAAGTAAATACGACGCAGATGATAATACTCTTAAAATAGATGTATTAGACACCGCTGTTTCAGCTAACATTTCGGAATTAAGTGATAAAACATTACAAAACCTTATTGCTGTTAGTTTTGCTGATACAGGAATGGGAGACAGCTACGAAGTAACAATACTTGTTACCAAAGAAATTATTAAACGTAAATCTTTAGCAGGACAACATCATATTGTAAAAGCATTTATAAATTGTACTGAATATTATGATTCTGGACATAGATATTATGGATCAACTGTTCAAGATCAATTAATAGATGATTTATTTCCTGAATTTGAGTTAGTACCTTTAGCTGAGCTTATACTTTCTTTAGATGATGGTATATTAAATCCGGAATATGGTGATAATATGTGCTCACTTTATCCTCATGTTTTTTCTAAAATAGAAAATAACAACGTATATGAATCGCGTATTTTAGAGCATTTATCTAATTATATTTTTGAAAACATTGAAGATGAAATAGTGCAAGAAATTTTAAATGAAATCTTAGAAAAAGACATTTCAGAAAACGTTAAAAAAGCTGTTTTAAATTTAAAAGAAACTACTACAATAACATCTAATGCATTAAAAAATGAAAGTATTGCTGATTTTGAAACACTTTTACAAAAAATAAACATATCTGTTCCGCTTGCTAAGTTTGCAAATTTTGATTTAGAAGATGTTTTTAAAACACTTTCAATTAAAGATCTTTCTTATGATCTTTTATTTAAAACATTTCTTTTAACTATTCCTTTAGAAAACACATCTGCAAATCATCAAATTAATAAAGTGCTTTTCACTTTAAATAGTGAAAAACTAGAACAATACTTAAAAAGCATTCCACAAGAAGATGAAAAATTAAAAGAACATCTTATTCTTATATTAAATAAAAATGTAACTAACATAGAAGAGAAGTATATTAATAAAGAAGCATACAAAGAGTTTACTCAGAAAAACAAATATCGCTTACAAGGAAAAAATGAAGAGGATATAAAAAGGGGGCTTGCAGAAAAGAAAGCTATTGAATTAAAAAATGAAATCATAGCCACACAAAAAAAAGAACTAAAAACGGCATTTAATCAATCTATACACTCTGTAAATAATGATTTTTTTATTCATAAAAGCCAAGAAATCATAGAAAGTGAGCTTCTTGCTGATTACTCTTTTGAAATGGCTAACTATACAACAAAAACAATAATTAACTCGTTACAAAATGGCGATTTTGTGTCTGCTAAAAAAATAGTTCTTCATTTTACTGAAAAACTACTACCTATAGTTGGTACATCTCGAAAACAAGATGATGTTGCTTCTAACTCTCTTGTGCTTGCTATTATGGCTAAAGATAAAGAGGTAGAAGTTTTAGTTTTTGAAAAACTTTTACCTAAAAACTTTGAAGCTAAAGACATTATTAATGAAATTTTAGCCTTTAATTTATCTTGTTACTACGCCTTTAACAACAATAAAAAAAGTATGCTAGCTATGATAGCACAATCTTTAAACTTAGGAAAGAGCCCACAAGAGTTTAAAAACGACACCGATTTTTCTGCTTATTGGGAAGATGAAGATTTTATAGCTATTTTAAATGCTTAATATATAGAACCAAAAAAATCCGATATTTTTCAATATCGGATTTTTAAATATTTAAATAATAAGAATATTATCCTTTCACTGGTACAGAAACTACTACGTCTCCCCATCCTAAGTGCATTGTTGCATTATTATCTTTTCCATCAAAAACGATTGAAAAACTTTCTACAGCGCTACTTCCTTTAGTTACTTTTCCTGTTACTCTTACAACATCTTCACTTTTGTTATAAAAATAAGCTCCCCATACATTTTTAGCAGTACTTAAAATCACAGTCCATTCATTATCTCCAGGAATTGTAAATAATGTATAAGTTCCTGCCTTTACACTTTTACCTCCAAACATAACATCTTTGTAAAAAGTAATTTCTGGCGCTTCGTTTGCTCCAGTTCTCCAAACTTTTGCATTAGGTGCTAATTTAGATAAAGCTCTCCCCTTTAATTGAGGACGACTATATACTATTTTAACTAATTTATCTGCAACTTTATAACTTGCAGGATAAGCAGCTGCATCCATTGGACTCTTATCTAATTTTGGGAATTTTTGAGCAAATGCATCTGTTGAAAATACTAAAGCAAAAGCAAATACAACTATTGATAAAATCGATTTTTTCATGATTGATTGTTTTTTTAAATTATATAATTCGGGTACTTGGTCTCCAAAAGTAAATATCCTTACTTAAAGAAATGTTAATTTATACAAAACGTTTTTTCTTTTTCTTCAAAAAGTTTTTGAAAAAACACCTGTATGTTAACATAACCTTATTTTCAAGAAAATATTTCTTTTTCTTTCGAAGTTTTAACTTTTTCAAAAACACTGATTAAAATTACTGAAATTCCAAAAAGAGGAAATATTATAGATAATAATATTAACACGATAATAACTCCTAGTCCTATTTTAAAATTTTTAGGTGCTTTTGGTACTCCTAATTTCCCTTTTTGCCTTCTTAAAGCGTAAGAAAGAATAGCTGCAATACTCATAAACGTTAATACTATTGCTATAAAAAACATTAAATACCAATTCCATCCGCCGAATTCTCCTTGATGAAAAGCCATTACCCACATTCTACCTCTCATTAAAATACCAATATCACTCCAGTTATGAGTTTTAATTAAGGCACCCGAATATTGATCGAAATGTATTTTTTTCTGATTTGAAAGTGGAAATGTTTTATTAGACACAGAAAAAGTACTCTTTGGTGTCACCGGTAAACCAATAGTTATTACTCCTTCTAATTTTTGCTTATTAGCTATTTTAACAATCTCATCAAGTGTTAACTTTTTTTCTGCTATTGTTGATGACAAACCGCTACCATTCCATGTTTTTGGATATCCTGTACTGGTAACTTTTTGTACCCATTTAAAATTACCTCCAAAAACATCAGTCCATGGAAAACCTCCTGCTAAAACAATTAACAATAAGATAGAAATCCAAAATCCAGTAACAGCGTGTATATCTCTAAACAATGTTTTCTTTCCTTCTCTAAATCGAATTATAAAAACACCTTTAATTCCTTTAATAAAAGGAAACCAAATATATAAACCTGTTAAAATAAGGACAACCATCCAACTAGCAATTAACTCAATTACTTTTGTTCCTATTTTGCCTCCTAACAATTCTCCGTGCAGTTTTCTAACAGTATACATCCAGGTATCTTTCGCCTTAAATGTTCCTGAAACTTTACCTGAATACGGATTTACATAAACAGATTGCTTCCCTCCAAATCTCCCAGAAATAAACTCTGTACTTAATCGTTCTTCAGAGATTACAACGCTATTTAGTTTTCTCTTTGAATAATTTTTAGCGATGTTCCATTGTTCTTGATAGTTTTTCTTATTTGTATTCTCTTCCAAATTAGAAATTGCTTGAACTTTAGAAATTACTTGTTTTTCAACATCTGGTTTAAATAAGTAAATAGCTCCTGTAATAGCTAATACCAAAACAAAAGGTAACGATATAATACCTGCTATAAAGTGCCATTTCCAAAACCACTGATTTAATTTTCTATTTTTCATAAAAAAGAAACAAGGGGTTTAAACCCCTTGATATATTAATGAATATTATTAAAAATTATACTTAACACCAAAATGAATAGCGCTAGGATTACCTATAGAATAACTATTCTCTTTTCTAAATCTATTATAACTGGCTCTAACAGCATACAATTCATCAAAAATATTTAAAACCTGTCCCCAAATTTCAAAATTGTTATACTCGTAATTTGCTCGAAAATTAAAAACATGATGTCCTTTATAAGTAGTTGTTCCTAACACATCATTCCCTGTAGCATCGATAGCAACAACAGCCTGTCTTTCGAAACTCGTATTGTATTTCCCAACTTGTTCGTGCTCTAAGGTTAAAGATAAATTACTTAGCGGTTTGTAGTTTACAGAAGTCATTGCCAAATAATTAGGTGCTGTTTGCATATCTGTATTTGAATAATCGACATTATTATCAAAAAAAGAAATGTACTTATGAGTTGCATAACTACCACTATATGAAACCGAAACATTTTTTAACATATAGTATTTTAAACCTAATTCTACACCTTCAGATCTAGTTTCACCAGCATTCATTTGTTGAAAATCTCCTGCTGCATCTCTAATAGAAATTAAACGATCTACTCCTTTTAACCTATATGCTGCTACATCAACTTTTAATGTATTTGGAATGGTAAAATAAGAACCTATTTCATAGTTATCAAATTTTGCAGGATTTAAATTGAAAACAGTACTTCCTGTACTACTATTTTTACTATTCCTAAATAATGTAGATGTTTGAGGTGGTGTAAATCCTTTCGAATAATTACCGTAAAAACCTAACTTATTAATATTATAGTTTATTCCAAATTTGGGTGCAAAACTATCATATGTTACTTCAGTATCTTGTACTCCAGAAATTGTTTCTATTAAGTTATCATAATCGTAATCAAACTCATCAAAACGTAAAGCTCCTGTTAATTTTAAATTTCTAAATGGAGAAATCTCAAATTGAGCATATGCGGCATAATTAAAAATATCTGCTTGATAGTTTAAAATATAATCTCCTGAATTTATAACAAACTCCGTATTTTTTCTAGTAGAGACATCTACTAATACATCTATCGTTTCTGCAACATAATCTTGTGGCGAAAAATCTGCTGTAGCTCCAATAACTAATGATGCATCTGCAAAATTAAAGTCTAATTTATGTTGAATTAACCCCACATAGCTTCTAAACTTGTTCGAATTTATTTCCCCACTTCCTGTACCAGTTAATGCTCCCATAGTTCTATTTTGACGAACTCTATAAGAAGGTATTTGATTCATTTCGTTATTTCTATACATAAAGTTAATTGATGTCTTATTATCATCATTCCAACTTTTAACTAAAGTAGATCGAAAACGCAATGCCTTTGCTTCTCTTTCTGTAAATGTTTGATCGCTTTGGTAATTTCCTTTTTGATAATTTTCTTCTGAAATAGATCCAGACATATCAGATCTATAATCAATAAAACTTACACTATTCGTCCATTGTAATGTTTCTGAAAAATCATTTACATTTTTAAATGTAACTGCAAATTTTTCATAATCTGAATGCTCTACAGGTCCATTATTTCTCTGAATATAATGTCCTCCAACATAGAAACCATACTTTTCATTTGCTGTGGTAGATGCTTCCGCTTCAAACCTAGAAATTCCTAAATCATTTATTTGAAAACCTAAGCTTCCTCCAAAATCTTTTCTTGGATTTTTAGTAATAAAATTAAAGCTTCCTCCAATTGCTTCGCTTCCATAAATACTAGACGCTGGTCCTTTTAGCACTTCTACTTTTCTAAATGTTGTATTATTCATCTCTAATAATGCATTATGATTAAATACCGCTACAGGTCGTATAGGTAAACCATCTTCTACATATAAAAAAAGTGACTTTGTTGATATTGGAGAACGAACTGCCATAAAATGCTGTTCATTACTTGAGGCCTTAGATGAACTCATGAATACTCCTGGAACTTGATTTACTAATTGTTCTATTCCAAAAGCTTTTGTTTCTTTAATTTGATTTGCTGTCAACACTCCAATTGCTGCAGGAACTTCTTTTCGTTGTTGTACTTCTCTACTTGCTGAAACAACTACTTCTTCAAGGTTTTCTATATTTTCGTGTAAAACAATTGTATTAAATTTATTAGTAAGGTTTATTTTGTTTGTTTGAAACCCAATTGCTGAAATACGAACATTACTATCTTTTAACTTTATTGAAAATTCTCCTTCAATATCTGTCGCAGTTCCTTTCTTCTTAGAAGCCATTATAGTAGCTCCAACAATTGCTTTTTGATTTTGATCAACTACCTTTCCTTTAAATATAGTCTGTGCTATTATTTTATTATAAGGTAATATAAACCCTAAAAATAGGATTATTATTATATGTTTTTTCATCTGGTTATCTTTTTACAATGAATATTGTAAACCTATAGTTATTGTTTCTTCTTGTTTTAATTGAATTCCATTTAAATCTTGGAAAATTGGATATGCGTATTCAAAACCTAAACGAATGTTTCTAAAACTTCCTTTAGGTACATACATATTAAAACCAACAGCACTATTTACATAATTACCTCCAGAATTTTGAGTATCTGCCGTGGTAACCATCATTGGATTTAGTTTTAAATTTTCACCGCTTATCTCATCAACAATTAGTCCTTCTATACGACCTGAAAAACTCAACCAATTGGTTGTTTTTATAGCAAACCAAGAATTTAATCCGTAACGGTTTCCTAAAGAGTAATCATCTTCATTTTCTCCAAAACGAATCGTAGTTTTTAATTGACTTCCCAATGAAACAAAATCATTTTGACCTAAATAGGTTACTGATACATCGGTATCAAAAGTTCCACTTCCAATTTGCATTGGGTAGGGTAATAGTATTTTATTAGGCGACGACATTGGGGTACTATCTTCTGCATCTATTTTTCCTGTAGGAATTGACACATTTAACTGTCCATGTAATGACTGCCTGTTTTTATTTAAGATTTTATAGATCGCTCCTATTTTCAGATCTCCAAAACCAGATGAAGATGTTGAAAATTCTCTGGTCATTCCTGTTGGCATTCTCATTTGCAAATCCATATCATTTTGGATATACATTGCCATTGCTACCAATGTAATATTGTTAGATACTGCATACATAGCTCCTAACATATGCATTTTCATAGGCATTTGTAATGGAGTAACCATATAACCAGCGTTATGCGCTTCATTATTAGAAATCACTTTTGTACCATTTAACAAACCTTCCATATTCATATTCATAAATCGATAAGAAAACATGAGCCCTCCTTTATTATGATAATGATCTCCCATAACACTAATTGGAGCGTGACCATCTGGCCGACCCGATTTCCATAAATTTTCAGTTTCTTTTTGAGCAAAAATATTTTGAGATAGGAACATAAAAATTCCTATAAGGATGATTTTTTTCATCAGTTTTATTTTAATTTTTTACAACATAGTTTTAAGATTATTTCTAATCTCTTTTTTATTTTACACGATATATCTTGACATCAATAACTTCATAACATTAACTTGAATTTACTTCATGTTAATACCTTAAAGTAACTGACGCTTTTTAATACAAAATCTGAAGTACTGAATATAAATTCAGCACCACTCATTGTAGATAATCATGTTATATGTAAAAAATTAAACTGTAGGAGGGTGAAATACTTCCTTATTATATAAATAAGAGTAGCTCTGCTTGTAAGAATACAAACTCTTTTGTTTATTAAAAGTATAAGCAGTTTTGTTTATTTTTAAAACATTTACGAAACCTATAGGGTATTTTTCTAAAGATATCCTCAATGAATTATAATCATCTTCTTGTTGTTCTTTTAATTTTTTCATTAATTGACACTTCCCATTACAACTTAACTCAGGTTTGTCTTTATTAATACATAAAATCTTAGAAATATAGTCGTAGTTAATTACATATTCTACAAAAGGAGTAATTGGACGTAGCATTGCAATTAAGTATAAAAAAACAAAAAAATATGTGCTTGTTTTGAATTTCAAAAACTAATATACTTTTAACAATAACAAAGATAGATGAGTTCCCTTTTTTAACCAATAAAAAACACTTCTTTTTATTTAAAAATCATTTCTTTAACAATTACTATTTCTTTAACAGTATTACTGTTTTTTATTTTACTTTTTAACTTGTTATATTTATTTTTCCCGCTTAGACATTCACAATACTGATCTTCTGAATTCAGCATTTTTCTTTTTATGGAAGCTATTTTGGTTTTCATAGAAATGCAGGTGAATTATTCGTTCTAATTCGTAGAATAAAACTACTATTTAAAATCAATTGTTTTCATTTAGTTTTCATGAAAAACCTGGACTATAAACGTTATATTCTAAATCAAAATTATTTTCTAAAAAGGCAATTGTTTTTATCGTTAAATCTTCACTAACGAAATTAACATTTCTCTTTTAGTATGCTTCTCATTTAATAATGTTACATCAGACTTCTGAAAAGTTAAAGCTAAATCAGGATTGGCATTTGAAAACCAAGCCATTTTTTGAGTTTTTCTAAATTTTAATATAGATACTTGATCTTTGTTATTCAAACTAATTTTCTTTTTTAGAATTAATTTTCCAAAACAATAGAGACCTCTATATAATTCTGACTTTTTTTTTAAGAATCCTCGCTTAAAAAACATTGAAATTATTACTAGTGTGAACACAAAAAACAACACAATTAATTGTACATAATCTTTAAAATCAAAACCTATATCTGTTAACTTTATAATTAATAAAAGAACAGGAAGGCCTGTAACCAATATTAAATGTGTTTTTTGATGTCTTATAAATCTACTTTCCAATATTATTCTATTCATCACTTTTTTAAAATATTAGTAATTACAAAGCCTCTTTTTGTTACATTTATTTCTTTATTTTTATTTATTCTAAATAAATAGTTATCTTTGCAGCAGAATTATAGAATGATATGATTGTTTTTTATACTCCTAAAAAAGAAATATTTACATCTCTTATTGCAGAGACAAGAGCTTGTGATGAAGTATGCTCTAGTAATTGTTTAAAACCAAAAAACAAGTGTTGTAATAAGTATAAGAAAAAAGGCATCAACTGTAAGCGATGCCCTTTAACTTCTAATTTTAAGATTGCTTCTTAATTATTCTATTATTAATAAAAAGTAATTTCTCTTACCTCTTTGTAACAACACATATTTATCAGCAATTAAATCTGTAGCAGTAATTTTATAATCTTCTTTTATTTTTTCTTTATTTACAGAAATAGAGTTTTCTTTTAAAGCTCTACGTGCATCTCCATTCGATTTTAAAAAATGTGTTTTTGCAGCTAATGCAGCAATCATATCCAATCCTTCAGCAAAATCTTCTTTGGTAATAATTGCTTGTGGCACACCATCAAAAACATCTAAAAATGTTTGTTCTTCTAAACTCTTCAAATCATCAGCTGTAGATTTTCCAAATAAAATATTAGATGCAGCTATTGCCTTATCTAATTCTTCTTTAGAATGCACAAAAATGGTAACTTCTTCAGCTAACTTTTTCTGTAACACACGAGCATGAGGTGCTTCTTTATGCTCTGATATAATTGATGTTACTGTTTCTTTATCTAAAAAAGTAAAAATCTTAATGTATTTCTCTGCATCTTCATCTGAAGCATTTAACCAAAACTGATAAAATTTATATACCGAAGTTTTATCTGCATCTAACCAAACATTTCCTCCTTCAGATTTACCGAATTTAGAACCATCTGCTTTTGTAATTAAAGGGCAAGTCATTGCATATGCTTTTTCTTTATCCCCTTCTGTCATTCTTCGAACTAGTTCTGTACCTGTAGTTATATTTCCCCATTGATCTGAACCACCCATTTGTAATTTACAATCATGGTTTTTGTATAAATGATAAAAATCATACCCTTGAATTAATTGATAGGTAAATTCCGTAAAAGACATACCACTACCAGAATCACCAGAAATTCTCTTTTTAACAGAATCTTTAGCCATCATATAATTTACGGTGATTCTTTTACCTACATCACGTGCAAACTCAATGAAAGAAAACGTTTTCATCCAGTCATAGTTATTTACTAATACTGGTGCATTTTCTTTAGTACTTTCAAAGTTTAAAAAACGAGCTAATGTATTTTTAATTCCTTCAACATTTTTTGCTAAAGCTTCTTCATTCAATAAATTTCTTTCATCTGATTTTCCTGAAGGGTCTCCAATCATACCTGTTGCTCCACCTACTAATGCATATGGTTTATGCCCTGCTTTTTCTAAATGAACTAATAAAATTATAGGAACTAAACTACCAATATGTAATGAATCTGAAGTAGGATCAAAACCAATATAAGCACTGGTCATTTCTTTTAATAATTGATCTTCAGTTCCTGGCATAATATCGTGAACCATTCCACGCCATTGTAATTCTTCTACTAAATTTTTAGTCATTTTATCAAGCATTTAGATTCACAAATATACCATTTTACATAACTTCTAAAACTATGAAAAAACACCATTTATATAAAGAGCTTTAGTTTACAAAGAGTTATGTTTTTTATAGTGAATTAAAAATTTTAACACTCTTTGTTTTAATAAAAATTAAAAACCTATAAATCAGCTCATTAAAAATAAAATAAATAAAAAAAACAATTATTTTTACAATTAATAGTTATCTTTAATGTGACTTTTAGACGTTTTAAAGGTCTTAATACATAAACTTATAATAAAATTAAAAGATGAAAAAATTATTGAAATCCTCATTTATCGTTGCTTTTACAGCAACCTCATTAATTTTCACCAGTTGTACTAACGAAAATGAAGGGCTTGGAGCAGATCCAGGTACGGAAGCTACTAATGAAATTATTGTAAACCCAACCAATGCAGGGTCACAAGACAGAAGTGTTGTCATTGAAGCTAATGCTAATAGCTTAGTACCTGTAAGAGTTGATTATACAGGAGACAAAAAAATGCGTAGAATGTATATTACTAAAAATGATTTTAGTAATAATTTAGGGCCTCAACCATACAAATACCCAACTGCTGTACAAAAAAGTGATGGGTCTATAGATATAGACGGAGATGACAAGACTGCTCTTGTTTTCGATTTCGACTTAGATGCTCCTGAAAGTTTAAATGAAGTTGTCGAATATGTTATTTGGACAACGAATGATAGAGGTGATTTTAGAGATATTTCTGATAGTAACTCTATAGATGATACTGCTTTTGGTAAAATAACTATTAAAGCAGGTGCTAATGCTACTGGTTCTTCTACTGATTTTAAAAGCTTTACTCAAACAATATTAGCAGCTCCTTTGGCTGATGGTACTTCTGAAACGTTTGTTTCTGTTTACAATAATGAAACTTATAAAATTAGCGAAGGAATAGAAACTGCAGCTTTATGGGATTTTGGTTACTTATATGGAACAACTTTTAAAGCTGGTTTTTACTCTGCTTATGATTATCCTACTTCAGGTTTTGGAGGAAAATCTGTTGAAGAAGTTTCTGGAGTATCTCAAGCTGAATTAAACAGATGTTATTTTGCTATGTCTACAAAAACAGTTGCTGAGTTTGATGCTGCAAGTGATGCTAGTTCTTTAGAGAACACACTTACAACTGCATCATCAGAACGTGTTAGAGAATTAGAAGAAGGAGATGTTGTTGAATTTTTAGATCAATATGGAAATAAAGGTTTAATTAAAGTTACAAACATTGTTCCTGGTAACGGAAGCAATGGAAGAATTACCTTTGATGTAAAAGTTCAAGTAAATGCTATCCCTTTAAAGCAATAAAATAAAT
>CAKZVD010000014.1 GCA_937922085.1 uncultured Tenacibaculum sp. | reverse complement strand
CGAAGATTTCTGTATTCAGGTCTAAAATCATGTCCCCATTCAGAAATACAATGCGCTTCATCTATAGCAACAAACGAAATTGTTTGTTGTTTAAGAAACTCAACGTATTCTTCCTTAATGAGTGATTCTGGTGCTACGTATAGCAGTTTTGTAACTCCACTAGCAATATCGGTTTTAACTTGATTAATCTCCGATTTATTTAATGATGAGTTTAAAACATGAGCAATACCATGAGTTTCTGATATCCCTCTAATAGCATCTACCTGATTTTTCATCAAAGCAATTAAAGGAGAAACCACAATAGCAGTACCTTCTTTCATTAATGCTGGTAATTGATAACAGAGTGATTTACCTCCTCCCGTAGGCATTATCACAAAAGTATTCTCATTATTTAAAATGCTTTTTACCACATCTTCTTGCAGTCCTTTGAATTGATTAAATCCAAAAAACTTTTTTAAAGCATTGTATAAATCCATTTCCATTATATATGTTTCCCGTATGCCAAATTTAAAAATTCAAAACAACTCTCAAAAATAAACATACTAAAGTTAACGAAATTTTCTTAAAAAAGGATTTATCTAGTAGCTAAAATATTCCTATTTTTACCACTTAAATTAAACCTATTTCGTTTGAAAAAATCAGATTTAATAATAGCTAACGCTAAAAAAACAATTGAGCTTCAGAGCAATAGCATAGCTAATTTAGTTAATTTTTTGGATAATACCTTTGTAGATGCCGTTAACTTCATATTAAATTCTAAAGGACGAGTAATTGTTACTGGAATAGGAAAAAGTGCTAATATTGCTAGTAAAATAGTTGCTACCTTTAATTCTACAGGTACTCCAGCTGTTTTTATGCATGCAGCAGATGCTATTCATGGTGATTTAGGAAACATTCAAAAAGACGATGTTGTTATTTGTATTTCTAAAAGTGGAAACACTCCTGAAATTAAAGTATTAGTTCCATTAATTAAAGCAGCAAACAACAAAATAATAGCTATTACAGGTAATTTAGATTCTTTTTTAGGAAAAAATGCTGATTTCGCTTTAAGTTCATATGTAGAAAAGGAAGCCGATCCTAACAACCTTGCTCCTACTACTAGTACTACTGCACAATTAGTTATTGGTGATGCATTGGCTGTTTGTTTATTAGATTTACGTGGTTTTACCAATAATGATTTTGCAAAATATCATCCTGGTGGAGCCTTAGGTAAAAGACTTTATTTAAGAGTTTCTGATTTAATTAAAAACAATCAAATTCCAAAAGTACTTCCTACAGATGAAGTTAGAACTGTAATTGTTGAAATTTCTGAAAAACGTTTAGGAGTTACTGCTGTAGTGAATAATGAAAATAAAATAGAAGGTATTATTACGGATGGTGATATTCGAAGAATGCTAAATAAAACTACTCAAATAGATAATTTAAAAGCTATAGATATTATGAGTAAAAACCCTAAAGTGATTCATATAGATGAAATGGCTATAGGTGCTTTAGAAGCTTTAGAAACTAATAACATATCACAAATATTGGTAAATGATACTACAGGTAATTATGTAGGAGTTGTTCATTTACATGATTTATTAAAAGAAGGAATTTTTTAGATGTCAGAGGAAAAAGAAATGTCATTTTTAGATCATCTTGAAGAATTAAGATGGCATATAGTTAGAAGTTTTTCTGCTATTTTTATAGTTGCTTTTTTTGTATTCATTTATATTAAAGTAATCTTTGATCAAGTTTTACTAGCACATTTAAAACCTGATTTTTTAACGTATCAGTTTTTTTGTAAAGCTTTTTCCTTTATAGGAATTGATAGCAGTTTTTGTAATATAGAGTTTAAACAAACATTACAAGTTTTAAACCCAACACAACAATTAATGACGGCTATTTGGTCTTCATTAATATTAGGATTCGTAATTTCTTTTCCTTATGTATTATGGGAAATGTGGCGATTTATATCACCTGGTTTAAATAAAAACGAACGAAAAAGATCTAGAGGTTTTATTTTTTACGCTTCTTTGCTATTCTTTTTAGGTATTTTATTTAGTTATTATGTTATCATACCAATGTCTGTTTATTTTTTCTATAATTTTTCTATAGGAGATGCTATACAGAATAACTTTAAATTAGAAGCCTATATTGGCCTTGTAACAAATACTTTAATTGGAGTAGCTTTATTTTTTGAATTGCCAATTATCATCTATTTTTTATCTAAAATTGGTTTAATAACTCCTCAGTTTTTAAAAACATATCGTAAACATGCCTTAGTATTAGTTTTAATATTATCGGCAATTATTACACCTCCAGATATTGCTAGTCAAATAATAGTATCAGTACCTATCATGTTTTTATATGAAGTAAGTATTCATATCTCAAATTTTGTAATAAAAAAACAACTAAAAAATGTCGAAAAAAGTCCAAGAGTTCAATGAGTATCGCTCAAAAATGAACGAAAAAATTCTAGAGACTGATAATAAAGTAATAAAGAGAATATTCAATTTAGACACAAACGTGTATGCTGCTGGTCATTTACCAGTAAAAACAAAAGAGTTATTAGGTTTAGTAGCTTCTACTGTTTTACGTTGTGACGATTGTATTGCTTATCATTTAGATACTGCATATAAAAACGGGGTTACTAAAGAAGAAATGATGGAAACCATGTCTGTAGCAACCTTAGTTGGTGGAACTATAGTAATACCACACTTACGTCGTGCTGTAGAATTTTGGGAAGCTTTAGAAGAACAAGAGTAAATTAACAATCGTTTAACTGATTGCTTAATTATTAACTATTAATTTGTAGCTTACCTTTATTCTATGATATTAAAAGCAGAAAACATACAGAAGGTTTATGGAAACCGTAAGGTTGTAAAAGGGATATCTTTACAGGTAGAACAAGGTGAAATTATAGGGCTTTTAGGCCCGAATGGAGCTGGAAAAACAACTTCTTTTTATATGATTGTTGGAATGATAAAACCAAATCATGGAAAAATTTTCTTAGACAATGAAGAAATTACAGAAGATGCAATGTATAAGAGAGCGCAAAAAGGTATTGGATATTTAGCTCAGGAAGCTTCTGTTTTTAGAAAATTATCTGTTGAAGACAATATTTTATCTGTTTTGGAATTTACAAATCGTACCAAGCAAGAACAGAAAAAACGATTAGAAGAATTAATAGAAGAATTTAGCTTAGGTCATGTTCGTAAAAATAGAGGAGATTTACTTTCTGGAGGTGAACGTCGTAGAACAGAAATTGCACGTTGTTTAGCTTCAGATCCTAAATTCATTTTATTAGATGAACCTTTTGCGGGTGTAGACCCTATTGCTGTTGAAGATATACAAGGTATTGTAGCACAACTTAAAAATAAAAATATAGGTATTCTTATTACTGATCATGATGTACAAGCAACATTGGCTATTACAGACAGAACCTATTTAATGTATAATGGAGGTATTTTAAAAGAAGGAACTCCAGAAGAACTTGCTGCCGATGAAACTGTACGAAAAGTATACTTAGGTAAAGATTTTGAATTAAAGAAAAAAAGGTTTTAAATTATTTTAAACACTGCCCTGTTTAAAAATTAGAATAAGAAAAGCTATTAAATTTATAACAATTAAAGAAAAAGTTAAAATGAGAATAAATGCTCTGTTATTCCTGTTTTTAATAAACTATTTTGGGTTTTCACAATCTAAAGAATTTATAATTATTGATACTACTTCAAAGAAACCAATAAACTTAGTTCAAGTTTTTTATCCAGATTTAGAAATTGGGAGCGTATCTAATGAAGACGGTAAAATTAGAATACCTTTAAGAGAAAATAAAATCATTGTATCTCATATAAATTATATTGAAAAAGAGTTTTCTTTTAATGATTTTAAAACAAAAGACACCTTATTTATTACTCCAAAACAAAATCAATTAGAAGAAGTTGTACTTTATAATATTGATTTAAAACAAAAATTCCTTCATATTTTTAAGGAGAGTTATTTTAAAAAGTATTCGAAAAGAAAAGTAATTCATAATAGTACTTATAAAGAAACCTTTAGTGTAAACGATTCACTTACTAGATTATTCCAAATTCAATTAGATTGGTATAGTAAAAATTCACTTTTCAGTAGAGATACAGATATTGATAAACAAAACATTATTAATATTGAATCAATTGATTATTCTAAGAAAAAAGAAATAAAAGAAGATTTCACAAACTCTAATGGTGGGTATGTTGAAAATAAATCATTTTTTAAATTTTTACATTTAAATTTTCTTTTAGAAACATTAATACATTTAACTAATGATTATGAAATAGAAACTATTAAAAAAGATGAAAATAGTATAAGTGTATATTTTAATGCTACCTTAACTGAAAATGGAAAAGAAATGTTTAAACATAAAAATAGTTTAATCGTTTTTGATAAAGATTATGCGTCTATTAAAAGTTTAAAACTTAATATGATCTATAGCAAAGGATTTGAAAATGCTAAATCTCGAATTAAAAAGATACCTTATAAAAAAAAGACAGAAAGTCACGTTGTTGAATTATCGTTTAAAAAATTAAAGAACAATAAATATTCAATAGCTTATTTTACTTCAGAAGTAAAAGGGTTTTTTAAAACAAAAGATTACACTGATAATATTAGTTCTAAACAAAGTTTGTTTATTAATGAAAGTAAATTAGGTAAAAAGTTAAAAAAAGGAAATATCAAATTCCACAATCCTTTTTATGAGAGTATACCAAATGACTTAAAAAAGAATGAAATTAAAATTTTACTTACAGAAAAGGAAAAAGAATTTTTGAAAGGCTAAAAATAAATTGATTAATCTCTAATATTTTCAGCATAAAATTTCATTCTTTCTCGTATTAATTTGTTATAATAATAATTATGAAAACATTATTAACTGTAATTATAATAATTTATTCCATTCAAACATCTATCGCGCAAGCTTGTGGAGTATATGAATTAAAATATATAGGTTCAATAGAATCTGACTCTAAAACTGAACTTAAAATTAGATTACCAACTACTTTTTTCTTCCATGCAAGTGATAAAAAAAATAAGATGTTATCATCATCTTATAATCACAAATTAACTGGATCTAAAATTGAGTCTACAATTACTTCTCATTTAACTTCTATATACACATCTGATCAATTAATTAAATTATATAAAAGTAATAGAGATTTCATTCCTATTTTAATAACAACCTTAGATTCTATAGGTCATGAAAAGAGGTTTACCAAAAAGATTCCTATTAATAAGTTAAAATTTATAGGTAATAATAACCCTAATCTACTCACCAAAATATCGATTGACTTAGGAAAAATAAAAATATAGCAAATATATTTTTTTTAATACTTTATAATAAACACATGGGTACACTTTTGAAAATCAACCGGTTAAACCCAATCAACAAGTCTTGTTAACAAAAATTATAATAAACTATGAGCATACTAAAGAAATTATTTGGGAAATCAAAAAAACAAGATTCTAATACTAACATTAACACCGTTAATTTTTCAACAATTAGTAAACCTAATTTTAACAACTTTACAGATTTAGTTGATCAAAATGCTGGTTTTTCTTTTGAAAAACAAATAAGTTTTAATGATTTAACTGGAAATTTAGCTTGGAATATTAACCTTAACTCAGCAACATTATCTTTTGAAAATCTACATTTCCCTATTGAAGTAATTGGTTCTTTGTCTTTTAATGATTATTCTTGGATGTGGGGATGGGCGAACTCTAAAAGTGGGATACCAGAAAACCTTTTACAAAGTTCTTTAAAATTAAAACAAATAGGAGAAGAAAAACAAATTGAAGAATTTACAAAAGGTCATTTTAGT
>CAKZVD010000013.1 GCA_937922085.1 uncultured Tenacibaculum sp. | reverse complement strand
TAGTCTCGACATTGGTTTTAATCATTAGAAAAATAGGTCAGATCATCTTTCTAAGATACTAAAAATCAATGTCTTTTCCTATTAAAAACAAACCTAAATCACTTATTGTCAAAGATTTGTTTTTTTGTCATGTACTTAGATAATTTACATTCAAAAACATTACGAAGCTATATTTATTACACCTGTAATAATGTTAGTACTGCCGAAGATATTGTTCAGGAAGCTTTTATTAAACTATGGGAGAATTGCTCTTCTATTATATTTGATCAAGCGTTATTTTTTCTTAAAAGAGTATCGAAAAATTATTTTTACAATCTAAAAAGACATGATAAAATTGTTTTAAAATTTAGAGAAAATAGTAGTTCTAAAAAAAAAGATACAAATAGTGAAACACCTCAGTTTCTTTTAGAAGAAAAAGAATTTGCTCTTAAAGTAAAAAATACTATTGCTTCTTTACCTGATAAAGAAAGAGAAATCTTTTTATTAAATAGAATAGATAAATTAAAATATAAAGAAATAGCTGATTTTTTAGGCATTTCTGTAAAAACAGTTGAAAAACATATTTCTAGAGCTTTAAAAACAATACGAAAAGAAATAGGAAACGTATAACTAATTAATTTACTCCCTTAAAATGGCGAATCATTAACCTGTAAATAATTTCTTTAAATGAAAGATAATGAAGATATATTTTTAGCAAAATGGCTTAACAACAATATTGATAAAGACGATAAAAAAAACTTTAATGATTCTGTTGAAGGGAAAATCTATGAAAAAATCATAACAATTGCTGATGAACTAGAGATACCAGAAGACTTTAACGCCGAAGAATTATTCAATAAAATACAACAACAAAAATTAATTAATAGAAAACAGAAAACCAAACTAATATCTTTAAACACTTTTTATAAAGTAGCTGCTTTTATATTACTTTTTACTAGCATATTTTATTTTTGGAAAAGCAATGATGTTATTTATAAATCTAATTACGGTGAAAAACTAACTATTTCTTTACCTGATAATTCTAAAGTAACATTAAACTCAAAATCTAGTATCACTTTTAATAATGAAAACTGGGATAAAGAAAGAACTATTTACTTAGAAGGTGAAGCTTTTTTTGAGGTGAAAAAAGGAGAAAAATTCACCGTAAAAACAAAAGAAGGTTCTATTGTCGTTTTAGGCACCTCTTTTAATGTAAATTCTAGTGACTCTTTTTTAGAAGTTAAATGTTTTACTGGTAAAGTAAACGTGTTAAACAAAAACAAAACTAACAAAATACTAACAAAAGGATTAGCTACTACATTAAACAACAACAAAACAGAAAACTGGTCTTTTGATACGCAAGAAAGTTCATGGAAAGAAGGTGTTTCTAGATTCAGAGAAGTTCCTTTACTAAAAGTATTATTAGCATTAGAAAGTCAATTTAGTTTCAAATTTAAAAATGTTGAAAAATATAAAAATGAAAAGTTTACAGGAGCTTTTTCACATGAGGAACCAAAAACAGCTCTTAAAACAGTTTTAGAAGCTATGGATATTAAGTACACAATCAAAAACAATAATATTGTATTATTAAAGTAATTATTATTTAATGATAAAAAAGTTATTTTTAGTATTATTTATTAGCCTTAACATTCAATATTGTTTTTCTCAAAACAATACAAAAAACACCATTTCTTTGGATTCTTTACTAATAAAAATTCAAAAAAAAGAAAATATTTTTATCTCGTACAATACCAAAACTATCGCTAAAAAACGTGTCTTATTAAGTAAAAAATCAGGAAAAAAACTAGCTCTTTTAAAAGAAATTGAAAAACAAACAAATTTAGTTTTTCATAAAATAGGAGAAAACAATTATATTCTTAAAGCAAAAAAAATATGTGGCTATTTAATGAATGAGAATAATAACGAAATCATTCCTAATAGTACCATTACGCTTAACCCCTCAAATAGTCATGCATTTACAGATTCCAATGGATACTTTGAAATCAATCTAAAAACTAATGATTCTTATCTCCTCTTTAATACCCTAGGTTTTACTGAAAAAAAAATATTATTAACCAATTTTACAACACAGAATTGCATTAATATTCACTTACAAGAAAACCCTTTTGAATTAGATGAGATTGTAATCAATAACTATTTAACTAATGGATTCTCAAAAAAAATTGATAATTCAATTCTAATAAACCCTACTAAATCTGGTTTACTTCCTGGTATTAGAAAAACAGATGTACTTCAAAGCATTCAATTATTATCAGGAATACAGAGTCCAAATGACACGGCTACTGGATTAAATATTAGAGGTAGCACACCAGACCATAATTTAATTCTTTGGGATGGAATTAAACTTTACCGAAACGATCACTTTTTTGGAATGATTTCAGCTATTAATTCTAATGTAATTGATAATGTAAAATTATTTAAAAATAGCTCCCCTAGTTTTTATGGAAATCATTTGGCTGGAGTTATAGATATTCAATCTGATAATAAGGTTCCTGAAAAAACTAAATGGGGATTAGGATTAAACTCTTTAGCTATTGATGCTTATCTTAAAACCAAAGTTTCAGAAAATTTAGGAATATTTATATCTGTCAGAAGGTCTTTTTCAGATATTTTAGAAACCGGAACTTTCACAAACTTCTACAATCAAATATTTCAAAACAAAAGAGTCACCGATTTTGGTCGTGGAATTACTGTTAACAATCCTATTCAAGATAATAATAATCAATTTAATTTTCAAGATTTTACAGCCAAAGCATTACTAAAAATAAATAGTAAAAACACTTTAAGTAGTAGTCTCTTTTATTTTGAAAACAAACTTAATTCTAATCTTATTTTTAATAAAATAGATTTTATAATTAGTGATGCTTTAAAAATGAAAAACATTGGATTAGGTGTTAAATTAAAAACAGATTGGAATGAACGCTTTACTTCAAATATTAAGTTTGACTATATTTCTTTCGATTATAACTATTCTGGAAAGGAAACTTTATCTGATATTTTCAATTTCAGTGCAAAAAAAAGCAACACTATTAAAGAATTCAATTTTGATGCTTTAACCAAATACAAAGTAAACTCAAAGTACAATATTATTAATGGTTTAAGTGTAAACAATAGTTTTATAGATTATTTAATAAATACTAAAACAACCATCGATGTTAATGATAACGTAAATTTAGAGCTAAATAATGGCACCAACTTAAGCACCAGTCTTTACTCTCAGCATGAATATATTTCTGAAAGTTGGTTTTTAAGAGGAGGAATACGTGCTGATTATTTTAATACTTTTAAAAAGGTGTATCTACAACCCTCTTTTCATGTTTCTAAAACTTTAAATGATCATATAAAATTAAACTTCTCTACAGAAATACAGCATCAATCTATTAGTCAAATAACAGAGTTAAGCACTAAAAACTTTGGACTTGAAAATCAAGTATGGGTTGCTTCTAATAACGAAAAAGTTCCGTTATTAAGAAGCGAGCAAATAAGTTTAGGAGCCTCTTTTAATAATAATAAATGGCTTATAGACACCTCTATCTATTATAGAAGAATTAAAAACCTAACCTCGTTAGTTCTTGATTTTATAGATGACACTAATAATTTAAACACAGGAAAAAGTTTCATTAAAGGGGTTGAATTTTTCATTAAAAGAAAATTTAAAAACTTCAATAGTCAACTATCGTACACTTATACAGACAATGACCTTGTTTTTCCTGAAATTAATAATGGAAAACCTTTCAGAAATAGTTTTAACGTAAAACATGATTTCTCTTGGATTCAATCTTATGAGTATAAAAAATTAAAGTTAACATTAGGATGGAAATACAAAACATCCAGGCCTTATACTCCTGCCATAAATCTTATAGGTAGTGATCAGAGCAATATTGATATTAATTATGGAGATATCAACAGCGCTTTTTTAAGAAATTTTCATAGAATGGATTTTTCCGCAGAGTACAATTTTAGTTTCAAAAAAAATAATATAAATGGCTCAGTAGGTTTTGAATTGTTAAATGTATATAATCAATCTAATCCACTTGTTAGGAAATACAGAATAGTCGTAAATCCAAATATAGAAAATGTTTACAATCTTAGCGTAATAGATGAATTTTCTATTTACCTTACCCCTAATTTTTCTTTTAGATTAAATTTTTGAAATTGCTTTTCACATAACTCTCTTTATAGTTTCTATACTTTTGTTGTATTATCTACAAGAAATACCAATCTGTTATATTAATTCTCTTATTCGTTAATTAACAAAACAAGATCGCTCTTTTTATATATCTTCGTTAGTGAGTTATATAATCAAACACATTAAAAATGGAAAATACTTTAAAAATAGGAATGGCTCAAATTTCACCTGTATGGTTAAACAAAAAGCTAACTATCGAAAAAACAAAATCATACATTGTTAAAGCTGCAAATGAAGGATGTGAATTAGTTGTTTTTGGTGAAAGTTTTATACCTGGTTATCCATTTTGGTTATCTATAACTCATGCTGCAGAATTTGAATCTCAAATGCAAAAAGAAATTCATGCACACTATATTAAAAATGCTATTCAAATTGAAAGCGGAGAATTAGATGAAATTTGTTCTTTAGCTAAAGAGCATAAAATTGCTATTTATTTAGGGATTATAGAAAGAGCTAAAAACCGTGGCGGACATAGTTTGTACTGCTCATTAGTCTATATTAATACAAATGGTGAAATAAAATCTGTACATAGAAAATTACAACCTACTTATGAAGAACGTTTAAGTTGGTCTCCTGGTGATGGTAATGGTTTAGAAGTTCATTCTTTAAAACAATTTACTGTTGGCGGATTAAATTGTTGGGAAAATTGGATGCCTTTACCTAGAACTGCTTTATATGCACAAGGTGAAAACTTACATATTGCTGTGTGGCCTGGAGCAGAAAGAAATACTATAGATATTACTAAATTTATAGCAAAAGAATCAAGATCATTTGTAGTTTCTGTAAGTGGTTATATGACTATTGATGATTTTCCTAAAGATACTCCTAACTATGAAGAAATCATTAAAAATGCGCCACAAGTATTAGCTAATGGAGGTTCTTGTATTGCGGGGCCAGATGGTGAATGGGTTATTCCGCCTGTAACTGGAAAAGAAGATTTAATTACGACCATTATTGATTTTCAAAAAGTATTAGAAGAGCGTCATAATTTTGACCCTTCTGGTCATTATTCTAGACCCGATGTAACCAAACTTACTTTAAATAAAGAAAGACAATCTGTTATTGAAATTATCAATAATAAATAAGTATTCTTATGAAAAATTACACCAAAGAGATACAAGAAATATCTATAAAGGGGCGCTTTGCTTTTGGTGTAATAATATTGGAAGAATATATTAAGGAAAATTATATAGATGATGATTGGACACCTCACCTTATAGAAGCTTTATGGGAATTTACAACTTCTAAAAGGTTAGACCTCTGGGAAGAAAAAATTCATCAATTTAAAAATGAATTAAATAATCAACCTTTAGACAATACCCTTTCTTCAATTATTGTTACCGTTATAGAAATTGGTAGAACAGAATTATATGGAGCTATCACAAACCATAGCAATAAAACCCTCATTCTAACTTTAAAGCTAATAGAAATTGCAGAGAGAGAACTGAATAAACCTATTGATATTAGAAAGTTTAAATTTTCTAAATTTTCAGAACATTATGGATGGGGAAAATCTTTTGAAGCTAAAAAAATAAATTAAGATTAATTTTTCCAAACAACTTTACAATGAAACTAAGAGATCAAAATACAGCACTACTTTTAATAGATTTACAAAAAGGTTTTGATGACGAAAACTTTTGGGGAGGAAACAGAAATAATAAGGATGCTGAAGAAAAATGCGAAACATTATTAAACAAATGGCGCGAATTAAATCTTCCTATATATCATATTATTCATAGCTCTCAAGAACCTGACTCTATGCTTCACAAATCGCATCCTGGTTTTGAAATAAAAGATTTTGCAAAACCTATTAATAACGAACCTTTAATCATAAAAGAAGTAAATAGTGCTTTTATTGGAACTAATTTAGAACAAACATTAAGAGATAATTCAATTAACAAATTGGTAATTGTTGGGCTTACTACAAATCACTGTATATCTACTTCTACAAGAATGGCTGGTAATTTAGGATTTGACACTTTATTAGTATCTGACGCAACCGCTACCTTTGATAGAAAAGGAATTAACGGAGAAGTATTTTCTGCTGAAATAATTCATCAAACGACCTTAGCGAGCTTAAACGAAGAATTTGCTGAAGTAGTTACTTCTGGCGATATCTTGAATAGGGTTTGATGCAAAAATTTTAATTCTTTCAGATTATAAAAAAGAGAAAAATATAAATTGAATATCAAGCTTCTTATTTAGGAATTTACCTAATGTTTTTATTAACACACTATATAATAAAAAGCATCGATTTAAAAATCGATGCTTTTTTATGTAACAAAATAAACACACAATATACATATAGGACAATGCTTAATAATTAATTAGATGATTGCACGTTTTTTAAAATTAGAATTGAAACAATATTTTCGTTCTTCTTATTGGAAAAAAGGGATTATATTAAAAATAATAATGAGCTTTTTTATTATTTGGATACTTGCTCTGTTATTAATAATAGGCGTTAATAGTTACTTTACTTTAAAGAAACTTTACCCAAAACAAGATCCGTTACAAACTGTAAATTCATTTTTGATTTTCATCATTTTAGGAGATTTAATTTTTCGTTACTTAATGCAGAAATTACCTGTAGTAAATATTAAACCACTGTTATTACTACCCATTAAAAAAGATATACTAATACATTACATTTTAGGAAGATCAATGCTTTCAGTATTCAATTTTTTATTACTTTTTTTTTATGTGCCATTTGCGATTGTTTTAATACATGAGAGATACGATTTTATTAGTGTTTTAGGTTGGTTAATAGCTATGCTTTTTATAATTCAAACAACTAATTTTTTAAATTTTTTAATAAACAAAAACAGTAAAGTATTTATAATCGCGAAAATGAAAAGTACAAGGTGTTTCTATAAAAAGTACATTTTTTGAAATTTTTTATCACATTCAAAAGTAAATAAAAAAACGATATTTAAACAGTGTTTAAATATCGTTTTAAGGCTTTTTTATAAACTGA
>CAKZVD010000012.1 GCA_937922085.1 uncultured Tenacibaculum sp. | reverse complement strand
CTTCATTTAAATCAAATATAAAAATTTTGGAAAGAATTACAGATTTTTATCTGTAACTAAAGATTCTTCATGTTTTTATTGATTGTAATTATTCCTATTTAGATTTTTGTAAAGGCGTTAATATTTTCATAGTTACAGTATTCAAGTCAATAATTTCGAGTAATTTTTTTAATGATTCTTTTTCTGCCATTCGATCGTTAGAAAGGTTAGCATTTTCATAAGTGTCCCAATAATAGATATCCACCCAATAGTCTTCATCATTTTTATATAATGTTTGATTTATAAAGCCCTTCAATTTTTTTAAATCAGGAACCATTGCATTTACAGTTTTTATCATCTGATTATCTTTAATATTTGGCTTAGCTTTCCATTTTACAATTTCTAAAACGCTCATTTTATATTTTTAATTTAGTTATACTTAAAACAATTAAACATATAGTCATTTACTAGTCTTATAGTTTGGATAAAAAGATAACAAGTAAGAATACCTATAAATTTCAATTCTTTTTTATTTAATGTTTTACTATTCAATTTGTGATTGAATATTTAATTACAAAGATGAAATGTTTAAAAGGAGAAAAAAATGAACTAGATTAAGAAAGTTAACTATTTGCTATCTGCTTTCTTATTTTGCTTAAAAACTCAGGAGTCATTCTTAAGTAAGAAGCCAATACATATAAAGGAGTTTTGTTAACAATTTCAGGATACCTATCATGAAATTCTAAATATCGTTCTTTAGCTGTTTTATTAAGGTTAGATAAAATTCTTTTTTGAGAAAATGAATAAGCTCTTTCTGTTGCTTTTCGAAAAAAATATTGAATTTTTTGATTTTTAAAGCATAAGCTTTCTACTTTAGGATATTTCATTTGATAAATAACAGAATCTTCTATAGCCTGAACATAAAGTTCTGCTTTAGTTTGATTAATGTAACTGCTAAGATCACTTATAAACCAATCATCAATAGCTAATCGAATAGTATGTTCTATGCCTTTGTCATCAATGATATAAGACCTAAAAGCACCCTTTTTTACATAATATAAAGAGGTGAAGTTATCTCCAGGTTTTACTATAAACTGTTTTTTCTTAATCTCTTTTTCTAGTAAAATGGATATGAACTCTTGTTCGTCTTCATAATTTAAGTCAACGTATTGTTTTATATTGTCTAGTATCTGCTTAAAATTTGACATTTATTTAATTACTGTAAGCGTTTTATATATGCTAAGTAACTAATTTTATATCTTATTATGTAATTAAATATTTTAAAGAGTAAGATCTAAAACTCCAGAGACTAAATTGATATGGCAACAGTTAGTACTAACGGTATACGTACTGTTAATTACTTCTTGGTTATTTATAAATCCTTTAAATTGAACTTTACGTTCTTGATTTATTTCAAGGCTACTATCATTTAATAAAGGATATTGTCCAGATTGTTGTGCCATTTCAAGTTCAGATGAAGAGAGTAATACAGTCATGTCATCTCCATTTTCAATATTTATAACTTTAAAAGAGTCTAAAACCACAGAATTTTGGCTTTGGTCTTTTATGGTTACTATAATTGTTCGAAATTCTTCTGTACATACTGTATTTTCACAGCCAGAATTAGAATCATCATCATTATTATTACAAGAAGCTAGAATCGTTGCTATAATTAGAAATAGTACTACTATAAATGGTTTTAGTGATTTAATCATCGTTTTTAGTCTTTTATACTAAGATGTGAAAGAAATAGAAAGGTTGCGTTAAAATTACGAAAAAATCGTTCTGACTATGGTTATAGTCTGAATTTCCTCCTTTTATAAGATCATATAATTCTTTTTAAATAAAGAATTATATTTATAAATGATTATTAAGTTAGGAAGATCTAGAAATTTTCATCCAACCACCATATGTATATCTATAATTAACCCAATCTAATTTACACATTAAATCCGAGTATAACGAATTGATAGCCGATTCACCAACCACTCCAACACAATAATTAACAGCTATTTCCTTTAAGGTCATTTTAAAATGATTATCTATTTTAACTCCTAAAGGATCTTTTTCATGCACAAATTTTATCTCTTTGTTTTTTAAAGCAGACTCTATTTCTATTTCAAAATTATCTGTATAAATATAATATTTACCATTTTTCTCAACAATTTTTTTTACTTCTAGTATTGAATCACTGCAAATTCGTCTAGCCCTTCCAAAAGTTATTTTTGAAAGCTTATTTTCTTTTTCAAAGTTTCCAATATAGCATAACTTAACAAATGAAAAATCCTTTTCTGAAGTCTCATATAAATCCCATGATGGATCTTTAAGTTCAATATCGTAATGATATGATTCCTTATAATCTTCTTGAATCAGGTTACTCAGTTTTAATAGAGTTCCATTTTTAATTATTTGTTTGCCTATCTTTATTGTATCCAGAAAATTTACATTAAAATCTGTAATTTTTATCTCAATTTTTGAATTATAAATTGCGGAACTAATATAAAATCGATTAGGATTAGTATTTTCAGGAAATTCTTTAATAAACTGATTAAATAACTTTGTAAAAGCCAAAACCCAATCTTTTTTATTTCTATAGGCATACGTTTCTATTTGCTCATACCATGTAAAATGTTTTATATGATATTTTCTGAAAATGAATTCTTCAAAATATTCAGAGAAATATTTGTAGCTATCATCGTATTTTTTGGGAGACTTAGCCATTTCAAACCCTTCAATATAAGCAGCTATTGTGTATTTGTTTTTTGGTATCGAATTTGACCAATAGTCAATTCTAAACCTTAAATTATTTAAATCATATTTGTTCATTTAGCGTTATTATATTATTACTATTAAGGTTAAATGTATGAAAAGTAAGGTAGGGAACAAGTTGTTATTAATTAATCAATCAGTTAAACCAAAAGATTGAAGGCTTTGTAAATAGTAAACAGAACCTCTTTGTATACTAAAGTAATATATTTCTACTTTTTTAGCATACGTATTGCTTCTCTTGAAACAGTTTCACTGAGTCCGCATAGTTTGTCAGTTTGAAAAAAGTATTTAGATTGCCAATATAACATATCACTATTGTCGTCTAAAATGATGAAGTCTGTATAATTAAGATATTTAGTTCCAATAATTTTACGGTTATCTTTACACCATTTTAAAATTTCATTACCTCTTAAAGTATAATCATTTTCTTTTTTTAAATCTGGAGTAAAATCAATTAAATCACATTTAAGATCAATCTTAGAGAATAGTTCTTTCATTTGTTTTAAAGAATACTTTAACCTCCAAGTAGATGTTAATACAATTTTTGCATTCGTTTTTTCTATAATTTTATTCAATAAAACTATGGCATTAGGATCAAATCTATTTTCAGGATATGTCCCATTTTTATAAGCCTCAGTTTTTTCCCATGTATCAGAATTTAAAACTCCGTCAATATCCAAAAAAATAATTTTCATACTAATATTTTGTTTTTTTAATTATTCCTTTTCTAAAATTTTTATCAATTTAAAAGATTTCAATAAATGAAACAATCCAGGTAAAATGATACTTCCTCCAATTAGTAAAGAAATTGCTAGTACACGAATAACAGATTCTGGCGCGCTATTTTCAAAAATATTTAAGGAAGTTTCTTTTGTAATTAAAAGATTTGGAAAATGAGGAACAATGGCAACCGAAATAATTAATATAACTTGTAAACCTGCAAAAATTCTACTGTTTATACGATTTCCTTTTCGAATAAAAAACCATAGAGGAAATAAACACAAAGCAGAAAGAAAAATTAAAAAAAGACTAAGTGTGTTGTTTAACATTCCTTTTATAAAAAGAATATTAGAAAAATAACCATAACTAATGGTGATAAAACCTAAAATAACGACGACCACAGTTGCAATAGTAGCTTTACGAACATATACAGGATATCCTTCTTCATCTGCTTCTCCAATTAATAAAACGGCAGATAAAAAAGTACATAAACTAGCAAAGAAAAGACCTACTAAAAAGGAAAAAACATTTAACCAAGGAGCCATAAAAACGGTATAAAAAGAAGTGGTGTTTTTTGTTGATATTTCTCCACTAACCATAGCTCCAAAAATCATTCCTAGAAAAATAGGTGTTATTAAACTAGAAACTCTAAATAACCAATTGTATACATACTGTGATTTATCTTCATAAGCATCGTAATGCCTAAAAACAAAAGCAACACCTCGTAAAGTAATACCCAATAACATTAAAGTGATAGGTATATGTAAAGAAGTAACCATCACTTTATAGTAAGCAGGAAAAGCGATCCAAAGAATTACAATGAGAATGATAATCCAAATATGATTTGCTTCCCATACAGGTCCCATTACTCTGTAAATAGTTTTTTTAGTAATATCCTGATTGGTTTTAGAGGAAAATAACTCAAGAATACCCGCGCCAAAATCGGCACCACCAAGCAATACATATAACAATAACGAAAAAGCTAAAAAAAAGAGAACAATAAAGATCATACGTTTTGAATTGGAGAGTTATTTAACGATTTTATTTGCCTAGCTAATAACCAAGCAACAGCAACAGTAAGTACAGTATATACAAATACATATAAATAGAAGCTAAATACAATACCAGGCATAGGTGTTACTGCATCTTTGGTTCTCATAATTTTATGAATAATCCAAGGTTGTCTACCTACTTCTGTAACAATCCACCCTGCTTCTAAAGCAATAAAACCAGCAGGAGTTAAAAAAACAAAAAGCTTCCAGAAGAAATTTTTGCGCATCCATTGTTTTCTTTTTTTATTGGTAAAAAAGAAAAAGAGTCCGGCAAGCATTAATATTCCACCGATACCCACCATTATTTGAAAGGCATAATGTACCATAGCAACATTCGGAATTTCATCTTCAGGAAAATCATTTAAACCTTTTACTTCTGCATTAAAATCGCCAAAAGCTAAAAAAGATAAAGCATTCGGAATTTCAATTTTATAATTTACTTCCTTTTTTTCAGTATCTACGATACCACCAATATATAAAGGAACCCCTTTAGAGGTTTCATAATGTGCCTCCATAGCAGCTAATTTAACAGGCTGTCTTTTTGCAATATCTTTAGCAGAAATATCACCACTAATAGGTTGTAAAATGGCGGCAATTGCTCCAAAGGTAATGGCTATTTTAAACGCTTTTTTGTGTAGCTCTTTCTGTTTTCCTTTTAAAACCTGATAAGCATGTATACCAGCAACAGCAAAACCAGTTGCAGTAAAGGCAGCCAAAGTCATATGAAGGGCTTGTGTAAACCAAGCAGGATTTAATAATGCTTTTATAGGATCGATATTTAAAAATTGACCATCTACATAATCAAATCCAGAGGGTGCATTCATCCAACCATTAGCAGAAACGACTAAAATACCAGAAGCTACACCTGCGACTCCTACAATAATACCTGTAAACCAATGAAATTTAGGAGAGATTTTATCCCATCCGTATAAATAAAAACCAAGTGCAATTGCTTCTACAAAAAAAGCGGCACCTTCTAAAGAAAAAGGCATTCCAATAATAGGACCTGCGTGTTCCATAAATTCGGGCCACAGAAGACCGAGTTCAAAAGACAAAGCGGTACCCGAAACGGCACCTGTAACAAAGAAAATAGCAACGCCCTTTTGCCAGGATTTAGTGAGTTTTAAATATATTGGATTTCCTGTATTGAGCCATTTTTTGTGAGAAACGACCATAAAAAAAGGCATTACCATACCTATACAGGCAAATACAATATGAAAAATTAGCGTAAAAGCCATTTGAAGACGTGCTGCATCCAAATTTTCCATAACAAGAAGTGTTTAGTGTGTGCTAACAAATTTACGAAATTATTGGGTTTTTCTTATAGTGTTTTAGGGTTTAATTAAATAAAAACAGGTTTCGTTTTAAAGTTTTAACGAAACCTGTTAGGACTATTAAATTAGATTGAAAGCTAATCAATAGAAATATTAAAATTATGCTCTCTTTTTTATTCTAAAGATTCTATACCTGCTGAAACTATGGCTCCTCCATAAACGGCCATATGTGCACCCAAACCCTCAGTAGCAACAAGAATTATAAGGCCAGCAGCGATGTCTCCTGCAACAGATATTGGACTAATCAAGCCAATGAAAGGTTCTTGTTTTGGATCTTTATTTATAGCTGATTTGTAGAAAGTGTTTTTAGGGTTTAAGGCTTCATTATACCAAAATTCAGAGGAAGATTTAGCGATATAAGCAGCACCCTTTAATGAACTGGATTCTATTTCTGATAATTTTAATTCTGGTATTTTTTTTATAAATTCAGAACAATATGATTTTACTTCATCTAATGTAGATTTTTCAAATAATCCTTTTGTGAAACCTTGATATTCATATTTAAGTTTTTCACTTATTTCATATTTGTCTAAAAAAGTTTTGTCTTTTATACTTTTCATAAGAGATTCTAGTTCTTCATAAGAAACTTTGTTTTTAAACTTTAATAAAGTTTCTCCATCTTCATTATAATATTCCATTTTCGAAGGAGACCATTCTCCATGTTGTTTGAACATTTCAAGAAGTTTATTGTGATATTTTCCCACCATTGAAATGTCGATGTTATTTGATGGTTTTGAATGTTTAAATAGTGATTCTTTAAAGTTGTTTTGTAAGTCTTTTTTTTGAATGTTTTCTTCTACAGAACAATTCATAATAGTTATTGCAGAAATAAATAGAAATAGAATAGTTTTTATACTCTTCATAATAAAATTTAATTAAGTTATTCCCTACTTCTTTTTATAGGAGTTTCGGGGTCGCCTCCTGATATTTGGTTAAATATTTTTGACTAAGAAAGTTATTAAAATATTGCAGAGAACGTAGATGCTAAAGAGCCTAAAGCTATAGCTGTTTCAATATCTCTGGTTATTAAATAGCCTACTACAGTACCTGCAATATCAGTTTCAACTTTAGTAATGTTTAATACGTTGATCATAGGGTCTTTAGTGTAGTTTGTAGCTGAATTGTAGAAAACATTATCAGGATTTAAAGCTTCATTATACCAAAGTTCACAAGTTGACATAGCAACATAAGCTCCGCATTTAAGAGCATTTGATTCTAAACGAGATAATTTTAGTTTAGGAATCGAATTAATAAATTTATAACAATAAGAATTTACTTTTTTCAATGAAGGCATAGCAAGTAGACCTTTTATGAAATTATTATAATTTGATTTAAACTCTTTCGAAACGAAGTTTTTTTCTATATACTCGTCAAACTGAGTTTGATTTGTAATTTGGTCTATAAGTGATTTGATCTCTTGAGAAGAGAACCTATTTTCCGTTTTTATAAGTGTTTCAATATTAATGTTATAAAGTTTTATTTTTGAATAAGATGGTTTTCCATATTCTTTATAAGAGTTTACAAGTTTATTATGATAAATACCTGTTAAAGGAATATCTATGATTTTGTTTTTTTTTACATAATTTTCTTTAAAAAGGATAGTTTCAGTTGTACTATATTCTTTTGAGCAACTTAAAATTGTTATAAGAAATAACAATAAGATCGAGTATTTTTTCATAAATAAGAGGTTTTTGATTTATTTAGTAATTAATTTTAATTGTTTAGAAGTGTTACCGTCATTTACATGAACGAAATAGGTGTCTTTTTTATAAGAAGAAAGATCAATTGAGGTTTCAGAATCTTGTAATTTAAAACTCAGTATATTTTGCCCATTCAGATTAATTACTTGAATGGTTTTATTAAGTTTAAAACCAGATGTTTTTAGTTTAAATATTCCAGATTTTGATGGATTAGGATATGATAGTATACTAATAGATTTTTTTTTGGTTGTTTCAATTTTTTTGGAGATACTTAAGTTAGAATTAGAAGATGTTGAAGAAGAATCTTCATAAATAAAATAAGCATTCCTGTATTTAGGATCTCCAGGAATTAAAGGGTATGTTAGATTGAAAGTACCGCAATCTGCACCGATAATTCCTTTTACAATAACTCGATAAACATGTCCATGAATTAATAATGAAGTGATATTATTGTTAATTTTTAGCCTACGAAAAGAGTTTCCTAAAATATATTGATATGTATAAAAAGGTGAAGAAAGAATATTAACTCCAGGATTAGAAACATCTTCAATATACCATTCAAGTTGAAAAACAAAAGAGTTTAAAGTGTTTGTTGATAGTTGTTTACTTTTTGTTATTGGTTTTGGGTTAGCTATATCATAAGATAAGTTTTCAACCCACTGCTTAGCATAATTTCGTGTAATAAAGCTTTTTGGGGAGCTCCATGGTGAACATTCGTTATCCTTTACTTGAATGTAATAGATAGTACCATAACATAATTTAAGACTTAATGTAGGGAATTTATTAATGTTTCCAGCACTTTGCGGAACTATTTGAGAATTAGAGAATGCAGAATTATCACTTATTCTAACTTCTGAGTCAACTGTTGCATTAGAAACAGAAATGATAGGATATGTTCCTGTTGCATGCCCGTTAGTAGGAAATGTAATTTTTGTTATATTAGAAGGAATACATTCATCAATAATAACTTTTTCACTTTGCGTTTTAGCAAGCATAAGTCCACTTATAAAAAAGAAAGTTAATAGTAAAGTTTGTTTCATGTTTTAGCGATTTATTTAGTGTTGTTCAAGTAAAAGTAGAAACTCTTTTGAATGAATTTTCTTAGAAATAAGAATATGGTCGAATACCCTTAAAAATTGGTTACTTTAAGGTTGTATTTGGTAAAATAAAGATGTTTAAAAGGAAAATGTATTACTGTAAGCTCTCTAAAAAGGTTTTTCTACTTCTTCTAGGTACAGAAATTTTAATGTTATTTTCTAATACAATAGTACCTTCATTATAGTATTTAGAAATATAATTAAGATTAACAATACTGGATTTTCCAATTTCAGAAAAATTAGGATTACCTTCTAAAAGAGAACTAAAATGTTTTAATGTTTTAGAAGAGGTAATTTTAGAACCATCTTCACAATATACATCTGTATATCCATAATCAGATTTTAAACAAATAATATCAGAAGTTTTCAGAATAGTTAAAGAACCTATTTCAGGAATAGTAATGAGTTCTGTTTTGTTTGTTTCTTTGTCAATTTTTTCTAATAAAGACTGTACTTTATCATATTGATGTGTAGTATTTATTTGTTTTTCTATAAAATACCTACTTATTGTAGTTTTTAACTCATCAATATTTATTGGTTTCAATAAATAGTCAAAAGCACTTACTTTAAAAGCTTCTATAGCATAATCATTGTAGGCAGTAGTGAAAATAATATCGAAATTAATTTTACGAAACATTTTAAGTAAATCAAAACCATTTATTTTAGGCATTTGTATATCTAGAAAAATTAAATCAGGTGAAAGTTTTGTAATTAGATTAAAAGCTTCATTAGGATCATTAATAATAGAAAGTATGTTAATTTCAGGAATATATTCTTTAATGTAATTACTTAAAGTAGCACTTATCATATATTCATCATCAATGATTATTGCATTAATATTTTTCATAATGTTAGTTTTACTTTTGTTCCACAAACGTTATTATTTGTATCAGTTAAATCTATTACCTCTACAGTTTGTTTTATAATTTTAGTGGTGTTAATTAGAGATAACCGTTCCTCTAATAATATCATTCCTAAAGAATCACTATTTGTTTTTTTTAACCTAGAAGACGCTTTTCTACCAATACCATTATCAATAATTTCACAAATAGTTCTGTTTTTCTCAGTATAGATATTTAAAGAGATAATACCATCACTACTGGTTTTATGCATAATACCATGCCATATGGCATTTTCAACATAAGGTTGAAGTAACATGGGAGCTATTTTAGTTGTAAACACATCAACATTAAGAATGTTTATATGATAAGAAAAGCGGTTTTTTAAACGCTCTTGTTCTATATTCATGTAAATTTTTAAAGCATCTATTTCTTGATTTAAAGAAATAGTTTCTCTTTGAGTATGTTGAAGAATAAGGCGAACAAGAGTTGAAAATTCGTGTATAAATCGCAATGCTTTTTTAGTGTTGTTTTGTTGAATGTAATATTGAATACTACTCATAGCATTAAAGGTAAAATGAGGATTCATTTGAGAACGAAGTAATTTCAATTCAGTTTTAATAATTCGATGTTGTAAATAAGCTCTTTTTTTAATAAATCGAATGCGTAAATAAATGATACTAATTGTAATAAGAAGTAATAGAATTAATAAAGGAATAATAAAATATAGTGTTTCCCAAAAATGAGGTTTTTTGGTAAAGTGTATCGTTTTTGGACTGATACTAGATATACCTTGATGGTTTACAGCTTTAACCTCAAATGTATATTTGCCAGCAGGAAGAGTAGAATATTGAATAGATCTATTTTGAGTAGTATACCAAGTAGAATCTAATCCTTTAAGACGGTATTTGTATTTTAAATTTCCTTGTTCTCTATAAGAAAGACCTAAATAATGTATAGTTAGTATATTATTATTTGGAGGAATAATTAAACTGTCATTCTTTATAAAAGAAATACCATCTATATTAACATTTTCTATAAATGTTTTAGGAGGATATTTTTTTTGAATATAATCAATATTAAAGTAGGATAACCCCTTGTCTGAAGCAACCCAAATCTTATTATTATATTCATGTATGTCGTTAATTTGATTTGAAATTAAACCATCTTTTTGAGTAAAATTGTCAATATCATTTAAATCTGTTAAGTTAATACCAGAAAGTCCTTTTTCTGTAGCGATCCAAACACGTTTTTTACCTACAAATAGTCCAGTACAAATATTACCTAATAGTCCATTGGAAGTTGTAATGTTGATGACCTTGTCTTTATCTAATAAAAGAACTCCTTTTTCTTTGGTAATCATCCAAAATCTATCCAACGAATCTTTTTCAATTTTATCAATACGAGTTTTAAAAAGAGGGTTTTTATCTCCTAAAAAGGTTATTCTACCTGAATCGTCTACTTCAAATAAACCTTGTAAAGAAGCTATGTATAATTCGTTTTTGTTCTTGTAGTGAACGTTTTTAGGAACTATCTTCTTTTTTGAAAAATTATAGTTATATAATAACTGATGGTTCTTATTGTAGATAGAAATATCGCTTCTAGAGTATAATACATAACCATCATTTTTAAAAGAAGCAATAAAAGGTGCTCTTTTTTTGAATTTTGGAAGTGGTTTTTTATTGGTTAAAGGTTTTATTCCCCCTTTAGTTACATGGTTATATACAATTACATCTCTAAATTTATTTAATTCCCCCGGAGTATGATCGAAAGGAAAGCTTTTTATTTTTTGAAAATTATTGTTATCTGTTAATTTAAATATTTCATTATTTTTTGATCTAAGAAAAAAGATAGAATCAGAACTAATCAGGTTAACAATAGCTTCACGATCATATTTGTTAGAAGTTACGGTGTGAATAATGCTTTTAGGTTTGTAATAAACTCCTTTATTAACAGTAGAAGTCCAAAAGCCATTTTGACTATCGGTAATAACACTTGTTAAATTATTTTTTGTTGTTATTGGTAGAGTTATATGTTGTTTTTCTGGAATAATTTTATATAGTTTTTTTAAAAAAGGATTGTAAAAAACATATTTGCCTTTATATTTCATTATTCGTGTTCCTGTAGCTTTACTTTTAAATTTAAATTTTATACCATTCAACCTTCGAGTAGTTTGATCAAAAATTAAAGCATAATAGGGGTTGGAGGTATAAATAACTCCATCATGAATTAACCAATTTACATTTGATCCATTTTTTCTTTTATCATTGTTGATTTTTTTAACTGGTGAAATAATTTTATTCTTAGAATATTTTAAAAGAAAAACCCCATTGTTTAATTTGACGGAGTAACTAATTTCTTTGTTATCGTGTATATGATTTCCGGAAAAGATATACCCAATATTATCGATTTGGCGTAAAGAATATTGTTCTTTGGTAGGAATAACTTGAAGTCTGTTTTTAGATAGAAAGTTAGTTTTAAATTCACCATGAATACTCCCAATCCAAAGAGTATTATTTTTATCTAAATATATCGATAAAATATGACCAACATGATTATATGGTATATCATACAAAACACGGTTAATTTTACCATTATAGTAATAAGATAATTTACCATTATAAGATAAAAACCATAACCGTCCTTCTTTATCTTCATAAAAATTAAAAATAGTATTATCCCCTAAACCATCTTCGGCTGTATAATTTATAAATTCATACCCATTGTACTTACTAACACCTTTGTCGGTAGCAATCCAAATAAAATTATTTGAATCTTCAAAAACACTATAAGTTTCATTACTAGGCAAGCCATTATTTGTAGTGAAATGATATGAATTAGATCGTTGGCTAAATAAAGAAATAAGAAAAAAAAAGAAGATTAGAAAACTTCTTATTTTTTGTAAAAGACAGATAGTGTAAGAAATATAATAATAAAACATTTGGGGGGAATGTTATTAATTTACAATCTATTTATAGATAATAATCTATGAATACGTTTTTTTAGAATTAATAAATATAGCTTTTAGTTTTCTTTTTTTAGTTGAATACGCTTTCTACTTACATCTACTTCTAAAACTTTAACATTTACTTGTTGTTGTAAATTAACAATAGTGTTAATATCACTTACATAGGTTTCAGATAAATTGGAGATGTGTATTAGTCCACTTTCTTTAATACCAATATCTACAAAACAACCAAAATTGGTAATATTATTTACAATACCGGGTAATACCATACCTACTTGTAAATCTTCAATAGTTTTTACATGTTCATCAAAAGAGAAAGCTTTGGCTTTTTCTCTAGGATCTAATCCTGGTTTTTCTAATTCTTTTACAATATCTTTTAAGGTTGGTAAGCCAAAATCATTAGTAACATACTTGTTAAGTTGAATCTCTTTTAATTTTTTAGCATCTCCAATTAAATCAGTAGTACTAAGTTGTAAATCTTTAGCCATGTTTTTAACTAACGAATAAGATTCAGGATGTACCCCCGAGTCATCTAACGGATTACTCCCTTGTTTAATTCGTAAAAATCCAGCAGATTGTTCAAACGCTTTACCACCTAATCGAGCTACTTTTTTTATTTCACTTCTAGATTTAAAAACACCGTGTTGATTTCTATGATTTACAATGTTTTCTGCTAATTTTGGACCAATACCAGAAACATAACTTAATAAAGGGGCACTAGCTGTATTTATATTTACGCCTACTTTATTTACACAATGTTCAACAACAGTGTCTAATGATTTCTTCAATTTTGTTTGGTCTACATCATGTTGATATTGCCCTACACCAATAGATTTTGCTTCAATTTTAACTAATTCAGCTAATGGATCCGCCAATCGTCTACCTATAGAAACAGCACCTCTAACAGTAATATCTTCTTTTGGAAATTCATCTCTGGCAATTTTAGAAGCAGAATAAATAGAAGCGCCAGCTTCATTTACTATAAAAACTTCTAAGTTTTTAGTAATGGCTATATTTTTAACAAATCGTTCTGTTTCTCTAGAGGCAGTTCCATTTCCAATAGAAATAGCTTCAATATTATATTTTTTAATTAAATGTTCAATAGTATGTGCGGCTTCTGAGGTGTTGTTTTGCGGAGCATTCGGATAAATAGCAGTATTATGTAACAAATCTCCTTGTTCATTTAAACAAACTACTTTACAACCTGTTCTAAAACCAGGGTCAATTGCTAAAATTCTGGTTTCACCTAAAGGAGCGCCTAATAATAATTGTTCTAAGTTTTTAGTAAAAACAGTAATAGCAGCTTCATCAGCTTTTTCTTTAGCAATGTTCATTGCTTCAGTAGTTAAAGAAGGAAGTAATAAACGTTTATAAGAATCATCTATAGCCAATTGAATTTCAGCACCACATTCATTATTGTTTTTAATTAACCTTCGATCAATTTTTTCTAAAACATTCTCATTGTCTATTTCAATTTTTAAGCGAATAAAGCCTTCTTTTTCGGCTCTTAATATAGCGAGTAATCGATGTGATGGAATTCTACTTAAATTTTCAGACCAATCGAAATAATCTTTGAATTTTTGAGCATTTTCATCTTCTTTTTTCGTTTTTACAACTTTAGTGTTAATTGTTGAAAATCGCTCTAATTGCTTACGAATTAAATTACGAATATCTGTTCTTTCATTCACCCATTCAGCAATAATATGACGTGCTCCTTCTAATGCTTTATCTTCATTTTCAACAGTAGTATTTATATATTTTGAAGCAATATATTCTAAATTATCACTTCTCTGACTCATAATTATTTTAGCTAACGGTTCTAAACCATTATTACGAGCCATTTCAGCTTTTGTTTTACGTTTCTTTTTATAAGGAAGGTAAATGTCTTCTAACGTAGTTAAATCTTTTGTGTTTTCTATTTTAATTTTTAATTCGTTAGTTAAAACCTCTTGTTCTTCTAACGATTTTAAAATAGCCAACTTTCTCTTTTCTAAAGCTTCGAATTCTTCTTTTAACTTTACTATAAGTCCTATTTCAACCTCATCTAAATTACCTGTTTTCTCTTTTCGATAACGAGCAATAAAAGGAATGGTACAATCAGCGTTTAATAATTCAATGGTGTTTTTTATTGAACTATCTGAAATATTGGTTGTTTGGGAAGATATATAATTGAATAATTGCATATAGTAATTTTAAAAATCGAAAAGATGTGATAAAAAAATCAAATATAAGAAATGAACTTAGTTATTTATCGACGCTTTTATGAATATGAAGTTATGGGTTTAAAAACTTTTTTTTCACTGAATTCAGGGTGAGTGTTTTACGTTTTTTAAGATAGTTTTGTTGTGTAAAACAGAATCGTAAAAGAAATTATAATTCAAATGAAAATAAAAAGAATAATCTATTTATTTCTTATCATTAAATTATCAGCCTGTAGTCAAAAACCTTCTAATAAAGAATTTGACTTTTCAGCATTTAAAATTATAGTTGAGGAAAAAGTAATGATTGAAATTAAAAGTAATGGAGACATTATAGATCAAGGGAAATTAGTAGCAAAGGTTAAAAAAGAGAATGGAAAAGGATTTGTTATAGGGTTAGACGAAAAAGTAGCTATGATAATTTCAGGAGATGAAGTAACAAATGGAGAAGGGGGATATTATCTGTGTACAGTTAATAAACAAGGTAAAGGAACTAAAGATTCTAAAAATTATTATGAAGTATCTAAAGAAGGAAATTTTATAATTAATGGAAAAACAAATAAAAGTGTAAAAATAGCTACGGTTAATAATAAATCATATCAATTGGCTACTATTATATTGATGTGTTATAAATAATATTCTTTATAAAAAAAGATAATTGAAGATGAAAAGATTAGTCTTATTATTAATATCTCAAACATTTATTTTTTGTCAGAGCGAAAAAAACAAATTGAATTTTACTGAATTTTCCTTAATAGATGAAGAAGGAACTACTTTTTTAGAAGTAAAAGAAAATGGAGATGTTTTTTATCATCTTTTTGAAACAAAATTGATAGCTAAGATTGATAAAAAGAAAGGAATAATAAATTCGAGTAAAAACGAAAAAGAATTGCTAATAGATAGTGAAACAGTAACAAAACCAAATGGGGAATATGTTTTTACAATGAAAGAACTTGAGGAAAGAAAATATTCCTTTTTAGTAGATGAAAATAAAAAGAAAAGATATTCTAAAGCGGATGATAAAGTTTATAAATTAGAATGGACTAAAAAAGGTACGCTTTTAATAAATGGACAAAAGAAAGATCTTAAAATGTTTCCAGAAAATAACAAATCATACAAAGTAGCTTCACTTTTTATAATAATGTTATATCCTGATATAGATTATTAATTTTCACTGAATTCAGGGGTAAGTGTCATATGTTTTTATTAATGATTTTGACTCATAAATATTTTTATTTAAGTGTTCGTAGAAATGAAAAAAATAACATAGCTATTATTGACAACTCAATTGTTTATATCTTGTAAAAGTGATCATAGAAAAATTAATTTTTCTGAATTTAAATTAATTTTTGAAAATGAAATTGTACACAAAGTAACTAATGAAGGAAATCTTTTTGATAAAGAAAATTTAATAGCTAAAATTCACGGAGAACAAGGGATAATAAGAGACTCAAAAGGAAAGATATTAATTCAATTTAAGAATGATGATATTTTAGATGTAGAAGGGGATTTTTTATTTACTATAAATGAGAAAGGAGAAGGTAGAAGAGGTTCTATGATTTGTAAATGGTCAAAAGAGGGAGAATTTATGATGAATGAGAAAAAAACAGGAATAAGAATAGAACCTATTAATAGAGAGTCATATCAATTAGCATCTATTCTTCTATTTCTGCATAGTTAATAATTTAAAATAAAGAGAATAATATTTTTTTTTCACTAAACTGTTTGGTTGTAATCAAAAACTTTTTCTAATGAAGAATTTAATTTATCAACATTTAAAATTATAAGTAGCGAAAATAATAATTACTGAAGTTAAGTAAAATGGTAAGAGAGTAAATAACACTAAGAATTATCTAAAGAAAGGTGTTTCACGATTAATGGTAAAACGAATAAAAGTGTAAAAATAGTTGTGGTTAATAATAAATCATATCAATTGGCTACTATTATATTGATGTCTTATAAATAATATTCTTTATGAAAAAAGATAATTGAAGATGAAAAGGTTAGTATTATTATTAATAGCTCAAACATTTATTTTTTGTCAGAGTGAAAAAAACAAATTGAATTTTACTTAATTTTCCTTAGTAAATAAAAAAGGGACTGTTTTAATGGAGGTGAAAGAATATACGAAGAAAGGGAATCTTTTAATAAATCGAAAAAAGAAAGATCTTAAAATGTTTTCTAAAAATAACAAATTATATAAAATGACTTCACTTTTTGTAATTATGTTACATTTTATAATGAATAGTAGTGTTTTTATTATAAGGTTGTTATGATGTTAATTCTCACTGACTTCTAGGTTAGTTTTTTTCAGGGTCAAAAACCCTGAAAACAGGGGGTGGATAGAATTTATCATTACTCTATTTTTGCGGCGTATTAACTTTTAAAGAATACTTAGAAGTTTAACCTAAATTAAAATAATCACCCAAAACAATCTTAGTAATGAGAAAAAACATCTTATTATTGTACTGCTTTATGTTAGTACAAAGTATGATTGCTTTAGAGAGTAATTCTTTAAAGTACAATCATAATCAAATCCTCAATTCAAAAAAAAGTTTTATTGTCCCCGTAACAAATACATATCAGGGAGAAGCTTATTCGAATCAAAATAATACAAGTAACCGTAATAATATTTCTGGATTTACAGGCTCAGGCTTTGTAGATTTTGGAGGTAAGAATAGTTTTATAGAATGGAATGAAGTAATTATTTCAGGAAATAAAGAAACAAAATTTTTATTTACTTATGCTAATGGAGATGGTGCAGATCGTAGCTGTGAATTATTTATAAATGAAATTAGTTATGGTATTCTAGATTTTTCTACAGTAACCCCTGGGAAATGGTCAGAGTGGGGGACTATTGAAAAATCAATAGCTTTAATTCCAGGAATCTATAAAGTTAAGTTAGTTGCCAATACAGATAAAGGAGGGCCTAATTTTGATAAAATGGAACTTGTTCAAAACGTCAAAGAAAAAGATATAGAAGCTCCTTCAGTTCCTCAAGAACTTATTGCTACAGAAATAACTACTACTACTTTAAAATTAGAATGGAAGAATAGTATAGATAATATAGGGGTTATAGGATATAAATTGATTGATACAAATACAAACACACCTATTTTAAATTCATTAATTACTAATACGAATTATTTAATTTCAAACCTTGAAGAAGGTAGCACATATACTTTTGCAGTAAAAGCATTAGATGCAGCAGGTAATGAATCTGTATTTTCAGAAGTAATTACTGTTACAACTAATAAAAAACCAGTAGCTCTTATTAAAGTAGATATTCAAACAGGTACCACACCTTTAACAGTTTCTTTTAATGGTTCAGATTCATCAGATCCAGATTCATCAGATACTCTTATAGAATATGAATGGAATTTTGGAGATGGAAGTGCAATAAGTAATGAAAAGTCACCTGTTCATACATTTACTACAGTTGGAGATTATGAGGTTGTTTTAAGAGTAAAGGATAATAGAGCAGCTTATAGTGATACAGCAATGTTATCAATTAAGGTAAATAAAGAAGAAGATGAAGTTCCTATTCTTTTTACATATCAAGCAGAAGAAAGAACAAATCAAATTAGCACTCAGAATAGAAATAGTATAACAGGTTTTACAGGAACAGGATTTGTAGATTTTGGAGGAAAAGATAGTTTTATTGAATGGGATAAAGTGACTATTTCTGAGAATAAAGAAATAAATTTTGTTTTTACATATGCAAATGGCTCTAATAAAAATCGTAGTTGCGAATTATTTATAAATGATGTTAGTTATGGTGTTCTAAATTTTTCAACAGTAGTTTCTGGAGATTGGACACAATGGGGTACTAATGAAAAAGGGATAACATTAACTCCTGGAACTTATAAGGTGAAATTAGTGACAAATACGAATAACGGGGGGCCTAATTTAGATAAGATGGATCTTATTCAAAAAGTTTCTAATGAAGGTACAGGTAGTACAGGAGGAAATGGAAACGGAGAAGGGAACGGTAACGGTAACGGAGAAAGTAATGGAAACGGAGAAAGCAATGGAGGTTCTTCAAATGCAGAAGAACCAGATCATAAAATAACTTTAAATACAGAATTAGCAGGTTGTTCATCTTCAAATAAAGCAAGTAGTTCTATTTTAAGAACTAGTAAAAACGATTCAATTATTTCGAAAAATGAGTTTATTACTTGGCCTAACCCATTAGAAGATGGAATTCTTCATTTACAACTAAAAAATAGTGTAGGAAAAGAAGCTACCCTTATTGTTTATAGTACTTCAGGGGAAGTTGTTTTGCGTCAAAAAATAGTAAATCCAAATCAGCAGCATACTATTGATTTAAACAAACTATCTAAGGGTATGTATATAGTTAAAATAGTTGCGGCTAAGCAAAATTTAGAATCAAAAATAATCATCAAATAAAATAATAATATAATTATTAATGAAAAATATATTTAATAAATACGGATTATTATTCATACTTATTTTTATGAGTACTAGTAATTTGATGTCACAAGAAGTGAGCATTGATGCTAGAGATAATGAAACAATAGAGTTAGAGGTAAGTCATCTTGCGTCAAACCAAACAATACAATGGCAAAGTTCTACAGATAAAACGAAATGGGAAAATATCGTAGAGGCTACAACAAATAATTATGTATTAACCTTAGTAGATCTTCCTAAATATTTTAGAGCTAAAATAGATGCGCCAGGTTGTGACTCTTATTATTCAGGATTACTATTTGTAGATAAGAGCGTTAAATTATTATGGTCAGATCCTGCAACATGGGGAACAAAAGGGAAGCCTAAGGCTGGCGATAAAGTAATGATTCCTAAAAACAAACACATTGTATTAGACGAGAATCCTCCAGCACTTGGTAAAATAATGATTATGGGAGCCTTAGAGTTTGCACGTAAAGACTTGTCTTTAACGGCATCGAATATTATGGTACATGGAGGAGAGTTTATTGTAGGAACCAAAGAAAAAGCTTTTACTCATAAAGCAATAATCACATTAACAGATACTGATACTTCAGCAGAAAACACGCGAGGTATTATGGTAATGATGGGAGGTAAGCTTGAATTACATGGAGACTCACCAGCGGTAGCTTGGACCAAAATAAACGAGCATGCAGAAGATGGAGCTACTAAAATTAAATTAAAAGAAAGTGTTAATTGGAAAGCAGGAGATGAAATAATAGTAGGACCAACCGATTTTTATGAAGCGGCAAAAGGGAAATCAATTACTCAGAGAATAGGTATTAGTAATATTAGTGGAGAGAATATTAATTTAAAGAAACCTTTAGAAGCTTTTCATTGGGGTAAGTTACAGTATGCAACAAAGAACGGAATGAGTTTGGTAGAAGAAAATATAGTAGAAACGCCTACGGGAGATTTCTTATATGGAATAAAACCAAACAATCCTAAAATACTAGACCAGAGAGCACCAGTAGGAAATCTTACACGAAATATTGTAGTACAATCACCAGATGATGCAGCATGGAAAACAAATGGATTTGGAGTTCATATTATGATTATGCGTGAATCGGAAGCACATTTAGACGGTATTGAAATTAAAAGAGGAGGACAACGAGGAAAATTAGGACGCTACCCTTTTCACTGGCACATGTTAAGTTATAGTGGGTCTAAAAATTTAGGAGATGCAACAGGTCAGTACATAAAAAATTCGACAATAAATGTATCTATGAATCGAGGAATAGTAGTGCATGGTACTAACGGAACTTTGGTGCAAAACAATATTGTTTATGATGTAAAAGGGCATGGTATTTTTACAGAAGACGCAGCAGAACGCAGAAATACATTCGATGGTAATTTGGTATTAAAAGTTAGAAATCCAGAAAAGCAATTTGCATTAAAGTTGCATGAATTATGGGGGCATAAAAAAGGGGCTTCAGGGTTTTGGATTAGTAACCCAGATAATACAACCATAAATAATCATGTAGCTGATAGCGAAGGGAATGGTTATTGGTTAGCATTTCCAGATAGACCATTTGGTGAAAGTTCACAAGCATTATATGAAGATGGGGAGGTTATGAATCCTGGTAAAATGCAATTTGGTGTTTTTGACTATAATACTGCGCATTCATGTAAGCATAATGCTTTGCATGCTGATGAACCTGAAATAGATGAAGAAGGAAGCACTTCGATTTCTCAATACACACAAGAAAGAAATGGTCGTCCTGGGAATTTCAATGGTCTCGATAGGAGTAGTTGGGTGCGTTTTGAGATTAAAAGGTTTAGTAGTTGGAAAAGTGCACATAGTGTTTGGGATCGTACAAATTTTGGAACTACTTTAGAGGCTGTAGCTTCAGATAATTTTGAAACTTCTTTTTCAGGAGGAGGAGATAGAGGTTTAATTTTGGGTTGTTTGGCTGTTGGAAGAAGTTTAAATTTTAAGAAAAATGAATCTAACCTTAATAATAAACACATTTATAATGCCTTTGCTAGCTATCATCATACTTTTGATGTACAAGGAAATATTGCGATTAATTTTCCGGCAACATTAAATAAACGATCGGGTGTTTTTGGAATGTTTGACTACTATTTACGCCCGGTAGAGAAAGGACATTGGTTAAGTATAGGAAATATTTTAATAAATAGTCATCCTGGTGTTAAAATTACAGCTAATGAATCTGAAATACCTTGGCAAATGGGAGGAGCAACACCACACCTTACTTTTTCAGGTGCTACATGGGATTTACATGGTTATTGGGGTCCTAAAGAAAATTATTTGGTGTATGATAGATCTTTTTATTACGGAAAAAAAGAAGAAGGAGTTAAAGTTTTGTCTCCATGGTCTAGAGAGTTAAATGGAGGTGTAAGTGTACCAGGCCCTTTTTATGGATATAATAATGCTATAATTAAGGCAGAAAATGGAATATCAGAAAACAACAAGACTAATGTTACTTACGCACGTTATGACGATGATTTAAAAATTATAGATAAAATAGAATTATTTGAAACAAGTACAAATAATGGTGAGCGTTTTAAGCATGCTGCACTACAAAAAGGAGGAATCTTTGAAGTAAATTACCCAACTTTAGATAAAGTATATGATTTAACATTTACAGTAGATAATTTTATTTCAACCGAAGATGAAGTTGTTTTAGCTGTAGAGTTTACAGGAGATAAAAATGCTACTGTAGCTAGCTACGATAGAATGTTTACAGTTGATATTAACGTTCCAATAGTTGCTTATAAAAAAGTTGCTAGTCTTAAGGAAGTAAAAGAATCGAATGTAGAAGCTTATTGGCAAGATAAAACAAACGATAAAGTTTGGATGAAAATAAAAGGAGGAATAACAGATCGCCCTTTAGATCTTACAGGAAAATGGACTCCGTTTATCTATCAAAATTTTTTAATAAGAGTAAAAGAAGAAAAATAGTAGTTACATTATGAATTTTTAAAAGCAGTTTGAGTGATCACTCAAACTGCTTTTTATAAGTTTTTTTTAAAAAAAATACATTTATCACTGAATTCAGGGGGTTTTAAAAAAAAAATCAAAAGTAATTTTACAGATTAAAATTAACAAACCCCTAAACTAATGAAAATCAGATATCAATTATTAATTCTTTTTTGGTTTCTAATACATTTTTCTTTTGCTCAAAACCATCAGCATAAAAGAAAATCAGATCACACAATAACTGTTAAAACAGAGTTTAAACCTTCTTGTAAGACATTATCTACAGTAGAAGAAATGATTAATCGAGAAGAATTTGTGATAATTCCTAATCCTGTAAAAGGAGATTATTTTGAAGTTAAAATACCCTCAAGGTATACAAAATTAGAAGCAAAAGTATTTTTATTATCAGGTCAATTGGTAAGAAAGGTTAAACTGTCAACATCCAATCCAAATGTTTTTGTAGGAGATTTATCATCTGGTCTTTATGTAGTAAAGTTAATTACAGAAGAAGAAACTTTTAATTTTAAAATAGTTAAAGAATAATTATGAAAAATTTTAAGCAGATTATAAGTGTCTTTTTCATGGTTTTTTCGTTGCAATTAGTAGTTGCACAAAAAAGCATAAGCAAAATTTCTTCTAATAAAAGCACATCTTCAGAGTTAGTTATTTATTCAGAAGAAAATAAGACTTTAAATTTAAATGCGAGTCAAATTTTATCTAATCAAACGATTCAATGGGAAGAATCATTGAATAATCATGATTGGAATAGTATGAGAGGAGCAAACGTAAATAATTATGAAGTTACATTAACTAATTTACCAAAATATTACCGAGCAATTATAAAAGAATCAGGTTGTGATGTTTTTTTTAGATCAGAAGTTATCTCTGTATTTAAACCAGAATCGACTAGTAAATTATTATGGTCAGAGGCATCTACATGGGGATCTTCTGGTAAGCCCAAAGCAGGAGATCGAGTTATTATACCAGCAGATAAACATATTTATTTAGATGAGGACACGCCTGTATTGGATGAACTAGTTATTCTTGGTCATTTAGAATTTGAACGAAAGGATGTATCGCTTACAGCAAGAAATATTTTAGTAAATAACGGAGAATTATCTATAGGAAGCCAACGTAAACCATTTACGCATAAAGCAATTATTACCTTAAACGATACAGATATAGATCATAACCTAATGGGAATGATGGGTACCCGAGGTATTGTAGTTGTTAGAGGGGGTAAATTAGAGTTGCATGGAAAATCACCAGAAATAGCATGGACAAAAATAAATGAGCATGCAGAAGATGGGGCAACAAAATTAGTGTTAGCAGAACAAGCAGATTGGAAATCAGGGGATGAAATTATAATAGGCCCTACAGATTTTTATGAGGCAGCAGGAGGAAAATCAATTACACAAAGAATAGGAATTACTTCAATAGAAGGAAAAGATATCAATTTAGAAAAAGGCATAGAAGCTTTTCATTGGGGGAAATTGCAGTATGCAACTACAAACGGAATGAGTTTAGAGGAAGAGAATATAATTCCTACACCAACAGGAGATTTCTTGTATGGTATTGTTCCAAATAATCCTAAAATATTAGATGAGAGAGCTCCCGTAGGAAATTTAACAAGAAATATAGTAATTCAATCACCCGATGATGAGAAATGGAAAAATGAAGGTTTTGGTGTACATATAATGATTATGCCTACATCTGTAGCACATTTAAATGGAGTAGAAATAAAGCGAGCAGGACAGAGAGGACGCTTACGTCGTTATCCATTTCACTGGCATATGTTAAGTTATAGTGGTTCCACTAATTTAGGAGATGCTACAGGGCAGTACATTCAAAATTCAACAATTAACGAATCAAAGAACAGAGGAATTGTAGTCCATGGTACTAATGGTACTTTAGTAAGTAATAATATTGTTTACAATGTAAAAGGGCATGCTATTTTTACAGAAAATGCAGCAGAACGCAGAACCGTTTTCGACCATAATTTAGTATTAAAAGTTCGAAACCCAGAAGAAGAGTTTGCTATTAAAATTCATGAATTAAGTGCTTTTAGAAGAGGGGCTTCAGGTTTTTGGATTAGTAATCCTGATAATACTACAGTTAACAATCATGTAGGTGATAGCGAAGGAAATGGTTATTGGTTGGCTTTTCCTATGAGACCTTTTGGAGAAAGTTCACAAGCTTTATATGAAGATGGCGAAATAATGGATCCTCGTAAAATGCCTTTTGGTATTTTTGAAAATAATATGGCTCATAGTTGTAATAAAAATGGACTTCACAATGATGATCCTGAGTTAGATGAAGCTGGTAATACAGGAGGAGCAAGAAGTAACCCTACAAGAAATTATAAAAATTATACTTCAGATGTTAATGGAAGACCAAGTGCAAATAGCGGATTTGCAACAGATACTTGGCAACGATTTAATATAAAGAGATTTGGTGCTTGGAAATGTACCCAAACTATGTGGGATCGTGCAAACTATGTAAATACATTAGAAACGGTGTCGGCCGATAATCATGATATTTCTTTTGCAGGATCAGGAACAAGAGGACTTGTTATAGGATCTTTAGCTATTGGTAGAAGTTTAAACTATAATTATAATGAATCAAGATATAATGCTTTACCTGTTTCTAATGCTTTTGCCAGTTACCACCATACATTTGATATACAGGGAAATATTGCTGTAAACTTCCAAGGAACACAAGGAGTAGCTTCTGGAGTTTTTGGAATTACAGATTATTATTTAAGACCTGTAGAAAAAGGACACTGGTTAAGTAAAAATAACACATTAGTTAATAGTCATCCAGGAGTAAGAATTACAGCAAGTGAAGCTTGGAGAGCGAATAGAGTAGATCCTGTAAAACCTCACTTTAATTTAGCAGGCGCTATATGGGATGCCCATGGAGTATGGGGACCAGCAAATAATTATTTGGTGCCAGACACTCCTTTTTATACTTATGAAACTACTAAACACATAATAACTCCAAATGCTTCTATTAGTGGAGGGGTAAGTGTTGAAGGCCCTTTTTATGGTTTAGATGATGCAGTTGTTGAGGCAGAAAATGGGACTTCTAATCGTGGTAGAACAACGATGGAATTTATTCGATATAATAATGATTTAGAAAAAGTTGATGATTTTACATTGTATTCAAATGATTCTAATTTATTACAAAACATGAAAGATTTTGCAGCACAAAAAGGGGGTGTTTTTGAAATTAATTATCCTGAATTAGATAATATTTATGATCTAAAAATTCGTACAGATAATTTTATGACAGAACAGGATGAATTATTGATTGCTATTGAATATACAGGTTCAAAAAATGCAAAAGTATTTTCAGAAATAGTGCATACAGATAATCTATTACATGAGTATAAAAAGGCAGCTAGTTTTGATGAGGTTAAAGTATCAACTACAGAAGCATATTGGCAAGATAAAACAAACGAAAAAGTATGGGTTAAACTTAAAGGAGGTAGAACTAATTATCCTGAAGATGTAGAAGGGAAATGGGAAAATGGAGTCTATCAATCTTTTGAGTTAAGGATTGTAGAAGATAAATAGAGTTGTTAAAAAATGCTATTTTATATGAAAGCAGTTTGAAATATTACTTCAAACTGCTTTTGTTGTTATAAAAAGAGATTAAAATAAATCTATTTTTAATAGGTGTTATTTTTCACTGAATTCAGGGGTTTTTTTATAAATAAACAAAACTAGATTTGTGGTTGGAAGTAAATTAATCCCTAAATCTATGCATATCCAAAAAAGTTTTTTGCTTTTTTTTGGTTTGTCAACCTTGGTAAGTACAAGTCAAGTTAATCAATCCAAATTACAAAAAAGCGATCACACAATAACTGTTAAAACAGAGTTTAAACCTTCTTGTAAGACATTGTCTACAGTAGAAGAAATGATTAATCGAGAAGAGTTTGTGATAATTCCTAATCCTGTAAAAGGAGATTATTTTGAAGTTAAAATACCCTCAAGGTATACAAAATTAGAAGCAAAAGTATTTTTATTATCAGGGCAACTGGTAAGAATAGTTAAACTGTCAAGATCGAATCCAAGTGTTTTTGTAGGAGACTTATCATCTGGTCTTTATGTTGTAAAGTTAATTACAGAAGAAGAAACTTTTAATTTTAAAATAGTTAAAGAATAATTATGAAAAATTTTAAGCAAATTATAGGTGTTTTTTTTATGATTTTTTCTTTGCAATTAGTAGTTGCACAAAAGAACATAAGTAAAGCGTCTTCTAATAAGAACGAGTCTTCGGAGGTTGTTATTTATTCGGAAGAAAATAAGACTTTAAATTTAAACGCGAGTCAAGTTTCATCTAGCCAAACAATTCAATGGCAAGAATCATTGAATAATCATAATTGGGATAATATTAGAGGAGGAAATGTAAATAATTATGAGGTTACATTAACAAACTTACCAAAATATTACCGAGCAATTATAAAAGAATCAGACTGTGATATTTTTTTTAGATCAGAAGTTATCTCTGTATTTAAACCAGAACCGACAGGTAAATTATTATGGTCAGAAGCTTCAACATGGGGATCTGCAGGAAAACCAAAAGTGGGAGATCGAGTTATTATACCAGCAGATAAACATATTTATTTAGATGAGGACACCCCTGTATTGGATGAACTAGTTATTCTTGGTCATTTAGAATTTGAACGAAAGGATGTATCGCTTACAGCAAGAAATATTTTAGTAAATGACGGAGAATTATCTATAGGAAGCCAACGTAAACCATTTACGCATAAAGCAATCATTACCTTAAATGATACCAATCTTGAACATAATTTAATGGGAATGATGGGTACCCGAGGTATTGTAGTTGTTAGAGGAGGTAAATTAGAGTTGCATGGAAAATCACCAGAAATAGCATGGGCAAAAATAAATGATCACGCAGAAGATGGAGTTACCAAATTAATATTGGCAGAGCAAGCAGATTGGAAAGCAGGAGATGAAATTGTATTAGGGCCGACAGATTTTTATGAAGCAGCTAATGGAAAGTCAATTACACAACGAATAGGAATCAGTTCTATTAACGGAAAGGATGTAAACCTAGCAAAAGGTATAGAAGCGTTTCACTGGGGGAAATTACAATATGCAACTACCAACGGAATGAGTTTGATAGAGGAAAATATAGTACCAACTCCAACAGGTGATTTTTTATATGGACTGACTCCTGATAACCCGAAAGTATTAGATCAAAGAGCTCCAGTAGGTAATCTAACAAGAAACATCGTAATTCAATCACCAGACGATGATGCCTGGGAAAATGAAGGTTTCGGAGTACATATTATGATAATGCCATCTTCAGTAGCACATTTAGACGGTGTAGAAATAAAACGAGCAGGGCAAAGAGGACGAGTTAGAAGGTACCCTTTTCACTGGCATATGTTAAGTTATAGAGGGTCTGAAAATTTAGGAGATGCAACAGGGCAGTATATTCAAAACTCAACAATTAATGTATCTAAAAACCGTGGTATTGTAGTGCATGGTACCAATGGTACTTTAGTTAAAAATAACATTGTTTTTGATGTAAAAGGACATGCTATATTTACTGAAGATGCTGCAGAACGAAGAACTGTATTCGATGGTAATTTAGTTTTAAAAGTTAGAAATCCAGAAGAACAATTTGCGATAAAGAAACACGAATTATCAGGGTTTAGAAAAGGATCTTCAGGTTTCTGGATTAGTAACCCAGATAATACAACCATAAATAATCATGTAGCTGATAGCGAAGGAGAGGGTTATTGGTTGGCTTTTCCAGAAAAACCTTTTGGAGCCAGTGCAGGGGCATTGTATGAAGATGGGAAGGTTATGAATCCTGGTAAAATGCAATTTGGTGTTTTTGACTATAATACTGCGCATTCATGTAAGCATAATGCTTTGCATGCTGATGAACCTGAAATAGATGAAGAAGGAAGCACTTCGTCTTCTCAATACACACAAGAAAGAAATGGTCGTCCTGGGAATTTCAATGGTCTCGATAGGAGTAGTTGGGTGCGTTTTGAGATTAAAAGGTTTAGTGGTTGGAAAAGTACACATAGTGTTTGGGATCGTACAAATTTTGGAACTACTTTAGAGGCTGTGTCTTCAGATAATTTTGAAACTTCTTTTTCAGGAGGAGGAGATAGAGGTTTAATTTTGGGTTGTTTGGCCGTTGGAAGAAGTTTAAATTTTGAGAAAAATGAATCTAGGCTTAATAATAAGCAAATTAGGAATGCCTTTGCTAGCTATCATCATACTTTTGATATACAAGGAAATATTGCGATTAATTTTCCGCCAACATTAAATAAACGATCTGGTGTTTTTGGAATGTATGACTACTATTTACGCCCGGTAGAGAAAGGGCACTGGTTAACTGAAAAAAATATTTTAATAAATAGTCATCCTGGTGTTAAAATAACAGCTAATGAATCTGAAATAGCTTGGCAAATGGGAGGAGCAACACCACATCTTACTTTTTCAGGTGCTACATGGGATTTGCATGGTTATTGGGGGCCTAAAGAAAATTATTTAGTGTATGATAGGCCTTTCTATTATGGAGAAAAAGAAGAAGGAGTAGAGGTGTTATCTCCATGGTCTAGAGAGTTAAATGGAGGTGTAAGTGTACCAGGCCCTTTTTATGGATTTAATAATGCTAACATTAAGGCAGAAAATGGAACATCAGAAAACAACAAGGCTAATGTTACTTACGCACGTTATGATGATGATTTAAAAATTATAGATAAAATTGAGTTATTTCTAACAGATCTGAGTAATCATCAGCATTTTAAGCATGTTGCGCTACAAAAAGGAGGGATCTTTGAGATAAATTACCCAAACTTAGATAAGGTATATGATTTAATATTTAGAGTAGATAATTTTATTTTAACCGAAGATGAAGTTGTTTTAGCTGTAGAGTTTACAGGAGATAAAAATGCTACTGTAGCCAGCTACGATAGAATGTTTACAGTTGATATTAACGTTCCATTAGTTGCTTATAAAAAAGTTGCTAGTCTTAAGGAAGTAAAAGAATCGAATGTAGAAGCTTATTGGCAAGATAAAACAAACGATAAAGTTTGGATGAAAATAAAAGGAGGAGTAACAGATCGCCCTTTAGATCTTATAGAAAAATGGGACCCGTTTATCTATCAAAATTTTTTAATAAGAGTAAAGGAAGATAAATAGTGTTTTGAAAGATAATTTAGCTTAAAACAGTTTGAATTTTAATTCAAACTGTTTTTTACAAGTTTTCACAAAACAGTTTTACCTTTTTTATTGAATTCAGAGGGTATGAAGAATCAAAACTAGTTTTGTAGTTCTAAGTAAATTAATCCCTAACCTATAAGTACTCGAAGAAGTTTTTTACTTTTTTTGGTTTGTTAACCTTGATAATTACAAGTCAAGTTAATCAATCCAAATTAAAAAAAATGATCACACAGTAATTGTTAAAATAGTGTGTAAAATCTTCTTGTAAGAGGTTGTATAGAATAGAAGGAATTATTAATCGAATAGACTTTATTTTTTTAGATTCATAAAGAATAATCAACAAGTAGCTATTGTAGAAAAGTATTTAAAATGAGTTTTAGCATTCCCCCAACTAGTAATTAGGTATGAGAATATCTTAATAGACAAATTAACCAATAGTAAATTTATAGGTTTAGTTTAAAAGCTATTGGTTCAATTTGTCTTAAAAAAATCAAGAGCTCTCTTGTTAAAAAAGATATTTAATTAAATTATTATATGTTATTAATAATAAACTTATTTAGTAGTTGTTTTAAAAAGAAAAAGTTCTTTGTGCAAACCAAATAAATGAGGTATAGGTAAAGAAAGTAATGAAAAATAAGGCAAAAGTAATAGTAAACAAATAAGAGTAGGTTTTGTAGTTTGAAGATCTTTTATAAACAACTAACAAAAAATCAAAATAGATAATAGAACTGCAATACCTACCAAATAAAACAAAATATAAAAGAATTTTTATTCTTAATGATCTCAGAAATTATGAAACTAACTAATTTAAAAATAAAAGATATACTTAAATATATAGTATTATTTACATTAACAATAAGTATCCTAAATTGTTCTAAAGATGAGGGGGAAGATACAGTCTCAGAAATTGAAAACCCTTTAGAGAACCCAGAAAACGGACCCGCAGCAGGAAATCCAAATGGGAATTCTCCAATACCAAATGAAGCTAAAGCAGAAGATGTGTCTAATTCAGATACGGTGGTAGGAGATGGAACACCAGAAAGCTGTACTTGTGATGCTGTTGTAAAAGCTGTAGCTAAAGGAGGTAAAATAACTTTTAATTGCGGTTCTAAACCTATTACTATAAAAATGGATAAACCTGCAAAAGTTTTTAATAATGCAAATAAAGAAGTGGTTATTGATGGAGGAGGTTTAGTAACATTAAGTGGAGAAGGAAAAACAAGAATATTGTATATGAATACTTGTGATTCGGATCAGGTTTGGACAACAGGTCATTGTCAAAATCAAGATCATCCAAAATTGACTGTTCAAAACATCACTTTTGCTAACGGAAATTCAATAAATGAAAAAGAGTTTGATGGAGGTGGAGCAATATGGGTTCGAGGAGGAAGATTTAAAATAGTAAACTGTCGTTTCTTTAATAATAAATGTATTGGTACAGGGCAAGATGTAGGAGGAGGAGCTGTTAGGGTTTTTAGCCAGTATAATAAACTTCCGGTATATGTAGTAAATAGTACGTTTGGTGGTGCAGATGGTTACGGGAATGTAGGTGCTAATGGAGGAGCTATTAGTAGCATTGATGTTTCGTGGACGATTATTAATAGTGTGTTTTCTCATAATAAAGCTATTGGTAATGGAGGAAACCCTGCAAGGCCAAATACGCCAGGAGGAGGTAGTGGAGGTGCTATTTATAATGATGGAAATACGATGCGATTAACAGTGTTAGGCTCGTTAATAGAAAAAAATGAAGTAGTAGAGTTTGGTTCTTCTATCTTTTTTGTGAGTAATGATAAAACAGGAGATATTGTTATCGATAATTCGATAATTAAAAACAATATAGGAGGTTCATGGTATCCAATATACCCAAGTATTTCTATGCATGCAGAAACGCCTATAAAAGTTACAGATTCTGTTATTGAATAATGAATTTAGAAAAACAATTTATAAGTGAATTTAAGAAGCAAGTAGGTGAACTAGGATGTTCTATAGAAACTAATGATGAAATCTATATTGCTAAAAGAAAAGAATTGTACCTTTCTTTAGAGGTTATAAAAGAATATTTTGGGAATTCAAGGGTTGTTTTTGCAGAGTTTACTGTTATTATTGGAAACTATGAAAAAGCATTAGTTAATGGTGTAGTGAATATGAAAACAAAAGAAGAACTTATACAGCTGAAAGGTTCTTCTTTTAATACTTGTTCTGTCGAACCTGTTTCTAAATTAGATAAAATGACTCTGCAAAAAATAGAAGCTTTTAAAGCGCTTACTTCTAGTTTTTATAAAGAATCAGAGTATGTTTTTTTTCAGCAAAAAGGGAATCATGATCTAGTTTTAAAAAGCCCTTTGTTTATACAAGTTTTGAAAGGCAAAAAAAAGTTGCGTCATGTTATAAAACAATTAGAAGAAATAGATTTACCTGAAGGCTGGCTTATTCAAAAACCTAGAGGATTAGGGAAAGATAGTGTTATTAATAGATGGAAAATAGTAGGAAATGCAGCAACTTTTCTTTTTGTAATATTAGTGATTTTTAGACTTTATATTGCCTATGTAATCAATAAGTAATTAATTTAACATGTTATAATTTCATTTTTTTATAAAAGACTAAAAAGAAAATATGTTCTAGTTAGTGAATTTGTAAAAATAATACTTTTTCAATTTACTTGAGTAAAAGCCTAATACAGTTGCGTTTTTTAGATTAAAAATATTTATAGCTTTTTTAGGCTCTTCTGTATTATTAGAATATATTCCATCAATTTCTTTCTTTTCCTTGAGTTTTAAAAAATTAAAAATTTTATCATAATTATTTTTTTTAATTTTTCCTTTTAAATGATTAAAATTATGGTCAAACAAACTTTTAATATGAATCGTTTTTGTGTTTAAAGAAAAATCATTTGAGTAAGAGCTAAAATTAAAATTATCAGACATAAAATTATTAAACAGAGCTCCTGTGTTAAAGCCGACATATACAGCAGCAACGGTAGCAAGAACAACAATAGGGTTAGAAGATTCTTTTTTACTTCCAATAGTTATTTCGTAACCATTACTCTTTTTAAGAGCTACAATAGCTATATTACTATTAGATATTTTTCGTAAAAACTTTTTTGTTTTTTCAAGTTCTCTATTTTCATTAAATGTTCCTCCTTCCTGAATGATTGCTGTGTTTTTGAAAGGAATAGATTTATTTCCTTCCGAAGAGATTTTTTTTATTAGGTTTCGACTTTTTATATTATGAATATTAACAATAAGAGAGTCTTTTGAAGCAGAGGTGATAAATATGAAGTTGTCTACAATAAAAGAATTAGCTCTTTTTTTCATTTTAGAAATAGAAAATAAGGGTTTTTTTATCTTAGTAAAACGATAAAGACCTGTATTTAAATTTAAAGTTAAAATTTGTGTGTAAAACCTGTTTTTATCTAATGTAATGGTAACGTCTTCTTTATTAATATATAATTTATTAATTCTAACAGCAGTTTGAATTGAAGTTGGTGAAATTTGAACTTTTTTTAAATTGTGTATGATGTTATCATTTTCTATAGTATAATTATCGACATTAATTTTTGTTAACTCATAACTAATGTTTTTAATCTCCCGATGATTCTTTTTTTTTATAGTCTGGCAACAATTTTTTAAGTTCAACTTCTTTAGTATCAGTTATAAGAAATTTTTCATTCTTAAAATTAAAAGTAGTCGATTCTATATTACCGTTAATATAGTATGTTCGTGATATTATGTTAGAGGTTTTTCTATCTAAAAACAAAAGGTGAACCTTGTTTTTTCTGTTTACGCTTTGAAGAAAAATAAGCCCTTTAGTATTAAATTTGTCTTCAGAAACAGTGGTTTTTTTATCGTCAAAATTAAAATTAATTAAAGCAAATTGAGTTCTTTTTTCATTACAAGAAATAATTGTGTAATTAGTTTTTTGATCATACATTTTTCCAATAAAAATAGTATATTTTCTCCTTTTATTTTTTGTAGTTAAGCTTTTAATTACTTCGAATTTATGATTCAATAAATAACCATAAACTTGTTTTTTTTCAAGTAAAAAAGTAGCAATATCACCATTCTCTTGGTTAATTATAGAGAAAGATTCTTTAACGTCTTTTACAGATGTTTTTAAAACGTTTTCAAATGTTCCTATTTCTTCCTGACTAAATGAAAAGTAAGTTGTTAAAGTAAAAAAAAAGAAAAGTATTTTTTTAATCATAGAATAGAATTTTTGTCAAAAATAATTAAAAAAAGATTTCTTGTGCTAAACGAAAAGTGTTTGCATGCGCTTCCACAATAACATTAATATCTTTAGAGTAACCACCACCCATGCTACACATTACAGGAATTTTATGATCATAACAAGTTTGTAATACAAATTGGTCACGTTCTTTACAACCGTCTAATGAAAGATTTAGTTTTCCTAGTTTATCACTTTCTAAAACATCAACACCGCATAAATAATAGATGAAATCTGGTTTTTCTTGTTGAATTAATTTAGGTAACGTTTTTCTTAAGATAGATAAATATTGAGTATTCGTAGTTCCATTTTCCAAACCAACATCTAAGTCAGAGATTTCTTTATGAAAAGGATAATTTGTTTTTCCGTGCATAGAAAAAGTGAAAACAGAAGAATCGTCTTTAAAAATTTCGGCAGTACCGTTTCCTTGATGCACATCTAAATCTATAATTAGAATTTTGTTAGCTACTCCTTTTTTTTGAAGATATCTTGCAGCAATGGCTTGATCATTTAACATACAAAAACCTTCACCTCTATTGGTGAAAGCATGATGTGTTCCTCCGGCGATATTCATGGAAATGCCATGTTGTAAGGCAAACTCAGAAGCTTTCATAGTACCGTCAGCAATAACCATTTCTCTTTCTACTAGCACTTCATTTAAAGGGAATCCTATTTTTCGTGCCGCTTTTTGATTCAATGTAATATTTAGTAAATCAAAAAAATATTCAGGATCGTGAACCGTAAAAAAATGCTTGTTATTCGGAATCTCAGGTTCAAAAAAATTAGCCTCTATACAAGTTCCTTCATAAAGGAGTTGTTGAGGTATTAAATCATACTTATCCATTGGAAACCTGTGCTTATCAGGTAACGGATGATTATAAATAGGATGATATGCTATTTTTAGCATTGATTAATCGGTGAATTTTGTAAAAGTATATTGTTTTCTTTTAGAATAATAAGAACCTAAGATAAAATAATCCTTATACTGAAATACTGTTTCACCACTTATACTACTACCAGTGGTTGTAGCATCTTGTATTTTATCGAAAACATTCTCTTTAATTTCACCTTCTTTATGATTAAAGTTGGCATCGAAAACACATTCAATTCTGGTAGATTTAGTGTTTGTTGATGCATTATAGGCAAAAAGAGCAGGATTAAAGAAAAAAGAAACATTACCAAAAGCAGCTACAGGGAATCCAAAACCACCAAAGCCTCCCATCATACCTCCACCTTGAGGTTTAGGAGAGTAACCACCTAGTGTAATTAGATATTCATTATTAATATACCTAACAGAAACACCTATTTTATCGGCATTTATTTTACGTAAAAACTTCTTCGTTTTTTCTAACTCTCTATAATTTTTATACATTCCCCCCTCTTGAATTATAGGAGAGTTTTTAAAAGCAATAGGTTCTTCTTTTAAAATAGTATGTGTTTTTAAAATCTCTTTACTTTTAAAATTTATAATATCTAAAACTAATTTTTCTTTATTACTGGTAACAATGTAAATATTTTCGCCATTAATGTAAGAATTAGAGTTTTTCCTATTCTTTTTAACATCATCCATTGCTTTTTTAAACGTATTAAGTGTTGCTTTGAAATCGGTTAGTTTAATAGTTAAAACCTGAGAAAATTCATTATGTTGGTCAAACGTAAATACAGCAGAATTATCTCGTACATACATTTTAGTTCTATCTCCAACAACTTCTATAGAATTTGGTAAGTTTTCTTCTATTTTTGCTACTTTATCTCCATTATTTCTTAACAATTGACTAATTAAAGCAGGTTTTCCTGAACGAAGTTTTAGCGGAACATCTTTTAAATTAACTCGATTTCTTGTATGGTTTCCTTCCTTATCGAAAGAATAGATAAATAAATAATCTTTATATTTAATTGTAGATATAATATAAAATTTATTATTTACAGAAACAGTTTGCACCAATCTTTCGTCATAATGTTTAAGTTTAAACTCTTTTGCAGTTGTTTTTTTTTCATCAAAAGAAAAATTGACAGCTAAAAACGTTGTTTTATACTTATTTGCTAAATAAACGGTATAGTTGTTTTCATTAGAAATACTATTACCTATTAAGGTTTTGTATTTTCTTCTTTTTTTATCAGAAGCTAATTTATCTATCACCTTAAATTGATCATTCAATTTATAGGCATATACATTTTTAGCATCTGCAACAAACATTAAAATGTCATTATTCTCTGCGTTTACAATAGGAATAACATCTTTAATGTTTGAAGAATTCTCTTTTAATAAATTATCAAAGTAACCTATCCTTTCTTGTGAAAAGGAATTGACTGATACTAGTAAGATTAATATTAAAATATTTATTTTTCTAACCATATTTATAAAAATTAAGAAACCTGTCCACCGTTTTGTGTCTCTTTTTGAGGCTCCATAAAAGCTAAAGAACCATCTACAGCATCTGCCATTAAAATCATTCCTTGGCTTTCTACTCCTCGTATTTTTCTAGGAGCTAAATTACAAAGAACAGTAACTTGCTTACCAATAACATCTTCAGGTTTAAAACTTTCAGCAATACCAGAAACAATGGTTCTAACATCAATACCTACATCAATTTTTAATTTTAAAAGCTTTTTAGTTTTTGCAATTTTTTCTGCCTCTAAAATAGTACCAATACGAATATCCATTTTCGTAAAATCATCAAACTCAATAGTTTCTTTTTGAGGCTCTACTGTTTTGTTAGCAGCTTCGTTTGCTTTTTTAGTAGCTTCTAATTTTTCTAACTGAATTTCGATTGTTTTGTCTTCAATTTTAGAAAATAATAATTCAGCTTTTCCTTCTTGTATTTGATGACCAGCAGGTAATAAAACTTCTTTTTCAGAAATGTCATTCCACTGTAAATTTTTATCAGTTTTTAATATTGCTTTTAACTTATTAGAAGTAAAAGGTAAAAAAGGCTCACATAAAACAGACAATGCAGTGGCTATTTGTAAACCAACATACATAATTGTTTGTACACGTGCTTCATCAGTTTTAATTAGTTTCCAAGGTTCTTCATCCGCTAAATACTTGTTTCCTAAACGTGCTAAATTCATTAGTTCTTGCGAAGCTTCTCTAAAACGATAGCGTTGAATAGATTTTGCAATACTATCAGGAAACTGTTGTACTTGCTCTAAAACATCTTCGTCTAACTCTGTGAAATCTCCAGGAATTGGTACAACACCATTATAATATTTATTTGTTAAAACAATAATACGATTAATGAAGTTACCAAAGTTACCAACTAATTCATTATTGTTTTTTGCTTGAAAATCTTTCCAAGTAAAATCGTTGTCCTTACTTTCAGGTGCATTTGCAGTTAATGTATAACGTAATACATCTTGTTGATTAGGAAACTCTTCTAAATATTCGTGCAACCAAACTGCCCAGTTTTTAGAGGTAGATAATTTATTACCTTCTAAATTTAAAAACTCATTAGCAGGTACGTTTTCTGGTAAAATATATTCGCCATGTGCTTTTAACATTGCAGGAAAAATAATACAGTGAAATACAATATTATCTTTTCCTATAAAATGAACCAATTTAGTGTTTTCATCTTTCCAATAATCTTCCCAGTTTTTGCCTTCACGAGCAGCCCATTCTTTGGTAGAAGAAATGTAACCAATAGGTGCGTCAAACCACACATATAATACTTTTCCTTCTGCTCCTTCAATTGGTACAGGAATTCCCCAATCTAAATCACGAGTTACAGCACGCGGGCGTAAACCATCATCTATCCAGGATTTTACTTGTCCTAATACATTAGGTTTCCAATCATTTTTATGACCTTCTAAAATCCATTTTCTTAAAAAATCTTCATGTTTATCTAAAGGTAAAAACCAGTGTTTGGTTTCCTTTAAAGTAGGAACATTTCCTGTGATAGCAGATTTTGGATTAATTAAATCAGTAGCGTTATGGCTAGTTCCACATTTTTCACATTGATCTCCATAACTTTCTTCATTTCCACATTTCGGACAGGTTCCTATCACAAAACGATCTGCTAAATATTGATTCGCTTCTGCATCATATAATTGTTCAGAAACTTCTTCAATAAACTCACCGTCATTATACATTTTGGTAAAGAATTCTGAAGCAGTTTCATGCTGAATTTTAGAGGAAGTACGAGAGTAATTGTCAAAAGAAATACCAAAATCTTCAAAAGACTTTTTAATAATTACATGATACTTGTCAATGATGTCTTGCGGAGATATACCTTCTTTTTTAGCACGCATTGGTATAGCAGCACCGTGTTCATCTGAACCACAGATGTAAGCTACATCATTGTCTGTTAAACGTAAAAAACGCGCATAAATATCAGCTGGTACATACACCCCTGCTAAATGACCAATATGTATAGGTCCGTTAGTATAAGGTAATGCAGCGGTAATTGTATATCTTTTTGAAGAACTCATCGTATTCTTTTAAGTAAATAATTTGGACTACAAATGTAGTTAATAATTTGTTTGAGTTTTAGAGATTAAAAATCATTTTATACAGAATTAAAATCTTGTTATTTTTATATAGATTAAATCTAAATAAAGTATATTTGAGGAAATTTAATCATCTTTAAAATAATTAAAAATGAAAGTTAAATATTTCTTTTTGCTATTATTAACGTCTTATTTGTTAAAGGCACAAAAAACTAAGAACATATTTTTAGATAGAGCTTTTTGGAAGGCTAAACCAACTTTAGAACTTGTAAAAGAAAAAGTTAAAGAAGGTAATGATCCGTCAGAATATAATAAACATAAGTTTGATGCTATTTCATATGCTTTATTAGAGCATAAAAAGGTAGTAGATGATTCTATTATAAAATACCTGTTAACAAAACCAAATAATGATGTAAATAAGCTAACACATGATGGAAGAACGTATATTTTTTGGGCTGCGTATACAAATAGAGTGGCATTAATGAAGTTTCTTGTTAATAAAGGAGCTAAAACAGATATTATTGATAGTCATGGATATTCATTATTAAATTTTGCAGCTGTTTCTGGGCAACAGAACACGAAATTATATGATTATATAATAGAAAAAGGAGCAAACATAAAATTAGAGAAAAATAATGTAGGTGCTAATGCTTTATTATTAGTGCTCCCATTTTGTAAAGATTTTACATTAATCAATTATTTTACATCTAAAGGATTAAGTATTTATGATAAAGATAATAAAGGTAATGGGGCTATAAATTATGCGGTGAAAAAAGAGAATAAAGAATTGGTAGCAAAATTGATAGAAAAAGGAGTGCCATATAAAGAGAAAAATAAAAATGGAGGAACTGCGATGTTAATGGCCACAAAAGGTGATAGAAAAGGGTATAACTCGTTAGAGTTTTTTAAATATTTAGAAACGATAGGTATAGAGCCTAACGTTACAAATAAAAACGGATTAACACCATTGCATAATTTGGCATATGGTAATAAAGATATAGCATCATTTCAATATTTCTTATCTAAAAAAGTAGATGTAAATAAGCAGAATAAAGAAGGGAATACACCATTAATGAATGCATGCTCTAAGAATGCATTAGATATTATTAAATTATTAATAAAAAATACAAAAAATATTAATAATAAAAATAATAAAGGATATTCTGCATTAACGAATGCACTTAAAAATACACCAGAAGTAATAGTTCATTTACTTGAGCAAAAAGCAAATGTATTTGTAGAAGATGCTCAGGGTAATAATCTAGCATATCATTTAGTTAAATCGTATAATTCTAGTAAAGAAGATGAGTTTTTACAGAAAATTAATTTATTAGAAGCAAAAGGGTTTAAAATTAGAACTCCTCAAAAAGATGGGAATACTTTAGTTCATTTGGCTGCGAACAAAGGAGATGTATCATTAATGAAATTTTTAAAGAGATTTGATATTGATATTAATACTAAAAATAAAGAAGGTGAAACAGCTCTTCAAAAAGCAGTAATGGTGGCTAAAAATCCTGAAATAGTTAAACTTTTATTAGAAAATGGAGCAGATAAAAATGTTACAACTAGTTTTAATGAAACAGTATATAGTTTAGCAAAGGAGAATGAACAGTTATCACAATTTGATTTAAATTTTTTAAAATAATAGTAAAATGAATAGTTTTAAGAGGATAGTTATCGGAGGTTTTTTATCGATGTTATTATTTGCATTTGTAATAGCAGAAACATCTAAGTATAAATGTATGATACAATTAAAAAATTATGAAGGGGAAGGAGCTTATGTAATTGTGTCTTTATTAAATAAAGAAGGAAAATATTTAGAAACATTACAGGTTTTAGGAGATGATGACGAATGGTATCATGAAATTGACGAGTGGTGGGATTTTTATGGAAAAAAAAGAAATGATATTGATGCAGTTACTGGAGCTACAATAAGCGGAGGACAACGTACAATTAAAGTTTTAGAAATAGAAGATGACAAATTAGATGCAGGGTATAAAATTCGTTTTGAAACAGCAGTAGAAGATGAAGGGTACTATACTAAGGATGTTGAATTTGAATTAACCAGTGAAAATGTTAAAAACAAATTTGAAGGAACAGGTTTTATTAGGTATGTACGAATGATACCTCAATAATAAAAATTTCATGCACGTCAGAATTATTTTAAAAAGAGTAATTCATTTAACAAAAAAATCAAAATAATTAATTGACGTGCAGAGATTGATTTATTAAATAATACGGGAGATATATTTCTTATTCCTTTTTAAGGAATTTTATTTTTAGAGTAATTACATGATTAAGAAAGATTCAAATGTTAAAGTATTAAATAAGTTTAAGGCCTTAAAATTAAAGGTGTATATAAAATAAATATCCATAATATATATGACAATTTCAATATGGAGGTATAGTCATTTATCATTAGCTATATCTTCATTTTTATTTATTATAATAGCCTCTTTAACGGGAGCTATTTTAGCTTTTGAGCCAATTTCAAATCAATTAAAATCGTATAAAGTTTCTAATTTAAGTACAATTTCTGTAGCAGAAACTATTATGAATTTACAAAAAGAATATAAAGAAATTGTATCTATAGAGGTAAATAATAATTCGTTTGTAAAGGCTTCGGTAATTACAAAAGAGCAGGAAAATTCTACTTTTTATATAAATCCAAAAACAGGAAAAAAACTAGGGAATATTGCTAAAAAAAAAGCAATTTTTAAATTTGCAACTAGTTTGCATAGATCTTTGTTTTTGAAAAAAGCAGGAAGATTTTTTGTGGGTTTAGTATCTTTTTTACTTTTTTTAATTACAATTACAGGAACTTTCTTGCTAATAAAAAGACAAGGAAGTTTAAAGAGTTTCTTTGCTAAAATTAGTAATGAAAATTTTCATCAATATTCGCATGTGTTACTTGGTAGGTTATCTATTTTACCAATTATAATTATAACGTTAACAGGAGTGTATCTTTCTTTAGATAAATTTAAAATGCTTCCAAAATTTGAAACTTCACATGAAATAAACTTTGAACTTTTAAAAAAAACGCCACAAATAAAAAATACAGATTTTTCTATTTTAAAAAAAACAAAGCTTTCTGAAGTTCGGAAAATAGAATTCCCTTTTTCTTCAGAGATAGAAGATTATTTTTTACTAGAACTATTGAATAGTGAATTATTAGTAAATCAGAAAACAGGAACCATTATAAGTCAAGTTGAATATCCGTTTACACGTTTGCTTTCTTATTATAGTTTAATCTTTCATACTGGGCAAGGAAGTATTTTTTGGTCTTTTATATTATTGTTTTCTACCTGCGGAATTTGTTATTTTATATATTCTGGTTTTGCAATGACTTTACAAAGAAGGAAAGGAAATACAAAAAATGAATATAAAAAAGAAGAATGTGAATATGTTATTTTAGTAGGATCTGAGAATGGAAATACTAAAAAAATGGCTAAAATGCTTTATGAGGCGTTATTAAGAGTACAAAAAAAAGTGTTTATCACGAATTTAAATGAGTATACATCATTTCCCAAAATGAAACAACTTATTGTTTTAACTTCAACTTATGGAGATGGAGAAGCACCAAATAATGCTGCTAATTTTTTAAATTTAATTAAAGAATCATCTGTAAACACAGCTTCCTTTAATTTTTCGGTAGTGGCATTTGGATCTCATTCATATCCTAAGTTTTGCCAATTTGGATATGATGTAAATGAAGCTCTCTTTAATAAAGATTCAGCAAATGAGTTTATTCCAATTACAACCGTTCAAGGACAATCTTTAGAAGCGTTTTTAAGTTGGGTGAATATTTTTTCTACAAAAGAGAACATAGAATTACAATTAAATAAAAGTTTAATTTCTAAACAAAAGAAAACCAATACTTATATTTTAAAAAGTAAAAAAATAGTTCAAAACAAATTAGAAAACACGTTTTTATTAACTTTTACTTCTAAAAGAAAACATTTTAAATCTGGAGATTTATTAGGTATATATCCAAATACTAATGAACAAGAAAGATTATATTCTGTAGCTAGAATAGAGAATGAAATTGTATTGAGTGTAAAGCGGCATGAATTGGGTATTTGTTCTAATTATTTATTTAATTTAAAAGAAGGGCAAAGTATACAAGCATATCTACAAAAAAATTCTTCATTTCACTTTCCCAAGAAGGTGCCTAAAGTAATTATGATTGCTACAGGAACAGGAATAGCGCCTTTTTTAGGTATGCTGCCAAGTAATTTTAAAACACCAATAGATTTGTATTTTGGTGTGAAAAACAAGAAGTCTTTACTCTTGTATTCAGAAGTGTTAAAACAAGAATTTCTTACAAATTTCTATCCCGCATTTTCGAGAGATAACGAAGAGAAAGTATATGTGCAAAATTTGATAAAACAAAATATTGAACCCATTTTAGAGGACTTAGAGAGAGGGACAGTTATAATGATTTGTGGTTCTGTTAATATGAGAAATGAAGTTTTTGAAGTTTTACAAAAAGCATTAAAAGAAAGAAATACTACGTTAAGTTTTTATAAAGATAAAAAACAAATTTTAGTAGATTGTTATTAAAGATAGGTAGATAATTAATTTATTCTATACTAGATTAAAAATTAGATTATATTGCATTTATCTATGAAATTAATAGCAATACCATATTTAAAAAAAGGAGATACTATAGCAATAGTAGCACCAGCTGGAGTTTTATTAAATAGAAAAAAAGTAATTGATAAAGCAAAATTGCTAGCAGAATCTTGGGGATTGAAAGTTGTTTTTGGAAAAAACATGTTTAATCAGGCAAATCATTTTGCAGGAACTGATGAAGAGCGAAGGCAAGATTTTCAAGAAGCATTAGATAATATAGCGATAAAAGCAATTTGGTGTGCTAGAGGAGGCTATGGTTCGGTAAGAATTATAGATCAATTAGATTTTACAGCGTTTAAAAAACAGCCAAAATGGATTATTGGATATTCAGATATTACAGTATTTCACAGTCATGTACATAATTTAGGAATAGAAACATTACATGCTATGATGGGAACAAGTTTACAAGATGAACAAGAGAATATACCACATACCATTGCAACATTTAAAAAGGTATTGTTTGGTAAGCAATTAAGCTATTCCATTCCTTCTTCCAAATATAATGTTGAAGGAAATGTAAAAGGAGTACTAATAGGAGGTAATATAGCTATTTTAGCTTCATTGCTAGGGTCTGAAAGCCAAATATTCACTAAAGATAAAATTTTATTTATAGAAGAAATAGGAGAGTATGCCTATGCAATTGATAGAATGTTACAAAGTTTAAAACGTGCAAATTATTTTGTAAATGTTAAAGGTGTTATTGTGGGAAATATCTCTCGAATAACTGAAAACACCACTTCTTGGGGAGGCTCGATAGAAGAACTGATCTTAAATGTTATTCCTAATAATGTACCCGTATTATTTGATTTTCCTGCGGGTCATGAACCCGATAATAGGGCTTTGATTATGGGAAGAGAAGTTCAGTTATCAGTTAACAATGATAAATTATCAATGATTAGTTTTCATGAGTAAACTTTTTAAATAAATAAAAGGTAATAGAATGGCTAAGCATAATGAATTAGGAAAAGAAGGAGAGTTACAAGCTCTTAATTATTTAAAGAAAAACGGATATCAAATTCTTGAAAAAAATTATCGTTATTTAAAAGCAGAAGTAGATATTATAGCTAAAAAGGGAACTGTTTTAGTTGCTGTAGAAGTAAAAACAAGATCTACAGATTTTTTTGGTAACCCTCAAGACTTTGTGAATCAAAAAAAGATACAATTGCTATTATCAGCTATTGATTATTATGTAAATAAAAAAGATTTAGATGTAGAAGTTCGATTCGATATTATTGCAATATTGAAAAAAAGGAATAAGTTTGAAATAGAGCATATTGAAGATGCTTTTTTATTTTTTTGAAGGTGAATTCATTTTGTTTTAGTGAAATTATTGAGAATAATTTAATAAATGTTAATCTTTTCGATTTAACATTTTAAATTTTGCGTAATTGTTTTAAATAATATACATTTATCAAAATTAAAAATTTTTTATTATGAAAAAACTAAAATTAGAAAGCTTAAGCTTAGACAAGTTTAAAGAAAATGAAATGGATTTAACTTCTTCAAGATTTATTTCTGGAGGAGGTGCTGGTGCCGCAGGTTCAAAGTGTACAATACCTACAGATGGAAGTTGTGAATGGAAAGATGATAATGATGATGGAACCCCAGTTAAGCTAACAGTTTCTTTTTGTTAAGAAAAAAAGAAGAGCTACATTTTTTGTAGCTCTTCTTATTTAATATTATTATATGATATTGATTTTAAGTACATCTGAGTTAGAGACCTCTACAGATGAAGTAGTAGTTTGGTTGAAAAAAATGAAAGCTGATTTTGTTAGACTTAATGGAGATGATATTATTGATTACTTTAAATTTGAATTATTCAATGATGCTCCTAAGTTTTGGATTAAAGACAAGATTAATAATAGAGAGGTGTCTTCTGATGAAATTAAGATAGTATGGTATAGGAGAAAAATTAATAATATTGCAGATAAAGTATGTAAGTTTAAACCAAATTCAATAGAAGATTTTCAAAATGTTTTAGGTATAAATTCTTATCATTATGACGAGTTAATTGGTTTGTATGAGGTGTTAGAATTATCGCTTCAAAACGTTATTTGGATAAACAAACCCACTCAGAAAATCAATAAAATATTAATGCTTTTAGAAGCAAAAAAAGCAGGTGTAAATATACCTTATACATTTATTCAAAATACTTCTCCATTACCTATAAATAAATATATAACAAAACCAATTAAAGAGGTAAAGGTTTTTAAAGATGAATTTCATTATTATCCCATGTACACATCAGAACCAAGTGAACAAAAAAAGTCTTTTTTCCCGTCTTTATTTCAAGAAAAAATAGAAAAAAAATATGAAATTAGAAGCTTTTATTTAGATGGTGATTTTTATTCAATAGCTGTTTTTTCTCAGCAAAATGAAAATACAAAGGTAGATTATAGAAATATTTTTGGAGATAAAGATGTGGATATCTCTATTCATAATAGTTGTGCCTATACGATACCAAAAAGCTTAGAAGAAAAGTTGAAAAAATTAATGAATAAATTTAAATTAAAAAGTGGTTCAATTGATTTAATAAAAGGGGTAGATGAGAAATACTACTTTTTAGAGGTTAATACTGTTGGTCAGTTCGGAAATGTTTCTGATATAGGGAAGTATAATTTAGAAAAGAAAATAGCAGAAAAACTTATTTATTATGACAATTAAAAAGAATGATTTTATTCATCTTATAGACGAATCATTTGTACAAAATGTTTTTTTTACTTTAGAAAAAAGGAAAAAAAGGGATTCGTCAATTTATATTAATCAGAAAGGGCAGATAAAACAACTTAATACAAAACGTATAGAGTGCTATCCAGATTTTAGACCTACATCAAAGATTATATGATTCAAAAAGAAAAATACATTTATTTATATACGCATTGTAGAACAACTAGGGGCGAGTCTAGATCTATAATTTATGATTTAGAAAAAGAAGGATACGATTTTATTCCTAATTCATTACATGAAATAATTAATAGATTTAATGGATATCCTATAGATGAAATTTTAATGAATTTTGAAACAGATGAAAAGAAAATTATCTTAGGCTATTTTGAATTTCTAATAGACAAAGGATTTTGTTTTTTGTCAAAAAATAAAATACCTATAACAAATACTACGGAGAAATATGAGTATGCTGAAGAAATTTTAAATTGCATTATTGATGTAAATAAAGATTCCAATCATGATTTCTATAAGATTTCGACAGAAATAAATGATATAGGTATACCTTATATACAATTAAGATTTTTTGATAAAGTTACATCTGATTATTTAATAGGGGTTTTAAAAAAATTTCATAATACGCAGTGTAGACATATAGAATTAATAGTGCCTTATACAATCAGTTTAGATAATAAGATAGAAAATGTTCTAGAAATAAATAGTAGGTTACAAAGTGTAATTTATCATAGTTGTAAAGAAGAAAAAGTAAGACGTTATGGAAAAGGAGAAATTTATTATTATAAAAGTGTTATTACCGATGAAAGCCATTGTGGTAAAAATGACCCTTTGTTTTTTACAATGAATAAGAGATTCCATGATTTATCTATCTATGCAAATACTTGTCTGTTCAAAAAGATATCTATTGATAAGGAAGGTAATATTAAAAATTGCCCTTCTTTGACATCTAATTTCGGGAATATATCAACAGTTTCTTTGTCTAGAGCATTAATGAAAAGTGAGTTTAAAGAATTATGGTACATTAATAAAGAGCAAGTTGAAATATGTAAAACATGTGAGTTTAGGAATATATGTACAGATTGTAGGGCTTATAGAGAAAGTGAAAGTTTATACTCTAAACCTAGTAAATGTAATTATAATCCTATAACTATGAAGTGGGGAAAAGTAGGTGATTAGAGAATAAATATATCTAAAAGGATAAAGAGAATGAAAAGGTTATCTGTAGTATCTTTCATTTTTCTAAAACTAGTTCTAATGCTTCTCTCAGATTCTTGAATTCCGATTGTTTTGTACCACTATCTATATAACTAAATTTACCATTTTTATTAATGATAAAATAAGAAGGATACACTTGTAGTTTATTAAAAACTTGACTTACATCCATAGCAGAATAGGCCGTTTTAAACTTAAAAGTAGTATTGTTATGAAATTGAGTGATAATATCTTTTCTATCCAAAGCAGGAGCGATAAATAAAATATCGTCTCTATCTTTATAATGATGCACTAACTGATTTAACAAATCAATGTCTATTAGGCAAGGTAAACAAGAAGTAAACCAAAACTTAAAAACGACAACCTTATTTTGGATGTCGTTTTTAGTTATTTTCTCACCATTGGTAAGCCATAATTTGAATTCTGGAACAGTATCACCTATTTTAAAATTTTCCTGAGAGAAAGCTCCAGTAACTATAAATAGTACAATTCCAAAAAATATATTTTTCATTCATTATTTTATTTTATCAAAATATTCCTTTACATCTGAAAAATAAGTAGGGACTGCAATAATTTTTTTGTCTTTGTTTAATACAAAATAAGTAGGAGTAGCATCTATCCTATATTTTTGTACAGTTTCGTTTTTAAATCTAAATTCAGGATGTGTTCCCTTTACATTGTGCCAATTGTATAATTTATTCTTTTTCCAAGAATCAAAATCTAAACTATTTTGTTCTTCAATAGCAAAAGCAATTACAGAAGTAGAATTATGTTTTTTCATATAATTATATAGTTCTGGTATTTCTTGAATGCAATGACTACATTGTGTACTCCAAAAAATTAATAAGTAATTACCACCATCATTTAAAGTAGATAAAGAGAAATCTTTGCCATCTTCTTTCCAAGAAAAATCTGGTGCAATTCTACCAACAGAAGCTAGTAGTTTCCCTAATATTTCGTTTTTAAAGTTAGTGTCTTGTAATATTTTTGGTAGTTTGTCATAGTATTTTGTAAATATACCATCAACAATTTCAGAATTTCTTTGGTTTGTAAAACGAGTAATTAAATATTCTAGGACTTCTTTTTTAATTTTATTGTCTTTGACTATGTTCATTAATTTTTGCATAGATTCATTATAAAGACCTTGTTGTAAAACTTGACTTTCAGCAATGTTTAAGTAAAAAACATAGTTGGTAATTTTATCTACAATAAAAGAAGAGTTATATAATGTCTTGTTTTTAAAGTCGGTATTGTCAAAAAAAGTTTCAATTACATGGTTTATATAATCTTGAGTATCATCATAAGCAGATGAAGCACTTGATGATTTAGAAGCTTTAATAAAAGTGTTTATAAGCATTCCTTCAGATTTACTTTCATAAACTTCTTGCATATCTTCTTGTGCATTAAACGCTTTTTTATATGCTTTCCTTGTTTTCTTTGATTTTGTTTTTATATAATCATCCTGTAAAGAATCGATAGAACGTTGTGTTAAAGCTAAAGCATCTAAATATTCTCTATATACTTTGTTTTCTCTAGATCTTGTAAATAAAACAGATTCTTCAGGATATTGAGGGTTGAAAACAAATTCAACATTTTCTTTGTTAAAAAAGAAATCGATAAAACCAGCTCCTTGGTTTCTGTATGAAACTCTGTAAGCTCCTTTTTCTGCGTTTGCAGGTAAAGTTAGTTCAAAACGACCTACTTTTTGTGCACTACCTCCTATATTAACATCTTCGAATTTAATAGTAGAGTTACCTATGAATTTTTGCTTAGCTCCTTCAATTTTATACAAAATAACCCAATCACTTTTTTCTGGAGGAGTCATTGTACCCTTAATAGAAAATTGGGCATTTGTAATTGAAGTAACAAATAATATTAGAATAAGTAATAATCTTTTCATTGTTATAAGGGATTTTATTTTGTTTATATTTTTATAATTTCTGTTATCAATATTTCAAGAAGCGTACCAAAATTAATATTTCTTATTTAAATTGAGTACATTACGGTAAAATTTCTTTTAAAAAATGGATCTCAAAAACAAGGTAATTTGGATTACCGGCGCATCTTCGGGTATTGGAAAATCTCTGGTAACGTTACTTTCCAGCCAAAATACAAAATTAATATTATCTTCAAGAAACGAATCTCTATTAAATGAAGTAAAAAATGAATGTATTGATAAAGATAAGGTTAAAGTATTGCCTTTAGACTTAGAGAATTATCATGATTTTGATAAAAAAGTAAAGAAAGCAATTTCTTTTTTTGGAAATATAGATGTTTTAATAAATAATGGAGGCATTAGTCAGCGTTCTTTAGCTAAAGAAACAACTATTTCTGTAGATAAACGTATTATGGATATCAATTATTTAGGAACAGTAGCACTTACAAAAGCAGTATTGCCACATTTTATAAAAAATAAAAAAGGACAATTTGTAATAACCACAAGTATTGTAGGTAAAATAGGAACTCCGTTACGATCTAGTTATGCTGCTTCTAAACATGCATTGCATGGTTTTTTTGATAGTTTAAGAGCAGAAATTCATCAATATAATATAAAAGTAACACTTGTTTGCCCTGGTTTTGTAACAACAAATGTTTCTAAAAATGCATTGACTGGAGATGGAAGCCCACAAGAAAAAATGGATAAAGCAACTGCTAATGGAATAGAACCTAATAGATTTGCTAGATTGATGTTAAAAGCAATACAAAAAGAAAAAGAGGAAGTATATATTGCAGGAGCAAAAGAAAAATTAGGAGTTTATGCAAAACGATATTACCCTAAGTTATTGTCTAAAATGATACGAAAATTAAGTGTTACTTAAGAAAATAATTAATATTAAAAAAAGGTATTAAGAAACACGATTTAAAAATTGAATCTTAACACCTTTTTTTAATTAAACAAATTTGTAAAAACTTGTTTTGTATATGTTTTAATTAAAAAAATTTAAATTTTCAAAATAGTTAACGATAGCTTCTTTCATTAAGACTGTTTGTTCACCAGGTTTTAAACTAGGGAGTTCTGTTAAGGTTTTATAATGTGGCCAACTATCTTCATCAAAATAGTCAAACTCGTAATAACCATAAGGTTCTAAAAGTTTACAGATGGCAATATGCATTAAATTCATTTTTTCATCTTTTTTAAACTTACGTTGCCCTTGTCCTAGTTCTTGTACACCTATTAGGTATATAACACCATCTATATTAAGTTCGTCACCATCTGCAAATTGTTTTGATAGTGATGAAATTAAAAAATCCCATTTTTCTTTTAAGGTTGTATCTTTAGTCATGAATTTACTTATGAAAAGCAAAGATACGAATGAGTTGATTATATTTGTTTTAAATATTACTTTAGAAGAGCTTTATATACTATGAATACTTTTGATATAATCATTGCAGCTTTATTATTATTCGGTTTTGTAAGAGGTCTTATGAAAGGTTTATTTGTTGAAATAGCATCATTAGTTGCGTTGGTTGCTGGTGTATATGGAGCTATTCACTTTTCATATTTCTTAGGAGATTGGTTAAAAGGTACTTTAGATTGGGATGAAAAATATATTACATTAACTGCTTTTGCAGGTACATTTGTGGTAATAATACTTGTGATTTCTTTATTAGGAAAAATATTAACCAAAATAGCAGATTTTGCTTCATTAGGAATTTTAAATAAAATTTTAGGAGGCGTTTTTGGAGCTTTAAAGATAGGATTGATTTTAAGTGTTGTTTTTATTTTTTTTGGAAAAATGAATGATACAATCCCTTTTGTAAAGCAAGAAAATTTAAATGAATCTATCTTGTATAAGCCAGTAAAGAAAATTGCTCCTATGATTTTTCCTTCAATAATTAGAGGAGAGGAAAAGCAAGTAGAAGAAGATGAAAAAACAGTATAATCTTTTTTGATGACGAGTATAAAGTTTAGAAAACACATAGAGGAAGTAATAGCAATAACAGATAAAGAGTTTGATTATGTGTTTAGTTTTTTTATTAAAAAAAGATTAAAAAAACACCAGTTTTTAATACAAAAAGGAAGTCCAGTTAATTATGAGTATTGGATTTTAAAAGGATTATTAAAAACATATACGATAGATGAAAATGGAAAAGAATATGTTTTACAATTTGGAATGGAAAATTATTGGACTAGTGATTATTTAGCATTTCAAAATGAATCATTAGCAACTCTTCTTATTGATTGTATTGAAGACTCTGAATTTCTATGTATAGGTAGAGATGATAAAGAGACAATTTGTTATGAAGTGCCAGCAATGGCAAATTTTTTCAGAATAAAAGCAACTAAAGGAGGAACATCTCATCAACAACGAATTTTATCTCTTTTAACAGAAACTACAGAGCAACGGTATAATAATTTAGTTGCTAAACTACCTCATTTAATGCAACGAGTTCCTAAAAAATTAATAGCTCAGTATTTAGGAGTAAGCAGAGAAACCTTAAGTAGATTAAATAGTTAAAAAAACATTCAATTTTTTTAGAAGTAAAATGTGATCTATATCACATAAAAACGGTGATCTACATCCTCGTATAAACTTTGTATTTATCAGAATTTTGTGAATGTAAAATAGAGATGAAAGAATTGTTTCATCTAAAATATTCAATAAAATTTAAAATAGATAAATCATGCAAATTTTAAACATTAAAAAAGTAGTACTCTTTTTTCTATCAATTTTTATAGCATCAATAGCAGTTGCTCAAGAAAAACAATGGTACCCATCAGTATATGGAGCCAATGATGAAATAGGAGCTGCAAATCTTTTAAGTCCAGAAATTGTACTTAAAGCCACTAAACTAATAAAAAAAGGAAAAACAGTTAATTTAGGAGTTGAAATAAGTACTGCATCTCCTGCATTTGGACATCGTATTTTTCATTTACAAATAGCACAACCTTATCAAGCAGGAGGAAGTACTTTTGGACCTAATAAATTTTCTTTTGTAGATGAGTATTTAAGTACTTGGACAGGAATTGGAACGCAAATAAATGGTGTAGGTCATGTAGGTATAAATAATGTGTATTACAATGGTAATAAAGCAAAAGATTTTGTGAAGCCAACAGGAGTTACACGTCTTGGATTAGAAAAAGTGCCACCAATAGTTACCCGTGCTGTTTTGGTAGATATGACCGATTACTTTAAAAAAGAAATTGTGCCAGCAGGAACTGTTTTTACTGTAGCTAATATAAAAGAACAATTAAAAAAACAAAAAATAAAAATTGAAAAAGGAAATATTGTACTCTTCTATACAGGTTGGATACATCATTACATAACAAATAATAAAAAATTTGTTTCAGGAGAACCAGGTATTGGTATGGAAGCAGCTAAATGGTTAGCAGATCAAAATATTGTTGCTTGGGGTAGTGATTCTGAATCTTCTGAAGCAGTTCCTGGAAAAACAAAAGCTTTTCGTCCTGTAAATCAATATTTATTAGCTAAAAGAGGGCTTTACAATTTTGAAATGGTAGATACACGTCCTTTAGTTAAAGAAAAAGTATACGAGTTTTTATTTGTAAATGGACATACGCGTATTAAAGGAACTACTCAATTAATGGTAAATCCAATTGCTATTTATTAATTTGTATGTAGTTATACATAATCCTAAATTTTAATACGATGAATACAGAAATAGATAAAAGAGAAAACCTTAAGAGTTTAATAGAAGAAAATCATGATTTAACTTCTTTAGAAAGTGAAGCTGAAATATATTTAAAAGAAGCGATATTAGAGGGAGACGGTTTGCTATTAAAACTTAATAATCTTCTTAAAAATAATGAGAATTGTAAAGTTCTTTTAGAGAAAATAGCAATTGAAAAACTTGTTTTTGAAGAAAAAATAAAACAAACTTAAAGAAGATTTAAGTCAAAAAAAGACAAAAGAGCAAGAAGAAAAAGAAAACCCTCTTATATCAATTATGTTAGCTTTTAAAACCTCTTTGTTTTCAGCTAAAAAGGAGACAGAAGATCAAAGTAAAAAGATAGTTTCTATAATGAGTTTTGAAGGAGATAAGTTAGAAGAATTAAAAAAAACAACTAAACTTTATTTTCTTAATGGAGGTAAAAAAGAAGCAATTTTAGGAATAAAAGAATTGAAAAAAACGAATGAACTACACAGAATTTTATTAAAAGTAGCATTTAGTTTGTTAGTCGCTGAAATGAAAACACCTTTTATTAATAAAGCACCAGCAGATGTTTTAATTCATTTTGATATGTATTTGAAATTAGTAAAAGAAGGATTAAAAGTGTCTTTTGTAGAATTTTATAAAAATACAGAGGATTATTTAAATTAATTCAATAATTAAAAAAAGAAAGAATGGTACAATTAGGAAAAACAAATATAAAACTATCACCGATTACATTAGGAACTTTTGCGATAGGAGGAACCATGTGGGGAGGTAATGATGAGAAAAATTCAATAGATGCTATTCATGCATCATTAGATAATGGAGTAACGAGTATTGATACTGCTCCTGTTTATGGTTTTGGGTTAAGCGATGAAGTTATAGGAAAAGCAATTAAAAGGAGAGATCGTAGTGAAATTCAGCTATTAGCAAAATTCGGACTCGTTTGGGATGGTTCAAATAATAAAAAAGGAGAATATTTTTTTGAAGCAAAACATAATGGAAAACCAGTTTCAATATATCGATTTGCATCGAAAGAAAATGTAATTAAAGAGGTAGAAGAAAATTTAAAACGATTGAATACAGATTATATAGATGTATTTCAAATTCACTGGCCAGATAATTCTACACCAATTTCTGAAACAATGGAGGCGTTAGAGATTCTGATTCAGCAAGGTAAAATTAGAGATGCTGGGGTTTCAAATTTTAATATAAAGGAGCTTGAAGAAGCTAAAAATATAACAGGATTAGCCTCTAATCAAGTTGCGTATAGTATGTTAAATAAAGAGATAGAGAAAGAAGTAATTCCTTTTGCGTTAAAAAATGATATAGGTATTATTGCTTATAGTCCTATGGAGAGAGGTTTGCTAACAGGAAAATATTTTAATGGAATTAAATTGAAAGAGGAAGATCATCGAAATGGATATTTTCAACAATTTAATATGGATAAAGTAGCTTCTTTTGTAAATTTAATTACACCTATAGCGGAAAGTAAACAAGTATCACTAGCGCAATTAGTATTAAGTTGGACAATCCATCAAAAAGGAATTACAGTAGCTTTAGCAGGAGCAAGAAACACGAAACAAGCTGAATCTAATGCGGCCGCAATGAGTTTAAAGTTAAGTCAGTCTGATTTAAATAATATCAATGATTTATTAACTGTTTCATTTAAAGAATAGGTGAGTTATGGATTTTAAAATGAATGGTTTAATGGCTTTGGTAACTGCGTCTTCTGCTGGAATTGGATTAGAGATAGCACGTTCTTTAGCTAAAGAAGGCGTTAAAGTAATTGTAAATGGACGTACAGAGAGTTCAGTGAATAAAGCAATAGCTTCTATAAAAAAGGAAAATCCTAGCGCTCAATTATTGCCCTTAACAGCAACTCTTTCTACTAGAAAAGGGTGTGATTTGGCAATTGAAATATACCCAAAGGTAGATGTTTTAGTAAATTGCCTAGGTATTTATGAAGCAATAGGTTTTTTTGATGAAACAGATGAAAGTTGGCAATCTTTATTTGAGGCTAATGTAATGAGCGGAGTTCGATTATCTCGTTATTACCTTCAAAAAATGCTTACTAAAAATGCAGGTAGAGTCATTTTTGTTTCAAGCGAGTCAGCTATTAGTCCAGCGCCAGAAATGACACATTATAGTGCTACAAAAACGATGCAATTAGGCTTATCTAGATCATTGGCTGAGTTAACAAAAGGAACAGAAGTTACAGTAAATAGTATTTTACCAGGTCCTACTAGAACTAAAAATGTATTGGAATTTGTTAAAAATGTTTTTCCAGATACCCCTAAAGAAGAGGTAGAAGAAAAATTTATGAAAGAAAATAGATCTTCGTCATTAATTCAACGTTTTATTAAACCTGAAGAAATTGGAGATATTATAACATTTCTTTGCAGCAATAAGGCAGCTGTAATAAATGGTGCTAGTATTAGAGCAGATGGAGGATTGATAAAAACAATTTTTTAATAAACTAAAAAGGTTAGTTGAATTTATATTATTCAGCTGACCTTTTTATATGTTCTTGGAAGTTTAGGATAAAGTCATTCATATATTTCTTCTCCCTGTCAGATGTTCTCATTACTAAATAATGAGTTCTTTTTAATCCGTATTTACTAATTCTTTTAAAGGTTAATTCTTCGGGTAGTTTAAATAATTTTAAAGCCCATTTAGGAATACTCATAATTCCTAAATTAGCACCTACCATTTCTAAGGCTATTTCTGTTAAAGGAATGGCTGTTATTTTTAAAGGATTAATCTTATTAGGTTTTAAAAAATGTTGATAAACATATACGGTTTCTAAAGGAAAAGAATGAATAATTAAGTGGCACTTATAAAAGTGACTAGGTTCTATAAATTCAACTTTGTTTAAAGGGTTTTCTTTATGTATAACAACAAAAAGTTCATCATTATTTACTTCTACGTAAGAGAGTAATTCGTTATTAGGTTTTTCGGTAACTATAGCTATATCAATATCATGAGATAAAATTTTAGAAATTGGTTGATGGGTGGCTTCTACAGCTAAATCAACATTAATATCAGGGTATAATAATCCCATTTTTTGGATTAAAGAGGAGAGACCATGGTAAAAAAAATGACATTCGGTGCTTATTTTAATAGTACCTGAAGAACCTTTTTGTATTCCTTCTATATTTCTGAAGCCTTTTTCTATATTTTTAAAAACAATACAAGCCATTTTGTAAAGTTCTTCACCTTCGTCAGATAATTCCCATTTATTTCTTGTTCTAAAAAAAACTTTAAAACCTAAATGAGTTTCTAATTCTTTTAATTGTTTGCTTAAAGCAGACTGGGTTAAGAATAATTTATTTGTAGAATTTGCAATACTGCCTTCTTCTACAATCGTTTTTATAAGTTTTAAATACTTAATTTCCATATTTACAAAGTTAAAAGAATACTTGTAATCTGTATTTGAAAAATTTTCAAGTATAGATGTAAAATGATTCAACCTACAATTTAGAGGGAAGAGAGGAGAACTGTATATTTTTGTTTTAATGTTATTTTTAGAATAAAAAATAATTAAAGGGAATTTGACTTTATGAAAAATACACTAAATAAACTTGAGGAGTTAATAAAATCAGGGGCAAAATATATAGAAAATACATCATCAGATTTAAGGTGTAAATCATCTTTAATAAAATGGTCTAAACAAGAAATTTTAGGGCATTTAATTGATTCAGGAATTAATAATCTTCAAAGATTTACAGAAATTCAATTTAAAGACAAACCTTATATAATAAAAAATTACAATCAGAAAGAATTGGTAAAGGCTAATGATTATCAAAATTCAAAAAGAGAAGAAATACTTTGTTTTTTGGTTTCAATTAATCGACAAATTATTTATGTAATTAAACAACAAACTAAAGACACACTAAATTATAAAATAAAATTAGAAACAAATGAAGTATATAATCTTCGCTTTTTAATTATAGATTATGTAGAACATTTAGAGTATCATTTAAAACAGATTATGGAGTAATATAATAAAACAGAGTTTTTAAAGAAAAAAGATGATATTTAAAAACCGAGAACTTCATAAAGACTTTGATTTGCATTTTTGCATAAGCCTTCTTTTACAGTAATTGTCATTGTTTTTCCAGCCTTTATTTTTTCAATTGCTTTTTGTTTAATGAAATTATTTAAAACAAAAGTATATTTTTTGTTTTTTGTAATCATGTTTGTAATACTAGAACCAGATTCAAGTATTTCAATGATTTTGACTTCTAATGTGCTAGAATATTCTGTGCTACAAATATTAGCAGATTTAACTTCTTTAAGGATACTTACTTGCAATTGAATAATATTAGGAGCAATTATTTTATCATTAACAAGATCACCAAATTTTGGTTTAGCAATTTTTTGTTTTTTAGAAGTAGGGTTGTTTTTTTCTTGAGCAGTCATTGTTGGTTTACATGAAAAGAAAAGTAAAGTGAGTAAAATAGTATAAAAATAATTTTTCATAAAAATATTCTTAGTTAAAAAAAACGAGATTATTTGAATATAATAAAATATTACAAATAATCTCGATAATTAATTTATGTATAAGGTTTTATTTTTTGATAATTTTAAAACGCTTAGAAGTGTTTGCTCCTTTTACATTTACAAAGTAAAAACCTGCAGATATTTTAGAAGCATCCCAAGTATAGTTAGCCTTAGATTTAAGACTAGACTTTTGATGAACTAATTTACCACTAATGTCAAATACATACATTGATACTTCATTCTCTGAAGTAAGAGAACTAAAGTTGAAGTTAAAAGCACCAGTTGATGGGTTAGGCCATGCTAAAGAGTTTAAACCATTATCAAGAGTAACTAAAGAAGCTTCTTGAGTAGTGTCTTCAACATCAGTACCAATAATATCTCCGAAAATTTGGAAAGTTTGATCAATAGGATCTCTTCCTAAAGCAACGTTAGTTGGTGTCCAGTCAATAGCTCCAGTTCCGAAAAGATTAGCAGCATCTCTAAATTGAGTTACTTGTCCTACACTGTTTGCTTCAGAATTCCAAAACCATTGGTTTCCTCCAGCAAAAGGAACATTAACATAGATAGACATCCAGTAATTTCCGCTTTCTAATGTTAAAGGTTCAGGTAAAGTAATGTTTAAATTTGCATTGTTTGGTTCAGATGTAGGTAAAAGATCACCACTATTGTAAACTTCTTCACCAGGTGTACCATCATTATCATTATAAACAACCACTGTTACATTATCAAAAACAGGAGTTCCGTTAGCTCCACCAAAAGCAATTACTCTATCTATATTCCAAGTGTTACCTGCAGGTATTGTGAAATCATCAGCAGCTTGTGCAATTCCTCCAAAATCTAAGAAATTTTGAGAAGGTACAGAGCTTATAACTGGATTCACTTGTTCGTAAATAGCAAATTCAGAAACGTTTACTGTAAACCCTTCAGATACTTGTTCTTTACCAGAAGTAGCTATTAAACCAATACTTGCTGCTCCAATAGTATCAGCAGTATATGATAATGTTAAAGTATTTCCTGTTAAAGTAGCAGTAACTAAATCTGGATTAGAATTTGTTACTTCAATAGTTATAGGAGAACCTTGAGATTGTACAAATAAACCAGTGATGTCGATTTCAGTATCAACACTGTTTTCAGGAACATTCAAGTCATCTAATAAAAAAGCAGTACTTAAAGTAGCAGAAGGAAGTCCGTTTCTTAATGGGAAACGAGCACTGAATACTCCATTACCATGAGAAGCAACAGCAATAAGACCATCTTTTCTTGTAACTACTTCATCTGTTACAGCATTACCAAAAACTCTATTTTCTTTTCTCCAAACAGTGTTTTGACCATTAAAGTATCTTGTGTAATATAAACCAGTACTTGTAGCAGCAAAAACTTTTTGAGACCTAGATCCTCTTCTTCCTTTACCACCTAAAAAAGCAGTACTTCTAACAGAAGGACCATTACCAGAACCATCAGCATTTTCTTCTAAATTACCACTAACGTTTGCCCAAGTTTCTCCAGCATCTTCAGTCATGAATAAACTTTGAATTCCATAATTAGAGAAAGTAATAATTACTCTATCGGCATTAGAAGGATCTACATTAATATCATTAATGTAACCTGTAGGTAAACCTTTACCAGTAGTAAGATCTACTGCTTGTTGATCGTTTATGTTTGCATTATCCATTCTAAAAACTATTCCAGAGTTTGTACCATAGTATAATCTATTAGCAACAGGGAATGTAGAAACATCCAAAGCAGTAATTCTAGATCCAGCAGGTGTTTGAGAACTAGCCATACTTGTCCAGTTAACACTAGTAGCACTATTAGAAAATAAAGGAATTTCATCTAAATTTCTATTTCTCCATATTCTATTTTGTACTGGCATGTACATAATGTTATCATTGTTATGATCTAAAATAAAAGGATTAATGAAAGAAAAATCATTATTTCCAGGGCCAGCAGGTTTTACTGATGTAAAAGATTCAAACTCTCCACTTTCATCAAAGTTAAAACGGAAAACATTTCCTCTTTGAGAAGAAACATAACGAGTTCTACCATTGTCAGAAATAGCACTATAAGCACCATCACCACCAAAATCTTCTTCCCAAATTGCTTTAGAATCAGATGAATCTGTAAACCATGTTCCGTTATCTTGAAAACCAGCAACTAAGTTGTCATCTGTAGCTTCTGGATCAAAAGCAACATGATATGGTTGCGTAGTAATATACCCATTGTTTAAAGATTCCCAAGCTACAGGTTCTACACCATCGTTTGTAGCAGTAATGTCTTCAGTAATAAAAACTCCTCCATCATTTCCAGATAAAGCTCTGTTAGGATTAGAAGGGTAAAAGATTAAAGAATGTTGATCTGGATGTTGGTTTGTATACAAACTAACATTGTTTAAAGGAGAATATCCTGCTATCCAACTTTCTTGACCTGCAGGAGTAGTAAATCCTGTAGTTGATCTATATACATTTGTTCCAGCAACAAAAACAATGTTACTGTTTGTAGGATGAACTTTTACTAACCAGTTATAACCTCCTTGAGAGTTTAAGCTTCCAACACGTCCACCAATAGATAAAGGTAAGTTAGCACTTAAATTAGTCCAAGTTTCTTCTCCTTCATTAGTAGTAGCATTATATCTATGTAATAAGTGTCTTTGAACTGCAGGATTTACTGAACGATCTGTAAATTCTGAAAGAAAATATACTGTGTTTTCATTAGAAGGGTCAATTCCTATTGCAACTCTTCCATAAGCAACATTAAGATCTTCTGGAGTAATGTTTGTCCAGTTGTCTCCATCTGTAGAAGTTAAAATTCCTGCATTAGGAGTTCCTCCTGAATCTATCGTAGCATAAATTCTACCAGTAGAAGTAATACTAATTTCAATAGTGTTATCGAAACCACCAACTAATACTTCTGTAAAAGAACGACCACCATCTTGAGATCTGAAAAGACCATTGAAAGTACCTACATATAAATCTCCATTTGTAGGGTTTACAGCAATAGAGTTAATCAAATCGAAACTAGAGTCAAATGCTCCAATATTTTCGTTAGCAGTAGCTCTTAGTAATTCCCAAGTTCTTCCGTGATCTTGTGATTTGTAAACACCGCTTCCTTGGTAAAAAGAACCACCAGTACCAGCAGAATTTCCGCTACGTTCACCAGATGCATAATACCAGATATAACCTCTATAAGGTCTAGGATCTTGTACGATAGCAGTAATACTTGGGTTTTGGAATTGTCTAGTAACTTTTCTCCAAGTTTCCCCACCGTTTTGAGATCTCCATAATCCACCAGATACACCCCCTGCTAGTATTACGTTTTCATTGTTACGATCTATAGCTAAAGCTCTAGTTCTTCCCCCAACATTGTATGGGCCTCTGTTTCTCCAATTATAATATCTACCTCTTGCAGCAGCTTTAGAAGCTCCTGAAAGTGCTTCTTTAGAATCATTTCCTATACTTATTTTTTTAGAAAAGCTAAGTTCAGCATTTCTTATACCTGTTGGTATTTTATGAGTATTAGGATTTTGTAATCTTTCGAACTCATATTTAGCTCTTTCAATAGCATTATCTGCTTGACGCTCAATAGGAGTTTTTGTGTTTGTCGATCCCGTTTTACTATCAAACATTTTTTGATTTTTGTAAACTTGATCTTTTTTGGTTTTTACTGGGTCGGGTAGTGTTTTAAGCTTTTGTGCATTGGCATTAAAACAAAAGACCAATGTGACTAAAATAGAGGTTTTAGTCATGGATTTAAGTAATTTTAAATTCATAATTAAGTTTTGTTTTTTATCAATTCAAAAATAGCTTAAAAAAGTAGTCTATTTTGTGTTTTTTAATAAAAAAAACCTATGATTTATTGTAATTTAATATTATTTATTGACTATGGTTGTTGAAAACTCACTATACGGTTGTTTTTTAATGGTTTATCTTTTTTTTAATGATTTTATGTGTTTTTTTTATGGTTTTTTAATTGTTTTGATATGGAAAAACAATAAATGTTTGTTTTTTGTAAGAAAAACAAAAAAGATTGAGAGTTGGTTAAATTGTATAAAAAAAGCGATGACTAAAATCATCGCTTTTTTATTTTAAAAATATTTTTTTACAGCATAGTAACTTTTCCTGTATGTAGTGAATAAACACCACCAACAATAGTAATTTCACCATTGTCTTCCATTTCTTGAAGTATTTTACTTTTTTCTCTAATTCTTTCAATAGTTAATTTCACATTGTTTTCAACAGTTTTTGCTACAAATTCTTTGTTAGAAGAATCAGCAACACCATCTACTTGTTCTGAAGCTAATTTGGCAGCAGGAGAAATGTTTGCTAGCATTGCAGTAATATTCCCTAGTTCAACACCGTCACAAGCAGCTTTTACAGCACCACAACTTTCATGTCCTAAAACAAAAACTAATTTACTACCCGCAACATTACAAGAATATTCTAAACTACCAAGAATGTCTACATTTTCAAAATTACCAGCTACACGAGCAACAAAAATGTCTCCTATTGTTTGGTCAAAAACTAATTCTACAGGTACACGAGAGTCAATACATGATAAAACTACTGCTTTAGGAAATTGTCCATCAATAGTTTGTTGTACTAAATTAGTTACGTTAGAACTAGTTAAGTTATTGTCAATATAACGTTGGTTACCATCTAATAAATCTTGTAATACTCCATTAGGAGTTAATGATGTCTGTATATTTTTTGTTAAAGCTGTACTTCTCATTATAATTCTTTTTAAAATTTATTTTTTACGTTGTTTTTAACCCATTCTAAACATTCAGAAAAGGTTTTAAATGTATGTTCTTTAGAAATTAAATCAGGTATAATACCTATTTTTTCCATCATGTATTTTGGTTGTTGAAGAACGTCAACAAAAAGGACTTGAATTCCGTTTTTTTCCAAATCAATTAAAATATCTTCTAAAGCAAATAATCCAGACTGATCTACATAAGGCATTCTGCCCATTCTAACAATAACAGTTGAAGCAGTATCAGGTATTTGTTTTGCTAGTTGTTGAAAATCACTAGTTGATCCAAAAAACAAAGGACCATTAATATGTTTAATAAATACTTCTTGTGATAGGTTTTCTGGAAATTCAGATTCATCATCCCAAGCTTTTTCTTTTAAAGGGGTGATATTTGATCGTCTTGCGGTTACATCACCTATTTTTTTCATAAAAATTAATGAAGCTATCACTAAACCAATCCCTACAGCATATACTAAATCCCAAAAAGTAGATAATAATAAAACAACTAACATTATGATTACCTCTGAACTTATTCTTAAAGGACCTAATTTAATGTCTTTAGGAAGATTGGGAATTGCTTTTAAACCTTTATAATCCATTACACCAATTCCTACAGTGATTAAAACACCTGATAAAACTGCGGCAGGAATCTTTGAAGCAATAGGACCTAAACCTAATAAAATAATTAAAAGCATTACCCCAGCAATCATTCCAGAGAGTTTTGTTTTTCCTCCAGATTTTATATTAATTACTGTTCTAATAGTAGCTCCAGCTCCAGGAATTCCTCCAAAAATAGCAGCAATACTATTTCCTATACCTTGTCCAACCAATTCTTTATTTGGTTTGTGCTTTGTTTTTGTCATATTATCAGCAACAACTGAAGTTAATAACGAATCAATAGCTCCTAATAACGCTAAGGTAAAAGCGGTAAAAATATAGGGTTTAATTTGTGTAATGCTAAATTTGGAAAAAATAGCCAAATTCGGAATTGGAAAATTACCAGGTATTTCTTCTATAGGTCGATATTTGAGACCTAATAGTAATGAAGCAGCAGTCATAATAACTAATGCCACCAATGTGCTTGGAATTGCCGTGGTTATCTTCTTAAATCCATAAATAATTAGAATAGTGAATAAAGCTAAAGCAAGTTCTAGAAACTTTATTTTTTTTAAAGCTCTAGGTAGTATTTTTAAGGTACCTAATACTCCAGAAGTTTCTTTACTTGCTAAAATTTCAGCTTCTTTTAAAATACTGCTTTCTGTAATTTCATTAGAGCGTTTTAGTGTTTGCTTTATGTCATTGATAACTAAAACACCTTTACCCGCTTCTTCTTTTAATATGTTCTTTAGAATTATTTCCTGAGCTTGAGGTTTAAATTTTTCAACATAAGAAGTATCCTCTTTTGTTGAATAACCTATTGATGGTAAAATTTGAGTTACCAAAATGATTAAACCAATAGCGGTCATAAAACCAGAGACAACTGGATAAGGAATATAACGAATATATTTACCAAAGCCTAAAAGGCCTAAACCTACTTGAATAATACCTGCCAATAAAAAAACAGTTAAAATAGTAGGTAAAGCTTGTTTTACGTCTCCATCATTGGTTGCTATAATGGAAGCAATAACAACCATACTAACAGCAGTCATTGGAGCAGTTGGTCCAGAAATTTGAGTTGCTGTGCCTCCAAAAAGAGAAGCAAAAAAAGCAATTAGTATAGCACCATATAATCCAGCACTTGGACCCAAACCAGAAGATACTCCAAAGGCTAGCGCTAAAGGTAAAGCAACTATACCAGCAGTAATTCCTCCGAATAAATCTCCTTTAATATTCGTAAATAGATGTTTCATTTTCTTTGAATTAAAAAAATAACATGTTAACTCTTTTTAAGAGACTGTAAATTAAGTTTTTTAATCTAATTTGAAAAATTCAATATAACTAGAAGGGTTTTCAATAGCACCTTTTTCAGAAACTAGTTTAATCGTAATGTTTCTTTCTTTCGCTTTGTAGGCAAAATCTTCCAAAATTTCGACAATATCATGATCTAAATATCTAGTCTTTCTTACATCTAATTCTAAAAAAGAATCATTTGGAAGAGCATCTAATTCTTGTAAAATAGCTCCTTTGTTAAAAAAAGTTACTTCTTCTGCTAAGGTCATCTTTATCCTTCCATCGTCTATGTCTTCACCTTCTTTATGTAAAAAGTGAGAGTTTTGGAAACTTTTTAATAAAATAACAAAAACACCAATTGCTAAACCTAAACCAACACCTAATAATAAATTACCTGTTAGTGCCATTGGTAATACAGTTGCCATAAAAGGCAGCCATTGTTTCCAACCTAATTTAAACATGTTTATAAATGTAGAAGGCTTTGCTAATTTAAAACCAACAACGAAAAGAATTGCAGCTAATACCGATAAAGGAATTTTATTTAATAATGTAGGAATTAAAATGACAGAAATAAGTAATAAGAAACCATGAATAATTGCAACCATTTTACTTTTACCACCAGATTGTATGTTTGCCGAACTTCTTACAATTACTTGTGTTATAGGAAGACCACCAATTAACCCAGAAACGATATTTCCAGTTCCTTGAGCTATTAATTCTCTATTAGTAGGTGTTACATTTTTATCTGGATCTAATTTATCTGTAGCTTCTACACATAATAAAGTTTCTAAACTTGCAACTACTGCAATTGTAAAAGCAACTATCCATACTCCTTTGTCTGTAATCGCTGTAAAATCAGGAAAACTAAATTGATTTTTGAAACTATCAAAACTATCAGGAACAGGAACAGAAACAAGATGTTTTTTAAGTAAACCTAATGCTTCTCCTTTTGTAAGTAAATAAAAGATAATACCTATTACAACTACTACTAAAGGTCCTTGAATTAAGTTGAATATTTTTCCTTTTTTAGAAAGGACATTTGACCATAATAGTAATATTCCAAGTGAAATTACACCAATAAGCATGGCACCTGTGGTTATTTTTCCACTTATTAATGCATTTATAGCATTTACAAGTCCAGAGAGTAGTTTTAAACTTTCCCAATTTACATTAAGGAAAGCAAAATCACCTATAGGGTTTTTTGCCATTCCAAAGAAAGGAGGTATTTGTTTTAGAATGATTATAATACCAATACCAGTTAACATTCCCTTTATAACTGAAGAAGGGAAAAAGTATGCTATTACACCAGCTTTAGAAAGACCTAAAATTAATTGAATAATACCACCTAAAACTACAGCTAATAAGAATACCTCGAAACTACCAAGATTATCAATAGCATTAAAAACTATTGCGGCCAATCCAGCAGCTGGACCACTAACTCCTATTTTTGATCCACTTAAACCACCTACTACAACTCCTCCTATAATTCCGGCTATTAAACCAGAAAATAATGGCGCTCCACTCGCCAAGGCAATACCTAAACATAAAGGTAATGCAACAAAAAATACCACTATACTAGCTGGTATATCACTTTTAATTGTTTTGAACATAAAAAAATAATGCTTTACTAACTATTCTATATATTGTAGTTAGCTAATTATACTTAAGATATTGATAAAAAAACTAAATTTTAAGTATATAATTTTGGAGGAGGAGATTCTAGTTTCTGATAAACAGAACTATATTCTTTAGATAAATAAATTACTTTTTTAAGAGTTTCAATATATTTATAAGAAATAAGTGAAGTTTCTGAAAACAATAATTTAATTTCTAAATCCTTTGTTTTTTCACTTTCTTCACTTTCTAAATCTTCTTCAATATCATTAACACATAAAGCTATTTCACATTTTTTTTTAAATAAACTAATGTAAGTGGGTAGCGCTATATTGCAGAATAATACAGTTATTAATGAATATGTGTAAATATATTTTAACATTGAGATAACAAATATACAACAACAAGGAAGTGAGTTTGTTAAAAAAAATTAAAAATTAGTAAACAATTTTAATATCCTTTTTTTTAAGCCAGCCTATTTTTCCATCAGATAAACGAATTTTTTTCCAATCATCAACCCCATCGAGAACAAAAACCTTAGTTCCTTCATGAAGTATAAAAGATTCGTTAGCGTCATTTGTAGGTTCATTTTTTATAGATACTTCTGAGTTGTATACTATAGCTTCAATCGTATTTTGACTTTTATTAAATTGATGGAAGGAAATACTTAAACAAATAATAAGTAAAAAAAGAGTAATGATACTTGTAGAAAAATAAATTCTTTTTTTATAAGATACAGCTGTAAAATAATAAAGCAAAAATAAAATAGATGAAATAAAGGCCAAGATAACAGTGATAACTGCCCATTGATTATAACCTATCTTACTAATATAATTTTGATTGAATTTTTGAAGCGCAGATTTTGGTAAATCCTCAACCCTATCTAAAGAAAGTCTTTTTGCAAAAATTAAATTATTACTAGCGTCTATATTAGATGGATCTAACTTTAAGGCTTTTTCATAATTGTAAATAGAAGGGCCAACTTTGTTAAGTTTATAATAAGAATTACCTAGATTATAATAAAGCTCAGATGAAACTTCATTAGAACTTTCAATCTTTTCATACAATTCTATTGCTTCTGTGTAATTACCTTTGTTATAAAATGAATTTGCTTTTGCAAAAAGCTCATTTGAAGTTTGAGCATACATTGTAAAGCTCAGAGTGAATACAATTAAATAAAATAGTTTCTTCATTATAATTGTTTATCTAGTTGAGTGATTACCTTTTTTGCTTTTTCAAACTCTTCGTTCATTTGTACGTTTGTAATAGGTGTATAACGTGCAAAATCACAATCTTTAAGAACTTCGATAAAATCATTAGTAGCGTTTTGATCTACATTCTTATCAAGTAATAATTTTGTTATTTTTTCTCTACTAATATCTGAAGTTTCAACATTTAGCTTTGCTTTTAAATAATTGTGTAAAGCACGCTCTAAGGCTTCATAAAAAGCTTCTTTCTTACCTAATTGTTGTTTTGCTTCAGATAAATATTTTTTAGCAAGTCTATCGGCTCTTCTTTTTTTATTACCAATGATATCAGCATTTCTTTCTTCTTTTTTCTTCCCTATTAAAATAGCTACAGGAATTGAGACTAATGGTAAAAATAATAAGATGTAATATAAAATAGATTTAAAGAAATCAGTTTTTTTATTGCTGTTTAAATTTGTGTTTGTTTGAATGTATCTAAAATCATTACCAGTGAGTTTTACGTTTTGCTGTGTGTTTTGTTCTTGAGAAGGTGTTGTTTTAAGTTCTTTTCCTTCAGTTACATTTACATAAATATCATCTGAAGAAATTATATGATATTTTTCTTCTTTTGGATTGAAATAAGAAAATTCAGTTTTAGGTATTTTATATTTACCTTTAAATTCAGGAACAACAGTGTAATAATCTGTAACAGAACCACTAACTCCAGAAGCTGTGATTCTTACTTTTTCTTTCCTTTCTGGTTGATAAACTTCTAATTCTTTAGGAGTTTCTATTTTAGGAAGTTCAAATAATTTTAAATTCCCTTTTCCTTTAATTGCTAGTTTTATTTCTGAAGATTCATTTGCTTTAAGAGTATTTTTATTCGAAGTTAAAGCATATGTAAAATCTCCTACAGCACCATTAAAACTATCAGGTTTTCCTTCTAAAGGTAAATCTTTAACTCTAATTGTTTTTCTGGCAGAAGCATATTCTTTACGTACTCTTCTCGTAATTGCATTTCCAAAGAAATCACCTCTCCCTGTAGGAACAGCAACTACTATATCCATTTTCATAGGGTCAATAGTTAATTTACCAGATTTTGTAGGTATAAGTAGTGCTTTATGTAAAACAGCATAACGGTATTGTTCACCATTATACATTGCTTTTTTAATTTGATTGGCATTGCCTTTAATTTCCTGATTCCAAAAACCAATATATTGAGGCGATTCGGTTACTGCATTGTCATAAATCCCTACATTATTACTAAAGTACAATCGGTACTCGACATATATTCCTTCACCTACATAAGGTTTAGTTTTAGAAATTTGAGCAACTAGATGAATATTTTGTTCTGCTATGTAATCTGGATCATTAGGGTTTTTTGGGACTTTTACAGCGTTTGTAACAATTATTTTTACAGGGTCAGATTGTAACGTTTTACTATCTATTTCTATACTTGCAGAGGGTAAATTAAATTCACCTTTTCTTAAGGGTTTTATAATGTAGGTATAAGACTGTGTAAAACTAGTTTTACCTCCAATCCAAGCTTGGCTAACTGATTGACTAGGTCCTCCAATAATTTTAAAATTTTTAAAATTAGGAGGTCTAAAGTTATCACCACCTTGTTTGTTAATGGCAAACTCAACACGCAAACGTTGGTTTAAACCAAGTTTGTTTTTACTTACGGTAGCTGTTAATTTAGCTTCTTGAGCTAAAAGTGAACTAGTAAGAAAAGTAATTAAAATCGCAATATAATACTTCACCTGTCAATTATATTTGTTAAACTAAACGAGCAAAAATAACTATTTTTTGTAGATCAAAATTAATTGAATTTTAAGAGTTATAATCTTAATATTTTATTAATTTATTACCAGTCTTTTTCTTGTTTAATTTTTCTACCCTTAGATTTTTTTGCATTCATTTTCTTTTGGGTCTTTTTTTCTTCATTATTTAAGCTTTCTAACAGTTGTTTCATCTGTTGAGGGCTCATTTTTCCTGGTCTTGGTTTTTGCTTTTGTTTTTTGTCTTTATCTTGTTTGTTCTTTTTGTCTTTATTTTTTTGATCCTTATTTTGATCTTTTTTATTCTGATCGTCTTTCTTTTTTTGGTCTTTATTCTGATCGTCTTTTTTATCTTTATTTTTGTCTTTGTTCTTTTGATCTTTCTTGTCCTTGTTTTTATCTTTTTTCTCCTTTTCTTTTTGCTTTTTTAATTCTTTTAAAGCGACAGCTAAGTTGTAACGTGTCTCATCATCTTTTGAATTATTTCTTAAAGCATTTTTATAAGCATCTACAGCTGGTTGGTATTGTTTCTGCTCCATCATAGCATTCCCAATGTTATGGTAAGCTTCAGCTTTTTCTATTTTAGTTTTTGCTGTTTTGGTAGTCAATTCATATTGAGATACAGCTTCTTTATAGTTTTTATTTTGATATAAAGTATTGCCAAAATTGTAACTAGCTTTATCATAATTGCTGTTTTTACCTAATGCCTTTCTATATACGATAGAAGCTTCGTTAAACTTCTCTTTATTATATAGTTTATTACCTTCTCTAAGAAAAGAACGTGCCTCACGTTGTAATTTTAAAGTGTCTTGTTGTGCTATTATTTTTAAAGAGAAAAATAAAAATAACAGGATGAATATTTGTATTGTTTTTTTCATGTTATTTCTTTTTGTTTTCGTTAAATAAATCTACTTTCTTTAACCATTTTGTTTTTCTTTCAAATAGAAAGATATCTATTAGTAAAAATAAAAACCCAATACCTACGAACCATTGGAATTGATCTTTATAATCAGAAAATTGTTTAGTTTCAAATTCGCTTTTTTGAGCGTTTTTAATAATGTTTTCAATTGTTTTTACAGGTAATTCAGTTTTGTTACCATCTATATAACTTCCATTAGATGCATTGGCTATAGCTTGTAAAACTGCTGGTTTTCTTTTTGTAAGAACTGTTTCACCTTGCCTGTTTTTCTTATAACCTATAAGTCCTCCATTTAATTCAATAGGAATTGGCCCTCCTTTTTCTGTTCCTACTCCTATAGTGTATACTTTTACACCTTCATTAGCAATGTCCTGAGCTTTTTGTTTTGTTTCTTCTTGATGATCTTCACCGTCAGAAATGATTACTAAGAACTTGTTAGTCTGTTCATCATTATTATAATAAGTTTTCGCTAAATCTAAAGCTTCGTTTATAGCAGTACCTTGACTAGAAACCATATCTGGATTTGCATTTTGTAAAAACATTTTTGCTGCAGCATGATCAGTTGTAATTGGAAGTAAAGGATATGCGTTACCAGCATATATAATGATACCAACTCTATCACTACCTAATTGATCTATAATTCTTGAAATTATTTGTTTTGATTTTTCTAATCGGTTAGGGGCAATGTCCTTTGCTAACATACTTTTAGAAACATCTAAAGCGAAAATAACATCAACTCCTTCTCTTTTTACTGTTTGTAGTTTAGTTCCCATTTTAGGGTTTACTAAAGAAATAATAAGAAAAGATACCGCTAATAGTAAAAATGATAATTTTAAAAGAGATTTAAATGTTGAAGTATTTGGTGCTAGTTTTTCTAATAGTAAACTATTAGCAAATTTTTTCTGAGTACTTTTCTTCCACCACAAAACCAATAAAAAGACAACTATAATTATCGGAATGATAATAAATAAATAAAAATATATTGGTTCTTCAATTTTGTACATTACTTCATTATTTAAAGATGAAAATTTTATAAACTATATAAAACTTTTAAATAAAGTGTTTTTTAATAAAAACTCTATTAATATAAAAACGCCAGCTAAAAACACCCAAAAACGATATTGTTCGGTATAGTTATAGTATTTAAACTCTTCAATCTTTGTTTTTTCTAGTTTGTCGATTTTATCGTAAATTTCTTTTAATTTATCATTGTTGGTTGCTCTAAAATATTCACCTTCAGTTTCGTTTGCGATAAATTGCAGGAGTTTTTCATCAATTTCTACTTTCTGATTTCTAAAAGAAAGTTTACCGGTTCTAGGATCTTTAGCCCAAGGGAAAGCTGCCATTCCGTTAGTTCCTATACCTATAGTATATACTTTAATTCCAATTTCTTTGGCTAGCTCAGTGGCTGTTTTAGGGTCTACAAAACCTGTATTGTTTACTCCGTCAGTTAATAGGATGATAACTTTACTTTTGGCTTTGCTTTCTTTTAATCTATTTACAGCAGAACCTAGTCCCATTCCAATAGCTGTTCCTCCTTCTAATTGCCCCCATTTTATTTCTGAAATAGTTCGTTTTACAATGGATTTATCACTGGTAATAGGTGTTTGGGTAAAACTTTCTCCAGCATATACAACAATACCTATTCTGTCATTAGGTCTTCTATTTACAAAATCTACAGCAACTCTTTTTAACGCTTCTAGTCTGTTTGGTTTTAAATCCTTTGCTAACATACTAGCAGATACATCTATTGCCATTACAATGTCAATACCTTTGTTTGTTTTTGTTCTCTTACTAACAGAAACATTTCGAGGTCTTGCTAAAGCAATGATAAGAGAAGATAAAGCAAGTAGTCTGAATACATTTAAAAAAGGTTTTAATTTAGGTAAAATAGAATTGCTAGTGTTGAATCCTTTAATACTTGGTACAGATAAATGCGCGTTGTCTTTTTTTCTACTTGAAAAAAACCAAAGCCCTAATAAAGGGATTAAACAAAAAAGCCATAAAAATTCTGGATTATGAAACTCGAAATTATTGAACATTTGTAACAGAATTATTTAATGTGTTTTTTAATAAAGGAATTGCTTCTACAATTGAATATGAGATAAGACCAGCAAGAACTATAATCATTAAAATTGTTATAATTTTGATTAATAAAGAGGTTTTTTTTATAGTAGGCTTTTCTACTATAATTAAAGTGTCAGTAGTGTTTTCATTACTTTCCTCTGTAATATTTGGTTTTAAATCATCAATAATATTCTTTGCAATATTCCTATCACCTTCAATTTGATAAGCAAGTGGTTTCGATTTTGCAAATTTCACTAAATCTGCTTGCTTTAAAAGTTTTTCTAAACTTTGAATTGTTTCTTTTTCTGTTAATATAGATTCGGTGTCTTTAAAGTCACCTAATGTTTCTATAAGTCCTTCGGTAGTTGTTTCTAAAGCAGGAATATGTAATTCTCTTTCAATATAATTTCTAACAATATCTGTCAGTTCACTATAGTATTGTTTGATTTTATTGTTCTGCCATAATAATTTATTATCCAGTAATTTGAACCCTCTTAAAGCTTCTTGATATGGAGTTAAAAGTTGTTCACTAGTTTTAGCTTCATCATCTCTAGTTCTCTTAAGAGCAAAATAAAGTACAGTACTTACTAATATTAAAATACCTAGAACCCAAAACACGATATGTTTATAATCGGCAAATCGATAAGGTTCCCCTTTTATTCCTTTAATTGGGAATTTTTTAATTTTTGTAGTGTCTACAGCTATTGTAGCAACATTTATTAATAAACTATCTGTAAGATGCGCTTGGTTTTGTATGAAAATTTGTTGTTGAGGTATGTAGTGAGAACCACTATCAAAGCTTGTTAATATATACTTTTGAATTAATTTATTTTTTATGGTATCTAATTTTAAGCTATCAACAACTTCAATTCCTTTTAGTTGTAGTTTAGGGATGATTACGTTCTTAGTCTCATTTATAGAAATTTTATATTGAAACTGTTCCCCTATACGAATGTTTGTGGTGTCTACTTCAACCTTAACAGATGTGTTTTGCGAGGTAGCTACTAGAGAGTAAAAGAATATAATGTAGAATAATAGTTTTTTCACTTTATGCCTTATTTTTAAAATAGCTTAATAACTTTTTTACATAACTTTCATCAGCTCTAATGCTAATAGTTCCCAATCCGCTTTTTTTAAATGAGGTTTTAAATTCGTCTTTTAAACGTAAAGCATTGGATTTGTATTTTGTTCTTACTGATTTAGAACTCGTATTGATTAATTGTATTTCACCAGTTTCATTATCTAACATAGGTACCATTCCTAAATTAGGGATTTCTTCATCAAATTGATCATAAATTCTGATACCTGTTAAGTCGTGTTTGTTTCCTACAATTTTTAATGTTTTTCTGTAATTTTCATCCATAAAATCTGAAAGCATGAAAACGATTGTTTTCTTTTTCATTACTCCAGATAAAAATTTTAAAGCTTCATTAATATCTGTTTTTTTACTTTTAGGTTTAAACTCTATTAATTCACGAATAATTCTAAGAACGTGGCTTTTCCCTTTTTTTGGAGGGATATATAATTCCATTTGGTCAGAAAATAAAATTAATCCAACCTTGTCATTGTTTTGAGTAGCAGAAAAAGCTAAAGTAGCAGCTATTTCTGTAATAGTATCTTTTTTAAATTGTAAAGAAGTACCAAAAAGTTCAGAACCAGAAATGTCTACCATTAACATCATGGTAAGTTCTCTTTCCTCTTCAAAAACTTTTATATAAGTTTCATTATAACGAGCAGTAACATTCCAATCAATAGCTCTAATATCATCACCATATTGGTATTGACGAACTTCAGAGAAAGTCATACCACGTCCTTTGAAGGTGGAATGATATTCACCTCCAAAGATGTGGTTAGACAAACGTTTTGTCTTTATTTCTATTTTACGAACCTTTTTTAATAATTCTTTGGTATCCATAAATTAATTTAACCATTCTAAAGGTAATGGTGGTAGTTCTAATTCAGTCTTTACTGATTTTTTATTAATAGAAAATAATGGAGCTTCTTTTACAGATAAATTCACATTATTTTTTTCTCCGATCTCTTTAATAACAGTTTTCATGCTTCTTTGTTGGCATAATACCAAGTGATTCATTTCAACATTAGAATCTGTAGCTAAATCAAAGCAATCTACAAAAAAAGAAGGCTCATTATCTTTGTAAACAATAGCCTCTGTGCTCTTGTTTATGCTAGTTTCTAAAATTTCTTTTTTACCTGTTAATGTTTTGTACGTTGTTAATTTAAAAGTCATAGTTTTAAGCAAAATTTTTAAGTTATTTTAAGTTATTTTAAGTTTTTTCTTTATTAGCGGTTTTTTCGGGGGATAAATTTATTTAAGGTACTTGAATTTCGTTTATAATAGTATTAATAATATCTAATGAAGTCATGTTCTCAGCTTCAGCTTCATAAGTAATTCCAATTCTATGACGAAGAACATCGATTGCCATAGCACGAATATCTTCTGGTATTACATAACCTCTTCGTTTAATAAAAGCATAACATTTAGCAGCTTTAGCTAAAGAAATACTACCACGAGGAGAAGAACCAAAACTAATTAATGGTTTTAGTTGCGGAAGATTGTATTTTTCTGGATAACGAGTAGCAAAAATGATATCAAGGATATATTTTTCTATCTTTTCATCCATGTAAACTTCATTTACTGTTTCTCTAGCTTTAATTATTTGATCTATAGATACTACAGGGTTTACCTTGCCAAAACTGTTATTTAAGCTTTGTCTCATTATTAGTTGTTCATCATGTAACTCAGGATAACTAATAACTGTTTTTAACATAAAACGATCCATTTGAGCTTCAGGTAAAGGATAAGTTCCTTCCTGTTCAACAGGGTTCTGAGTTGCCATTACTAAAAAAGGTTCGTCTAGTTTGAAAGTTTCATCACCAATAGTAATTTGACGTTCTTGCATTGCTTCAAGAAGTGCAGATTGAACTTTAGCTGGAGCACGATTAATTTCATCGGCAAGTACAAAATTGGCGAAAATTGGACCTTTTTTGATGGAGAAATCATTCTCTTTTACATTATAAATCATAGTACCAACTACATCAGCAGGAAGTAAATCAGGAGTAAATTGAACTCTGCTAAAACTACCTTGAACTGCTTTGGAAAGTGTGTTAATTGCGAGTGTTTTTGCTAGTCCAGGAACACCTTCAAGAAGAATGTGTCCATTACCTAAAAGACCAATTAATAGGCGCTCTATCATTGTTTTCTGGCCTACAATTGCTTTATTCATTTCAGTTGTAAGTACATCAACAAAAGCACTTTCAATTTCAATTTTTTCGTTAATAGCTCTTACGTCTACATCCATAAGTGAAAAATGTTATTGTTTATAATTTCGGTGAACAAAACTACAATAATAACATTTTTTTCGTTGTTAAAAGTAGGTTAAAGGTATATGATTAAATGATGTTTATTTTAAATGGTGTTTTTAAAATTATGTTTTATATATGAAATTAACATTTTTTTTAGGTATAAATAACTAAATTTAGCTTTTAACTCACAATTAATTAACTTAATAACCTATTTAAATCTTATTTAATCTATGAGAAAAAACACACTACTAAAAAAGTTTTTTTCCTTTTTACTATTATTTATATCAATTAATATTGTTTCACAAACAATAAAAGGGAAAGTAACTGATGCATCGGGGGAAAGTATTCCTTTTGCCGATGTTATTGAAAAAGGAACAACAAATGGTACTTCTACCAATGAAAATGGAGAATTTAGTTTAAAGGTAAAAAAAATACCAACAACTCTAACAGTTTCTTCATTAGGCTTTTCAGGACTTGAAAAGAAAGTTACATCTTCTGATGGCTTTTTGAGTATTGTTTTAAAAGAAGATTCAGATGTTTTAGATGAAGTAGTTATCTCTGGTTTAGCTACTACTACTAAAAGATCTAATTTAGCAAATACTGTTGCTAGTATATCTGCTGCAGATCTTACACAGGTTACCGCACAGTCTGGTTTTGATACCGCACTATCTGGTAAGTTTACAGGGGCAGAAATTAAAGCAAGTTCAGGAGCTCCTGGAGGAGGTGTTTCTATGAGATTAAGAGGGGTTACTTCTGTTTTTGGAGATCAACAACCTTTATTTGTAGTAGATGGAGTGTATGTGGATAACTCATCTATTTCTTCAGGAAATAACGTAGTGAGCCAAGCTGCAGGAGGAGGAAACGCTTCTACAAATCAAGATGATGCTTCAAATAGAATAGCAGATATTGATCCTGAAGATATTGAAAATGTAGAAATATTAAAAGGAGCATCTGCAGCGGCCTTATATGGTTCTAGAGCTGCTGGTGGAGTAGTGCTTATAACCACTAAAAGAGGAAAACAAGGGAAACCTAGAGTTACATTTTCTCAAACGGTAGGTTTGCGTAGTCCAACTCAATTATTGGGAGTTAGAAATTGGGATGCAACTAAGGTTTTTAATAATTTTTATTCTCCGAATCCAGATCCAGCAGAGGATGCAAAAAGTAGAGCTGCAGCTCAAGTACAAGTAGATTTATTTAATAGAGCTCAAGCTAATGGAACATTAAGAGATTATGAATCTGAACTTTTTGATCATTCTAGGATAGCTACTACTTCAAGATTTACTACTTCTGGAGGTACAGAAAAAACAGATTACTTTTTTGGAGCTACATATAAAGATGAATTAGGATTGGTACAAAATACAGGTTATAAAAAAGCATCTATTCGTTTAAATATAGGACAAAAAATCACAGATAATTTTGATATATATGCAACTACCAATTACATTAACTCAACTTCAGATAGAGGTTTTTTTAATAATGGAAATGCTAACAGAACAGTTGGTTATGCGTTAGCTTTTACATACCCTTGGGAAGATTTATCTGCTGTAGATGGAGTGTATCCTGGAGGTGGAGCAGGGTCTAATGTCTTAGAAACAGTAGATGTTATAACTAATAGAGAAAATGTAAATCGTTTTATTGGTAGTTTAAAGGCGAATTTGAAAATTATTGATGAAGAGAAGAATCGATTGAAATTAGTTTTTCAAGGAGGGTTTGATCAATATACTTTAAGAACAACGAATATTTTTCCAAGAGCATTATCTTATTTTAGAGATCCAACTACTCTAAAAGGAGCTACAATTTCAGGAACAACAGTAAATACAAATTATAATTTATCGGCATTTTTAGTTTATGATTTGTCACTAGAAAATGGATTGAATTTTACAACACAAGTAGGTACTTTTTTCCAAGATTTTGATCGTAATACAGTAATAACAATTGGTACAGGGTTTAATACTTCTTTAACAAATTTGTCATTAGCAGAAAATTTATCTACAGATCAAACGATAAGGTTGCAAAAAGATACTGGTTTTTTTGTGCAAGAAGAGATAAATTTTGATGATAAGATAATAGGTACTTTAGGTGTTAGAGGAGATAAATCAACTAATAATGGAGCTTCAAACAAAATGTATTATTATCCTAAAGCTAATTTAGCTATCAACTTACATGAATTTGATTTTTTTGAATCTAATATTTTTACTAGAGTTAAGCCTAGAGTTGCTTATGGAGAAGCGGGAAGGTTTCCTAATTTTAATGACCAATTTACATTAGCAGACGCTCAATTTATTGGAGGTAATTCAGGATTTGCACCAGGTACTTTTAAAGGAAATCCAACGATACAGCCGGAGAGACAAAAAGAATTAGAATATGGAATTGATTTAGGTTTTTTAGATAATAGAATTAGTTTAGAGGCTACATTTTATAATAAAACCATTAGTGACTTATTAATACAGGAAAGAATTGAGCCATCTACAGGTTTTACAAGAGAGGTTAAAAATGGAGGAGAGCTTGAGAATAAAGGAATAGAGTTAGGTTTAAATGCTTCTATAATAAATAAAGAAGATTTTTCTTGGAGTACTAATGTTAAATGGTGGAAAAATAAATCAACAATAACAGAATTGGATGTGCCTGCATTTACAGAGGGTGGTTTTGCTTCATCATTAGGAACTTTTTATATTCAAAAAGGATTTAGTGCAACTCAAATTGTAGGAACTTATGATGCTAGTGTTTTAACAACTGCTGAAATAGCAGAAATAGATCCTGAAGGAGATGGTTTTGCGGTGTATGGTAATGCTGAGCCTGATTTTCAAATGTCTTGGCAAAATCAAATTAGTTATAAGAATTTTGATTTATCATTTTTATGGCATTGGAAAAAAGGAGGAGATGGAATTAATTTAACAACATTACTATATGATTTGGCTGGAACCACATGGGATTATGATGATACAGGTTTAGATCCTACAGGGACTTTAACAAATGGAGAGTATCGTTCTAGTTTAGCATTTGCGAATCCTGAACCTTTAATTGAAGATGCAGGATATATTAGATTGCGCGAAGTTGGACTGTATTATACTTTTGATGATACTGTGTTTAAAGGGTTTGAAAAAGTAAAAATAGGATTGTCAGGAAGAAATTTGATCAATATTTTCGATTACAATAGTTACGATCCTGAAGCTTCTAATTTTGGGAATAATGTTTTAGGTAACAATGTAGAAGTAACCCCTTATCCTGCATCTAAGTTTATCAATTTTCACTTAAATATTAACTTCTAAAAAAAAAGATTATGTTCAACAATAAATTTTCAATATTATTTATGTTATTCACAACTGCTTTTTTAGTAAGTTGTGATTTAGAGGAATTACCAAATGAAAATGCGCCAACATTAGAAAGTTTTTCTGAAGGAGCGTCTCAAGCAGATGTGCAATCGTTAGCAGTAGGATTAGAGTCTATATTAAGAAACGATTTAGAATTTCACTATGAAACCGTAGGTTATTTAGGTAGAGAATATTATGATTTAACAGGTACAGATCCAAGATATACAGGAGAATTGTTGAAAGGGCCATTAGATAATAATGGTTTTTTAACAACAAGAGCCTATTCAGCTTCTTATAGAATTGTTAAAGCAGCTAATGTGTTAATTAATACTGTTGAGAATTCTGAAGCAGGTTTTACGGAGGCAACGAAACGATCTTATTTTGGATATGCAAATACTTTAAAAGCATATGCTTTATTGACATTAGCAAACCGTCAGTATACAAATGGTATTAGAGTAGATGTTGCTGATCCTGAAAATTTAGGAGCTTTTATAGGTTATACTGAAGCACTTACTTTTATTAAAAACCTGTTAGATAATGCTATTACAGATTTAAGTGGGATTTCAGAATTTGATTTTACATTAAGCAGTGGTTTTTCTGAGGTTGGTACACCTTCCTCTTTTTCAAAATTTAATAGAGCTATAGCAGCAAGAGTTGCTTTATATCAAAATAATAAGTCTGAAGTATTAGCTTTGTTAAATAACTCATTTCTTGATTTAAATGGAGATATGTTTTTAGGAGTAAAACATATTTTTGGGCTTTCGGGTAATGATGTAGCTAATAATTTATTTTATGAAATTAGAACGGGTAATGAGTTTACGATTCATAATTCTTGGATTACCAAAGCAGAAGCTGGTGATATAAGGGTTGCCAATAAATCAACGTTATTAGTAGATCCTGATACTTCTGCTCCGAGTCCAGCTTCTTTTGATGGATTAACAGGAACACATCAAATTTCATTATACAAGAGTAATGTAGATGCAGTATATTTAATTAGAAATGAAGAATTAATTTTAATGTATGCAGAAGCAAATATAGGAACGGATAATGCTGCTGCTGTAAATGGAATTAATAAAGTTCGAAATGCAGCTGGTTTGGCAAATTATTCTGGAGGAACTACAGATACAGATTTAGAATTAGAAGTTTTGAAACAAAGAAGGTATTCTTTGTTAGGAGAAGGACACCGATGGATTGATTTGAGAAGGTTTAATAAGTTAAATGATACTGATTTTTTACCTTTAGATCGTGCTGGAGACAATCCTATAGATGCTTTTCCAACGCCATTTTCTGAAAATCAATAAGATTAAATTTCTTTATATGATTAAAAACCTACTCGAAAGAGTGGGTTTTTTTATGAATTAAATTTTTTTAAAGAGAGTTTTGATTTTTCATAAGAACCATAGGTGAAATATTGAATCCAGTCACCTAAGTTGATATACTTACTGTTGTTTTTTAATTCAATATCTAAAGGTAAGTGACGATGACCAAACACAAAATAATCGTAGTGTTTAGTTTCTAATTTACGTTTGCAATACTGTACTAACCATTCATTGTCTTCTCCTAAAAATTTAGCATCTTCATCTCCAGAAATAAGTTTGTTTTTTACAGACATATATTGTCCTAATTTAACTCCTAAGTCAGGGTGAAGCCAACGAAACATCCATTTAAATAAAGGGAAAGTAAAAACTTTTTTCATTCGTTTGTATCCTTTATCATGTGGACCTAAACCATCTCCATGACCAATTAAGAATAATTGATTGTTAATTTTGAATTCTTTAGGAGTATGGTATACGGGTATGTTTAGTTCAGTTTCAAAATAATCACGCATCCATAGATCATGATTTCCTACAAAAAAATAAATAGGTATTCCACTGTCTTTAATTTCAGCAAGTTTTCCTAAAACTCGAACAAAACCCTTAGGAACTACTGTTTTGTATTCAAACCAAAAATCAAATAAATCTCCCAAAAGAAAAATAGCTTCAGCATCTTTTTTTATTTCATTTAACCAATTAATAAACTTTAGCTCTCTAGGAAAACTTTTTTCTTTATTAGGGGCTCCTAAATGTTGATCTGATGCAAAATATATTTTTTTGTTTTCGGAAACTTTTATTGAAATCAAACTCTATTTTTTTTGTAAAAATAACTATTTTATTTAGCTAACTTTGTAAAAAAGCATTAACATGATAATTGTATCTACAAACATAGGAGAGAGAAAGGAAATTGATTGGAAAGGTAAGAAAGTAACTACCGGTATTTTTAAGTATTCAACTGATGAACCTGTTTTTTTGAATGTAGAAGAGGTTAAAAATGATGCTATTTGTGACCGTGAACATCATGGAGGGGTAAAGCAAGCAGTTTATGCATATTCTCAAAAGCATTATGACTATTTCAAAGAATTACATCCTAATATTGAATGGGAATTAGGAATGTTTGGTGAAAATTTGACATTATCAGATTTAGAAGAAACAGAAATTCATGTTGGCGATACTTTTAAGGTAGGAGAAACTATTTTAGAAGCCACAAAAGCTAGATTTCCTTGTATGAAATTAGGAGTTCGATTTAATGATATGAAAATTGTTAAGCAATTTTGGAATACAACTAAATGTGGTGTTTATTTTAAAGTAATTCAAACAGGATTGGTTAAAAAAGAAGATGTTTTTGAATTAATAGAATCGAATAAAGAACAACCAACTATTGCTGATTTGTATACAAAAAAAAGAAAAGAAAAATTTTCATGAACCCATTCGATGACGTTTATTTTATGAGAAAAGCATTGCAGGAGGCTGAAATTGCTTTTGATAAAGGAGAAGTTCCTGTAGGTGCTGTTATTGTTTTAAATAATCAAATTATTGCTAGAGCTCATAATTTAACAGAAAGGTTAAATGATGTAACTGCACATGCAGAAATGCAGGCATATACTTCTGCTGCTGATTTTTTAGGAGGAAAATATTTAAAAGACTGTACATTGTATGTTACTCTTGAGCCTTGTCAGATGTGTGCGGGGGCTAGTTATTGGACTCAAATAGGGAAAATTGTATATGGTGCTAGTGAGGCTAAATTAGGATTTACTGTATTAAATACAAAGTTGCATCCAAAAACTAAAGTGGTTTCAGGGGTTTTAGAAGAAGAATGTAGTAAATTGTTGAAGAAGTTTTTTATTCAAAAAAGGAATTTGAATTAGTTTATTTCTACTTTTAATCTTAATTAAGAAAATGGGGAAATTAAATACATTACTTATAGAGTTTGAAAGTGTTATTTCAAAACAAGAGAAATTGAATATTGATGTTTCAAAATCAAATGTAGGTTGGCATATTGAACATATTTTCTTAACAACTAATGGGGTGATAGATTATCTTAAAAAATCAAATCCGATAGATTATAAATGGAGTTTTAAAATGTCAAAATTTATTGTATTGGGTTTAAAAAAGATTCCTCATGGACGTGCAAAAGCTCCTAAGAAAGCTATCCCAAAAATATATAATGAACAAATACTTAGAGAACACTTTATAAATGTAAAAATGAAAATTCAAGAATTAGAGACTATTAATAAAGATCATTTTTTTAAACATCCTTATTTTGGAGATTTAAAATTAAATGAAACGATTAAATTTCTTGAAATACATGCAGATCATCATTTGAAAATAATAAAAGATATTTTAAAAAATTAAAATAAAGTTTGTTGTTTGTATCCGCTTTCATGTTCTAGCAACCATTTTTTTCGCCAAATTCCACCAGCATATCCTGTTAAAGAACCATCAGAACCAATAATTCTGTGACAAGGAACGATAATTGAAATGGGGTTTTTTCCGTTGGCAGAAGCAACAGCTCTAATTGCTTTAACATCACCTAATTCTTTAGATTGTTCTAAATAACTTCTGGTTTTTCCGAAAGGAACCTTTAATAATTCGTTCCATACCTTTTGTTGAAATTGGGTTCCTTTAGTACTTAAATTAAGGTTAAAATCTTTTCTTTTTTTAGAAAAGTATTCATCTAATTGAACTACACATTTTCTAATTTCGTTAGATGTTGCTTCAAGTTTAGTTGAGAAATCCTCGTTTTTAAAGTTAATAGATTGAATTTCTTTTTCAGTACCTATAATTTCAAGAATTCCTATAGGAGATTTATAATATATAGTTTCAGTGTGCAATGGTTAAAAATTAATAAGCTATTATATGATCCAGTTTTTTTCTTTTAGAAAAGTAAAGATTTTTTTATCAACTTCAGATATTTTGTCAATATTTTTATAACATAACCATTTTATTTCTTCTATTTCACTAGTAGGTTTTAATACTCCATTAAATGTAGCCTTGTAACAGGTCATTTTTACAATTACACCTTCTTTTGTACTATCTGCTTGTGCTTTAAAAGTGCCGATATATTCAATTGATTCTTTATCAATGGTAACATCGAGTTCTTCTTTGATTTCTCGAATAAGGGTTTGTTGATCTGTTTCTCCGATTTCTCTTTTCCCTCCAGGAATATAAAATTTTTCTCTTCCTTTAGATCGAGTACTTAATATTTTACCATTTTTAATTTCTATTAAAGCAATTTTATCTATTTCGTTCATTCTCTAACAGTATTTCATTTTTTTTAAAAGAAAATAGATCAATTTTCTTTTGCTATTTGTTTCGTGTTGTTTAGTAAAATTAATAAAACACTAACAATTATTATGTTTTTAAATATATACTGTCCAATTAAAGAAAAGCCAAAAGGAAAATGAAGAAATGATTTGTTAGGAAAAATAATTAAAGGTAAAAAAGTGAAAAAATATGAGTTAACGCTATTTGAATAACTGTTCTTTTTTGATAGTAAAAGATGAGTAAAAAACCTATTAGAATTTCTGCTATACCTAAAAGTATAATAGCGGTTTGTTTTACAATAAGATTAAAAGTTAACCATTTAATTGTATCAAAAGCAATGCTTTCTGCAGGACTATAAATTGGAAAAATTTTTAAAAGACCAAACCATAGATAGATAATACCTATGGTAAAGGAAAGTTTTTGATAGTCAGAAAAATGATTCTTTTTGAACAAGGTTTTGTATAATTAAATGCTAAATATGTCTTTGGAGTTTTGAGTGGTAATTGCTGAAATTTCTTCAAAGGATTTTCCGTAAATATCAACTAATTTCCCTACCACTTGAGTTATATAGCTACTTTCATTTCTTTTTCCTCTATACGGAGTAGGAGCAAGATAAGGAGAGTCAGTTTCCAAAACAATATGTTTAAGGTCGATTTCATTTAAGAATTTGTCAATTTTTCCATTTTTAAAAGTAGCGACGCCACCAATACCTAATTTCATGTTGTATGAAATAGCTTTATGTGCTTGTTCTAACGTTCCTGTAAAGCAATGAAAAATACCAAATAAATCTTCTCCTTTTTCACTCTCTAAAACTTCAAAAATTTCATCAAAAGCATCTCTACAATGAATAACAATAGGTAGTTTTTTTTCTTTTGCCCATTGAATTTGTGTTTTAAAAGCTTCTTGTTGTTGTTGTAAAAACGTTTTATCCCAATATAAATCGATACCAATTTCACCTATTGCATAAAAATTACGTTTGTTAATCCATTCTTTTACATGATCTAATTCTTCTTTATAATTTTCTTTAACAGAAGTAGGGTGTAAGCCCATCATTAAAAAAACATCCTTTGGGTATTTTTTTTCTAAATCGAACATTCTTTCGGTAGATTCACTATCTATAGCAGGAATAAAAAAACGAGAAACTCCAGCTTCTTTTGCTCGTAGCATCATTTCGTCTCTGTCTTCATCAAATTGCTCGGCATATAAGTGTGTATGTGTATCTGTAATCATTTATTATAGTATGAAAGTTCAAGAATTTAGCAATCTGCTTTATTCTTAAATGATGTATTTTTGTTTTTAGGAAGCAAAAGTACAAGAAATGACAAGTTTGAAAAAAGTATTGCGTAAAAAGAAATACGTTCGAATAAAATTAAAAAAAATGAAAACCAACCATTTGGAACTTTCAGCAAAAATAAACGGAGTAAAAGGAACGTTTATATTAGATACTGGAGCTTCAAATTCGTGTGTTGGTTTAGATTTAATTGAGTATTTTAAGTTAATATCTGAAGAAAGCGAAGTAAAAGCAGCTGGTGCTGGGGCCACAGATATGGAAACGCTTAAATCGGAAAATAATCGTTTAAAAATTGGTGATTGGAAATTAAATACATGTAATTTAGTTTTGTTTGATTTGCTGCATGTAAATACAGCTTTAGAGCAGCATAAAGCAGGTAAAGTTCATGGTATTATAGGAGCAGATGTTTTAGAGCGAGGAAAAGCGTTTATAGATTATAAGGAGAAAGTTTTGTACCTTAAAAAGATTAAAAAACAAAAGAAGTTTAAAGGTATATATTTTTAAAAGTAAATTTATGATGAATAGAAGAATTGTTTTTTTTGCATTCACGTTTTTGATTGGTTTAAAGATTTGTTTCGCACAAGGTTTTTCTATGGATTCTATTGGGAAAAAATATGTAAACAAGAAAAAGATAAGTAAGTCAACTTGGTTACAGAAAGGATTCAATTTATTAGGGAATTATAGTGAAGAGGACGGGTTTTCTTATTATTTGAGTAAAATAAGTAAATTTAATCATCAAAATGTTTTTTTAGTGCAAAGTATCTACGATTCTGAAAATACACATTGGCTGGTGATTTTAGATTCGAAAGGTAGATTACTAGATTTTTTAAATACAGCTTATGATAATGCAGAAGGTTTTACGGGTACAGAGTCTCATTTTTTTGAAGAAGAAGTAGTTGTTGAAACGTATGATATTTATGAAAAACCAGAAGAAAAAACAGAGGTTTATGTAATATCTGAAGATCGTTTTTTATTAAAAAATGATTTAATGTTTGAATATTCAGAAAGTTATGGTTCTGTTTGTTGTCCTAAAGACCCGGCTTGGAATCAAAAAGTAGGATTAAAAGAGTTTATTAGTAAGTTTGAAAAAGAGAATGTTATTTCTTTAAAAGAAACCTATATGGTTATTCAAGGAAAAGAAGGAGAAAAAACGTATTATTTATCTTTTAAAGGCTGGCCTAAAAAAATGAAAGATAAATTTATTAAAGAACGACGAAGTAATAGTTTGTTTTTAAATTGGAGTACCATGAAAAAAATAACCTACAACTATCTTCTTAAAAACAATAGAAAAGATTTTATACGTAAAATGAATTGATTTTAGTTAATATTCAGTTTAATCCCTTGTGTTATTATTTTTTGATCTAATTCATCTTTTTTATCAGTTTGACCAACTTCTATCTGTATATGATCATAGTAGATTTTTCTTAAATTTTTAAGTAAATCATCTTTTGATACATTCGAAATATTTTCGAATCGTATAAAGTAATGAACTTCTTTAGTGTCTAAATATCTACCTAAATAAATTTTTTGATTTAAATTTAAAGATTTTGTTTTTTTGATTGATTTAATGAAATCTTTGATGTCAGATTTTGAAGGATGCTTAAATAAAGTATATAATACCTCTATTTTAACCTTCTTAGACCTTAAAGAGTCTTCTTCTGTTAAATTAAGCATAATATCTTCAGTAACATCAATGCCACCTTTTCTATTCGTTTTTATGCTGTTTAATGTATTTGTTGGACCATTTGGAATAGACCACCACCCAAAAATAAAGGAGATAAAATTATATTTCAGAGTATGCTTTTTAATGTCTTCTTTTTTTAGTAAATATGCTGGAGAAACCATGTAAATATTACCAGCTAATAAAGAAATACTATAGGGGTAAGCTATAAATCTATATTCACCACTGTTAATTCTTCTTTGAAGATTTTGGAGACTAAGGTTTTCAGTATTTCTTAATTTAGAGATCATACAATTTTTAATAAAAAAAACAAGGAGTTTAGAAGCTCCTTGTTTGGTGTTATTTATGAAATAAAATTATTTTTAACTCAAAACTTCCTTAATACGCTTAACAGCTTCTCGTAATTGTAATTCAGATGCAGCATATGACATACGAATACAGTTTGGAGCACCAAAAGCTTCTCCCGTTACTGTAGCAACGTTTGCTTCTTCTAATAAAAGCATAGAAAAATCGCTAGCATTTTTAATATCTTTATTACGAATTGTTTTACCGAAAAAAGCTGAAATATCTGGGAAAACATAAAAAGCTCCTTCAGGTATATTCAATTTAAATCCGTCAATTTTACCTAATAAGTTCAATACAATATCTCTACGAGATTTAAACTCGTCTACCATGTATTGTACTTTATCAGGAGTAGCAGATACCGCTGTAATTGCTGCACGTTGTGCTATACAATTAGCTCCGGAAGTAATTTGACCTTGCATTTTTGTACATGCTTTAGCAATCCAATCAGGAGCACCAATATAACCAATTCTCCAACCTGTCATAGCAAAAGCTTTTGCTAAACCATTTACTGTGATTGTTCTGTCATACATGCTTTCAATAGCAGCAAAACTAAAAGGTTTATCACCATAATTAATATGTTCGTAAATTTCATCAGATAAGATGAAAATTTGTGGATGATTTTCTAATATTTTGGCTAATGCTCTATATTCTTTTTCACTATAAATACTACCACTTGGGTTGTTTGGTGAATTAAAGAAAACCATTTTTGTTTTTGGTGTTATAGCTGCCTCTAACTGCTCTGGAGTAATTTTAAAATCAGCATCTATAGAAGATGGAATTTCAATAAATTTAGCTTCACATAAAGTAGCAATTGCAGAATAACTTACCCAATAAGGAGCAGGTAATAAAACTTCATCACCAGGATTTAATAAAACCTGAGCAATATTAGCAATTGATTGTTTTGCGCCTGTAGAAACTACGATTTGATTTGGTTTGTAATCTAAATTATTATCACGTTTAAATTTAGTGCAAATCGCCTCTTTTAATTCTACATACCCATCAACAGGAGTGTATGAATTGTAGTTCTGATTAATTGCTTCTATAGCAGCATCTTTAATAAAATCAGGGGTGTTAAAATCTGGTTCACCCAAACTTAAACTAATAATATCTTTCCCTTGTTTTTTTAACTCTCTTGCTTTAGCAGCCATTGCTAAAGTTTGCGATACAGGTAAACTGTTAATTCTGTTAGATAATGCTTTTGACATCTTGTTAGTTGATTATGCTAATTGCGGTTTTTTTCCTAGTTCAGCAATGTGTTTTAAGTGTTCTATAATTGCTCTTCTTGTTGTTTTATATTCGTGATATGGTAAATTGAATTCTTTAGTAGTTTCTTTTACAATTTCTGCTATCTTCTTATAGTGAATATGAGAAATGTTTGGAAAAATGTGATGTTCTACCTGGTGATTTAAACCACCTGTGTAAAAGTTGATAAACCAATTTTTAGGGGCAAAATTTGTAGTGGTGTATAATTGGTGTATTGCCCAAGTGTTTTTCATATTACCTTCTTCATCTGGTAAAGGCATTTCCGTTTTAGGAACAATATGTGCCAATTGAAAAACAAAGCTTAAAATGATTCCTGCAGTATAATGCATAGCAAAAAAGCCAATAAGTACTTTCCACCAAGAAATGTCTAAAACCATAATAGGTAATACTACCCATAAAGCATAATACGCAATTTTTGAAATAATTAATTTTGTCCATTCCACTTTTGGATTCGGAAATTTACCATAAGATAGTTTTCGTTTTAAGTACCCGCGCATTTGCTTAATATCGGTTGTAATAGCCCAATTAATAGTTAAAAGTCCATAAAGAATCGGAGAATAATATTTCTGATATTTGTGAATTGGTAACCACTCAGAGTGTTTAGAAAAGCGGATGATTCTACCAGCGTCAATATCCTCATCATGGTCTTTTATATTTGTATAAGTGTGGTGTAGTACATTGTGTTGCACTTTCCAATTATATACATTACCAGCTAAAATATAAATACTACTTCCCATTAAATTATTTACCCATTTCTTACTAGAAAAAGATTCATGATTACTGTCATGCATTACATTCATACCTACACCAGCCATTCCAACTCCAATAACAATGGTTAGTAGAAATTGAGCCCATTGTGGCATATCAATAGTAAGAATAATTATAAAAGGAACTAAAAAAACAGCAAACATTATAATTGCCTTGGTATATAATTTCCAGTTTCCTGTACGCTTAATTTCGTTTTCTTTAAAGTATTCGTTTACTCTTTTATTTAAAGTTCTAAAGAACTTCGCTTTATCTATTCTTGAAAATTTTATCGTCTTCATGTTCTAATCTAAATACAAGGTGTAAAAATAAGTGTTTTTAGTTCATGTTTTTGTTATAAAGAAAGATTTTAACGATAATTATTAAATTGTTATAATCATGCTATAAGAATTGTTATTATTTTTGTCACTGCAATAAGAACCGTATGGAAATAATAAAAAAGTACTTCCCAAATTTAAGTGAAAACCAAATACATCAGTTTTCACTTTTACAAGAGTTGTATGAAGATTGGAATTTAAAAATTAATGTAGTTTCTAGAAAAGATATTGATGAATTGTATTTACGTCATGTTTTACATTCTCTAGGAATAGCAAAAGTGATGGAGTTTAAACCAAATACTTCGGTTATGGATGTTGGAACTGGGGGAGGTTTTCCTGGTGTTCCATTAGCTATTTTATTTCCAGAAACTAATTTTCATTTGGTAGATTCTATTGGGAAAAAAATTAAAGTTGTAGATGAAGTTGTTGAAGGTTTAGGTTTACAAAATGTGAAAACAACCCATGGTAGAGTAGAGGAAGTGAAAGAAACTTATGATTTTATTATAAGTAGAGCAGTGGCTCAAATGGAAACTTTTCATAGATGGGTAAAGAATAAAGTACATAAAAAACAAAATCATTCATTGAAAAATGGAATTTTGTATTTAAAAGGAGGTGATTTAAAAGAGGAATTAGCCACTTTTCCTAAGGCGACAATTTATAATTTACCAGATTTTTTTGAAGAAGATTTTTATGAAACTAAAAAAGTAGTGCATTTACCATTAAAATATAAAGGATAAGAAAAAAGCTGTGATATTTTATCACAGCTTTTTTTATTTGAAGTCTATTATAGTAGAGATTCTAAGTTACTCATCTATTAGTTAGACGAGAATTGCCATTGTTTGCCATCATTAGTTACACCAACACTTAAGTTACCGGTACGTAAACCAACCCCTTCAGCACTATCTGAACCAGAAGCAGATGCAAATGTTCCGTCGTTTTCTATAAAATGGAGCCCTGTAATTTCTGGAACTTCATCACTAAAAGAAACTTTGTAAACTTTATTTCCAGTTTTAGAAATAGTAGCTGTAGCATCTACTTCAATTATAGTATTGTTGTAGTTTACAGAGCCATTATAGTCTGTTAATAGACTATTAGGTAAATCTACAAATTGTGCACCTTCTGGAGCTACATTTTTATCATCACTACAAGAAATAAATGTAAAGAAGATTAAAGCAAACACGATTTTTGAAACAGCATTCAGGTTTTGAATAGTTTTCATAATTATTTATTTTAGATTTGATTATGAAAGTACTACGATGCGTTTGTTTTTTTAAGCTTATGTGGAATATCAACCAATAAATGTGTCTAAATATAAGAAGTTATAGGATGTAATATTAAATGATTCGTAAACGTTTAGATATTTCTGGTTTATAAGTTCTACCAACAGGAATACTTAGGTGGTAACTTTTTAATTCAATGCTTTGATCACTCTCAGAAAAAGATTGAATAAAATTCCAATTAATAAGATATGAACGGTGTGTTTGAATGAATTGTTTGTTATTTAAAACTTTTAATAAGCCAGAGATAGAATTTCTAACAGAAAATTTCTTATCATCTACAGTTACGATAGAGCAATAATTTTTAGAATCGGTGTGCGCATATAAAATAGTATCAATACTTATCTTATGTAGTTTGTTTCCATTTCTAGCAAAAAGATCTTTGGTAGTTGAAGTAGATTCTTTATTGTTTTTTACTTGTGTTTGTTGTGCTAAAATTAAAGCAGCTTTTAAATCATTTTCTTTTAGTGGTTTTGTAAGATAGGCTACAGGCTTACTTTCTATAGCATTTGCTATAACAGTATCATCTATTTCTGAAGTAATAAATATAATAGGAGTTTTGTAAAATTCAGTAACCTTATTCGCTAAATGTATACCTGCATTTCTTTTATGTAAATGTATGTCTATTAAAACTACATCTGGTTGTAGTGTTCCAATTTCTTCAAGAGCTTCTATAGCGTCATCAGTGGAACCGACACAGTTATAATTTAAGTTTTCTATTGAAATTTTTAGGTCTTCTAATTGGAAAATTTCATCTTCAATAATATAAATATTCATAAATAGTAATTAGGCCGTTAGTATATTTGATTGTTTTGGTAAGCTCAAAATTTGTTTTACAGGGAAACTTAAATCAAACTTTGTGCCTATTTTTTGCTTAGAAGAAACATTGATAGTGCCTTGGTGTATTTCTATGAATTTGTGAACTATTTTTAAACCAATACCAGTACCTTCTTCTCCTTGAGTACCTGATAATGTGTTTTTATCAGTAAATAAAAACAATCTTTTTAGTTGTGATTTAGACATGCCTGTTCCTGTATCAGCTATAGAAAAATTAAGCACTTCTGATTCTCTAGAGCCAGTTAGTTTAATAGATCCATTTTCAGTGAATTTTAAAGCATTACTAATTAAATTTCTGAATATTACATGAAAAGCACCTTTGTCAAAAAGTATTTTTTCATCGTATTGAAGATCTAAAATAAGTTTTGTTTTTTTTAGTTTTGCATGATAACTATAGTTTTCTATAATTTCTGAAAGTTCTTTTTTAACAGAGATTTCTTCTTCTTTATAACTATAGTTATTCATTTGTTGTAAAGACCAATTAAGTAAATTATCTAAAGTGTTAGATAGTTTTTGAGAGTTACTTTGTAGTTCTTGAGAAAGCGCAATAGTCTTTTTTGTATCTCCTTTATCTGCATAATATTTAATTACTTTTCCTGCTCGCTGAAAAGGAACAAGCATGCTTCTTAAATCATGAGAAATTATAGAAAACAATCTATTTTTAACAGCGTTTAATTCAGTTAAATTTTTATTAGTACTTGCTAACTCTCTTTTTTGTTTTTTAATTTTTGAATATGTAAAGAAGCCAAATATTAGAAATGAAGTAATACCAATTATTGAGAATAATAATATTTTTTGATTAAAACTGGCTTGTGCTATTTGTTTTTCTTTTACAGCATTTTCTTTATTCAAATTAGCGATTTTAAGCTCTTTTTTTTTGGTGTCATATTTCTTTTCTAATTCGGCAACTTTTGTTTTTGTTTGAACACTGTTTACAGAGTCATACAGTTTATATGATTTTTTATAATGAGAAATGGCTTTTTTATAATCTTTAATTAAGTCATAATATTTCCCGGATTCTCTATGGAATATTTGTTGATGATCAATGTCGTTTTTTATATTTAAGATTTGCTTATATTCATTTAAATATTTTTTAGCTATAATTTTATTTTTATTTGAAATGGCAACGCTAATTAATTTTTCTACAATAGCAAGTTGTTTGTAATGTTGATGATTTTTGTTTTTGAGTCTATTGTAAGCTTTTTTATAATATATTTCACCCTCATTTTTGTTGTTTAATACGTTAAAATAGATATCACCTTTGTTTTTTAATAATTCGGTAGTTATACTCCAAAGATCAAGTTTTTTAGAAACACGTAATGCAGAATCATTAAATTTCAAAGCCTTTTTAGCTAGTTTTCTTGCAGTAAATTGTTTTGCTAAAATCATGTGACTTCTCACTATTATTTCATCATGTTTTTGTTTTTTAGCATAATAAATAGCTTTGTAAATATATTTATTTGCTTGATCGAATATTCTTTTGTTATTGTACATTAAACCCAAAATGTAACAAGAACTGGCTTTGTCATTTTCATTGTATTTTTCTTTTATTTCAATAGCTTTTAATAAGTTTTTAACAGCTTGTTCTAACTTATTTTGATTGTAATATTGAATTCCAAGATTGTGATATAGATTAGCTGTTGATGAAGTGTCTTTTTGTTGTAAAGAAAACTGAATAGCAGAATCTGAATATTTAATTGCTAGTTCTTGTTTGGTTAATAGGTCGTTTAAACTTCCCATTTGTTGATAGTAAGTACGCCATATAACGCTAGTTTTATTAAAATGTAAAACTTTTCTAGCTTTGTCTAAGTTTATTTTAGCAATTTTTAATTCTTGATTTCGCATGTAAATAGTTGCTTTAGCAAGATAAGCTTCTGCTATTGCTGGATGTTTAAGAAATTCCTTTTTATAAGTTAAAGCTTTGTTAGCATAATAATGAGCAGAATCACGTAATTTTTTATCTTCATAACGAAAAGAGATGTTGTTGAAAATATAGATTTGATTTTCTTTAAAAACTTTTGGTAAGTATTCTTTATCTAGCTTAATCGCGTTGTTGATATTAGTTATTGTGTCTATTTTTGCTTGCCATTCTTTATAAAAAACATCTTTTTCTTGAGAGTAGAAAAAAAAGAAATTTAAGAGAATAGAAAAGGCAATAATCTGTTTTCTATACATATAGTTTGGTTATAGAGAAATAAATCTACAAAAAATAAAACAACTTTTTTTAAAGATTATTATATAAAGAAAAACAGGCTAATTAATAAAATTAGCCTGTTTAATTGGATGTTGTGATTATATAACTTTCTTTTACTTATTGCTTTTCTCCATCAAAAGCGATATTAAACATTCCTTTTTCAATTGTTAAATCATCGAAACGCATATCAATTTCTATATCAGTAGCATAATCTCCGTCCATAATAACAGAAGTAAACTCTTTAAAGTTATTTTGCCTACCAAATTGAACTCCATAAATAGAAGGAATACCATTACTGAAATCCATTCTATATATTTTACATCCTGTTTTTACAATTTTACAGATTCCTTTTTTTGTGTATACACCAGGTGCTTTTAATTCCCCCATGTAAATACCAACAACTTGTTCTGGTAAATTAGATATTTCATTAGAGTTACATTCATAAAAGGCATTTCCTCTATACCTATGATTACCGTTTATTTGAACAGAAGAATTATCTTCATAATCATTTTCATTATTGTTTACTTCAATACTACCATTACCAGTTCTAATACTTACATTTCCATTAGAAGTGTCTATTCCAAGACCTCCAGTTCTAATGCTTACAGATCCATTTTTTTTAGTATTGATACTTTGGTTGCCGTTTTTAATTCTAGTATTATTTTTCGTTGTATTAATATTTTGATGACCATTTTTGATTCTGGTATTACTACTACTTGTGTTTATAGTTTGGTTACCATTTCTAATAATTGTGCCATTATCATTAGTACGTATACTTTGATTATGTGTGTTTATATTTCCGTCATTATTATTATTTGATTCTATAAGATCACCTTCAAAAGCTAAAGTTTTAGTACCAGATAAACTTCCAACACTTAAACTACCATCTAAATCTAGAGAAATGGCTAGCTTTTTTCCTTTATAAAAAGTTGAAGCTGTAAATACATCATCATCTTGTTTAAATTTTACATTTTTAATAGCCCCAATACCATTACTAAATTTTAAACTATAAGAGTTTGTACTTGTTTTTTTGATAATACAAGTGCCTTCAGGATTTATAATTGTTCTGCCACTTAATTTGGTAAGTGTGCCTTCATAAGTTCCGATTAGTTTTTTAGGTAATCGATACATATCGATTGCTTCTTTTTCATTAGAAGATGAGTTTATTGAAAAAGAATTTACAGTTGTTAATAAAAATAATACGACAAAAAGTAGTTTAAGTTTGTTTAAATAGCTCATAATGTTTTAATTTAATAAGTTTCCCTAACTAAATCAAACTTAATACCTAAATATACGTTTTGTACTCCGATTGTGGAAGTTATACATGTATTTGTGGATGAGTGTATTGTTTGTAGTGATTTTTAAAAATGAATAAAAGAAGAACTGCCTTTTGTAGTGTTAAGTATAACTAAAAAGACTACTTATTTAAGTAGTCTTTTTTTATTAATTTAGAAAAATATTTTTAATTGATAATTAGAATTTACCATTATCATGAGCCATTTCAGTAGGTATTTCTTGAACAATATCCCAATGTTCAACAATTTTTCCATTTTCAACTCTAAATAAATCATAAAAAGATTGAGTTTTACCATGCCATTCTCCTTCAGACATTGTTAAAACAAAATTTCCTTCTCCTAAAACTTTATGAATCTTAGTGTATTTAAACATATCGTTTTGAGACACTAAATAATCGATAGCTTTTCCTAATCCAGCTAATCCATCTTCGATAGCTACATTGTGTTGGTGGTATTTTTCGGTACTTATATATTCAGTTATTTTATCTGGATTTTTTCCAAATAGAATATCGTTGACAAAGTTCTCTACAAATTGCTTGTTCTTAGCTGTTTTTTCTTTGTCAGTAATTTCACTTGACCCATCAAATTGTGAGCGTCCACTTGCGGTTTCTTTAACAATTGGAGATACATTATCCCAATGCTCAGCTACTTTACCACCTTCCATTCTAAAAACATCAAAAGTAACTATTTCTTTGGCGCCTAAAGCTTCGGCATTATTGTAAGTGTTATGTGTAATAACAAAATCACCATCTTGAAATACGCGGTGTGTTTTAATAGTAGTTCCTGCTTTTTCTAATACAGGTAAGAAACCTACAATTGGTTCAAGTCCTGTAGGAACATGTGGGTTATGTTGAATGTACGTTTTAGTAAAAAGGGTTTTTACTTTTTCTTCATTTTTTTTGTTGAATAATGCATCTAAAGCTTCAATAGTTACATTTTTTAAGTTTTTTTGCGCCATTTTATCTTGTTTTTTTATTGAGTTATTAGATGTTTTGTTTTTACAACTAGTTACGAGTAAGGTTGTTATTATAACTATACTAAGTGTTGATTTAATTCTTCTCATTAGAAGTTTGTTTTAAATTAATACAGCAAAATTATTTAATAAGGCTATGCTAATGACTATATAAAAAAAGTTTAGACTGTAGAAATGGGAAAATTAGTAATGAATAGTTCTAAATTTTTCTGGAGTAGTTTGAGTATGTCTTTTAAAAAACTTATATAAATTAGAAGTTTCTTCAAAACCTACTTCGTAGGCAATTTCTTTTACAGAATTTTTGGTGTTAATAAGTAAACGTTTAATTTGAATAATGAGGATATCATCTATAAATCGTTTTGCAGATTTATTAAGTATTGAGTTGGTTACGTTGTTTAATGTTTTTGTACTTAAAGCCATCATGTTAGCGTAATCAATTACTTTTTTTGTTTTAAAACAATTTTTTTCTACAAGTTGTTGAAAAGTAGCAAATTCAGACAAGTATTTTTTATTAGATAAAACATTGTTTTTTCTAGCTTTAATTCTGAATATTTTATTAATAAGAATGTTTAATAGGCTTCTAATTAAGCCCATGGTTTGTTCATCATTAACAACAAAGTATTCTTTATTAATTTCATTTACAATAATTTCAAATTCACGAAAATCTTCATCATTTAATTGAATTTTAGGAGAAGTAATGAGTTCATTAAAAAGTTGCATGCTTTTTAGGGCTTCTTTTTTTTCAAAAAAACTAACTAAAAAATCATCGGTAAACAGTAATAAATATCCGTTGCTATTAGCTTTAAAGAATTTATGAATTTGATCTTTTCGAATACTTAAAATGGTTCCTTTATGATATGTGTAGTCAGTAAAATCAATCGTATGTATTCCTTGCCCTTTAGTAAAAAACAACAAGATGTAAAAATTTACTTGATGAAAATCAAGAGGAGAATGTTCTATATCTTTTAGGTTAAATAAATCTTGTATAGAAAGTATATCGAAAAGACTCCCCTCTCGTTTGTTGTTAAAGCTTACTTGTTGAACATTAATTAACTTTACCATAAAGTAATTTAAGTAAAATTAAAGTCTAAACACTTTATGATTTTCTGTATTTCCATTACTCACTATTTGTAAAAAATATAAACCAGAAGCTAAAGAAGGTAATTTAATTAATACACTATTATTAATAACTTCTCTTGCTCCATTAGCTACTAATTTACCATCGTTATTATAAAGGCTAAAATTTAATTGAGTAAAACCTTCTAAAGAATTTAAATTTAATTCATAAGAGAAAGGGTTAGGGTATACAAACCATTTTTTCTTTGTTCCAACTTTAGCACCCTCACCAGGATCTAAAGTACAGTTTTTAGCAATAGAGAAAGAACTCTTTATGATTTCTGGTATTTTGGTATCTATAAAGCTTTTACTTGTAGAATGATCAAAAAATGCATGATCTATTACTGCATCTGAAGCTCCTAAAAAATCTTGTAATAAAGTTGTGAGTGTTTCTCTGTAATCATATTGAACAGTTTCTACCTGATAATTATTATCTTCAGTAGCCTCAGATAAATCAACATTAATTCCAGAAACTCCTCCATTTACAGGTTTTCCAAAAACAAACATAGGGGCAATCTCTCCATGATCTGTTCCTAAATTTCCATTTTCTTTTGCCTTTCTACCAAATTCAGAGTAGGTAAGACCAACTACATTCTCACCTATAGATTGTTCGTTTAAATCTTTAACAAAAGCTTCTATAGAAGAAGAAACCTCACTTAGTAAGTCATTATGTTTACCTTTTATATTTCCGTTTTCTTCATTTTGACTGTTATGAGTGTCAAAACCACCTATACTAACAAGATATACTTTTGATGGTAAACCACCACTAATTAATTTAGCAACAGTTTTTAGTTGATTAGAAAGATTATTATCTTCATAACTAGTTGCATTTTTACCTTTATTAAAAGCATCAGAAATAGCTTTAGAATATTTGTTAGAGGTATTGTTTACGTCAATAATATATTTTAATTCTTCTCCAAAATGTGAATCGGTAATGTTACTAGGAGGAGCCCCACCTAGGCCGTTTATTTCTGTAAAAAAACCAGCAGGATCTTGTCCTGTAATATTTATAGATAAACCGTGTTCTTCTGCACCGTGAAAACCTAATTCAGTTTTACTAGAACCTATTTGTACACCTAAAGGAAAACTTTCCTCTATTAAATCTGGGTAATACTTTTCCATAAAACGCCCCATCCAACCAGAACTTTTTCCATTGTTCCAGCTATTTCCATCATTACCAGTAGAATAAATATCTTTTGAAGCAAAGTGACTTTTGTTTTGTGAAGGGTACCCAACAGATTGAAGTATTCTTAATTCTCCTTGGTCATATAACGATTTAAAACCTGTTAAAGCAGGGTGTAAACCAAGTTGTTTATTATCTGCTAAAGAAGAATCTAATTTTATAAAACCATTAGCTCCAGAATTAGGAATTCTAATGGTAGGTCTTAAATTAGCATATTGGTCATATTTATCTATAGGAATAGTGGTGTTTAAACCATCATTACCACCTACTAAGTTTACAAGAACAAGTTTTCTGTTGGTAATATCTCCGCAGTTGATAGAAAGATCAACTGTTTTTAATAAGGCATTCAGTTCATATGGCATTAAACCTAATGCTGAAGTAGCTGACGCCAGTTTTATAAAATGTCTTCTTTTCATGAAATCGTATTTAGGGGAAAATAATTTTAATCTACATTAATTGAAACTCCGGTGCATTAATCATTTGAGTAATTAAAGCACTTAAACGTGTTTTAACAATGGTGTCATCATTTGTTCTTTCAAATGTAACCCAGGCATCTGTCCAGTAAAAATCAGCAAAACCTTCCAGTAAGTTTTGAGCGAAATAAGCTTTTCGTTCTTCACTTATTGATTCTGGATATAAATGATCTGCTAATTCAGTAATCAGGTCATTTGCTAAGGAAGGATTAGTAATGGTTGTTTGAATAAAAGTAGTAATATTTAATTCAACATTAATTTTACCATTATACCTAATTTTATTTCTACCAGTTAAAAAACTTTCAATTAATTTATAACGGGCAAGAACTGTATTTGAAGAAAACCAATGTCTATCAAAATCTGGAGCCTGATAATGTGCAGGATAACCTGCTACAGAATCTGGAGACCATAAATTCATTCCGCCAGCAGCTAAATAGAAATTATGAATAAAGTTAAAGAAGGAATAAAACTCTTCAACATCTGTATCTGGGTCAGGTATATCTAACTTAAAAAATGAAGTAATTTCATTTAATAATTGTAAAGGACTTTTTAAAATACTTCCAATAATTTCATTTGAAGCATCAGTATCATCTAAATCATAAAAATGATTTGAAATCAATAATTTTTTTACAATGGGTAAAATTTCATAATCATTGTCCTGTAGTTCTTTAGCTAAAGGTATAATTACATTTGTTTCAATTTCTTCTTCCCATTCACTTTTAACAAAATAGCGATACAATTTTCTAATAAAAGAAACAGCTGTAGCTTCTTTACTAAAAACCATTTCAACAAAATCACTTAGCTCTTCTACAACACCGTCATCAGTATCTTTTCCTTTAATAATAGTATCATCAAAGGCATGGCTAAAAGTTTTGTCTTCTTTATCATGTGTGTTAATTTGGATTCTACCTATTGGAAGATTTGTGTCCGTATCAACAAGGCTTCTATCGACCTGTGTTTTTATACCAGAAAATACTTTAGCTGCCTGTTGTACATCTAATTCGGTATAGTTTGTATAATCACCACTACCTATTTGTTCTGCTTTTAAAATGGTAAACAATTCTAAAAACTCTCTAGCATAATTTTCATTAGGATTCCTAGCATTATTTTGAGTGTTATTCAAATAATCTAACATAGCATTATCAAACGTAATCTTTTTCGATAATGTTTTAATGTTACCAAATGCATAAAAATCTAATAACTTCATGTGGTCATAAAAATGAGTAGAAGTACCAGCTCCATTATCTTTAGAAACAGTAAATGACGTGTGTAAGAAAAATGTCATTTTTTGCCTTAAAGAATTTTGATTTATAGCATTATACCACCACCAAGAAGTAACAATTCTTCTTTTTCTAAATTGACCATCAAAAGAGTTAGGAAGATTAGGAGATGAAAGCCAATATCCATCAGGGGCAGTTTCTGGCCTAGGATCATAAGGAGCAGCCCATTTATCGGTTTGATCTTCTATTAGTTTATTAAAAGCTTCCTCAGGGGTAAGGGTAGCAAATTCTGTTAATACTTCTTTAGTATAAATAAAAGAAGCTCTTCGTAACAAATGCTTGGCATTTCGCAAGCCTAAAACACTTGTGTTTTTGTTTAAGTAACTCATTTAAAGGGGATTGTTTTATGAGTGATAAATAATAAAATTCATGAATTCTCTGTAAACTTAAAAAATATTTGTTGGTTAAACGAAAAAAAACAGTAAATATTTTTTCAAAAAAAGAAAAATAAATATCATTAGTTCCTGCATTTTCACTTGTTTTAATGTTTAAACATCTTTTTCGTTGTTTTTTAGGGTTTTATCTCAAGAGTTTGTTTTGTGTTAAGCTAAAGTATCTTTTAGTTAATTTGATAAGGCTATGTTTTTATATGCAAGAATGTTTTTAGCTCATTTTTTTAAAATGAAGAATAATAAGTGTTTAGACTTATTTTTATTGTTAACGCTTTAATTATGTTTGGAATTGAAAAAAAATAAAAAGCGAAGGCAATTTTGATTGAAGTCTGTCGTTTTTTTACCTGAATTTAAAATGTTTAACCCCGAAATTAATCAAATTATGAAACTAATTAATTTATTTAAAGTAGTTATAACGTTAGTTATACTCTTTTCATTTAGTAACATAAATGCGCAGCGTATTTATGTTTCAAAAAAAGGTAGTGATACCAACCCAGGAACAGTATCTCAACCTTTTAAAACAATAGCCAAAGCATCGTCAGTAGCAAAGCCAGGAAGTGTTGTTGTTATTGGTGAAGGAACTTATGAAGAAACAATTAAACCTGCAAAGTCAGGAACAGCAGGAAGCCCAATTGTTTATACTTCTAAACAAGGAGAGAAAGTAATTATTTCAGCAATGGAAGCTTTAAGTGGATGGACTTCTGATGGAGGAAGTCGATGGAAAAAAACGGTTAATTGGGATTTAAATCAACGTAACTTCGTAATGCGAGGTACTACAGTATTAGATTTAGCAAGATGGCCAAATAATACAGATGGAGATCGCTTTACTTTGAATTCATTACGTAATGATGGAGGAAGTCAAGATCAAGTATCTAGAAATGCTTTTTTAACAGATAGAGAAATTCCGAATTGGAAATGGTCAAATGGCGGATCTATTATGTTTTATGGAGATCGCCCAGGATCTGGGTGGACTACATGGAGAGCGTGGATAAAAAGTCAATCTTCAGGAAGAGTAAATTTTGATGCGATTAAAAATCAAAATTGGATTATAGGATCACATCCTCCAGGAGATTTTGGAGATTATTATTTAGAAGGAATAAAAGAAGCTTTAGATTATAAAAATGAATGGTTTTTTGATACTAAAACAAAAACTCTTTTTGTACAATTACCTGGTGGTGTAAAGCCAAAAAATGATGAGGTGAAAATGGCAAGAAGAACAGTTACAGTAGATTTACAAGGCCGTAATTATATACATATTGAAAACTTAGCTTTATTTGGAGGGAATGTTCTTATTAAAGGAACAGGAAATAAATTGAAAGGAACAAAGGTTTTGTATGGAAGTATGACATGAGGTATTACTCCTAATTTTAATTAAGGTATTAATGCAGTAGATGTTAAAGGAGGTTCTGTAAATACAATTATAGAAAATTCAGAAATAGGTTTTGGAGATGCTACAGGAATTTGGGATGCTGGAAATGGAACTATAATTAGAAATAATTACATTCATGATTTTGACTTTTTAGGATCTTATGATGCGCCAATAATGGCAAGAGGAGGAAAGAATACAAAAATTTTACGAAATAATATTTCTCGTGGAGGTAGAGATGGTATTCAAATAATAAATAAAAATTCAGAAGTAGCTTGGAATGATATTTCTCGTAGTAATTTGATAGCTGATGATTGTGCTTTAATTTATACAATTAATAAAGGTTTAAACATGGATATTCATCATAATTGGTTTCATGATGCTGAAAGTAGAGGTAAATTGAAAAAGGCAGCAGGAATTTATTTAGATAATGATGCTGAGAATGTTCGTGTATATCGAAATGTAGTTTGGAATGTAGAGTGGACAAATATTCAAATTAATTGGGATGGAAAAGATATAGATATTTTTAATAATACATTAGTGAAAGCTAAAGGAGGTACTATGGGAGCATGGCATAAAGCAGGGACAAAGTTTAGTAATGTTAAAGTATGGAATAATATAACTGATAAAGAAGCAGTAGATAAACAAGGAAATCAAGAAAGTGAAAGTACTTGGGAGCCACAATCTAACAAGCAAAATAATTTAGTAGATCAGGCGTCTTTTATAAATTTTAAAGCGGATAATTACAAATTAAAAAATAGCGCAAAAGCTGTAGATTTTGGTAGAGTTATTAACGGTTATACTGATGGTTTTAAAGGGGAATCTCCAGATGTTGGAGCTTATGAAATAGGTAGTAATTGGGTGTCAGGACCTAATTGGAATCTAAATCAAGGACCTACAGGAGTTTGTTATGGATTGCCTGGTGAAAATTGTAGTAATACAGGAGGGGGAGATAGTGTTAGACCAGATGCTAATTTAGCGAATGGTGTTTATTATATTCAAAATACTTCTGGTAAGATAAAGATGAATAGCCCAAATGGTAGAACTGTAAATACTGCGGATGCTTCAGGGAATAGTGCAAAATGGCAAATTACTAAAGTAGGTACTTATTACACCATTAAAAATTTGAGAAATAATGAATTTTTAGAAGTGCCTTATGCTACTTGTAATAAAGATGAGAATACAGAAAATCCTAATATTAATATAGGAACATGGACTTCAGCTGAAAGTAACCATCAAAAATGGAGTATTACGAAAGTAGAAGGAAATTATTTTTTACAACCTTTACATTGTGATAAGGTTGTTGATAGAAATAATGGAAATTTAATGCATTTATGGCCATATAGGGCGGGTAATAAAAATCAAAATTGGAAAATTGTTAGTGCAGATGAAGCTTGTTCAACAAGTATCGTCGTTTCTAATTTAAAGATTAATGATCGTACAGATACTTCAATTACATTAGCGTTTGATAAACTTAATGGAGTAAATACGTACGAAGTTAGGGCTTGGCCTAAAGGGCAGTTTGTAGGAAGTGTAAACAATCCAGCAGCAACAGCATACAAAGGAGGAAATACATCACCAATAACTATTGATGGGTTAACTGCAGGAACAGAATATACGTTGGTTATACGTGCAATTTGTTCGGTAGGAGGTACATCAGAATTAGCGCAAATAGATGCTTTTACTTCTGGCCCATGTTCTGTTGGTGCAGAAATTACTTCAGTAAAAACTCTAAGTGTAACAGGTCAATCCATTTCAATAGGGTTTAAAGAATTTACTGGCGAAAATAGGTACGAAGTTAGAGCTTGGCCTAAAGGGCAGTTTACTGGGAATATTAATAGCCCGAAAGCGACATCATACGCTGGTGGTAATTCATCACCAATAACTATTAATGGATTAGCAACAGGAAAAGAATACACTATAGTTTTACGTGCAGTTTGTGCTACAGGAGGAACTTCAGAATTAATGAAAGTAGACAGTGCTACATCTGGTGTTGCAGCTAAGTCTAGTGTTAACATTAAAGAAAAGTTAGATGTTGTAGTTCTTTACCCAAATCCATTAAAAGAAGGTTTTTTAACTGTTTCTTTAGGTAATTCAAAGATGTCAAAAATAAGTATACTCGATATACAAGGAAAAAGAACCTATGAAATAGAAACAGATAAGCAAAATTTGAAGTTAGAGAGAGCTTTATTTGGAGAGGCTGGTTTGTATTTTATAAGAGTTGAACAAAATGAAGTTTTTACAGTAAAAAAGGTTTTAATAGAATAGAATTGTTTTTCTGAACCTTAGAATAAATCATTTTAAAATTGATAAAACCAACGAAGCTAACTTCGTTGGTTTTTTATTTATGATAAGTTAAAAAGTATTCGTTGTTTGTTTTTAATACCAACGCTTTTTATTCTTTTTAGAATTTGTTGATTTTCTTCCTTTTTTATGTTTGCTAATGGTGTTGGGCTGCTTTATATGTTTGGGCTTAGCTAATGGAAAAGGTTGGTCGTTTATAACTTGAATTTTTCGTTGTATTACTTCTTCAATAGCTTTAATATATGCTGTTTCGTCTGCACTACATAAAGAAAAAGCGATTCCAGATTTTCCTGCTCTACCTGTTCTACCAATTCGATGCACATAGGTTTCAGGAATATTAGGTAAATCAAAATTAATAACAGCATCTACTTTGCTAATGTCAATACCTCTTGCGGCAACATCGGTAGCTATTAAAATAGTTACTTTATTATTTTTAAAATCTTCTACAGCTTTGTTACGAAGTATTTGTGTTTTGTCTCCATGTAAGCTAGTTGCTTTATACCCATTTTTTAAAAGTGTTTGCTCTAATTTATCTACACCAAATTTAGTGCGTCTAAAAATAATAATTTTACCATTTATAGTATTACGTAATAGGTGTAAACACAGATCTGTTTTATTCTTTTTAGGAACATAATAAAGTAGTTGTCCTATGTTTTTAGAGGTAGTTTCAGAAGGAGAAATATTTATTTTCTCTGGTTTGTACAACATTGAATTCGCTAACTGAATCACTTTTTCTGGCATAGTAGCAGAAAATAAAAGTTGTTGCTTTTTACGAGGACATAATTTTTCAATTCGTTTTACATCTTCAATAAAACCCATATCTAACATTAAATCTGCTTCATCTAATACAAAAGTTTTTAAATGAAGTAAATCAATAGCTTCTTGTTTATGTAAATCTATTAATCTACCAGGAGTGGCAATTAAAATATCAACTCCCTTTTTTAGAACTTCTTTTTGAGGAGCAGTTGATATACCACCATAAACGGCGGTACTTCTTAAATTGGTGTATTCACCATACATTTTAAAATTTTCATGAATTTGTATGGCCAATTCACGAGTAGGACTTACGATTAAAGCTTTTATTTTTTTCTCCCCTTTTTCAGTGTCTTGTTCTTTAAGTAAATCTTGAAGAATAGGTAGTGCAAAAGCAGCAGTTTTACCAGTACCTGTTTGTGCAGTTACAATTACATCTTTTTTGTCTAAAACTAACGGAATCACTTCTTGCTGTACTAAAGTAGCAGTGTGGTGTTTATTTTCGGTTAGCGCCTTTAATATAGATTTGTTTAAATGTAAGTTTGAAAACTGCATTGAATATTTTTTTGCAAAGGTAGACTAAATGAGAAGATATGCGAGTGATAAATTATTTGGATAATTGGTCTAATTTTTCTTTATCTCTTTTTGAAAGTTTATCGTATCCTTTTTTATTGATTTTATCCAAAATCTTATTTAATCGCAGGGCGATAACCAAGGGTTTAATTTCCCGTGGGCTATCGGTGTTGTTTTAGTTTTTATGGAACTCAAATAAATGGATTTGTCGTTTTCAAAATATTATAAAAAAAATAAGCTAAACCTAATTATAAATTATAATATTCAATAGTCTTTTCCTTTAAAGGATTTTTACTCCATTCTGACCATTCGTTTGTATAAGGATCATATCCACATTTTAATGGTTTAGAAAAAATGTCTTTAGGGTTTTCTGTATAAGCTCTACAATCAGTACAAACATGCCTAAACTCACAATCTTTACAGACTTCTATTTCATCTTTTTTTATTTTTCCTATCTCTCTAAATGTAATATCTTCTAAAATATGCTTCATATTTTCTATAGCATCAATAGTACCAAAAGAGTTATTTATGTTTGGACAATTTTTTATGTTCCCATTTATATCAATAGACATTTTTTTATACAAACAAGAATTATGGTTTAAAGATTCTAAAAAACTTCTTTGGTGGATATTCATATGATTTATTGAAACAGCTCCACAGAAAGAAAAATCTTTGATTCTTTTTTTTATATAATTTATCTCAAAATTGTAATTCGTTTTATTTGTAGTCTCTTCATTGCTAGAATGTATTGTTATGCTGTTTATTAAGTTTGTAAAAGAATTAAGAGAAGTGAAAAAGTCAATATTTAAATTTTCACTTTCTTTCATAACTATATCAATAGAAACTATAAAAGAATCGCTTAATAGTTTTATAATTTTTATGAGATCTTTATTTTTTAATGCATTATAAAAAATAAGAGTGATTGATTCCGTTCTTGTTTGTTGAATGAGTTTACGTATTTGTTTTATTCTCTCAAAATTAACCGCATTAAACTCACAAATAATGTTTGTGATTTCATTAGAATAGTTAATCTTTTGTTCTAAAGGAATAAAATTATCGAAACTTTCTTTGGTACAAAAAAAACCGAAATTCATTTCCTCTAAATTTTCTAATAAACTTAGTATGTCGTTTTTTTCTAAATCAGAATAATTTTCTAAGAGCCTATTTATAGAAACTTTATTATTAAGTTTACTTAAAAGATTTGCTATATCATTATTAATGATTTGAATCTTTTTTCTTTGTAAGTCATTAATTGTTGATCTACCATATCCTTTTACAAGTATGCAATTAGCAAATAGTTTAAAATAATCCATTTATTATATTCTTATTTTGGGTTTAAAAAAAGGTTCTTTGAATATTTTCAATGAATTGATCGCTTCATTTTTAAGATACTTTGATTCTTTACTTTTCACTTTCAACTCTACACTATCACTTATCTGTAAAATTATAGGCAATTTCATTTTTCTGATTTTTTATTATATGATTGGCAATCATTTCATTTATATTATAATTACACGGTTCTGAAACATAACCAAACTG